>JAQYVY010000025.1 GCA_030145195.1 Desulfuromonadales bacterium | reverse complement strand
CCTCACTTAAATCAATAACCTCAGCACTGAATGTTTTTTTGCTGTCAGGAGTTTGGAGTAAACATATACCATTCTTGACTTTGTGACGCTTGTGCTTTCGGGTGTACTCAATTCTTAGCTTTTTGTGTGTCCCAACCCGAAAGCCATTCGGGGCATGTTCTGCCTGTGGGCTCTGGTTGTGCCGGTGTTCTTTGATGCAGATTCTTTCGCCGCAACTAGGACATACGCGAGCATCAATACGGTCAATGTCTTTTGTGAATTGACGTATCGTATTCTGGCATTCAGGACAGGCGAGAAAAATTGAGTTGTAATTCATACTGAAAAGGTAACTTTTATAGCTAGAAGTGTTCAACATAATAAGTTTTCATTTTCAAACGTTAATTTTCCAACGACCCGGAAGAGCCCCGGATACAAAACCCCGCCCCGTTGTACACCAACGCTACATTGCTAAATGTCACCATTTATGAGGCTAAAACCGGCTTCTTATTGATAGAGATATTTAAGACGCTCATTAATCATAAGGTGTGCATTTGCACAGTCTGGTTCAGCGCAACATTGATGTGAACTTTACGAGTCTCCACGTTTATTTATATTGAACAATCCGTTATCTTAGGAACCATCAAAGGGTTGTTGTGGCGACGGCCCAAAGATAAGTTGACGCTTTGCTGTGGCAGGCGAATCCAAACTTTCTTCAAAACCTCCGGAAAAAAGAAACTTTCGCCCCGCAGCTCTCTACCTCCTGAGCTGCGGGGTTCTTTTTTTAAGGCGATTAAGAAGCTTGTTCATTCACTTTTAGTCGACGGATAGAAAATGAACGAGAAACTTGAAGTTTTAGTGTTGGTTATTCTATATGGTTCTATTCTTATCGCAGTCGTTAAGCTTCTGATATTTATGTTCAAGAAGAAGTGAACACTGACTCTCCGAGGGGATTCTTATAAGTCACCACTGCCGAGACGAAAAACGGCTTATTATTGATAGAGCCTTTTAGGACACAAAATATGGCCATCAGGGTTCGTCCCTAGGTGGCCTTTTAGTTTAAGCAGGCAATGCTTCCGTCCAGCTAGTGCCTGTCCATTAAAGATTTTAGTTGAAAAACCATACTTTCTTTTGTAGGTTTAGTGCAAATTATCGCCACCCCTGTCGTGAGACAGGTTCGGAAAGCCACGGATCTCAACAGAGACCGCCGGGTTGCATCTCGATAGCAACCTGAATTTATTCCATATTGGGTCTATCGATGAATTGCAAAAATTCTGACAACTGCACCTACTACAAAACATATCGATATAAATCCAGTTTTAGACAGTACCAATTGTTGGTTGAGAGCTATTGCGAAGGGAGTCTTCACGCAAGGTGTCGACGTTTGCAATACGAAGCTGAATTTTCTGATGAGGCTCCGGAAGATCTTGCTCCGAATGGGTACCTAGTTGGAACACACAAAAAGCTGGAGATCAAAAACACTCGTAAGTTTAAGCGTCACAAAGTCAAGGATGGTATGTGCTTGCTCCAGGTCCTTGATACCCCGGAAACGTTTAGTGCCTCGGTTGTTGATGTCTGCGAGGGTGGAATGCAACTTGAGCTAAACGTCAATATCGAAAAGCTAGACGTCTGTCCAAAGACGAATGGGTTAAAAATACTAGGCTATTCTATCAAAGACATCCCCTTTCCAATTACCCAAGATATCCTCAAGGTGGTTTGGCAAAAGAATCAAGCTGTTGGTTGTTCTTTTGTTGCCACCTCTCAGCTTTAATCTTCTCGTTCTTGCACATCACACCTTCCTATAAGCTTTATGCATTACTAAAAATCACCACTGTAAGGACGAAATTAGGCTTGTTATTGATAGAGACATTTAGAACGACAAAATGATGGCCACCTGGAGCAATTCCGAGTGGCCATTTATTCTTTATCACCACTGCCGAGACGAAAACGGGCGGGTTATTGATAGAGCAATTTAAGACGCACATTAATAAACAAAATGATGGCCATCTGGATCAACTTCGGGTGGCCATTTATTATTTGTCAGGGGCTGTACTTTCGCATTTCGACCAATACAAATGCTTCAAATCAAAGAGGGGCAATGTTGGGAAGATTGTGAGAGGTCATGTGCTACGGTACGAATTGTTGAACTATTGCTGGCGCAGTTTCCTGCGGGCAACCCCTTTGTCTAAACACGACGTGGCGAATTGGAGATGGATCGTACTTGTTTTCATTTCTGTCGTTAGGCTATATTACTAGGGTTTTGCTACGGTCGCAGTTGTAAGGAGCAGAGAATTGGCCAATCCTAAATTTTCAAATTTATCTATACGCATTCAGTTGATTTTGTTGGCCGTTCTGCTGACCCTCCCTGCCTTGGGGATAATCATTTATTCGGGATTGGAGGATCGGTCTGATGACTATCAACATGCAGTTATCGAGTCGCAAAAGCTAGCTGACAGTCTGGCATCGCAGGAGGAGATTCTTACAAACGAAGCTAAACTGTTGTGTGTTTTATTGGCAGGACTTCCAGAGGTTAAGAACCGCGACGTTGATAATTTACAGGCCATTCTTGCTGAGATCCATAAACAAAGTCCCCAATATATCAACATACAGGTAGCCGACGCTGAAGGTCAGGTGTGGGCATCTGCAGTACCATCAAATAAATATGAATCTGTAGATGACAGACGCTATTTCAAGAGTGCTCAGCAAACGAAACGATTTTCTTCAGGCGAGTTTGTAATCAGCCGGCCATTGAATAAACCAACCATTCATGTGGCATATCCTCTCCTTGATCATAATGAGTTCAATGGTGTTATTATTCTCGGATTTGACCTTGATGTCATGCGTACTATCCTTGAACAGGCTCAATTGCGTCATGATGCAAACTATGTTTTTGTTGACCATAATGGAATTATAGTCAACAGAGGGAAAGACCCTGCCACGCTCACTGGCAAGCCCATCCCCCCGGATACTTTGAAGTACATGGAAGATGGCCCTGACAAAGAGAGTTTTGAATTCTTACGCAGGGATGATGATACCCGCATAACAACCTATCGTAAATTGTGGCTCCCCGGTGAAAAGAAGCCCTACATGTACGTACGAGCCGGAATATCGAAAAAGAAAGTTCTGGCCATGTCAAAGAGAGCGCTGGTTGTCAATGTATCAACTTTTCTGCTCTTTGTTGTGCTCTCATTTCTGGTGGCTTTTGTTGTTGGTAAACACTCGATTGTGGATCGAATTGCGCTTCTCAAACGCGCCTCGCAACGTTTGGCTAATGGCGACCTGGACGTCAGGGTCTCCAGTCAGATTTCAGGTGGCGAACTGGGAAGTTTTGCCGAGACGTTCGACTTTATGGCCCACGAACTCGGAGAACGAGAAAAAAACTTGCAGGAGGCCAACAGCGAACTCGAAGCCTTCAGCTATTCCCTTTCTCACGATCTGCGTTCCTATCTGACGCGCATCACATTGGCGGGAGAATTATTGCAGGAATTCGATGGAGAGCACTTAAGTCATGAAGGCAAGCACTGCCAGCAGGCAATCATCGATACTTGCCAGGGGATGGATGACCTCATTGCCACGATGTTGACCCTCGCCAAAAGCTCCCGTCAGGAGTTACAACTCGAAGAGATCGACTTGACTGGCCTGGCTGAAAAGATCTGCGCTGGACTTGCCTTGACCGAGCCCGACCGAACCTTGCATTTCAATGTCAGCCCCGGCCTGCATGTCACCGGTGATGCGGACTTGCTGCAAGTGGCACTGGAAAACCTGCTTGGCAATGCCTGTAAATACACACAAGGAAAAGGTGAAGCTCATATCTCCTTGAGTGCAAAGCAACAGGATGGTCACCTGATCTTTGCCGTTGCCGACAACGGCATTGGTTTCGACATGGCAGAAGCAGAAAATCTCTTCCGCCCCTTCCAGCGTCTTTCCAGCGCACGCTCTTTCCCCGGATTCGGTATCGGCCTGACCACCGTCGAACGCATCATCAAGCGCCATGGTGGAGAAAATTGGGCCGAGGCTGTTCCCGGCGAGGGGGCAACCTTCTACTTCACTCTTTCATGACGGGTGTTTCATAACTCACCACTTCTGAAAAGAAAAACGGCTTATTATTGATAGAGACATTTAAGGCAATAAAATGATGGCCACCTGGATCCACTCTGGGTGGCCATTTACTATCGATCAATGATTTAGCATAATCCTTTGCGCAACAAAACTCCTCAACTATAAAATCAAACACTATTCTTGACCGTTCCGCTTTAAAAATAATTAAGATGACAGCCTGTTTACAACTGTAGAAAATGTTACTAATTAATTAAGAAGGGGGAGTGCTGTGTTTAACGGTAAAAAGATAACAGCTGTTTGTGAAAATTGCGGGCATGGTGTCGTACTCAATCTAGCTCTTTTTGCTGGTTCTGAGCCTGATAATATTTATGACAATCACGTCATTGCTACATGTGACTTGTGCCAAAAAGATATTGTTGTGGAACTTTACGAGTCTTATGTCCACTAACTCTTTCACCATGAATGGAGTTTTTGGCTGATTGTTAATTGATTATGGATATGGGCTTTTCTTGTAAGTCACCATTTACAGTAACGCTGAGTAACCCCAGGAGCCAGATTATTGTTTATCCTCTCGCAACTCTTTCTCTCAAGTCTAAGGACTTATAGACCATCAAATTTCAACGAATCTTTCCCGTGCCCATCTTTGTCCAACTCGGGGAGCCGTGCCAGACTCGAACCTCAATCCAGACAGGGCCGTTGTTTTCCTCGCTGTTGCCTGGTTGTTGAAATCGTCGCTAAGATCGAATCCCAAAACCGGAAAATTCATCTTGAAAATCCTGCCAGTCCACTGTCACTTCTGTGACATGGGCGGCTGGTGGCCCTTGCCGACACCACGCAATCGCGGCATCAACAGTCTCTCGCTCCCCTTCAAAAACCGCCGCGACCGAACCATCGGAACAATTCTTGGCCCAACCGGTCAAACCTAGCCGGGTCGCCGTTTCTTTGGCTGACTGGCGATAGAAAACCCCTTGCACTCGGCCGCAAATCTTTAGTTCTGCACGCACCTTGCTCATAGCGTCACCCCAACCAATTGGGCAAAAGTCGCTTCATCAAGAACCTCAACTCCAAGCTTCTCCGCTTTGGCCAGTTTACTCCCCGCATTCTCTCCGGCTAGCACATAATCCGTCTTCTTGCTGACCGAACCAGCCGCACGTCCTCCGGCCTTTTCAACCAGCTCTTCCGCCTCTTTGCGTGACCATTTTGACAGGGTGCCGGTGATCACAAAAACCTTGCCAGTTAAAGGCCCGTCTTGCTGGATCACGACCTCTCCCTGAGGTTGGACACCGGCCTGACCCAACTTATCCAGTAACAGAATCTTTTCCGGGTTGGCGAAGTAATCGACGATTGATTGGGCGACTTTGTCACCGATTTCGTGAATGGCGATCAGCTGGTCGAAGGTGCATTTTGCAAGTTCATCAAGCGAGGCAAAACGGCGGGCGAGGATCTTGGTGGTGTTTTTGCCAGCGTGGCGGATTCCCAGGCCAAAGAGTAATTTCGACAGCGGTTGGGCTTTACTGGCCGCAATTGCCACGGTCAGTCTTTTGGCCTGGACATCACCCATGCGGTCCATGGCGAACATGTCTTCTTCACGCAACAGGTATAGATCGGCAACATCGGTGATCTTGCCGCTGTTGATCAGTTGTGTCAGTTGCTTCTCGCCCAGCCCTTCGATATCCATGGCATCACGCGACACGAAATGTTTCATGCGTTCAATGGCTTGGGCCGGGCAGTGCGGGTTGTTGCAACGCGGCACCACTTCATCAGGGTTCTTGTGGACCGGGGTGTTGCATTCCGGGCAGGCTGCGGGCAGTGGAATCGGTTGCTCGTTGCCGCTGCGTTTCTCCGTAAGCACCTTGACTACGTCCGGGATCACGTCACCGGCGCGTTCGACGATGACATGGTCGCCAATACGCAGATCGAGACGCTCAATTTCATCCCAGTTGTGCAAGCTGGCTCTGGAGACCGTGACACCGCTGACGACCACCGGTTTAAGATGCGCGACCGGGGTGATGGCGCCGGTGCGGCCAACTTGCAGGCCGATATCTTCGACGATGGTCTGCTCCTGACGCGGCGGGAACTTGAGGGCAATGGCCCAGCGCGGCGACCGGCTGACCATGCCGAGTTCTTCTTGCAGGGCGGTCTGGTTGACTTTGACGACAACGCCGTCGATTTCGAAAGGCAGGCTGTCGCGGCGTTCCTGCAGTCGGCGGAAGGTGTTGATGACTTCGTCAGCACCTGAAGCACAGACGGTTTCTTCCAGGTTGACGCGCAGTCCGAGCTTGCGGAGTAATTGCAGGGTTTCGATCTGGGTGGCAGTTTCAGCCCCCTGCATGCGACCGATCCCGTAGCAGAAGATTCTCAAAGGACGCTGCGCGGTGACTTTGGCATCGAGCTGGCGCAGACTGCCCGCTGCGGCATTGCGTGGGTTGGCAAAGGTCTTGTCGCCCGCATCTTCCTGAGTCCGGTTCAGCGCCTGGAAGTCGGCCAGATCAATGTAGATTTCCCCGCGTACATCTAGTAGCTCAGGGTAGGGGGCGGTGAGAGTGTGCGGGATGTCGGTAATGGTTTTGATGTTCTCGGTAATATCTTCGCCGACAAAACCGTCGCCGCGGGTGCTGGCCTTGAACAGCTTGCCGCCTTCATAAGTCAGTTCAATTGCCACCCCATCCATTTTCATCTCGCAGGCATAGTCGAGCTCGGCTGTGCGGGCCAGAAAGTTTTTGCGGATGCTGCTGTCAAAATCGTAGAACTCTTCGGCGTTCTTGGCGTTTTTTAGAGAGAGCATCGGTACGGCATGAGGGGAAGGTGCAAACTTTTCCGCGACTGGCGCACCAACCCTCTGGCTCGGCGAATCAGCTGTGATCAGATCCGGATCCCTCGTTTCAATCTCTTGCAACTCGCGAAATAGTTCGTCGTACTCGGCATCGGAGATTTCTGGTTGGTCCTGATTATAGTAGAGCTGGTTGTGGCGGGCGATCTCTTCGCAGAGCTCGGCGTGGCGTTGTTGGGTGAAAAGGTCGACCATTGCTGCGGCTCCAATATGTTGAGTAAGGTTTTGCCGGTCAGTGTGAGCACAATATAACACTGCCCTTGTGGTGTGTGAATGGTTTTGAACTTATCTGTGACGGTGTTTCCCCAAAAAAGCCTGTCTCACGCACCAGGAGTCGGCGCCTCCAAGCGAAGTCTGCAAAGTTTAAACTTAAGTCTGGGCTTAAATGTGAGCACTGGCCTACCTTTGCGAACTTAAGTGAGTCTGGGCGATAGGGCGTGAAAATAGATTTGTCTTTTAGAGCGTTTCGCTGATTGTGTTTCTCCTGATGGTCAGTTAATATCGATCAGATATGTATCCTCATGAAACGACAAGTGATTTGACCAATGACCGATGATCAATGGCTACACATTCTTGGACTCTTTATCCTCTTTATCTTCTCGGCCTTCTTTTCGGGTTCCGAAACGGCTCTGATGTCGATGGATCGGCTGCGGGTCAAGTATCTGGCTGAGAAGGAACTGCCTGGCGCCAAGCGGCTGGAGAAGCTTCTGGCCAAGCCCGATGATTTGCTGAGCGCTATTCTGGTCGGCAATAATCTGGTCAACATTATGGTTTCGGTCTTTGCTACGGCCCTCTTTATCGATCTGTTTGATCAGCGTGGCGAACTGATGACCATTCTGATCCTTACCCCGCTGTTGCTGATCTTTTCCGAAGTTTGCCCTAAGACCTACGCTGCAACTTACCCGGAAAAGCTTTCTTTCAAAGTGCTGCACCCTATCCGCTTCTTCATGTGGCTACTCCGTCCGGTGACTTGGGTGGTCAGCCGTATCTCGCGGCTTTTGACCCATTTCCTGCGTGGCGACGAGCAGACGCCGTTGATCTCCGAAGATGAAATTCGCTCGATTATTGAATTCGGTGAAGATGCCGGGGTGATGAATGAAGATAAACGTCGCATGCTGCACGGTGTTTTCGATCTTTCTCGAATGCGGGTGCGTGACGTCATGATCCCGCGCACAGAAGTGGTGGGTATCCCGGTCGATGCAAGCTTCTCGGAGGTTGTACATCTGACCGCTCAGGCCAGGCATTCACGTTTTCCGGTTTACGATGGTGATCTTGATCGTGTGGTCGGCGTGATTCATTCCAAGGATGTGTTGAATTATCTCGATAAGCCGGAGCAGTTCTCGTTGCGGGCGTTGGCTCGGTTGCCTTACTTTGTTCCTGAAGCCAAGCCAGTAGAAACTTTGATGCAGGCGTTTCGGCGCAAGCATCTGCACCTTGCGATTGTGGTCGATGAATATGGTGGGGTGGAGGGGATCTGCACTCTGGAGGATATCGTTGAAGAAATTGTCGGCGAGATTCATGACGAGTATGACGAAGAAGAAATTCTGATCAGGCCGCTTGGGCCGCACCGTTTCCTGGTCGATGGTAGTGCTGCGCTACGCTACATCAACCGTCGCTTTGAGCTTAACCTTTCGGAAGAACACGTCAACACCTTGGCCGGTTTTATGTTGCATGGCCTCGGGAAGATTCCGGAGGAGGGCGATGTCTTTGCCGAGGCAGGAGTGACTTTTACCGTGCGTGAAGTGTTGGATCGACGCATTGAGCAGATTGAGATGCAGTTGCCTGAATCCTGAGGTTGTAAAGCCCTAAAAATTTAAAGCCTTGGTCGCGCTTAAGGCGATCTCTCAAGGATGTTTTCTATCTCCCTGAAAAATAAAACATTGTCATGCCTGCCATCTTTTTTCATGAGGGTACAATCCTGAAATTGTCACCCCTGTAAGTTATTTTTTAACCTCACCTAAATGAGCTAACCCCTTAAAAAATTGAAATATTTTCTTGACAGTGGCCGGTCCTGCCATTATATTTTGCCCTGTAGGTGGTGAATTGTGTATTTTAGGGCCAAATGAGGCCAAAGAGGGCCAGATGGGATTCGCGGGCGTCTATTACAATTCAATCGATGCGAAGGGAAGGGCAAGCATACCTGCCAAGTTCCGTGAGCAATTGAAGGCAGTCTTTGGCGATGAAACTCTCGTTGTCACTCAAGACCGTAATGGCATCGTCGCCTACCCTCTCTCTCAATGGGAGGCTTTTCTCGAGAAGTTTGAACAACTGCCAATTGGCCAAGATCGGGAAGACCTCTACTTTACAACCGTAACTCCTGCAACTGAGTGCACCTTTGATAAGCAGGGCAGGATTCAGCTGCCTCAATCTCTTCGCGAGTACTGTCAGCTTGATACTGATGGCGTGCGTGATGTTGTCGTCGTTGGCGTCGCTCAAAAAATTCAGATCTGGAATAAAACCAAATACACCGAAAGGCTCGCCGAAGCTGAGCAGCGCCAGGCAAACAATCGGCAGCAGCGTTTCGATCTGGGACTTTGATCTGTGACTTCGAATGCGTTCGGACATGTGTCGGTACTGGCGGAAGAGGTTCTGCAATATCTTGAACCTCGGCCCGGCGGCGTTTACCTGGATGGAACTCTCGGCGGTGGCGGTCATGCCCGGCTCATTCTTGAGGCTTCAGCTCCAGATGGTGTGCTGATCGGCCTTGATCGCGATAGCGCAGCCCTTGCCGCCACGGCTGTTACGCTGGCCCCTTTTGGTGAGCGAGCGGTGCTTCGCCAGTCGAACTTCTCAGAACTTGACGCTCAACTGGATGCGCTGGGGATTGATCAGCTTGACGGCATCTTGCTTGATCTTGGGGTCTCCTCTCACCAGTTAGATAGTGCCGCGCGCGGCTTCTCCTTTCGTGAAGAGGGCCCTCTTGATATGCGCATGAACCCCAGTGAGGGTGTCTCTGCGGCCGAGGTGGTGGCTGAATGTGAAGCCGATGAGCTGCGACGCATTTTTCGTGAATATGGTGAAGAGCGTTATGCCGGGCGGATTGCTAAAGCGATCGTACAAGACAGGGAGCTGCAGCCGTTTACGACTACGGTCCAGTTGGCGGAGTTGGTCAGTCGGGTGGTGCCTGGTGGCAGAGCCCCGCAACGCATTCATCCCGCAACCCGAATTTTTCAGGCATTGCGTATTCATGTTAACAGTGAACTTGAAAGTCTAAAAATTGGTTTAACCGCTGGTTTTGATCGATTAAAGGTCGGAGGCCGGATGGTGGTAATCAGCTTTCATTCGTTGGAAGACCGGATGGTTAAACATACTTTTCGCGACGCGGCAACCGGTTGTATCTGCCCACCGCGATTTGCGGTCTGTGTTTGTGGCCACAAACCTGTTGCCAAGGTGCTGACGCGTAAGGCGGTAAGAGCCACCGAAGCAGAAATAAATATCAACCCCCGCTCTCGCAGCGCGGTTCTGAGAGCCGTTGAACGGCTCCCGGTGGAGGAGAATTAGGATGTCAGACACAACTATCAGGGCGTTGCCTAAGATTAATGGCTTTGCACTACATCGGCCCAACCTGCTGCCGGTTTTCTGCTTTATTGCCCTGATGCTGACGGTCTCACTCTTCTTTGTCTGGTCGCGAGTACAGGTGACCGGTCTGGAGTACGAAATCTCACGCCTCGAGGGTAACTTGCGAGATACGAAGCAGGAAACCTCCCGCTTGCGCCTGGAAGCAGCAACTCTCAGCAACCCGGAGCGGATTGAGCGGGTGGCTCGAAAAGAACTGAACCTACGGTTGCCCGTTGCTTCACAGGTGATAACGGTGGATTAATGAAACAACTGGAAAAAGGAGTTCGTGTCCGAATTCGCTTGATCGGGGCTGTCTTTGCGCTCGGTTTTGTGTTGGTAGGGATACGTGCTTTTGATCTCCAGGTCCTCCAAGCGCAGGCTTGGGATGAGCGTGCTGAGCGTCAGCACCAGAAATCCATTCCTTTAACACCTCAGCGCGGCACCATCTTTGACAGTAACGGTGAAGAGCTTGCTGTCAGCGTGAATGTCGATTCAATTTTCGCCGAACCCCGCAAGATCGAAGATCGTAACGCTGCGGCTAAACAACTCGCCAAGGCGCTGGACCTGCCGTATAAGGACGTTCGTGCCAAACTGACTGGCAATGGCAGCTTTGCCTGGCTCAAGCGTCAGGTGTCGCCGAGTCAGGGGGCAAGGGTTCACGAGCTTGAGCTTAAGGGCGTGGGCGCAATCAAGGAGCCTCGTCGCTTCTACCCAAATGCCAACATCGCAGCGCAGCTGATTGGCTTCACCGGCCTCGACCCCAAGGGTCTGGAAGGTCTGGAGCTGGAATATGACAAGCAGATTCTTGGCCGTGGTGGTTATCTGGTTATGGAGCGTGATGGCCACGGTCGTGGGATTGGTACCGGCTCGCCACAAATTCAGGGCGCGACCCGTGGTCACGATCTATATCTGACGCTTGACAAGAATTTGCAGTATATCGCCGAGCGAGAGCTGGCCGAAGGGTTGAAAAAAACCGAGGCCAAAGCCGGTACAGTTGTAATGCTTGAGCCAACAACCGGACGAATCCTGGCTATGGCTAACCAGCCGGAATACAACCCGAATGCCTTGTCCCGTTACAAACCCTCTCAGTGGCGTAACCGGGCTATTTGTGACAGTTTTGAGCCCGGATCAACCTTCAAGGTTTTTTTGATGGCGGCGGCTCTTAACGAGGCCGTTATCAGTACAAAGCAGAAAATTGATTGTGAAAATGGCGTCTTTCGAGTCGGTGGCAAGGATATTCACGATCATAAGCCACATGGTAAAATGAATCCGCTAGAGATCATCAAGTACAGTTCCAATATCGGCTCGGCGAAGATTGGCAAGTTGTTGGAGCGCGAGGCGTTTTATAGCTATATCCGAGATTTTGGTTTCGGGCAGAAGACTGGTATTGATCTGCCGGGCGAGGTTAGTGGTCTGTTGCGCCCGTCCAATATGTGGTTCGAGGTTGACCTCGCGACAATTTCCTTTGGACAAGGGATTAGTGTTACGCCGCTCCAGTTGGTTGCGGCGACTGCGGCAATCGCCAACGGTGGCTATCTGATGGAGCCCTATGTCGTTGAGCGGATCGTAGACAGTGAGGGGCAGACGACGATGCAGCATCAGCCACGGGTCACGCGCAAGGTTGTGGCGCAGGATGTGGCGCAGACTGTTGTCCGGATGATGGAGACAACCACAGAAGAGGGTGGTACCGCCACCAATGCCAGGGTTCCGGGTTTCCGGGTTGCCGGTAAAACCGGAACCGCGCAAAAAGTTGATTCGGTCACTGGCGGCTATTCTGTCGACAAGCGGGTTGCTTCTTTCGTCGGTTTTCTCCCTGCCGAGGCACCCCGGTTAGTGATGTTGGTGATGATTGATGAACCTCAAAAGGTTAAATATGGCGGTTTGGTTGCCGCGCCGATTTTTTCCCGGATTGCTGCTCAGGCGATGCAGTATTTCAAGGTGTCGCCGACAGAAGCAATAGCGGGAGGCGAGAGCCTGCCGTCACTCGAACAGATTGTCAAGGCCGCGACTCCGGCCAGGGGAGCCCTTCAGCAGGATTCTGTTGCGAGTGCAAATGGAGGGCCGCAGATGCCAGATTTTCTTGGGCGAAGCTATCGGCAGGTGCTGAATATGATGGAAGATCGCCAGCTCAATGTGAGTTTTCGCGGTCGCGGCCGAGTGGTCGAACAGTCACCGGTGCCGGGTGTTGCTATTCCTTATGGGGCACCGGTGTGGGTGCGCCTGGCGCCGCCGTCTTAGGGTGAAAGTCATTTTATGAAGCTTTCTCAGTTACTTAATAACTGCCTGGTACGGCAGATTCAGGGCTCCGCAGATGTTGAGGTGTCCGGGCTTTGCTATGACTCCCGGCAGGTGACTCCGGGCGATGCTTTTTTCGCGCTGCGCGGTGTCGCAAGTGATGGCCGCCAATACGTTGCTGCCGCTGTTGCCAAAGGGGCGGGTGTGATCTTCCTTGAGGAGGATCTAGAGCTTGAAGCTGACGTTACCAGAGTCCTGGTTGATAACGCGCGGCAAACCATGGCTTATGCGGCTCAGGCTTTTCATGGTGACCCAACTCAGGAGATGGCGGTGGTTGGCATTACCGGAACCAATGGTAAAACGACCATAACCTATCTGTTGGAAGCGATTCTGGCAGAAGCAGGGATGGCACCTGCGGTCATCGGCACAATCAATTATCGGTTCGGTAGCGAGCAGCATGAAGCTTCGCACACCACGCCCGAGTCACTGGATTTGATGGCTCGCTTAAGTGCTTTTCGAAAGGCTGGCGCGAAGTCTCTGGTGATGGAAGCTTCCTCGCATGCGCTTGACCAGTATCGAGTCGATGGGGTGCATTTTCAAGTCGGTGTTTTTACCAATCTGACCCCGGAACACCTTGATTACCATCGCGATATGGAAGGTTACTTCTCCAGCAAAAATCATTTGTTCAAGGAGCTGCTGCCACGAGATGGTGGGCAAGCCGTTATCAATATCGACGATGCGTACGGTCGTCGTCTGGCGGTCCAAGTGGAAAACGCTCTGACCTGTGGGCAACAGTCTGGTGCGGATATCTATCCTGAAGAACTTATGGTTACGCTCGATGGTATTCGCGGTCGGGTTGTCACTCCAGCGGGGGTGGTTGCAGTGTCAAGCCCGCTGCTGGGCGATTACAACGTTGAAAACCTGCTCTGTGCTATCGCGGCCGCTGTGGCCCTCAAGCTCTCGCCTGAAATTATTACTGCTGGGCTGGCGAAGGCGGGTGAAGTGCCGGGACGACTCGAACGCATTGAGAATGACCGGGGCGCTGTAATCCTGGTCGACTATGCTCATACCGGGGATGCGCTACGGCGGGTGGTTGAAACCATGCAACAACTTAAGCCGAAACGGATTCTGACGGTCTTTGGCTGTGGTGGGGATCGTGATCGCAGTAAACGGCCGATTATGGCTGAGGTTGCGGCCCGTGGTTCGGACCTCGCGATTGCAACTTCAGACAACCCGCGGACAGAAGATCCGCAGCAGATTTTAAAGGATCTGCGTGTTGGGCTCAATAAGGTGCACTCTCGAGAGTGGAGTCGTGCCGAAGCGGCGGCAGGGAAAGGGCGCGGCTATTTGGTCCTGCCTGAGCGGCGCGAGGCTCTCCGCTTTGCCGTTGCGCTGTTGCAGCCCGGTGACCTGCTGTTGGTCGCTGGCAAGGGGCACGAAGATTACCAGATTCTAGGCACCGAAAAGATTCACTTTGATGACCGCGAAGAGTTGCGCTCTGCGTTGCAAGAAGGAACACGGTGATGATCAGTATGGATCTACGTACGGTCGCAGAAATTACCGGGGGACACCTGATTCAGAACGGGGCGTCAGTTGAGGTGATGGGCTTTTCTACCGACAGCCGCTCTGTGCAGTCAGGGGAGTTGTTTATCCCTTTGCGCGGCGATAACTTTGATGGTCATGAGTATCTGACGAAGGCGGTACAGCGCGGCGCGGCCGCGTGTCTAAGCGAAGAGATGATTGGTGGCCTGCTGGTGCCGGTCGTCAAGGTCAACGACACCCTCAAGGCTTTGGGCGATCTGGCCGCTGCGGTGCGCAGGCAATATGCCGGTCCGGTGGTCGGTATTACCGGCACTTCAGGTAAAACCACCTGCAAAGAGATGTTGTCTTCGATTCTCGCTAACCTTGGTGAGGGGCGCAAGTCGGCCGGAAATTTCAATAACCTCATAGGGGTTCCTTTGACCCTGTTTGGTCTGCAACCGGAACATCGCTGGGCGGTGGTGGAGATGGGGATGAGCGACCGGGGCGAGATCGCTCGTCTGGCAGAGATTGCCGCCCCGCAACTCGGTATCATCACCAACGTTGGTGCTGGCCATCTGGAAAATCTCGGCGGGATTTCGGGCGTCGCCCGCGCCAAGGGTGAGCTTTTTATCAATCTGCCGCGAGACGGTGTGGCCCTGATTAATGCTGACGACCATGAAGTCAGACAACTGCCAGTGGCTAATGGTGTTCGCCGGGTGTCCTATGGCACGGGTCCAGAGGTTGACGTTCGGGCGACCAGAATAACGACGCATGAAGGTTCGGTTGGTTTTGACCTCAATATCGGCGGCAAATCGCAAATCGTACGTTTGCCGCTGCCAGGACAACATAACGTTTCCAACGCGCTGGCTGCCGCAGCCGCAGCCATGGTTCTTGGCGTTGACCTTGCCGGAATCGTCTCTGGCCTGGAATCCTTTCAATCGTGTCCCGGACGTATGGAACTGATTCAACTCACTGATAATATTGTGCTATTGGATGACAGCTATAACGCCAATCCCTTGTCGGTCCACGCTGCTCTCGATGCGGTGCACGACCTGGGCTATCCTGGTCGGTGTATTGCCGTGTTGGGCGACATGCTCGAACTGGGGGCGTCTGCGCCGGAACTGCATCAAGATGTTGGTGCCATGGCGGCAAAACGGGTTGACTGGTTGCTGACTATTGGCGAATTTGCTGGTGAAACAGCTCAGGGGGCCAAGGCTGCAGGCATGCCAAAGCAACGGGTGATTACGACCGAAAGTCATGATGAATTGATTTCACGCCTACAGGAGCTTTTGCAGGCTGGAGACCAGGTGCTGATCAAGGGTTCGCGGGGCATGCGCATGGAGAAAGTGACTGCGGCGCTGTGCAAATCGCAGAAGAAAATTGCAGTGAACGGCGTATAACGGGAGAACTTGCGTGCTTTATCATCTGCTTTATCCACTGCATACCGATTATTCGGTTTTTTACGTCTTTAAGTTTATTACTTTCAGGACGATTTATGCGGCCATTACCGCCTTGGTTATCAGCTTCATGCTCGGGCCGTGGTTAATCGAGAAACTTTCCTCTTTGCAGATGGGGCAAAGTATTCGCCGACTTGGTCCAGAATCGCATTTCAAAAAAGAGGGCACTCCGACCATGGGCGGAATGCTGATCCTCTTCGCGATTGTGTTGCCAACCTTGCTCTGGGCTGATCTGACCAATATTTACGTCTGGTTGACCCTGTTTGTGACCGTCGGTTACGGCGTGATCGGGTTTGTTGATGATCTGCTGAAAGTGCGACTCAAAAGTAGTGATGGTCTGTCACCGCGCAAGAAGATGTTCTGGCAGCTGTTGATATCACTTGGAGTCGGCATCATTCTGATGGCTCATCCGGAATTTCAGTCGACCTTAGCGTTTCCCTTTTTCAAGGGTTTCAACCCGGATCTTGGCTGGTTTTATGTGCCATTTGCCATGCTGGTGATTGTCGGTTCCAGTAATGCGGTTAATCTGACCGACGGGCTTGATGGCCTGGCGATTGGTCCGGTGATTATCGCGGCGACAGCGTACCTGCTGTTCGCTTATGTGGCCGGGCACGCAACCCTCTCCAGTTATCTCCAGATCACCGGGGTCAAAGGTGCCGGTGAGCTTTCGGTGCTGTGTGGTGCCATGGTCGGTGCTGGTCTCGGCTTCTTGTGGTTCAACACTTATCCGGCTCAGGTTTTTATGGGTGATATCGGCAGCCTGTCGTTGGGCGGCGCTATCGGTACCATCGCTGTGATTACCAAACAGGAGATTGTATTGGTGATCGTTGGTGGGATTTTTGTGATGGAAGCCTTGTCGGTCATTGTGCAGGTCGCTTCGTTCCGTCTCTATGGTAAACGGGTTTTTCGCATGGCACCGATACATCATCATTTTGAACTCAAAGGTTGGCCGGAACCGAAGATCATTGTGCGGTTCTGGATCATCAGCATCATTCTGGCGCTGATCGGACTCTCAACCTTGAAGCTGCGTTAGCTGGCGGTTGGATTGATTATGAACAGAGATTATCAGGATAAAAAGATCGTTGTGGTCGGAGCCGGAGCTTCCGGGTGCGGTCTGACGGACTTTTTCCTGAAGCGCGGCGCTCAGGTGACGCTCTCTGATCAACGTTGTGCCGAGCGAGTTTCGAACCTTGATCGTTTCAAGCACGCGGGCGTCACTCTGGATATGGGTGGACATACCGAGGCAATCTTTACTGCGGCGGATCTGGTGGTGATTAGTCCCGGGGTTCCTTTAACGATGTCGGCGTTAGTTGCAGCGAAGCAGGCTGGAGTTCAAATCCTTGGCGAGGTAGAGGTTGCCTGGCGTGAGCTTGAAGCGCCGATGGTTGCAATCACCGGCACCAACGGTAAGTCGACAGTGACGACTCTGCTGGGTGAAATGTTCCGTTTATGGGGCAAGCAAACCTTTGTCGGTGGCAATCTTGGGACGCCATTGATCGACGCGGTGGATCAGCACTGGGATTGGCTGGCGGTTGAGTTGTCCTCATTCCAACTTGAGGCGATTCGGGAGTTTCGACCGCGCTATGCTTTGATGTTGAATATCACCGAAGATCACCTTGATCGCTACCCGGATATGTCGTCCTACTGCGCGGCCAAAGCGCGTTTGTTTGAGAATCTGCTGCCCACGGATGTGGTGGTGCTCAATGCCGAAGATCCCTTAGTGATGCAGGCAGCCGAAGGCGTAGTCGCGCAGAAAGTCTATTTCAGCAGTCGCGAGGTTCTGGAAAGTGGTATGAGCCTGAGCGATGACAAGATCATCTGGCGTTGGCAAGATCGCGAGACCCTTTTTCCGGTTGGTGAATTGCAACTGCGCGGTCGACACAATCAGGAAAATGTCATGGCGGCGCTGATCCCCTTATTGCTCGAAGGTTGTCCACCTGAAGTTGCCTGGGCGGCGGCTAAAAGTTTTTCCGGGCTGCCCCATCGGATGGAGCTGATTGGCGCGTTGAACGGCGTAAATTGGTACAACGATTCCAAGGGGACTAACATCGGCAGCGTGGTTAAAAGTCTGGCCGGGCTCAATGCTCCGGTGACTCTGATTGCTGGCGGCAAGGACAAACATGGCGAGCTCGCTCCGCTGAACGATTCACTGCAGAGCGTTGTCGTCCATCTGGTGTTGATTGGTGAAGCGGCAGGGCGAATGGCTAAAAGTTTCGCTGGGTTGACTGAGATTCACCGGGCTGCCGATATGCGTGAAGCGGTTAAGCTGGCGGCTGAACTGACGCCTGTAAATGGAGCGGTACTGCTTTCGCCCGGTTGTTCAAGCTTTGATATGTTCAGTAGCTTTGAGTCGCGTGGACGGGCTTTTGTCGAGGAATTTCGCGCGTTGTCACACTTAGAGGTCCCGGGCCATGGAAATTAGACAGGGTATCGACAATTCAATATTGTTGCTGGCGATTTGCCTGACCTGTCTCGGTGTGGTTATGGTTTTCTCCTCGTCATCGATTATGGCTGTGCGTGATTACGGCGATAGTCTTCACTTCCTGAAACGACAAGGCGTTTTTGCCCTGTTCGGTTTTGCTGTTATGGCCGTGCTGATGCGGGTCGATCTTGAGCTTCTGCGCAAGGCCGCCTGGCCGATTCTGATCTTCTGTGTGCTACTGCTGATCGCAGTGCTGATTCCGGGCGTTGGCAAAAAAGTCGGCGGCGCAAATCGATGGATTCAGATGGCTGGCTTCACTTTTCAGCCGGCGGAGTTTGTCAAGCTTGGTCTCGTGATCTTTATGGCCTTTTCTCTGGCGAGAAAGCAGGACAAGATCAAGAGTTTCCGGGTCGGCTTCCTGCCTTACATGCTGATCCTGTCCGTTTTGCTCTGTCTGCTGTTGGCTCAGCCTGATCTGGGCAGCGCCATAACCCTCGGGGTCGTTGCTGTCGCGATGTTGCTGGTCGCCGGGACGCGCTTAAGTTATCTGGCTGGAATCGGGCTGATTAGCCTGCCCTTTCTCTACTTTCTGGTGATGAATGTTGATTATCGACGTCGGCGCATTATGGCGTTTTTAAACCCCTGGGAAGACCCGAGCGACACCGGCTTTCAGATTATCCAGAGCTGGATCGCCTTTGGCTCGGGTGGTCCCTTTGGCAAAGGGTTGGGGCAGAGCAAACAGAAGCTGTTCTATCTGCCCGAAGCTCATACCGATTTTATCTTTTCCGTGGTTGGTGAGGAGCTAGGGTTCATCGGCGTTATCGTGATTGCTGCCATGTTTTTGTTGCTGATTTTGCGAGGCTTGAAGACGTCTTTGAATGCCGCTGATGATTTCAGCTGTTACCTGGCCTTTGGTCTGACTCTCCTGATCGGGATTCAGGCACTGGTGAATATAGCGGTAGTTATGGGCATGGTCCCAACCAAAGGGCTGGCTCTGCCGTTTCTATCGTACGGAGGCACAAGCTTGGTCACAACCCTCGGCGCGATTGGTATTCTGTTGAATATCTCGCGTCATACTCCGGGAGAACTGCGATGAAACTGCTTCTGGCTGGCGGTGGGACCGGCGGACACCTCTTCCCGGCAGTGGCAATTGCCGAGCGGCTTAGATTTGAAGAGCCGGAGAGTGAGATTCTGTTCGTCGGTACGGAAAAAGGCCTGGAGTCGCGAATGCTGCCCGGCCTTGGTTGGCCGTTGGAAACCATCGAAATGAGCGGTTGGGCTGGTCTCGGCTTGACCGCCCGTTTGCGCGCTCTGGGGCGGTTGATTCTCGGTTTCAAGCAATCTCGGACAATCCTGCGTCAATTTAAACCGGATGTTGTGGTCGGGGTTGGTGGTTATGTCACGGTGCCGGTGTTGTTGGCGGCAAAGTTACTCGGGATTCCTTTCTTGATTCATGAGCAGAACGCCTGGCCAGGGCTGGCCAATCGTCTGCTCGGTCATTGGGCCAAGCGGATCTGCCTCTCGTTTGCCGAGACGGATCGAGCTTTTCATCATGGTGCCACAATTTTGACCGGAAACCCGGTTCGGGCGGCGATGGAGGAATGCCCGATGATCGATGCCGAAGCGTCCTGCCTGTTGGTTTTCGGTGGCAGTCAGGGAGCCCGGACGATCAATCGAGCCATGGTTGCAGCCTTGCCTGCTCTGGCAGATTGGCGCGGCAAACTGAAGATTGTGCATCAGTCTGGTGAAAATGATTATGCAACAACCCTTGCGGCTTATAAAGCCGACGGCTGGCCTGATGTTGAGGTTGTGCCATTTATCAAAGAGATGCCACAAGCCTATGCGCAAGCGACATTAGTGGTCTGTCGTGCCGGTGCCACGACCCTTGCCGAATTAACGGCCTGTGGTCGTCCAGCCATCCTGGTGCCATATCCACACGCCGCGGCAAACCATCAGTCGACTAATGCTCAGGCTCTGGTCGCCAGGGGGGCTGCGTTAATGATGGAAGAGGCTGATATGACACCGGAGCTTCTTGGTAAGGTTGTGAATGATCTCCTGCATGATCGGCCCAGAGTTCTATCGATGTCATCATCGGCATACAATCTGGCCCGGCGTGGTGCCGCAGCTCGCCTGCTGCAAGAATGCCGGACGGTGTTAGCGGAAACGCGTTGAAAGGAACAACTATGTACGGCAAGATTCATAAAATTCACTTTGTTGGTATTGGCGGAATCGGCATGAGCGGAATCGCCGAAGTGCTGATCAATCTTGGCTATCAGGTGTCAGGCTCGGATTTGAAAGAGAGTGACATCACCCGTCGTCTGGGTCGTCTGGGGGGCTCGATTGTCTATGGCCACCGTACCGAGAATCTGACCGATGTTGATGTGGTGGTAACGTCGACAGCTGTCAACCAGCAGAACCCCGAGGTTTTGGAAGCGCATCGGCGTAAGATTCCAGTCATCCCGCGAGCAGAAATGCTGGCCGAGTTGATGCGAATGAAATATGGCATCGCCATTGCCGGAACTCATGGCAAGACGACCACGACCAGTATGGTAGCAACAGTGTTGTCTCATGGCGGCATTGATCCGACCGTCGTGATCGGTGGCCGACTTGACTCGATCGGCTCTAACGCAAAGCTCGGTCAGGGCAAGTTCCTGGTGGCGGAGGCCGATGAGTCGGACGGCTCGTTTCTTAAGCTGTCGCCAACGATCGCGGTGGTCACTAATGTCGATGCTGATCATCTGGATTTCTATGCTGACCTTGATGAAATTCGTGCAACCTTTATCGATTTTATCAACAAGGTGCCCTTTTACGGCCTGGTGGTGTTGTGCCTCGATGATGAAAATCTGCAAGGAATGATTCCACAGGTTAAAAAGCGGTTAGTAACTTACGGCTTGACAACCCAGGCTGATTTTCAGGCGACCGATATTGAGCATGACACGGATCGAACCAGCTTTACGGTCCATTATCGCGGCGAAGCTCTCGGTCGGTTGAATATTCGTATGCCGGGACGGCATAACGTCCTCAATGCTCTGGCGGCAGTGGCTGTGGGCATGGAGCTTGATCTGCCGTTTGCGACCATTGCCGAAGGTTTCGAGGACTTCTGTGGCGTGCAGCGCAGGTTCCAGGTCAAGGGTGAAGTTCAGGAGGTTATGGTGGTTGATGATTATGGCCATCACCCGGTGGAAATCAAGGCGACTCTGGCGGCGGCACGTGCTGGCTGGAATCGTCGGGTGTTTGCAGTCTTTCAACCGCATCGGTACAGCCGTACTCAGGCGTTGTTCGATGATTTTGTCACCGCTTTTTATCAGGCGGATCAGATTGCAGTCTTGGATGTTTACGCTGCCGGAGAAGAGCCGATTGCAGAAGTCTCGGCAGAGAAGTTGGCAGAGGGGATCAGTGGCCATGGCCATAAAATGTGCAATTATACCGGCGACATCGAGGCCACTGTGGCGCATTTGATGGAGACTGTGCAGCCTGGTGACATCGTCATCACTCTGGGCGCGGGCAATGTGTGGCAGGTCGGTGAGATGCTGCTGCAGCAACTCGAAGAAAAAGTTTGCTAAGTCGCAAAAACAGGAAGTCGATGATGGATCGTAAGCAATTACAACAGAAACGAATCGCTGTGCTGATGGGTGGTTTGTCGGCCGAACGGGAAGTCTCCCTGCGAACCGGTCAGGCGGTGTTGAAAGCGCTGCTGGAAAACGGGTTTGATGCCGTTGCTATCGATGTTGAACGCGATTTACCCCAACAATTGCACGAAGCGGCAATCGAGGTGGCGTTTATCGCCTTACATGGTCGCTATGGCGAAGACGGTACGGTTCAGGGTCTACTCGAAATGCTCCAAATTCCCTATACCAGTAGCGGCGTTTTGGCGTCAAGCATGGCTATGGACAAGGTCGTGACCAAACAAATTCTGCTCTATCACGAGATTTCCACGCCCGGCTTCCTCGCCTACCGGGCTGGTGATGACGAGGCTGCCGTGTTTGAACATTGCCGGCACTTTCCTCTGGTGGTCAAGCCCGCTCGTGAAGGTTCAACGATAGGTATTACTATTGCGCAGAACCAAGCTGAACTGAAGGCTGGATTAAAGGAAGCGCTCAAACACGATGATCTCGTCTTAATTGAAGATTTTATTCAGGGCGATGAAGTCACGGTCGGTGTTCTGAATGGTGAATCCTTACCGATTATCCAGGTAGTCCCCAAGAGCGGTTTTTACGATTACAAGTCGAAATACACGCCTGGGCAGACTGAATACATTCTGCCTGCGCCCTTCGAGCCAGTCATTTACAACCGATTGCAGGAAGCTGCTGTTGCCGCCTGTAAAGCGCTCTCCTGTCGGGGGGCCGCCCGAGTCGATTTTATGGTGCGGGATCGAGAGTTTTTCTGCCTCGAAGTCAATACGATTCCAGGGATGACTGAAACCAGCTTGTTGCCGAAGGCTGCTGGCAAGGCCGGAATTTCATTCGGTGAGTTAGTGATGCAGATATTGGAAGACGCCGGACTGGACAAGTAAACTCCAGTCGTTACGCGAACAGGGATAAGATGCGCGACCTCAAGGCGAGTAAACAGAAAAAGACCAAAAGCAACCGGCGAAAGCAGGTGCCGCAGCCGCGCGATTGGAAAAAGCTTTTTCATCGTCTGCTACGAGTTAGCATCGCCGCCGGAAGTGGTTTTCTGCTTTCTGCTGGAGCTTTGCTGACCGCGCAGATGTTGCTTGACTCGGGTTACTTTGGTGTGAAATTGGTGCGCGTCGAGCATCAAGTGCGCGTCAGTGAGGGTGACATTCTCGCTTCTTCGGATATCCAGATCGGAGACAGTTTGTTCGCGCTCGACCTGTCCATGATCGGACGCAAGATCGAAGAGGATCCATGGATTGCCAAGGCCGAGGTGGAACGTTCTTTTCCAGACCAGATTGTCATTCGGGTTGTTGAACGAGAAGCGAGAGCGATTATTGATCTGGATTATCTCTACTACGTTGACGTCACGGGAGAGGTGTTCAAGATGCTGGATGGCAATGATGACCTTAATTACCCCGTGATTACAGGGATCGACCGACAGTATCTGCTGGACAATCCAGATAAAACTCAAGGGTGTCTTAATCTTGCACTGAGGCTGATGGATACCCTCGAAGGGCGCTCGCTGTTCAATCTGGATGACATTTCGGAGATTCATTACAATCAGCAGGAAGGCTTGATCCTTTACACCGATATTGGTGGAGTGCCGGTTCTGTTGGGCGATGATGGCTTCGATGCCAAGCTGGATCGTCTGGAGAAAATTTTTGAAGACCTGGAGCCGCGACTATTGGCTCTCAAATATATTGATTTAAACGTCACCGACCGCGTCATTGTCAAACTTGATGTCAAGCACGCCGTTGGTAGTAGCTAATTTTGCAGAAGGGGAGTGACATGAACGGTAAACGAGAGAATCTGGTCGTTGGCCTTGATATCGGTACAACCAAGATATGTGCCATTGTCGGTTCTATAACCGATGAAGGCCTGGACATCGTCGGTATCGGCACAAGTCCTTCGCGTGGGCTGCGC
Source organism: Desulfuromonadales bacterium (assembly GCA_030145195.1). Taxonomy (GTDB): domain Bacteria; phylum Desulfobacterota; class Desulfuromonadia; order Desulfuromonadales; family BM103; genus JAQYVY01. The sequence continues at coordinate 28,753 of JAQYVY010000025.1, read as the reverse complement.
AAAGGTGTTGTTATCAACATTGAAAGTACCGTCAATGCAATTCGTAAGGCGCTTCAGGAAGCTGAGTTGATGGCTGGCTGCGAGATCAAATCGGTTTTTGCCGGGATCGCTGGAGGCCACATCAAGGGGCTCAACTCCCAAGGGGTCATCGCGATCAAAAACCGTGAAGTGACTAACGAGGACGTGCGTCGGGTCATTGATGCCGCCAAGGCGTTGGCCATTCCGATGGATCGCGAGGTGATACACATCTTGCCACAGGAATTCATCATCGATGACCAAGACGGCATCAAGGAGCCGCTGGGGATGAGCGGGGTCCGACTCGAAGCGCGGGTGCATATTGTTACCGGTGCGGTGGCAAGCGCGCAGAATATTATTAAAAGCTGTAATAAGGCCGGGGTTGATGTCGGCGATATAGTGCTGGAGCAACTGGCTTCGTCCGAAGCGGTGTTGACGCCGGATGAGAAGGAACTTGGCGTGGCCCTGGTTGATATCGGCGGCGGAACGACCGATATTGCGCTGTTTGTCGATGGCGCGATCAAGCATACTTCGGTCCTGTCGCTCGGCGGCAACCACCTGACCAATGATATTGCGGTTGGATTGCGGACCCCAACGTCCGAGGCAGAGAAGATTAAGCAGACCTCTGGCTGCTGTCTCTCGTCGATGGTCGGGAAAGATGAGACGATCGAGGTTCCGTCGGTGGGTGGTCGCGAGCCGCGCATCCTTTCGCGCCAGCTGTTGGCAGAAATTCTCGAGCCACGGGTTGAGGAAATTTTCACTTTGGTCAATCGCGAGATCATCAAGAGCGGGTATGAGGATCTGATCGCTTCCGGGGTGGTTCTGACTGGCGGCTCAGCGATCCTGACGGGAATGCCGGAGCTCGCCGAGCAGATTTTTGATCTGCCGGTGCGGCGAGGAACCCCGGTAGATATTGGTGGCCTGACCGATGTTGTCAACTCGCCGGTCTATGCCACGGGCGTCGGCCTGGTTAAGTATGGCAGCCGGAATATGCAGACCCGCAACTTTGTTATCGGCCAGGAAAATTTGTTCGATCGGGTTTCGCGACGGATGAAAGAGTGGTTTGGAGAGTTTTTCTAAATAAAACCCATCCGGTAACGTCGGGTGGAGAAGATAAAAATTCGCAGTTTTTAGGTTTACCTCGTCGGGACTATGGAGAAGTTTCGACACAACAATGACGGAGGGAGTCATTATGTTCGAATTTGACGAAAATGTGGATCAGACAGCGAAGATCAAGGTTGTTGGAGTTGGTGGTGGCGGCAGCAATGCAGTCAGCACTATGATTTTGGCCAAGGTTGAGGGTGTCGAATTTCTGGTAGCAAACACTGATGCCCAGGCGCTACAGGCAAATAATGCCGCTCTTCGGATCCAACTCGGACCCAAACTGACCAAAGGTCTCGGTGCCGGCGCCAATCCTGAAGTCGGCCGTGAGGCTGCTCAGGAAGATCGTGCCCGTTTGAAGGAATTGTTGGAGGGCGCCGACATGGTCTTTATTGCCGCCGGTCTCGGTGGCGGCACCGGCACTGGTGCAGCACCAGTGATCGCCGAAGTTGCCAAAGAAATAGGGGCGCTGACCGTGGCGGTGGTCACCAAGCCGTTTGCCTTTGAAGGCAAGCAACGTATGCTCAAGGCAGAACAGGGCGTCGAAGAGTTGAAACAGGTTGTTGATTCGCTGATTCTGATTCCAAATGATCGACTGAGTGGCCTGGCTGGCAAGAAGATGGGTATCCTTGATGCGTTCAAGCCTGCGGATGATGTGTTGCGGCAGGCGGTTCAGGGGATCTCTGATCTGATCACCACGCGCGGCATGATCAATGTCGACTTTGCCGATGTACAGGCAGCAATGAGTGAGCGCGGGATGGCGATGATGGGTATCGGCCTGGCCGAGGGCGAAAATCGTGCCGTCACTGCAGCTCAGCAGGCCATAAGCAGCCCGCTGCTGGAAGATATCGATATCTCTGGAGCTAAGGGTGTACTGGTCAACATTTCTGGCTCTTCAAGTATGACCATGGACGAATACGAAGAAGTGGCCAACATCATCCATCAGAAAGTCCACGAAGAAGCGAATATATTCTTCGGTCTGGTCATCAACGAAGATATGGGCGACAAACTTCAGGTAACGGCTATCGCCACCGGTTTTGGGAGTTCGTTCGACAAGTCGCGGCGCACCAGCGAGGACCTTGGCCGCCCGGCCGGACCAAACCCGACCAAGATTGACCGGGATATCCCGGCCTTTATTCGCAACCAGAATCAAGACAAGCCACGCGCGGCCATGCGTATGGGTGCCTATAACGAGGATGAGGAATACGACATCCCGACATTTTTGCGTAAACGCGTCGATTGATGTGAGGATATTTTCCTGACGGACTGGATTGTCCCGATGGTCAACTGCTGGTATTAAATTTGTGGCTTGTCAACGAGTGAGCAACCGTTCTGGGTCTCCGCCCGATATTATGCGGTGCGCTCGAATGCTCAATGTCGGCCTGTATTCAGACTCCCTCAAACTTGTTTGGGCCGCCTTGTGCGGCCCTTTTTTTAATGATTCTGCAGGTATGTAGCCTTAGGGGTTTATTCATGGCTCATGTGGATGAATTTCTTAAGGTGCTGGTTTGGTTGTGTTGCGGCATAGAGCTTTATGTTGACGGGTCTTTGTGAATTGTCTATCTTAGAAAGTGTTTAGAATTACATGCGTTTTTGCTCAGGGGGAACTGTGAAAGGGAACTATCTGAAGTGCTCTTTATAAACCGCTATAGCCTGCGTTGTCTGGCCATGCGGTTTTTTTGTTTTCCGGGATAGCCATGTCTAAAAAGAATTTTTCCGAACGAGACATCTGCACCAAGTACATCACTCCCGCAATCCAGTCAGCGGGCTGGGATCTGCATACCCAAATTCGTGAAGAAGTCACTTTCACCGCTGGCCGCGTCATCGTCAAGGGCAAGCTTCACACTCGTGGCAAAGCTAAACGCGCCGATTACATCCTCTATCACAAACCTAACATTCCCATTGCTGTCATTGAGGCCAAAGACAACAAGCACACCGTTGGTCACGGCATGCAACAGGCCCTCGATTATGCCGAGATTCTCGATGTGCCCTTTATCTTCAGTTCAAATGGCGACGGTTTCCTTTTCCACGACCGGACCGGCCTGACGAATCCGGTTGAGCAGGAGTTGGGGCTGGAGAGTTTCCCCGCACCAGATGTTCTTTGGCAACGCTACAAGCGATGGAAGGGTGTAAGCGATACGGCGGAAGAGATTGTTGCGCAGCCTTACTACACTGACGGCAGCGGCCGCGAGCCGCGCTACTATCAGCGAGTCGCTATCAACCGGGCAGTTGAGGCGATTGCCAAAGGGCATGATCGCATCCTGCTGGTCATGGCCACCGGTACCGGTAAGACCTATACCGCTTTCCAGATCATCTGGCGACTCTGGAAGTCCCGTAAGAAAAAGCGCATCTTGTTTCTCGCCGATCGTAACATCCTCATTGACCAAACCAAGACCAATGACTTCAAGCCGTTCGGTACGGCGATGACCAAGATCGTGAAGCGTCAGGTGAACAAGGCTTTTGAGATATACCTCTCCCTCTATCAGGCCGTGACCGGGAACGAGGAAGAGCAAAATATTTACAAACAGTTCTCGCCCGACTTCTTCGACCTGGTGGTAATTGACGAGTGTCATCGTGGCAGTGCCGCTGAAGATTCTGCCTGGCGTGAAATCCTCGCGTATTTTTCCAGTGCAACCCATGTTGGTTTGACCGCAACCCCGAAGGAGACCAAAGAGGTTTCCAACATCACCTATTTCGGTGACCCGGTTTACACCTATTCACTTCGACAGGGGATTGACGATGGTTTTCTCGCTCCCTACAAGGTCGTGCGTATTGATATCGACAAAGACCTGCAGGGCTGGCGGCCATCTTCTGGGCAAGTGGATAAACATGGTGAAATGATTGAAGACCGTATCTACAACCAGAAAGATTTTGATCGCAACCTGGTTCTGGACAAGCGCACCCAGTTGGTGGCTGGCAAGGTCACTGAGTTTCTCAAGGCCAATAACCGTTTCGACAAGACCATCGTCTTCTGTGAAGATATTGACCACGCCGAACGTATGCGTCAGGAGTTGGTCAACTGCAATGCTGACCTGGCCGCAGAAAACAGCAGGTACGTGATGAAGATTACCGGCGATGATACCCTCGGCAAGATGGAACTCGATAATTTCATCGACCCAGAAAGCCGCTATCCGGTTATCGCCACCACTTCCAGGTTAATGAATACCGGCGTCGATGCCCAAACCTGCAAACTGATCGTCCTCGACCAGACCATCCAGTCGATGACGACCTTCAAACAAATCATCGGACGCGGAACCCGCATCAACGAGGATTTCGGCAAGTTTTATTTCACCATCATGGATTTCAAGAAAGCCACCGAGCTTTTTGCTGACCCTGATTTCGATGGTGACCCAGTCGTGGTTTACGAACCGGGTTCTGATGAGCCGATTACACCACCAGAAGAGATTGATGGCGAAGAGGGTGGCGACGCAATTGTCGACAAGTTCCCAGAACCGGATGACGGTGAAGGGCACGGCCCACGCGTCAAGTATGTGGTTGATGATGTGCCGGTCTGGGTGGTGGCGGAGCGTATCCAGTATTACGGCTCCAATGGCAAGCTGATTACTGAATCGCTCAAAGATTACACCCGCAAGACCGTACGAAAGCAGTATGCGTCGCTAAACGACTTTATTCGTCGCTGGAGTGAGGTAGATAAGAAGCAGGCGATGATTGCCGAGTTGGAAGAGCAGGGCGTGCTTCTGGAAGCATTGGCCGATGATGTTGGGAAGGACTTTGGCCCCTTTGATTTGATTTGTCACGTTGCTTTTGATCAGCCTCCGTTGACGCGGCGTGAGAGGGCGGAGAACGTCCGAAAAAGGAATTACTTCACCAAGTATGGGGAACAGGCGCGAGCGGTGCTTGAGGCGCTTTTGGAGAAGTATGCGGATGAAGGAGTTGAAAGCATTGAGGACATGAAGGTGCTGAGAGTACAGCCTTTGGATCGCCTTGGTACTCCGGTTGAAATCGTCAAACATTTTGGCGGTCGAAATCAGTTCGATGAGGCGATCAAAGAGTTAGAATCTCACCTCTATGAAATTGCATAGTCTATGGGCGCTTCAGGTAAGGAATATTAGATGTCACTGCAAATAAATCAGGTTGCTAAAAAGCTCCTTACATTCTCCACGCAAGAAGTTTCAAACTACCGCAAATATCGACAACAGTCTGGACAAGATTTTAATATCTTCAAGTTACTTGATCGGCATACGAGCGAGGTGAAGGGTCATTCTGCTTTTATCGCAGATTTCCTTAGCCCTAAAGGTACGCACGGCCAAGGCGATGCTTTCCTGAAGTTGTTTTTCAAGTCTGTGGGTATTGAAGAGGAAGTGAAAAGTTTTGACACCTGGCGGGTTCAAGTTGAGGAAGGTAAGGATGTTGACGGCAGGATCGACATTCTGCTTGTTGGTGAAAATAGTGATGGTGAGCGTTTTGGTATTACGATAGAAAACAAGATTTATGCGGGACTGCAAAAGCGGCAACTTGGGAGATACTACGAATTTCTCGAAAGTAATTTTGGGGAAAAGAATGGGGGGCAGCGTTGGCTGCTCTTTTATCTAACCCTTAATGGAGACGAGCCGTCAAAGGATAGCCTCATAGGAATACCTGGCGAACTGATTGGTTGGGGCCTAGATAATGATGGAGATGAAGGCGAGGGTGAAGAGTCAGCGACTGATAGCGCGACTACACCTGAGGAGCCGGTTAGGCTCCTCTCTTACTCCGAGGAAATATGTGAATGGATGGCCCAGTGTCGTGAAAAGCTGAGTAGTTTGCCTTATGCTCGTGAAGTTGTCTCTCAGTATATCGAAACGATCAACTTGTTAACGGGAAATGGAGGAAGTATGCCCAGTGAGTTAATGAAAGAACTAAATTCTCCTGAAAAATTTGAGGCAGCGATCCAGTTGGCAAAGGCTTCAAAATTAGCAAGGATAAAGCTCGTTCAAAGTATTTGGGATGATATTAAAACGTCATGGAATGATATGCAGCGACAGTCCTTAGCGAGAGCTGAGAATAGTGCTGCTTTTGTTGGGTCTTTGGAGCCAAACTTCAAAGCCAAAGCAGAAACAGAAAAGCTAAAGGGCCTTACGAAAAATTTTTTCGAGAAAGAGAAGCTAAGTACCAATAAAAAATATTTTGGTTTGTCATCTAAGTCATATTTCTATGTTAGCCCATCTGGAGAAAAACAGAATGTTTGGCTAGAAATCCGTTTTAATGGACGTTTCTACGTGGGTCTATACGGAGAAAATGATGTGTGCATCCATACAAAAGAAGTTTTAGAAAAGTTTTATGGCCATGTTCATAAAGAATATGATGTTCCAGATAAAAAGAAGTTGGGGAAACTTAAAGGGCTGGGAAGGCCGATTTTATATCTTAATAAAGACGTAGATGTAGATTTTAGAAAGAATAATGAGAGCTTTTACCGTTTAATGAATGAAACTAATCGCAATGATTTTGCAAACAAGCTTGTCGCCATGGCAGGAGTAGTAATTAAAGAAATGAGTTTGATGCCATTAGATAGTATTTCGAAGAAGGAAGAGGCTGTATAAGTATGTCAGTATCAACCACAATCAAATCCATCCAGGACATCATGCGCAAGGACGCCGGCGTCGATGGCGACGCGCAGCGTATCGGCCAACTTGTCTGGACGTTCTTTCTGAAAATATTCGATGACCAGGAGCAGGAACTCGAACTGCTTCAAGACAACTACACCTCGCCGATCCCCGAGCGGCTGCGCTGGCGCAATTGGGCGGCTGATGCCGAGGGGATTACCGGTGATGAGTTACTTGACTTCATCAATAACGATCTGTTCAAGAACCTCAAGGAACTGGAGTTGAATGCCGGGACTAACGGGCGCGGCATCGTGGTGCGCTCGGTCTTTGAGGATGCCTACAACTACATGAAGAACGGCACCTTGATTCGCCAGGTGGTCAACAAGATCAATGCAATCGATTTTAACCGTTCCGACGACCGCCACACCTTCGGCGACATTTACGAGCAAATCCTCAAAGATTTGCAGAGCGCAGGTAACGCCGGGGAGTTCTACACCCCGCGTGCCGTTACCCAGTTCATGGTCGATATGGTCAATCCTAGGCTTGGCGAGAAGATCCTCGACCCGGCTTGCGGTACCGGCGGTTTCCTCTCCTGCTCCATCGAGCATGTGCGCGGCAATGATGTGAAGACTGCCGAGGACGAGCAGCTTTTGCAGAAGTCAGTCTTTGGCGTTGAGAAGAAGGCGCTACCTCATCTGCTCTGCACCACTAACATGCTGCTGCACGGCATTGAGGTGCCGTCCAACATTCGTCACGATAACACCCTGTCGCGTCCCATGCGTGATTACGGACCCAAGGATCGGGTCGACGTGGTGGTGACCAATCCACCCTTCGGCGGCACCGAGGAAGACGGCATTGAGTCCAACTTCCCGGCGACCTTCCGCACCCGTGAGACTGCCGACTTGTTTCTGGTGCTGATCAAGCACTTACTCAAGGACGGCGGCCGCGCCGCTATTGTCTTACCTGATGGCACATTGTTCGGTGAGGGCGTCAAGACCCGCATCAAGGAGAAGTTGCTCGAAGAGTGCAACCTGCACACCGTGGTGCGTCTGCCTAATGGTGTCTTCAACCCCTACACCGGCATCAAGACCAACCTGCTGTTCTTCACCAAGGGGGAACCGACCAAGGACGTTTGGTATTATGAGCATCCTTATCCTGAAGGGGCAAAGAGCTACAACAAGACCAAACCGATGCGCATTGATGAGTTCGCTCCTGAGAAAGCCTGGTGGAAGAACCGGCAGGAGAGCGAGCAAGCGTGGAAGGTTTCTGTTGAGCAGATTAAGGCCAATGGTTACAACCTCGATATCAAGAATCCCAACACCGTTGCCGATGCGCTCGGTGATCCCGAGGAGTTGCTGGCCGAATACAAAACTTTGCTGACCAGCGTGTCTGAGACGCGCGATAAATTGAAATATGAATTGATGGATGCACTGGGAGGGGGCGATGAGTGATGTTGTCATTTTTCAGGCCGAAGACGGTACGACTCAGTTGGAGGTTCAGCTTGAGCAGGACACCGTTTGGTTGAACCAGGCTCAACTGGTCGATTTATTTCAACGCGACCAGTCCGTTCTGTCTCGCCACATTCGGAATGTTTTTAAGGAGGGGGAATTAGAGGAGAAAAGCAATATGCAGAAAATGCATATTGCAAATTCTGACAAACCGGTTGTTTTTTACAATCTTGATGTGATCATCTCCGTAGGTTATCGGGTTAAATCGCAACGCGGCACCCAGTTCCGACAATGGGCGACCAGGGTTCTGCGCAATCATCAAGGTGGTCGTCAACCCCATCAATCGGAGAAACGATTGATGGTTTTTTCACGCCCGTTCGCGTTGCTCACTCAAGCCGCAAAGGCGCAAAGGAAACCGTTAAGGAAAGGTTTTGACCCTCTTGGCGACTTTGCGGCTTTGCGTGAAATAAAGGTTTTTGGTTTATGACGGTTGAAATGTTTTTTGCCAATTTCGGACATCTGGCCGATGCGCCTAATGGAGTGCAGAAACTGCGGGAGTTGATTCTTCAGCTTGCGGTGCAGGGGAAGTTGGTGCCGCAAGTCCCGAGTGATGAGCCTGCTTCGGTACTGCTGGAGAGGATTGAGGTCGAGAAGGAGAGGTTGGTTAAGTCTGGGGTTGTTAAGAAGTCAAAGAAGACATCGCTTATTACAGAGAGTGACAGGCGCTTTGAATTGCCCAAATCGTGGCAATGGGTACGTCTGGGAGATGCTCTTTTAAAGTTAACTGATGGAACTCACCACTCTCCGACAAATACCGAAAACGGTGATTTTAAATATGTGACTGCCAAAAATATTAAAAACTTTGGCGTGCAACTATCAAATATCTCTTATGTGACAAAAGAGGTGCATGAGGAAATCTTTGCAAGATGTAACCCTGAAATTGGTGACCTACTTTACATCAAAGATGGAGCAACGACAGGCATAGTAACGATAAATGATCTTGATGAGCCGTTTAGTATGCTTTCAAGTGTTGCCTTACTGAAGTTGCCGCAAGGATTCTATAACGGTTATCTGCTTCATGTTTTACGGTCACCATTTTTCTATGATCTCATGCGCGAAGACATGTCTGGGGTGGCGATCACAAGAGTTACTCTAACAAAGATGAACAATGCCATGGTGCCGATTGCACCTGAAGTAGAGCAAAAACGCATCGTCGCCAAGGTCGACCAACTCATGTCCCTGTGCAACGAACTCGAAGCCCGCCAGCAAAAGAAGCAGCAAGGGCGGGTGCGCCTCAACAAAGCCTCCCTCGACGCACTGCTCACCTCCCGCGAGCCCGACGAATTCGCCGACCGCTGGCAGCGCATCAGTACCAACTTCGACCTGCTCTACGACCACCCCGAAACCATCGCCAAACTTCGTGCCGCCATCCTCCAACTCGCCGTTCAGGGCAAGCTCGTCCCCCAAGACCCCAGCGACGAGCCTGCTTCTGTTTTGCTGGAGAGGATTAAGGCTGAGAAGGAGAGGCTCTTAAGAGAGAAAATGGTAAAAAAGGGCAAGGACCTTGCGCCTATTGAGCCAAATCTTTTGCCATGGAAATTACCTGAACCTTGGCAATGGATTAGATTTGGTGAGATTGCAGCAGACCTGCGTTATGGCACATCAAAACGCTGCGATTACAAAATTATTGGTGATCCTGTTCTTAGGATTCCCAACCTAAAAAAGGGCGTGGTGGATGTTGAAGATTTGAAATTCACCAATTTGACAGACAAGGAAAAGCAAGACCTGTCTCTCAAAGAAGGTGACCTCTTGCTTATTCGATCAAATGGTAGCGTCAATTTGGTTGGCCGGTCGGCGGTTATTGGCAATAGCCTAGATGGTTATTCTTACGCTGGATATCTTGTTCGAGTTCGGTCATTCCCCCAGTTAATCTCAACAAAATATGTTCACCTCATGCTTGAAAGTTCATATGTAAGAATCCAGATAGAGGGCCCTATCAGGACAACATCAGGGGTGAAAAATATAAACTCAACAGAGATTAGCAACCTACTTATTTCTGTACCTCCGCTCGAAGAACAAAAACGCATTGTCGCCAGAGTCGACCAACTCATGACCCTGTGCGACGACCTCGAAGCTAAACTCAACCAGGCACAGCGGCACAGCGAAAAACTGATGGAAGCTACCGTGCGGCAGCTTTTGGTGGCGTAATAAAAAAAGGACACAACATGAAAAGGAACCACTGGTATTCAATAAAAAACCAAAGCTTAGCTATTTATACAAGAAATGCTGGATTTGATTTAGCCATTTATGATGAATATTCATCTGAAGTTCAAAAAGAACTTCGACGAAAATCGATCAAGGAAGCACTTTGGCAAATTGAGGATGCATGCGATGACGCTGGTTTTGAATTAGCGCCTTTAAAGTATGGTGTGTATGTAATTTCATTATCAAACCCACTATCAATTCAATACAGGAAAAAAAGATCTCAGGTAATCTACGTTGGAATAGGAAATGTCTTAAAAAGGATTGAAAATCATTTTAATAACAGCCTCTTTGATTTTATGCTGAGTCTTTCAGGCGCAAATTTCGATTTTCATTTTTCATATCCGTCATTAAAAGGAACAAAAAGTTATTATAAACATGTTGAATACTTGATGCTTGAATACTTCAGTGAAAATTATGGAGGCTTAGATGAAAAAAAGCGTTTTCCGGTTTTGAATAGCATTTCTGGGGCTAACAAGAGTTACAAAGGGGGCGGCTCTTGGTGGAACACTCCACTCAAGATTGCAGGCAAAAAACCTTTATGGGAACTAGCTCCTACTAACTTTTCAGATTTTGCCCCTCTTGATTTTGAAGAGTAGATAAAGGTTTTAAGTAGCAAATGATGATTTGATTTGTTTAGTTTATATAGGAGGCAACTTTGGAAGCGAATACCAGAAAACTAGAACGAATCTTCGACCAGACAATAACCTATCAGGTGCCTTTGTTCCAGCGCCCCTATGTTTGGACAAAGGATGCTAATTGGGACCCCCTCTGGGAAGATATCCAATCATTGCTTGATAAACATCTGCGGGGGACTAATGCCCATCCTCACTTCCTCGGTGCAGTTGTTCTGGAGCAGTTAGCAAAATCGACCGGCTCCATCGAGAGTCGCCAGATCATCGACGGCCAACAGCGGTTTACCACTCTTCAATTGTTTCTGATGGCTGCGCGTGACTTGGCAAAAGAGCACAGTACTGAGAAGTATCAAGAACGCTTTAGCGACCTCGTCGCAAATCGTCGCAGTAAAATTGATCACGACGATGAGGTTTTTAAGGTCTGGCCGACAAATAGCAATCGGGCGGCATTCCGCGTTGTTCATGAAGCTGGATCGCCTGATGCTGTTGCAAACATCATCAAACAGAAGCCTGAAGTGAAAGATGGGGCCAACAATATTATTGATGGATACAAGTTCTTCCACGGCCAACTCACAACTTGGCTGAATGGAGAACTGGACGATGATGAAGACGCAGAGGTGTTGCAGGGAAAATCTTTTGAAGATCGTTTCGAGTCACTTTGGTGCGTTGTCAAAGATTGTCTTCAGGTTGTCGTGATCGATTTGGATAAAGATGATGAAACACAAGTCATTTTCGAAACACTCAATGCCAGGGGCGAAGATCTTCTTCCTGCTGACCTGATCAAGAATCATCTTTTCCGACAAGCTGAAGCCGATGGCGAAAAAGTTGAGAAACTGTATGAAGACCATTGGAAACGCTTTGAAACGGAATGGTGGCGGGCTTGGGTTAAACAAGGGCGAATTACCCGGCCACGGGTCGATATTTTCATTAATCATTATCTGGCAATGATGGCACGCGAGGAAGTCAAGTCGTCCCACCTGTTTAATGCGTTTAAGGACTTTATTCGCGAATCTATCTCAATAGAAGGCTCATTGCTCACGGTACCTAAGACGGCAGCAGAACACATCGCCCAGTTGTCGAGATATGCAGACGTTTTTAAAGTATTTTACAATCCTCAAAACCACAGCAGATTAGCAATATTTCTGCGGCGTATGGACGCCGTTGACACGACAACGATTTTTCCGTTCTTGCTTTATGCGTATGCCCATCTGATGCCAAATAACAAGCCTGAGTTCGACAAGGTTTTGGTGCACATCGAGTCTTATCTGGTTCGGCGTATGGTCTGTGGTCTTACTGGCAAAAACTACAATCGCTATTTTGTCGATATTATTCGCTCTGTTGATAAAGGGGGTGTTTTGACGGCAGATGTGGTCGCAGAGTATATGGGGAAGAGTGTTGCTGATAGTACGCGCTATCCAGATGATGCGAGTTTTGAGTCCGCCATCAAAGATATGTCTCTTTATGGTCGCTTGGCTCAGTATAAGGTTCGAGCGATTCTTGAGGCTCTTGACGCATATGCTCACTCTTCAAAGAGTGAGGCGCAGCCGCTGCCTGCTGGCCTGACGATCGAGCATGTAATGCCGCAGACATGGCAAACACACTGGCCGCTCGCGGATGCTGATAAAGTTAATTCAGAAACTGGCGAGCCTGATCCGATTGCTGAGCAAGACGCTATCCAGAAACGAAATCGTTTAGTCAACAATTTGGGGAACTTAACTTTAATTACGGGGAGCCTCAACCCAGCGCTGTCAAACTCTTCTTGGGTGAGAAAAAGGCCAGAACTTCTGAAGTTCAGCAAGCTTAATTTAACACAATATTTCCACGGAGAAGATGCTGATGACTGGTGCGAGTCGGCGATTGAAAAGCGCATGAACTATCTCTTGAGCCAGTTGCTGGAAATCTGGCCTTCGTTGACTTTAGATGGAAGTGAAAATGAGTATGCGAGTGAAACTGATACTGCAAGTGTGGAGGGTTGAAAATGTGTGCATTAGCGGTTGGTGATAAGGTCCTTCATCCAAAGATGGAGGACTGGGGCGTTGGCAAAGTTCTTGAACTTTCGGCAGACGGCAAGGTGAAAGTCTTTTTCATCAATGCCGGAGAAAAGCTGCTCGGCCTGAAGTACGTAACATTAGAAAAGGTGACGGGCGCAGAAGCGTCCCATCCCATCCTAGACAACTCGACATTCACAGAGCGAGTAACCAAGGGGACAAAACATATCGGTTTGCCTGAAGCAAGGCTGGACTTTCTTGAAATCTTCTCAGATGGTTTTGAGGATCAAGCGTATCTCGACATTGAGCGCAACTATAAGGTCAATGCCCGTGAACTGTTCCTCGAACTTCTGAACGAGCAGGAATTCAAAAAACTCCTTGATGATTGCGAGTCTGAGGAAATTGCCCGACGTGCCTTGCAAGTCGCCAACAAGACCAATCTCATCTTTCCAAATGAGAAGATGAGCCTTAAGGATGGGCTTAAGACTCCAGAAAACGCGCTGATGTTCGCTCAGACTCTGTTTGAGCTACTTTATGGTGTCGGTGAATACCGTGACCGCTTTGAAGCCTTTGCCGAATGCCTGAACAAGGTTGACGCGGCCAAGTGGCCGATAATGACCTACTTCCCATTCTTGGCCTTTCCAGAGGAACAGATGTTCCTTAAGCCGGAAATCACCAAGCACGCTGCAGAGCTGACCAAGGCTGAGCTCAACTACAAGTCAGAGTTAAACTGGCTGACTTACTCCTGCTTACTTGATTTCTCAAAGTATCTCTACGAAGAGCTGGTCAAGATGGAAATGGCTCCGCGCGACATGATTGACGTGCAATCGTTCATGTGGTGCATCACGCCGGGGAAATACGATATGGTTGAGGGTGATGCTTTCAAACCAACCAAAACCAAATATAAGCAGGCGTTGCGCAGCATGGATGCAGACGGCCGTTTTGACAACACCCAGTATCGTAAAATGCTCAAAGCTCAATATGATTCAGAAGGGCATATCATTACAGCAACACTATTGGCTGATGCGGCCGGGTATGCCAATTACAATGCCGCGAACCTGCATTACGGAACTATAGGGAAGTTGTTGTCCCATCATTTAAGCTATCTCCCGCCAAAACGTGCCAATGGTGAAAGAATGTGGTGGCGAACACTCTCTGATGGTAACGAAGCGTCTGATGCAACCATTGACGGCCATTTCGAGTTTGTTATGCGCCCTGAATTAGTTGCCGCCCTGGAAGAAATCCGCTGGGTGTAGCCACCATGCCAAGACAAAACCGGGTCAATCCATTCGGCGAACTGATAGTAACCGATGCTCGCGGCGCATTCATGGGCAACCGTGGTGGTGCACTGCACAATGACCAGGGTGAGCTGACTGACCGACGTTGGACAAGCAGTCGTTGGATCATCTGTCTGCTTGAGTTCAAAGAGCGCCGGCGTCCACTCATGGCGCCAGGATGTTACACGGAACTTTTCTTTTTGGACGAAGCAACTGCGCTGGCCGCTGGCCATCGCCCTTGCGCCGAGTGCCGGCGTGAGGATTTCAAGTGTTTCAAGAAAGCTTGGCTGAAAGGGAACCCGGAATATGGTTTCGCCGACAATGTGAAAATCGGTGAGATAGACAAGGTTCTTCAACAGGAAAGGGTGACGCGCACACGAGAGAAGGTCACCTTCCCGGTGGAACTTGGTAGCTTGCCAGAAGGAACATTCGTTTCTTTGCCGAGCGATCCAGAGAGTGCTTACCTTGTGTGGCGTGGTGAACTTCGAAGCTGGTCGCCGGGAGGATATGGCCAGGTTGTACAGCGCCCAGGAGAATTTCTGGTTGATGTGCTGACTCCGGCATCGACTGTCAACGCCATTCGAGCAGGGTATGTGCCTCAAGTCAGTTTGTGATTACTCTCTTATCTATTTGAACACTTTGGCCTTCTGACGCTTCACTCTCACCATCTAAGTTCGCAGCGTTCTTTAACCGACACAACCTGTCGCAAAGCAATCTGGAACGAATAAATCAAGACCTCACAGTAAAGGGGATTGAGTATTGATGGTGTGATTCCTTGATAAAAGGCACCTCTTGACTCTCACCACACGACTCCAAAGCAAGCCCACCAAAGCAAGTTATCATGATGTCATCTTCTAAGCCGTTATCTATGGTAAGGCCTATAAATACATTTGAATGCTCTGGGATGTCGCTGTGTATTTTGTTTGCAACAACTTGATACATGTCCATGGTTAAGAGTTTGTCGTTACCGCATACGTTGACCCAGCATGAATCGAACTTTTGAGCGATATCCATGCCGGGAGCTATTTGATCGTATATTGTGTTGACTGCCTCCTCGGCGGCTAGGTTGAGGTCGATCGCTGAATGATTCATGAACCCAATTCCCATACCGACCAACTTGCTAGCTTCCATGAATCTTAGGAAATCGGCGCTATCTATTCCAATGTAGCTATGTACCACCAAAGGGGCCAATATGCCGATAATGGTGCTTTGCAGAATTCTGTCTGTGTTGTTGCTGTGAGGTTTGATTGTTGGCAGTTTCGGAACTGTTCTCTCAATAGCGTGAGCGTCAATCAGTACGACAGGGCAAGGGAGCCTTTCTAATAATTGGTTGAAATCCTTGTTATCACGAATCGTTACAATTGTATCTGCATTAGGGGGTAATGTTAGGCAGCCAAAAGAACAATATGCTTTGTGAAAAAGTTCCTCAAAAAGGTGTAAGCGTTCGAGGTCGTAAATGTCCTTTAGGCTGGCAGAGATGATGCACAAATCAATATCTTCATCATCCTCTAATGTCGCCATCGGGGGATCATAAAGGTTCTGGTGAAAAAGATTATGAGAGTATTCAACGATAGTGTCTTCTCGGCTGACTGCTTTGCCCCAAAAATAATCCTTCGCAAAAAAATCTTCGAAAACCACACGTCCATGGCCATAGGTATGCTGGTAGTTTGGTGCCCAGCCTGGAATATACTTGTCGCAGCCTGAAAGTGCTTTCGGCAGCCCGTATGATAGCAGCGGCGAAAGAACCAGCCCTCCAGCAATTCCTTGTAAAAACCTTCTTCGATTTATCATACTCTTACTCCATGAAGCTTCACTTGTCTCCTGTTGGGCTTTCATCCAGCCATGAACCCAAGCTGTCGTTGCTGAATCTCGTTCTTGGCCTCAACTTCCTGAAAGAGAAGATCCCTCAGTATCTCGATATCATTTCCAATATCCAGGAACTGCAATTTTTTTCTGACCACTGCGAAGTCTCCTGGGGTGAGGTTGGTCATCTTTTGGGCCTGCCGCGCATCGAGATCCAGTGCAAAGAAATGTTTGAAGGCGATGACAACCTGGTCCGGTTGCAGATAATCAAAATTGCACTTGAAGGTGAACCGGCGCATTGAGGCTTGATCAAGGCGCTCTTTAAGGTTGGTTGTGCAGGCAAAGGGTAGGGGGTGACATTCCATCCAGGTCAGCATCTCGTTGACCTGCGATACCTCCCAGGGGTGATGAGCATAACGACGATCTCCCAGCAAGGAATCGGCTTCATCGAAGATAAGGAAGCTCTCCGTCTCTTTCGCCTCTTCAAAGGCCTTAGCAATATTCTGCTCGTTCTCCCCGACCCATTTCGACATTAAATCTGATGCCCGCTTGAACAAAACCGGCATGCCGAGGCGTTCTGCCAGATAGCGGACGTAGGCTGATTTGCCAGTTCCAGGAGGACCGTAGAGGCAGAGTGAGAAGTCTTTTGCTTCTGAGGCGCATAGTCGGTCGGCGAGCAGGCTTATGTCGGTCTCGGCGTTAATCAACTCCGGCAGGTAAGGCTCGTTGGATTTATTGCTCGGCAGTGGATTACGACCTTGGGTGGCCTTGATGATCCCATTCGTTGCAAACTGGAAATCCTCCAGTGAACTGCCAACCAGGCCAGCGAACTTGACGGCGTTGCTGGCAACGGCAGGAGAAATCTCAATTTCAGACAATTTTCCCAGGGCCTCATCCGGGACTTCAATCTCGCTTTTGTCCAGGATGCGTCTCCAGACATTTTTGCGGGATTTTGGTGTTGGAATTTTCATCTCAATAGCTAAAGCCATACGACGGATAATGCTTTCGTCCAGATAGGAAGGCTGATTGATGGTCCAGATAGTCGGAACCGGGTTGTTCTCGAACAGACGGTTGGTGAAGACCTTTGAACCTGAGGAAAACTTAGCTCCGAACAAAACGGCAAGCCCCTTGTTCTCGAACATATCGTCCATTTCATCGAACAACAGCAGATTGTTGTTCTGGTTCCTGAGCAGATTCTGAGCGATCCGGAACGCGCTGGTTCGTTCCTTCCTGTCCGGCTCATCTCCAGAGTCATCACTCTCACCCAAGGCGTAGAGATTGAGGTTAAGATGATCTGACAGCGTTTTGCAGAACTCTGTCTTGCCCGTTCCAGGTGGCCCCCAGAGTAAGATGTTGACTCCCGGAATTTTCTTTTTGGTGGCCTCGGCAAGAAAAGTAGCCAGCTTGTCCCGGGTGGAACCGAGATGCTCAAAGTCGTCCCATTCGAGAGTCGCTGGCAATGATTCTCCGATTATGTACTTGCGGACATCGTCGAGGTTGTTAAGGGTTCTTTGCATGGCCGTTGTAATGATTCCGGGAACATCATAATGGTCATCAATATCCTTGCCGTTGCTGGTCTGCTGGACGATGGCCCCTGAAGTGATCAGACGACTATTTTGCCGCAGGTGCTCTGCAATGTCTTTGCGGTCGTAACCCAGGCACGTAGAACAGAGATCAAGAATTCCCATGTGCTCTCGCGTGAGGTCATTAAGTAGAGAATAGAGCTGGTCATGGATCCGGTAGCGGAGGATCAGGGAAAAGAGTGCCGACTCAAGTTCATTGAGTCCGAGTTCTTTGACGATTGTCCTGATGTTTTTCTCAATGCCCCCAGGCGTCGCTTTCTCAATCTTTCGAACACGGTTTTTCAGTAGTTTGCTGATATCATCATGAAGTGCCCGATAGATTTTCCGGGCCCCGGAATTCCCTCTGATCGCGTTCTGGTAATCATCAATCATGTCGAGAGTCTTTTCGATATTGCCTCCAATGCCGAGTAAGGGCATACCCGTTTCCAAAAAGTCACACACTTCTTTGAAGGCGTGTGCCGAGAGCTTTTTGTTCAGAAGGTTTTGCAGGTAATTGATGATGGCCAACTGTTCGTATGCTTCAATCATGGATGTCTCCTGTTTGTCCAAAATTTGTCTTGGACTACTAGATACCCCGAGTTGGCGACAAAATATGTCGTTTGCGATTACGGTTGGCGATTTGTCGTAATAAAAGTTATAAAAGCCTTAATACGACACATTCTGTCGCTACTTGGGAGGTAAGTTATAACTATGAAGAAGCAGAAGAAGTTCTACACATTGTTGCGTCAGTGGAAGATGTTGCAGCTTCTGCCTGCACGCCATCCCAAGGATGCAGCCGCGCTCCGTGACGAGCTTGAGGACGAAGGTTTTAAGGTCGACCTGCGGACTGTTCAGCGCGATCTTAAGGAATTGTATGAGGTGTTCCCGATTACCTCTGTGATGGGCAAGCCAATCGCCTGGCGCTGGGATAAGCACGCTATGGCGTTTGATATCCCAGGGATGGATCGGACCGGGGCCATGACACTCAAGATGGTCGGTGAATTCATGGCCAAGTTGCTGCCAAAGAGCTGTCTGGACTCGCTGGCACCAAACCTGAGGCGGGCGAATGCGATCCTCGACGACCTTGGTGATAAAAGCTATGGTGGCTGGCCGGACAAGGTCAGGGTGGTCCCTCGGAGCCAGCCCCTTCTGCCGCCGGATATCGATGCCGATATCCTCGATGGCGTCTATGAGGCTTTATTTAAAGACCGACGTTTCAAAGCGGTTTATCGAAGGAAAGGAGCTGATGAGTGTGTTGAGTATGTCGTCAATCCTTTGGGTGTGGTTGCCGCCGAACCGGTTCTCTACTTGGTGGCGACGCTGCGGGATTACGCTGATGTGAAACTTCTGGCCATGCATCGTTTGCAGTCGGTGAAGATTATGGATGAACCGGTTCGGAAACCGAAGGGTTTCACGCTGGATAAATATCTGGCGAGCGGCGCACTTGGTTTTGCCTTGCCAGGGAGTAAGACAATCAAGCTCAAGGCCTTGTTTCATAAGGGCGCTGCGGCACATCTTTACGAGAGCCCCTTGAGTGAAAATCAAACTATCACTGATCGGGGGGAGAATGTTTTGGTGGCGGCCGAGGTTCTCGACACCCAGCAATTACGTTGGTGGCTGCAAGGCTTTGGTGAATATGTCGAAGTTGTCTCTCCCAAGTCGTTACGCAAGGAGTTTTGTGAGATGACACGTAAGATGGCTGGTTACTACGAAGATTGAACAACTGATGGCTTCGCAATTCATGTAGATGTCGTTCACAGTCAATTCTCTTAGGAAGGAATATGAAACGAAATCTTTTTCTCAGCAAATCACAGTACATTCGCGGCATGCAGTGCCACAAATCACTGTACCTGTATAAGCACCACAAAGAGCTGCGTGACGAGGTCAGTGCGGCGCAACAGGCGATCTTCTCAAGCGGTACCGATGTTGGCGTGCTGGCTCAGAAGTTGTTTCCAGGGGGCATTGAGGTGCCGTTTGATGGGCTGTCAATCGCGGAACAAGTCGAGATGACCCAGAGAGAAATAGCCCAAGGGGCCAAGACTATTTACGAGGCATCGTTCGAATACGACGGTCTATTCGTAAAGGTCGATATCCTCCACAGGGGCAAAACAGGCTGGGAGCTCTACGAGGTCAAGAGTTCGACCAAGGTGAAAGAGGTCAATTACAACGATATTGCTCTCCAATATTATGTGCTGGCCGGTGTCGGCATCAAACTGCACAAGGCCTGTCTTGTGCACATCAATAACCGCTATGTGCGCAACGGTGCTATCCAGGTTCGCAAGCTGTTTACCATCCGTGACCTGACCGATGATGTTGTCGCGATGCAGGATGAGGTTTCAGACAACCTCGTGGAGATGCGGTCAATGCTCGGAGAGGATGAGCCGAAGATTGATATTGGTAAACATTGCTCTGATCCCTATGGCTGTGACTTCTGCGGACATTGCTGGAAGCATGTGCCAGCGGATTCAGTTTTCACCCTGCGGGGCAGGGGGATCGACAAGTTCGCTTGTTATCAGCATGGTCTGATTGCATTTGCAGACCTGCCTTTGGATGAGTTGAATAAGAGCCAGCGTTTTCAGGTCGAAATGCACTTGAAGCAGGGGGAGAACATCAACCCTGAAGGGCTCAAAGGTTTTCTCAACAGTCTATGGTATCCACTTTGCCATTTTGACTTCGAAACTTTTATGTCACCGGTTCCGCTCTATGATGGAACACGTCCTTATCAGCAGGTCACCTTTCAATATTCCTTGCACATTCAGCGAGAGGAGGGTGGCCCGGTCGAGCATTATGAATACCTTGCCGAGCCGAATGTCGACCCGCGCCCCGACCTGATCAAAGGCATGCTGGGCGAGATTCCTGAAGACGCCTGTGTGTTGACGTACAACATGTCTTTTGAAAAGACCCGATTAAAAGAGCTGATCGAGGCCTTTCCGGAAGATGCGGCCGGACTCTCTCGTATCCACGATAATGTCATGGATCTGATTGTTCCGTTTCGTAAGCGCTATGCCTATCGCTGGCAGCAACGTGGCTCGAATTCGATCAAGCAAGTATTACCCGCGTTTGTGCCGGAACTGTCCTACGCCGACCTGGAAATTTCTGATGGCGGTATGGCTATGGAGGCGTACCATATTATGTGTGCTGAAAAGGACCCTGTTAAGTTGCGGGAGTTGCGAGCAAACTTGTTACAGTATTGTGAGCTGGATACGGCGGCGATGGTAAGGTTGCACAAATGCTTAGCTGAAATGGCTGATAGCTCAACAGAAAAGTGAACGGGTATTGGGATGTTTGTATCGAATAGGACTCATTTTAGCGGGCCGGTAATGATCGGTTTTTTGTGCAAAAAACATACAGATCCTTCGTGATGATTCTCTGTAAAATGAAGCCAAGACTGCTTGTGAACGTCGCTAAGAGTTTGCGTTCTTTACGAATAGTCAGTACTTTGAACCATTGATCTCGAGATTGAATAGAGTAAGAAAATAGCTGGAGAAAAATTAATGGCAAAGAAATTAAATTCAACAACGAAGGTCGTCGGCATCGTTTTGCTGGTGGTTGGAATTGGTTTGGTTTTCTGGGGCTACCAGATGTCTGGCGCACTTGGTTCACAACTCACCAAAACACTGACCGGGTCGATGCCGGAAGCCGTCATGTATCGATATATCGGCGGCGCAGCGTGTTTTTTCGCCGGGCTCTTCCTCACCCTCAAGAGATAAACTTAGAGATTCTATGTCCCATCGTTTGCTGGAAAAATATCGTCTTCGCCGCGCCACCGAAACCGGTTTGTCGCCGAATCCTTGGGGTGGTCGTCTTGCTGTCGCTCTGGTGTTTCCGAATACTTATCATCAGGGAATGAGCAACCTGGGTCTGCAGACGGTCTATGGGATGCTCAACAGTCGAGAAGATACCTTGTGTGAACGATTTTTCTTGCCCGACAAGGAGGATCTTGATGAGCATCGCCGTAATGGCTTTCCGTTGGTCTCGGTTGAAACTCAAAGGCCCATGGCCGATTTCGACCTGATTGCCTTTTCGATCTCCTTTGAAAATGATTTTTTGAACTTGCCGACGCTGTTTGAACTTGGGGAGCTACCCTTATGGCGCGAGGAGCGCAATGAACGGCATCCGCTGGTGCTCTGCGGGGGCGTCTGCGCTTTTCTCAACCCGGAACCTCTCGCTGAAATTATGGACCTGTTCGCGGTCGGGGAAGCCGAAGAGATTTTACCCGGTTTTCTGGAGACCCTGCTGGTTGACGGCAAGCGCGAGCGGATTGAACTGCTGGATCAACTCTCAGCTTTGCCGGGGATTTATGAGCCGTCTGGATATGAGGTCGTCTACGCCGAGGATGGCTGTCTCCAGTCGATGCTGCCACAAGGGGAACGCCCAGAGCGGGTGAAGCGGCAGTGGCTGCAGCAGCTCGATGCTGGTCAGAGCCGTACCTGTGTGGCAACCCCTGATACCGAGTTTGGTGGGATGCGGTTGATTGAGGTGTCGCGCGGCTGTCCGCGTGCCTGCCGCTTTTGCGCTGCAGGCTTTATCTACCGGCCGTTTCGTGAGCATTCCACGGCACATCTGCGTGCTGAAGTGTTATCTGAAGAGGAGGTCGGCAGGGTCGGCTTGGTGGCGGCGGCTGTTTCCGATTACGGCGCTCTCGCCGAGATCGGTCAGACGGTGCTTGAGCACGCTGGTCAGATTTCGGTGTCGAGTGTGCGGATTGATGCGATCACAGCTGAACAGGTTCGTGTTTTGGTGGAGTCCGGGCACAAAACCCTGGCTCTGGCCCCGGAAGCTGGCAGTCAGCGCATGCGTGATGTGATCAATAAGGGGATTGACGAGAGCCAAGTTCTCTCGGCAGCCAAACTCATTGCCGAGGGCGGGATTCCGAACCTCAAACTCTATTTTATGATTGGCTTGCCGACGGAAAGCGAGGCCGACGTTCTGGCTATCGTCGACCTGACCGTAAAAATTCGTCAGGTCTGGGAAGCGGTTGGCAAGCAAAAAGGCCGCCTCGGTCGTTTACAGTTGTCGGTTAACCCGTTTGTGCCAAAACCCTGGACGCCGCTGCAGTGGGCACCTATGGAACAACGCAGTCAATTGGATAAGAAATATCGTCTGCTGCAGAAGCGTATTCGCCCTTTGCCCAATGTTGAGTTGAACTTTGAATCATTACGTCATGCCGAAATCCAGGGTTTGCTCGCTCGCGGCGATCGGCGCGTCGGACATATCTTGCCGTTTCTTGCCGAGGGCGCCAGCCTGAAAGCCGCTTGTCGTCAGGCCGAGATCGATCCGGCCTTTTATCTCTATCGCGAACGTGGTGAGGATGAATTGCTGCCCTGGGAAATTCTTGAACAGGGGGTGAGCCGGGAACATCTGCGGCAAGAGTATCAACAAGCTTTGCAAGCCAGCATTGGCCAAATGTGTCACCCCGGTTGTTGCCGATGCGGGATGGACTGCTGATTCGGTAAGTTTGCATTCACCGCAAAGGCGATAATCTGTCGCAGCTTCATCAAGATTCTGGTTTAGAAAATTTCTTAACGTGAGCTGCCTCAATCAAGCATAATCCTGTTTATGATCTCTTGACAACTTCGCTGCTCCTGTTTGAATTAAGCACTCATCAGCAAGTTTTTCTCGAAGAAACCATGGTGGGATAATTAAAGCCACGGGCGATCATTTTCAATCAAGATTCGCCTGCAAAGGAGAAGCGTATGAGTCAAGAAAGAACCGGTATTATCACATTCAAGGGCAATCCCATGACCCTGGTCGGACAACCGATCAGTGCGGGTGATGCGGCGCCGGACTTTACGGTCGTCGATAATGGACTCCAGCCAGTCTCACTCAAAGAGAGTGCAGGTAAAATTCGTCTGATCGCTGTTGTTCCATCGTTGGATACTCCCGTCTGCGACAGTATGACGCGTCAGTTCAATCAAGCCGCGGCAGCCTTGCCGGATAACGTCGTGGTTTATACGATCAGTCTCGATCTGCCTTTTGCCCAAAAGCGCTGGTGCGGCAATGCGGGGATAGAAAAAGTTCAGACTCTGTCGGATTATCAGGACCGCTCTTTTGCTTTAAGCTACGGGTTGCTGATCAAAGAGCTCAAACTGACAGCTCGTGCCGTTGTGGTCATCTCTGCAGACAACAAGGTTCATTATCTGCAGATTGTCCCGGAAGTCACGGAGGAGCCCGATTATACTGCAGCCCTTGAGGCGGTGAAGACGTTGTTGTAGCGTATCTTCCAGAGATTATCTCAAGAGCCCGTGGTGACTGCCACGGGCTCTTTGTGTGTGGGGGCTTGATCCCGGTTATGCTTGACAGTGTGAGTTTGATTTTGTTAATAAATGACCTTTAGAAAAATCTTATTTTGCGCGCTTTTCGAGAGGCGGGGGTTTCATGAAAGAATGCACCAAGTACAATTTGGCCTGTCGTATTATGCGATTGGTTACCTTCATTGATCTGCCGATCAAGAAAAAATTCCGGCTTTTTTCCATAGGTGTCCTTTTCTGGTTCCTGGTTATGGCGGTTTTGACCGTGGTTGGTATGACCGGTATTAGTCTCCGTTACGACAAAATTGTGAACCATGCTGTGCCCCAGGACAAGGTGGTGCAGAAGGTGATTCGCAATCTTCAGGCGATGAATATTGATTCCTCCAATATGTTAAAGGCCTCGGATCGCGGTACGGTCGGGCGCTTGCAGGATCTTTCTACCAAGCGTCTGCGTGATGTCCGTGATTTTTCCTCAACTTTAGCACTTGGGGGAGAGGTAAACGACTATTCGCACGATTCTGGGAAGTTGTTAGAGACCCTGACCACCACGACCCTGACCGGTAACCCTGAGGGGGTTGCCTACCTCAAGGAACTGAATGTCCTGCTGGATGAAATCGACAGTGCTTATAGCGATTTCTTCCTTTATAAACTACAGGTGCTCGACAAAGATGCTCCTAATGGCGAGAACCTCAATGGCCGTTTTGAAGCTCTTGAGGAGCGACTGCATCAGGCCAGTCAGCTTTCTGTCACTTTTTCTTCGAAGCTTTCCGAGCTGTATCATACTTCTTCAAGCAAGATTTCGGAAATTATCGAAGTTACCATCTTGACGATCATTGGTGTTTTCTTGCTCGCGGTTCTGCTCCTGGGAGTTTTTACTCGCTGGATTGTCCAGTCGCTGGCCAAGCCGATCCAGGCGATTATCAACCAGATTCATGATGTGGGAACCGGTGATGTCGATTTGACCAATAAGATCGAAATCACCTCGCGAGACGAGATCGGTACACTTTCCCAAGAATTCAATGGTCTGATGGATACGGTTTATTCCATGAGCATGTTCAAGCGGGTGATTGAGGAAGATGCTACGCTGGAAGACGTCTATGCTCGCATCGGCGAAGTTTTTCGCCGAGAGTTGGATCTTGACGATTTCGTGATTTACGAGATCAATGACAACCAACGCGATATCGTTCCTGTCTATCCCCTGGCGCTTTCTACCAAGGAGATGGCGTGTAATTCCGACATATTGGCTAACTGCGACCTCTGCCGGGCAAAAAAGACTGGCCACGAGATCTCTTCACTGGCTTATCCGCAAGTCTGCAAACAATTCAAGGAAGAAACCGGCAAAAACCATGTTTGCATGCCGATGATCATCGGTGGTCGAACCGGGGGCGTGGTGCAATTCCTCTTTGACACTGGGGACGATTTGAAGCTGGATCCGGCAGACATTCAGGGCCGAATCTTTAAGGCCGAAACCTACATCAAGCAAGCCTTGTCAGTACTCGAAGCCAAGCGTCTGATGAATACTCTTCGCGAGTCTGCCCTCAAAGATCCCCTGACCGGTCTGTACAATCGGCGCTTCCTGCAGGACCACGCTAACCATGTCATCTCCGGTGTGTTGCGACGCAAGAAGACCCTTGGTCTGATTATGTGCGATCTCGATTATTTCAAACAGGTGAACGACCAGTATGGTCATGATGTTGGTGATCTGGTCCTTAAGGAAACCGCGGTCATGATTAACAAGGGCGTTCGGGATGCCGATATCGTTATCCGTTTCGGCGGCGAGGAGTTTTTCATTCTGCTGGTTGATATCTGTCCCGGAGATTCGATGCTTGTTGCCGAAAAAATTCGTAAAATCTTCGAAGAAGCCAAGGTCAAGATCCCTACCGGTTCCATCACCAAGACCCTTAGTCTTGGGGTCAGTGAGTTTCCCGGTGATGGAGAAGGCTTCTGGCAATGTATCAAATATGCGGATGTCGCCCTCTACAAGGCCAAGGATACTGGCAGGAATAAATCCGTTCGTTTCGAAGAGTCCATGTGGAGTGGTGAAGAGTTCTGATTTTTCTCGTGTGTTGTATTCAAAAGCCCCTGCCGATCGGCAGGGGCTTTTTGGTTGGGTCAAGGGCAGAAATAGAGGGCGACAGCTTTCAACTTAACCGCCTGTTCATGGTTAAGAACAAAGTTCTCTGGCAAGCACTGCTATTTTAGCTTTGAACTCATCCAGGCTGCCGTCATTACGAACAACCATATCCCATGCGTCGAAATCATCCAGCGAAGTCTCACTGGCATGGTTGTTTGCGCCATCGAACCCTGGGCGTTCAATTTTTACAAAAAATCCACGGTGCTGGCGGATGATCTTCAATTCGTTCATGAATCGGACATCATCAACCAATACATGGCATTTATCCAGGTCGTATTGTTCGATCTTGCGTCCCCATGCCTTGGTCCAGTAGTCATGATCCTGGGCCCGGCGATACTCGGTTCCCCACCACTGCAGGATTCTGCGAACCGTGACTGCTGTCTTGCCCGGTTGATCCTGGATGTCGCTGTTAACGTCGATAAAATGCGACCACTGGCCACAACTGTTTAAGGCAAGGCCCTCGTCAACATAGAAGACTTGGACCTTATCATCTTGGCAGCCGTAGACCAGTGGAACCGATTCTTCGGCTCCGATCTGGCGCAAAAACACCTCCACCTCATCGCGGAGCACCATTGCCATTGGGATGATAAAGGTTTCTCGGTCGAGCAGTGGTGCCATATGTTGTGCGGCAGTCGTTTTGCCAGTTGCCGCTTTTCCCGCAATGCCAATAATCATGATGCCAGCCTCAAGGTTAGATTATAAAACGCAAGTGTACTCGAATCAGGTTTTTGCTTCAATCAACATACCGCCAGGAGAATGATTTGCGGATCACAAAGGTTACTGGCTGTGCCAACAAGCGAGAATTGCTTCTGCCACCTGCTGCTCCGTCAAGGCATCAGTGTCAATTTCGTGATGAGCTGCAGCGCGATATTTAGGTGTTCTGACGTCCAGCACCTCCGCTACCTCATCGGTGAAGCTTTTCCCAGAGATCAGGGCCGGGCGTTCGGTGTCGCCTTTGATGCGCGAGACGATCGTGTCAACCGAGGCTCGCAACCAGTAGATCTTCGCGTTCTGTTTTAGGATCTCGATGTTTTCCGGGCGTTCAATCACCCCACCACCGCAATCGATCACCAGTTTGTCGCAACCGGAGAGTTTTTGGGCGACTTCCGTTTCCATGTCGCGGAACTTCGGCCAGCCGAACTGCTCGACGATTTCCGGAATAGTCATGCCGGCCTGCTTGACGATCTCCGCATCCATCCCGATCAATTGCATCCCGAGACTCTGGGCTAAAAGTTCTCCGACCTGGCTCTTGCCCGTGCCGCGATAGCCGATCAACACGATATTCATGAGGACAACTGCTCCATAACAACCCGGCGCATCACATCAATCGGCGCATCGACACCGGTAAATTGTTCGAATTGCAGAACTGCCTGATTGATAAACATCTCGACACCGGAAATCGTCTGCAAGCCGCTCGCCTTCGCTTCTTTTAGCAGTTTTGTCTCTAACGGGTTATAGACGACATCAAACACCACCTGACCAGCTCGAAACAACTCAGCAGGGATCAGTGAAACCTCTTCTTTGGGGTGCATCCCAACCGGGGTGCAGTGAATAATGATATCTGCTTTGGCCATCGCTACGGCGAGAGAGGCTTCGTTCATCACCGATGACATGATCGGCGTCCTGGTGCCAGCCCGCAGATCGGCGCTCAGCTCTTGTAGCAAGTCTTCGTTGATGTCCAGCATGGCTAGTTCTGCCAGACAGTTCTGATAAGCCAGAGTAAAGGCGATCGCCCTGGCCGCGCCACCGCAGCCGAGCATCAACAGGTTTTTCTTTTCGAGTTCGACCCCGGCATCAACCAGTGCTTTCAAGGCTCCCGGGCCATCGGTGCCGAACCCGGTCAGCTTGCCCTCGCGACAAATAACCGTATTGATCGATCCGATCGCACGATCCACCTCGGCAACCTCGTCAACATATTTCATGGCGTCAATCTTGTGCGGAATGGTTATGCTCATGCCGCGAAAATTACCCAGAGCCCGCATCCCGGCCAAGGCATTTTTTAGATCTTCAACCGGACAGGCCACATACACAAAGTCCTGCGCTGTGGCAGTAAAAGCCGCATTGTGGATCGCCGGTGAGAGGCTGTGCCCGACAGGGTTACCGATTAAGGCACAGAACTGTGTGCGTGGGCTGATGGATTGTGTGTCGCTCATAAAAGCACCTCTGTAACTATCTGTTTATTATCGCTCGGGAGATTCCACTGATTGCGTATCGTAACGCAGAGAGTCATCGGACGGAAGAGACAAAAAATGATTGCCCCTGTTTTTCTGCTCAGGTGCAGGCAAGCTATAGTGGTGCGTAAGGAAAAGGTTCCGGGAGCAAGCAATGATTGACCGGAGTTGATAGAGAGTCAACAGCCTGTTCGAATCGATTCGGCTGCAAAGCAGCAGTTCTGGGGCCTAAACCCGGCCCACTGAAGCACTAAGGCAACGCGTGTTCTTTGACTTCGGCGAGCAGTGTCTCGCGGCTGAACGGTTTCTTGATAAATCCGTCCGCATTTGATTCCTCGACCAGTTGCTGCAACTCAGCCTCTTCCTTGCTGGAGATCAACAATACGGGGATATGGCTGCTCTGATCGCGGCCTTTGAGACGTTGGGTTTTCTTTGTCCCCGACATCAGCGGCATCATCACGTCCATCAGGATCAAGGCTGGAGGATTGGTTTTGCTGTAAACAATATCGTTGGAATAAACCGGACATTCCGCCGTGGAGACCTGGTAACCCTCTTCAATCAGG
>JAQYVY010000072.1 GCA_030145195.1 Desulfuromonadales bacterium | reverse complement strand
CCTTCAATTGCGGTGTTTGAGCTGTCAGCTCGGTAGAACTTTTCAAAGATCTTGGAGAGCTGTTCCCGAGTCATGCCGATGCCGCTGTCGGCTACGGTCAGATGAAAATTTGGGTCTTCAACTCGTCCCGTTACGACGATGGGGCCGTTGCTTGGGGAGTATTTGATAGCGTTGCTGAGAACGTTTTCCAGAACCTGTTCGATCTTTCCCTGATCGATCGATAGCAAGATTGGTCCCTCTGGTAGGTTTGTTTCAAAAGTGTGGCCGCTGGTCAGGTTTTGGGTGTGATGCAAGCCGTTGTTCAGGATCTCGATGATGTCATGCTGCTCACAAAGGATCGGGATGTCTTTGCCTGACTCAATGCGACTGACATCAAGCATGTCATTAACGATACGGGAGAGGGACCAGGCTCTTTGGTTGATGTAGCTTAACGACTCATGGTGTTCCGCCAGAGGTTGTTCTGGACTGTTTAGCATTAATTCGGAATAGCCGATGATCGCAGCCAAGGGCGTGTTGAGTTCATGAACGGCGGTGGAGAGGAGTTCGTTCTTCATCCGTTCTACCTCGCGTTCACCGGTAACGTCGTGTATAGAGAGGATCATGCCGACCAGATTTCCGCTCTGGGTCTGAATCGTTGAGCTTCGTCCTCGCATGATGCGTTGCTGCCCAGGCTTGGGGCCGGACCATTTAAAGTCAAGCTGTATCCCGTTTCTGCGCTGTTTGAGAACCCCGGTGATTTCGTCACGGAGCGTCGTGTCTTCAATGAGACTCTCCAGAGAAAGGGACTTGACCTTTCTCAAGCTGACGCCGAAGAGCTTTTCAGCTGATTCGCTGAGAAGCAGGATTCGCTCATGAAGGTCGGTGACAATCAGTACGTCGTCGACCGATTTGAGGATACTGTCAGTACGCACGCGGATAGCTTTGACGATCAGTCGGCCGATCGGGAGGGCAAAGAGGATCATCAAAAGCGCTGCGGCGCTAACCCACAAGGCCATGTTATTGAGGGCTTTTGTCGCGCGTTGCTGCAGTGGGGCAAAGTCGCTATCGTAATAGGCGGCACCGATCACCCAGTTCCAGGGGGCGAAATAGGTGATTGCCACCGACTTGTAGCGATCCTCTTTTTCCCCAGGGTTCCTCCATGGGTAGTGATCGAAAACCACGGGAATGTCGGCCCCCCCGTCTGGCGCTTGAAGGGCGGTCGCTTCATCAATTATCCGGTACACGATAGCGTTGCGTTCCTGGTCTTTGACATCAACCAGCAGCTCGCCGTCACGGATGCCATCCTTGGAAATAATATATTGCCCGAATTGCTCGCCGTGTCCGCCGATCACCCAGACGTAGCCGGTTCGTCCGACCTGGATGTCCATAATCCCTTTGCGCAGGCTCTCGAGTTTCTCTTGCTCGACGCCAACATATAGCGCCCCAACGACTTCAGTGCGGTTGACGTTCCAGATGGGCTGGTAGGCGGTGATGTACCAGGAGTTAACTACAAAGGCGCGGCCACGGAAGGCTTGGCCCTTTAATAGTGTCTGTACCACCAGGTTGGGAGTGCCGTTCGGCTCCGTGGCGGGGATGAAGGTG
Source organism: Desulfuromonadales bacterium (assembly GCA_030145195.1). Lineage (GTDB taxonomy): Bacteria > Desulfobacterota > Desulfuromonadia > Desulfuromonadales > BM103 > JAQYVY01. The sequence continues at coordinate 7,479 of JAQYVY010000072.1, read as the reverse complement.
CTTATTGCGCGGCTACTGTCCGGGTTGGTGACGTTGGTGGCGACGCGCAACATGTCTCCGGCCGGATTCATCCGCTGGAAGATAGTTGCGGTGCCCCCCACCAGTTGCTTGGTCTTGTCGACCACCGGGACTGCTTGCGAGAGGTCGCGGTTCTGCCCCAGCCATGTTCCGCCGATGAGCAGTTGTGGCAGCTTTATCTGGGTTTTTTCCTGGTTGAACTGGTTGGTTGCGTTCCAAGTAACGGTTTGGCGGCCAAAGCTGACCGGGCCGCTTTGTTCCAGGATGTCTGCGGCCACGCGCAGGCTGGCATTGACTTCATGTTGCACCGACTCCTGTGCCGCGCGACACATCAGGTAGACGCTCTGCACGATCTTTTGTGCTTCACTTTGGGCCTGCCGGTCGATTTCTTCGGCAAAGAAATTGCTCAGGATTGATTTGTGGTAAAGGGCAACCCCCAAGACCACAACCGCCGTCAGCATGATTGGCAGTATCGCTATGGCTGTTATCTTAAGCCCAATTTTCATGGGGGCATGCCTTGGTTTGGGGTTGCCGCTTTCCCTGGATCCCAATCGAATACGTAGCAGCCTATCGGACTATCAATGAACTGGCTGCAAATTCACATGGTTGGCCCATATTTCAGCTCCTTTTCGACAAATAGCTACGGCTATTACTCTCAAATGAGCTAAAGCTGGTCTCAAACATCCAAGTTTTCGCTTCAGCCCTGATAGGCCGACAGGCTACTAGGGAATCTTCGGTATGATTGTATTCTATTTTGCTTGTTTATGAAACTCTAATGATTTGTCCGGAACAAGATCGATTTGTGAAATAACATCCTGTACTCCGCCGAATCGACATGCTCATGTCCGGGACCTGGATTCAGAGGCAGAGTCAGAGTTCGAAGTTCTTTCTGAAAATCACTTTGTTTTTCTCCGGTAAAGATCCGTTTTCAGGCTGGAGACCCGATCAAGAAACAGCAGGCCGTCGAGGTGGTCCATCTCATGCTGAATAGCAACCGCTTCGAAGCCACTGGCTTCGATAACGCGCGACTGCCCTTTTCGATCAGCAAACTCGACGACGATATGCTCCGCCCGTGTCACATTGCCGGTGTAGTCGGGAACGCTCATGCAGCCCTCGCGCATCATCTTGTTGCCTGATTTTTCGACGATTTCGGGATTCACCATTTCGAGCAGGCCGTGGTTGTTATCCTTACCGAGTTTACTCTTGGAGACATCGACCACCACTATGCGACGCAGAATCCCGATCTGCGGCGCGGCGACACCCACCGAGTGGCCGGAAGCCATCATGGTGTCGACCAGGTCCTGAATCACCGCGACGACACTTTCGTCAACCACTTCAATCGGCGCAGAGATCTGCTTGAGGATTGGGTCTGGATAGATGAGAATGGAGCGAACAGCCATGATCAGAGTTCCACTGTCGGGATGGTACGAACAGTGATGTCGACCTGTAGTTCATCGCGTATCGGTGCTAGCCAGGTATTGACGTCCTCTTCTTCGACACCTTCAGGGAGCATCGCTTCTATGACCATGACGTAAACCGGACGCTCTTCAGTGCCGACCAATTTGGTGTTGAGGTCGGTGATGTTGAGCTGTTTATCACCCAGTACCTGAGCCACGCGGTAAACGATCCCGGGTTTGTCGCAACCGTAGACTGAAATCATGCAGACGTCGCCATAGACGTTGGTCCGGATTTCTCCACCCGGCTTCAGTACCCGCAGAGAAACGCTCAAGTCGGCATCTTCCAGAGGCTTAAAGGCCTCACCGAAACTCTCGAGGTTGGTAAACTCCGGGTGCCCTAGAATCAGGATCATGGCAAATTGGCCGCCGAGAATTGAGCAACTCGAGTCGGCAATATTGCAGCCTTGGTTGAAAAGAATCTCAGTGACCTGGGATACGATCCCGGCACGGTCTCGGCCGACGATGGTCAGGGCGAAATGGTTCATGTTAAACTCCCATTTTGACAGTTTGGTACAATATCTATATTTTCTAACACAAACAGGCTGCTAATTTCCACGAAAAGGGTCGAGGAACGCGGGACGCGGGGCGAGGATTTTTTTCGTGAACTTGGTTTCTCCGCCCACGTTTCGATTTGAATGACATAAAATGAATGACCATAATATCCGCATCGATTACTTCCGCGGCTCCGGTCCTGGTGGCCAGCATCGCAATACCAGCGAGACCGGAGTACGCATCACTCATTTGCCAACGGCTATCGTGGTGACTGCCACTGAGTCACGTTCGCGGCATCAGAACCTGCAAAAGGCGATGGCGCGTCTAGAGGAAAAACTGGCGGCCAAACGACATCGACCACGGCGACGCGTACCGACCAGACCGAGTCGGTCGTCAATCAGAAAACGGTTGGAAAAGAAAAAGCACTTGGGGGACAAGAAGCGGGACAGACGGAAACTCGATGATTGACCGCTTGTTCTCTGCCTCTTTTTGAATTGAAAAGGGGGCCAATAATGCTGACTCGTGTTCGGCATTATGGCCCCTTGGTTTTACGGTCGTCTGTCTGTTAACTCTTTCGCAACATCTGCGTGACAATTTTTATGGCGAGGTTCGCCGCCATTGGGCGCAGAACGCACCCTCCGGCACCGCGATGCCCACCGCCACCGTACTTACGGCAGATTTCACCGACGTCAACCGTGCAGGAACGATCAAAAATGCTGTGGCCAATATTCAGCGCCACCAGTTTTTTGCCGGGACCCCACTGAATCCGTAGTGACACGTTGCAGTCCGGGAAAGTTGCGTAGACCAAGAATCGGTTGCCTACCGGAGCGTTCTCCACATCCCGGCAGTCAGTGACAACAACCTTGTCATAGACTTGCGAATGGGCCAGGAGAAAATCCCGAAACATCTGGTCATCGCGTCTGAGCTCTTCCGTTTGTTGCCGAAGGTCCTGGTCTTTGAGGACATCCTTTGCCTCTCGCATGCTGAGTCGCTCAACGAGACTGTTGAAGAGCTCTCTGAAATTGCCACCCATCCCGGTTCTGGGATCAATCAAAAAGCCAAGAAGAATGACGTCCTGGGGATTTGTGATGTCTTCCTGGGTTAAGTCAGCAGAATCGAAACGGTCAGTTTCAGTGACCAGGTGTTCAAAGCACTTAAGTCGGTCAGACGCATAATAGTTGTATATCACTCTCGCGACACTCGGTGCTACCGCGTAAGCGCCCTGATAGGGCCCCTCAGGCATGACTGTGTGGGCATGATGATCGAACCACAGACTGGCGCGACGATCGAAGGGCAGGTTGGCAAGGATGTCGCCAGTCTTGATCTCGATCTTTTTGTCGGTAATGTCTTGGGGGTGAACCAGCAGGATTTCGTCCACCTGCTCCATTTTGCTGATGAGTACCGAGGCTGTCAGTCCATCCAGGTCGCCACGTGTTACCAGTCGCATAAATTGTTCCTCTTGTGCACCTGAATCAGCGAGCCTAGCGCTGGCTCAGATGGAGTCATAGAAAGCGATTAAAACAAAACAATACCACTACCATTTATTGCGGCAGCAGGCAATATCTTCATTAGGGCGGTGGTCACAGGATCAAGCGGATTAATAGAGCGTCGAGAAGAATGATACCCAGCACCAGGCCGAGATAGAGATGGAGACCAATACGAAGTCTGCTGGCGGTTTTTTCGACGAAAAGCGACTTTTTTTGAGCCCAGGTTGACCAGAGCGCGAAGGCCAGAGCCAACCCGGTGATCAGGCCCTGAAGAATTGGTTGCTGCACCAGTTGCATCGGAACCAACAGCAGGGTGGTGGTGACCATGCCGAGAATCCAGAAATGACTGATGCTCAGCAGCTGATGCCGTGATAATTTTCCGGGCAAGACCTTGAAGCCAACCCGTTTCAGTTCGTCACGATCCGGTAACGCCAGCAGCCAGTAGTGCGGAACTTGCCAAAGGACCATCACAAGCATCAGGGTCAAGGCTTGTGGCCCGAGTGGATTTCCTCCGGCGGCTAGCCAGCCGATCAACGGTGGCAAGGCCCCGCAGGGCGTGCCAGCAATGACTGCAAGTGAGGAGTGCCGTTTCAACGGAGTGTATATCAGCAGGTACCAGCTGATCGCCAACAGCCCCAGCACAGTTGTGGTCGTTCCCGTGGCCGCAAAGAGCGTGACCAGACTGCCACTTCCGAGCAGCACGCCGATCCACATGCCGGTTGCCGCCGTGAGCTCACCACAGGCCAGCGGGCGGTGACAGGTGCGGCGCATCAGCCCATCGGTGAAGCGTTCCTGGATCTGGTTGAAAACCGAGCTGGCCGCGCTCAAGAGGAAAATCCCCCAGACCAGTGCCCAGAGCGTCAATCCAGACAGGTGCGGATTCGCTGCCAAGGCTCCGGTCATGGCGGAGAGGGCGACCATCGCTGATAAAGGGAGTCTGATCAGGCGATTTAACGCGCTTAAATGGGTCACGGTTACGGAATGACTCGGCATTTATTTTAACGTTTCCAGCCAGGCCAGCATGGTTTCAATTTCATCATCACTGAGGTCTGGATAGGGGGGCATGGCGTTCGGGTAGCCTTTGACCACCTCGGCGGCTGGTTGACGGATCGCCCGGATCAGTGTGTCTGTATCCGCGCTCGCAGTTGTCTCCTGCCCATTGCTGACCACGGTGCGACTGCTCCCTGTCATACCTTTAAAGCTGGGCCCGACGATGCGTGAGCCGTCGAGAGAGTGGCAACCGAGGCAACCGTACTTCTGCAACAGCTCTTTGCCAGCATCGGCCTCGGCCGGTGTGGCGTTCAGCCAGGCGGCGAATTCAGCGGCAGGCAAGGCCTCGACCGTGGTGATCATGTCGGCATGACCAACCCCGCAGTATTCGGCGCAGAAGAGGTCGTAGCTGCCAGCTTTTTCGGCAACGAACCAGACGTAGGTCTCCATGCCCGGAACGCAGTCGCGCTTCACCCGAAAGGCCGGGACATAGAAGCTGTGCAAGACATCCTCGGCGATCAGGCGGACGTAGACGGGTTGACCGACTGGCACGTAGAGCTTGTTGGTGGTCTTGCCGTTCTCGTAGGTGAAGAGCCAGGACCACATTCGGGCCGAAGCGTGGATCGGCATGGCATTGTCGGGGATTCGCCGCAGCGAGAGGTAGCCTTCCCATCCATACCAGAACATCATCATCACCAATATCGTCGGAATGATGGTCCAGATGGTTTCCAGCCAGAAGTTGTGGTCTTTCTGGCTGAGTGGCACCGGATAGCGTTTGCGGTTGTAGCGCCAGACGAAATAGATCATTGCCACTGTAACGCCGAGCAGCATGACGCCGCTAATGCCAAGAATGACGTAGAAGGCCTTGTCAACGGCTTCGGTGGTGGTGATCAAGGGTTGAGGGTTCACAGTCGCTCCTGGCCGTTAGCGGTACAGAACATCAAGGAAGGTAAAGCCGATAAAGATCGCCAGGATCGACAACGCCGACAACAGCGACAGCTTAAAGAGGATGCTCTCGTACTTCATATGCATAAAGATGGCAATCACCAGGCCCGACTTGAGCGTGGCAATGCCTAAGGCGACCCAGATGTTCATTGCGCCCAGGTCGTATTGGGCCACTGCAATGGTGATGCCGGTCAGGATCAAAAGACCAATCCAGACAATCACAAAAGTTTTGTATGGGACGATATGGGCATGTTCTTCGGACATAACTACCTCAAATCAGCTTTTAAAACCTGTTTTAACGCAAAGGTGCGAAGACCGCAGAGAGAATCTAAAAGCTGTTTTTACTCAAAGCCTTTCTGCCTTTCTTTGCGTCTTGAGTGAGCGTCAGCGAGCGGGCGTTAAATTAGGTTTTTTACGGTTTTACAACGAGACTTTCTCCTCTTTAATTTTCTTTTGGTGTCTTTGCGTTAAGCTTTTCTGCAGTAGGTTGGTTAGTGCAAAATCAAATAGTACAACGGAAAGACAAAGATCCAAATCAGATCAACCAGGTGCCAATAGAGCCCGGCATTTTCGAGGATGACCCAGTCGTTGGCGTTGACCCGTCCGGTCATGATCAACACCATGGTCCAGGCCAAAATCAGCGCGCCGATGATCACATGAATTCCGTGCAGACCGGTGGTCACATAGTAAATATTGAAAAAGACGATCTCGCCCGGCGGCATTTCCAACAGGTGCTCCGATCCGGGGTAAATGCCGTGGCTGAACTTGGCACTCCACTCAAAGAACTTGTTGATCATGAAGAGCGCTGCGCAGGCAATGGTGCCGCCGAGCAGGCCAAGGCAGAGCTTGGTTGAGCCGCGCCGCAGCGCGGTGATTGAGATGGCCACGAACAGGCTGCTGGTTAACAGGACCAGAGTGTTGCCGCCGCCAAAGCGGACATCGAGTTGGGCTCCGGCAGAAATGAATTCTTGCGGGTAGCGCGACAGGTAGACGGCGTAGAGGATAAACAGCCCGCCAAAGAGCAGCACTTCAGTGAAGAGAAACAACCACATGCCGAACTTGGCGCCGATATAATCCTTGTGCACGTGCCCACTCATAGAATGCCCGCCTTTTTGAAATCGTAGGGGCCGTGAGTTACAATCGGGTCTTCTTCACCGAAATTCTCTGTCGGTGGTGGTGATGGAATCTGCCACTCGAGGCTGGCTCCACCCCAGGGGTTGGCTTCCACCGGGTCGCCTTTGAACACGCCCCGAATGATGTTGACGAACATCAGAATCAGGCCGATTGCCAGGACCCAGGAGCCGACCGTCGCCAGCTGGTTGAGACCCGTGAAGTCGGGGATGTAGTCGTAGTAGCGGCGTGGCATCCCCATCATGCCAACCACCTTCATGGGGATATAGAGCAGGCAAAATCCAACGAAGATCACGCCCCAGGCCACGGTCGCGACGGTCTTGTCGTACATCCGGCCGTAAATTTTGGGCAGCCAGTAGTGCATGGCGGCGAAGAATGCCATGCCGGTGCCGCCAAACATCACAAAATGAAAATGTCCGACCACGAAATGAGTGTCGTGCACGTGAACATCAGCCGCGGCAGCGCCGAGCACCAGTCCGCTCAGTCCGCCGATGGTGAAAAGCAAAATGAAAGAAAGCGCGTAGAGGAGCGGCGGGTCGAGCAGAATCGAGCCCTGGTAAAGGGTTGCCAGCCAGTTGAATACCTTGATCGCCGAGGGAATCGCGACAATGAAGGTCAAAAACGAGAAAATCATGACCGCCATGTCCGACATCCCGCTGGTGTACATGTGGTGAGCCCAGACCAGTGAGCCGGCAAAGGCGATCGCAAGACTTGAGATAACGATGGCCTTATAGCCAAAGGCCGGTTTGCGGGAGAAGACCGGGATGATGTCGGAGACTACGCCCATGCCGGGCAGGATCATGATGTAGACCGCTGGATGGGAGTAAATCCAGAACAGGTGCTGGAACATGATCGGATCACCCCCCTGGGCAGGGTCGAACAGCCCGGTGCCGAGAACCCGCTCCGCAAAGAGCAGGGCGACGGTGATGCCGATGACCGGGGTGGCGAGGATCTGAATC
>JAQYVY010000024.1 GCA_030145195.1 Desulfuromonadales bacterium | reverse complement strand
GACCGCAGCCAGATTGTCAATCTTGAACAAAGCCAATCCGACCTTGATGTCGTGGCGCATCATCTCCAGCAGGTATTGTTGAATCTGTTCTTTGGCGAAACTTTGGTTGGCTAGTCTGGTGAGTGGGTCAATCAGGGCCAACTCTTCCAGTTCGGCGATGCGCTCTGCAACCATGTTGGTTGGGGTGTTGTCTCTGAACAGCTCCGCCGCACCGCTCACCTGACCGTTGCTGTCGTAAAGGGGTGATATCCGTACGTTGATCGGAATCCGATGTCCATCCCGGTGGTGTAAAAAGATCTCGGCTTCGTGGTTGCGCCGGTGGGCGATCGCCCAGCTCAAGGGACAACCGTCGCCGCAGAGGTCGTTGCCCTCGTTGTCCACATGCTTGAGCGGGCTATCGTAACAGTGGGTCCCCACCATGACCGCGGCACTATAGCCGCTGATTTTTTCCGCAGTAGCGTTCCAATAGGTGATCTTGCGCTCACGGGTGACGGTGTATAGCCCGTCAAACAGGGTATCAAGTACCTGCTTTTGATCAATCATGGTTTTCCCTTATCTTGTCAGCGCTGTTAGTTTCTGGCCGTTTGTATGTTTTAGGGGGCCAAAGGGGTGCAGTTTATACACTTTACTCGAGGACAGAAGCTGTGAAAAATCTCTTCCCCAGATTTGAAGGTGGTCACCTGCAGGCCCATCCCCGATTTAAGGGTATAGACAAAACGCTGGGGAACTTTCTTGCCCCACTGAACCACGCCGTCCAACTCAATAGTTTCGCTGTCACGGGTCGTCAGTTGGACTTTCAGCGCGACTCCCTGCTTGAACACAGTGGTCGTTTCAATATAGAGACCCGTGGGGGAAATGTCGTTGGTAAAGCCGCGATACTTAAGCTCGTCGATTCCAAACTGAACCGATAGGCGTCTCTTTCATCGGTTTTCCTGGCGTCTTTGCGGCATTTGTCTCTCCCTGGGGTGGTTGCGAACTCGTTTCGACCTCTTGACAGATTACACGATGCTTAATCCTGTTGCAAAACAGTTTAAATCAAGCTGAAGCAAACATACGTAACTTTCGCGCCGCGGAGATTTTTTTTGGTCTTTGCATGCCTCAAGAATGTCCAGTTTTGTGGCCTCTTTGATCAGGACAGTCAGCATTTTTCTGTTATGGTTTTTAACTGATGCCAAGCCCACCTGCTTTTGGGATGCTTGGCCTTTTGTTGGCTGCAGGCCACCAGTACGAGATGTACACAGTATGCAATTGAGTTGACTTTGTGTCGTCTGTGCTATAGTTTTCAACGCTGCTTGTTGTGGTAATGACGCCTCGACCAGCAAGCCACGAAGATGTCGGCCCTTTTGCTTTTGCAGGAGGGCTGTTTACATTTTAAAGGGGATTTTCTCTCTGGTAAGCTTTGGGCTGATGATATCGCGTGTCGCTAACACTCAGCATTTTTGAAATAATAATAATATGTGTACGATTTGATCAAGACTGAATTGCATAAAGAGCTATGTTAGGATATCTTCAGCTTAGCTTTTTCATCCTTTTGTGAGTGTGTCGTGAAAATGAGTAAGTCTTTAGAGACATTAGTGGAAATCTTTTCCGACGGAGCCTGTTCTGGCAATCCCGGCCCCGGCGGTTGGGGGACCATCGTAAGGTTTGGTGATCGTGAAAAGGAGCTGTCCGGGTTTGATGCGGAAACCACCAATAATCGCATGGAGATGATCGGTGCTATTGCCGGGCTTGAAGCGTTGTCGCGCCCTTGTCGGGTCGCGCTGACCACCGATTCGCAGTATGTCAAAAAAGGCATGACTGAGTGGATTGATGGATGGGTCAAGCGAGGCTGGAAGAACTCTCAAAAGAAACCGGTGGCCAACCGTGACCTTTGGGAGCGTCTATTGAAACTGACGGAACCACATCAGGTTGAATGGCACTGGGTCCGCGGCCACGATGGTCACGCCGAAAACGAGCGTTGCGACGAACTGGCCAGGGCTGCGATTACAGCAGGAAGGGCTGGCGCTTGAACGCCTGCTTAGGGTATAGATTGGGCAGTTTTGTGCCAGTATGATTCGATACTTATGGGAGACTGAAAGCTGATCTGACGACTGTCGGATCGATTCAGCTTATGGGTTATGTTACCTGCAACCACCTCGACATCAATAACGGCGGTGCCACCGAGCCCGGAGGCCTATCTGGCTCTCGGGATCTATGTCGCCATTGCGGTCTTTCTGATCGGTGTCTTGCTGCTGCTCTCTTGGGGGCTCGGTCATCGTACCCGTACACAACAAAAACAGGAACCTTACGAATCGGGAATCTATCCGCTCGACAACGCCCGCCTAAAAGGTCCTGTCCCCTTCTATCTGGTCGCTATCTTTTTTGTCATCTTTGATGTCGAAGTGATTTTTGTCTCGTCCTGGGCGGTCGCTTACGACCGGCTCGGCTGGCCCGGTTTTGCCCATGTCTGCTTCTTTATCTTTATCCTCTCTCTCGGTCTGGTCCATCTCTGGAAGACCGGCGGCCTCAACTGGGGTCCTCGGATGCAGCATGAAAAACGCAAGGTGGAACGGAGTGTCCAGTGAGTGAAGAGTTGCCACCAAATGTGATCCTCACCACCCTTGATGACGCCATCAACTGGGGTCGCAAGAATAGCCTCTGGCCCATGTTTTTTGGTCTGTCATGTTGCTTTGTCGAGATGATGGCCAGCATGACGCCGCGCTATGATATTGCCCGCTTTGGTGCCGAGGTGTTGCGCAGTACGCCGCGTGAAGCGGATTTGATGATCATCTCTGGCACGCCCTTCAAGAAGATGGGGGCGAGCATGTTGCGGGTCTACGAGCAGATGGCGAATCCCAAATGGGTCATGGCCATGGGCAGCTGCGCCAACTCTGGCGGCATGTACGATGTTTACAGCGTTATGCAGGGTGTCAATCAGGTGCTGCCGGTCGATGTTTACGTGCCCGGTTGTCCGCCGCGCCCGGAAGCCTTCCTGCAAGGACTGCTGATGTTGCAGGAGAAGATTGCCAATGAAGAGAGCCCGGCGCGCAAGGTTCTCGGTATGACAGGCGGCTGTGAAGGCACCAGCCTGCCGCTACTGGTCGACGGGGTAACCAAGAGCCGTGATACCCGCGGACCCGGTTATGGCAATAGCCCGAATCGCGGCACCTCGCTGCAGTCGCCCAAATTTTGGGGGAGCCGCGTTGCCGAAATCTGGCGTCCAGCACAGCCACGGGTTGAGTTTGTCACCTCGACACCCGATTTGCGCAAAGCCTTGCATGAAAATTTCGGTGAACGGATCCGGGAAGATGCCAAGGGCGCTGATATGCCGACCTTCTGGACCGATCCGGAAACGGCTCCGGAGCTGCTCCGCTTCCTCAAGGAGAATGCACCGAAGCGTTACCAGCGTCTGGAAGACCTGACCGCCATTGACGAGCGCGCCCGCCACCAACGTCCCGATCACGATTTCACGCTGGTTTACCATCTGCTTTCTTTCGAAGATCCAGGATATCTGCGGGTTAAGGTGCCGCTCCAAGGTGAGCAACCGACTGCACCGACCATGACTAATGTCTGGACCACCGCCAACTGGTACGAGCGCGAGGTCTACGACATGTTCGGCATCAACTTCAAGGGCCACCCTGACCAGCGCCGCATTCTTATGCCCCACGATTGGGAAGGACACCCGCTGCGCAAGGACCATGTCTCCCGCGCCACTGAGATGGCACCCTTCACTCCAGAAGCGGCCATGAAGATGGTGCCGCGCGATGCCGAAAGCTTCTTCGGTGGCTCGGAAATGGAACGGGTCGACGATGAAACCATGGTGCTCAACCTCGGGCCACACCATCCCGGGACGCATGGGGTCTTGCGTCTGGTCGCAAAACTGAACGGTGAGGAAGTCCAGGATGTTGACGTCGATCTCGGTTACCATCATCGCGGCGCCGAAAAGATTGCCGAGCGCCAGCACTGGAACCAGTTCATCCCTTACACTGATCGGATTGACTACCTCTCCGGGGTACAGAACAATCTAGCCTACCTGCTGCCGCTTGAAACTATGCTCGGCGTGGAAGTGCCGGAGCGGGCCCAGGTGATCCGGGTTATGCTCTGCGAGCTGTTCCGTCTTTCCAATCACCTGGTCTGGCTTGGCACCTTCGCTCATGATGTCGGCGCGATGACGCCGGTCTTCTACACCTTCGAATCGCGCGAGAAGATCTTTGACATCATCGAAGAAATCACCGGTGGCCGGATGCATCCGGCCTGGTTCCGTATCGGTGGCTTGCCCATGGATTTGCCTGATGGCTGGAAGACCACGGTCGATATTTTTACCCGCGATTTTGCCGAGCGTATTGATGAACTCGACAAGATGCTGACCGACGGACCAATCTTCCGCATGCGGACTGAGGGGATCGGCGTGACCACTCTCGACGAGGCGATCGACTGGGGGATGTCTGGAGCTAACCTACGGGCCTGCGGCATTGACTGGGATTTGCGTAAGAAGATGCCTTATTCCGGTTATGAGCGGTTTGATTTCGACATCCCGACCGAGACGGGCGGCTGCAGTTTCGCCCGTTATCTGGTGCGACTCAACGAAATGCGCCAGAGCTTGCGCATCGTTAAGCAGGCCGCCGCTGATATGCCTGACGGTCCTTACGTGACCAGTGATTTTCGTTACGCCTATCCAGAGCGGAATGCGGGTAAGAAGGACATTGAAAGCCTGATCCATCATTTCATGAATGTGACCCGCGGCATGGCCCCACCTCGCGGCGAGTGCTACCGCGGGATTGAGTCGAGCAAGGGTGAGTGCGGTTACTATGTGGTCAGCGATGGCGACAACACACCCTACCGGCTGCGCATTCGAACCCCGAGCTTTGCCCATATGCAGGTCTTCCCGAAAATCACCAAGGGCTGGGCGGTTGCGGATTTGATTATGGTATTGGGCGCGATTGACTTTATTTTGGCTGATTTGGATCGATGACTATTTTTTTGCCACCAAGACACTAAAGACACCAAGGGAAAACACCGGGTTCTTTCTGTCTTGGTGCCTTAGTAGCTGATTGCAGGTTTTATGAACGACCTTTTACCACAAAATCAGATCGACAGTTTCAAAGCCAAAGCCACAGCAATGGCTCATCCCCATGAGTTGATTGTTGATGTGTTGCGGGCGATTCAGTCGCATCATAACTGGGTGCCAGACGCCGGGGTGACTTTGACCGCCGAAGTTTTGGGTGTGTCGCCGGTTGAGGTGGAGGGCATTGCAACTTTTTACGACAAGATTTTTCGTCGGCCAGTTGGTCGGCGAGTGATTCACGTCTGTGATTCAGTCTGCTGCTGGTCGCTCGGTGCCGAGATGATCACCGAGCACCTGCAAAAAACCCTTGGCATCAATCTCGGCCAAACCACCGCCGACGGGAATTTTACCCTGCTACCGACCTGCTGTCTCGGTGCCTGTGGTGATGCTCCGGCGATGATGATCGGCCTGACCACTTACGGCCACCTGACCCCGGAAAAGATTGATGCTCTTTTGCAAAAGGAGCGTGCCGCAATCGCGGCCGATGATTAGCGAATGAACCCCTATCCACAAGTTCTATTCAAAAATCGCCGGCCGGGTGAGACGATCCTTCTGCCCGAGTACGAGAAGACTGGCGGCTACCTGGGATTGCGCGCCGCCTTGAAAATGAGCCCGGAGGAAGTCTGCAACCTCGTCAAAGGTTCTGGTCTGCGCGGCCGTGGTGGCGCGGGCTTTCCAACCGGCCTCAAGTGGTCTTTTTTTCCAGCCGACCAGCCGGGAGACAAGTATCTGGTCTGTAACGGCGACGAAATGGAGCCGGGGACCTACAAAGACTGCCAGCTGCTGCTGGCCGACCCGCACCAACTGGTGGAGGGGATGGCGATCGCAGCCTATGCACTGCAAACCTCGGTCGGCTATATCTTTTTACGCTATGCCTATGAAGAGTGTTCACAGCGGGTGGAGCGAGCAATTGCCGAAGCGACTGCAGCCGGCTACCTGGGGCGGCATATCCTTGGTACTGGCTTCGACGTGGAACTGCACGTTCATCGCAGCGCCGGACGCTACATTTTAGGCGAGGAAACGGCTTTGCTGAACGGCCTCGAGGGGCGTCGACCCAACCCGCGCTCGAAACCGCCGTTTCCAGCGCAACGTGGCCTGTTCAGTCGCCCAACCAATGTCAATAATGTCGAAACGCTAGCCAACGTGCCACACATTCTGACTCACGGTAAATTATGGTTTCAAGAACTGGCGTTGAATGTTGAAAGCGCCGGGACCAAGTTGTTTGGCCTTTCTGGTCACCTCAACTGCAACGAATGTTTCGAATTACCGCTCGGCATCACCTTGCGCGAAGTGGTGGAAGATTTCGGCGGTGGCGTGCGTGGCGGTAAAAAGTTCAAGGCTTGCTTGCCCGGCGGGGCATCAACCCCATATCTGACCGCAGAACATCTTGACCTTATGATGGATTTCGATCCGCTCGAAGAGGTGGAAAGCCGCCTCGGCACAGCGGGAGTCACCGTCTTCGATGAAAACACCTGTATGGTGGCTGTGACGCGCAATCTCAACCAGTTTTTTGCGCGTGAGAGCTGTGGTTGGTGCACCCCCTGCCGTGATGGTCTGGCAACTATTTCCTGGTTGCTTGATCAGATTGAAAACGGTCAAGGCACTGAAGACCACCTGGCCATGCTGCATGGTCAGGTGCGCAACATCAAGGGCCGTTCCTTTTGTGCTCTGGCGGAAGGGGCCATGGGCCCGGTAGAAGCGCTGTTGCGACTCTTTGAAGATGAAATCAAGGATCATATCCGAAAAGGGTGTTGTCCTTTTGTTTGAACACCAGACAGCCACCAGGTCACGAAGACGCGAAGAGGTGTAAACCTTTACCGGTAACTGTCTTGTTTTGCCATAAGTTTCAGGGCTTCATTCGTTGTGGAGAGGAAAAGGGAGAAACATTCAGACATAATGGGCTAGCTGGTTTTTCTTTGAGCCTTAGTGTCTTGGTGGCAACCTCTATTTAACTATGCCGAAACTGATTATCGACAATCTTGAAGTCACCGTGCCCGAGGGGACCAATGTCCTTGAGGCGGCGCGTAAACTTGATATCGTCATCCCCCATTTCTGCTATCACAAGGCTTTGGGCGCGGTCGGTTCTTGTCGTCTCTGCGCGATGATGTTTTTGGAAGGTCCGGTCTCCGGTGTGCAGATGGCCTGCATGATCCCGGCTCAGGACGGAATGGTGATTGCGACCAACGATCCTGAAGCGGTTGAGCTGCGCGAGCACGTCATCGAATGGGCTATGACCAACCATCCGCACGATTGTCCGGTCTGCGATGAGGGCGGTGAATGTCAGCTCCAGGAAATGACTGTCGCTGGCGGTCACGCGGTTCGGCGCTATACCGGGCCAAAGTGCACTTTCACCAATCAGGATTTGGGCCCGTTCGTGCAGCAGGAGATGAATCGTTGCATTACCTGCTATCGCTGTGTGCGGACCTATCGTGACTATTGCGGCGGCGAAGATTATGGCGTGTTCGGTTCGCGCAACCGGGTCTTTTTTGGCCGGGTTGAAGAGGGCCCGCTGGAGAGTTTCTTTGCGGGAAATATTATCGACGCCTGCCCCACCGGGGTTTTGACCAACAAACCTTTCCGCTTTAAGTCGCGCTCCTGGGATCTTCAGGAAGCGCCGTCGATCTGTCCGCATTGCAGTCTTGGCTGCGCCGTGATCCCTGGCGGTCGTTATCGCGAGCTGCAACGGATTCGAGCCGGAGTCAACGAAACCACCAATGGTTTCTTTATCTGCGATCGTGGTCGTTTCGGCTACGATCACGTCAATCATCCCGAGCGCCCACGGGAACCGCGCATCGACGGTCAGCCAGCAAGTATGGCTGAGACGCTGGCGGCGGTTCGCACCCGGGTTCAGGATCTGGTGCAAAAACATGGTCCCGCGGCAGTTGCCTTCCTCGGCTCATCGCGAGCCAGTTTTGAAGCCAACGCCCTGCTCCGGGAATGGGCCACCCAGGTCGGGTCGCCGCATCTGGTTTTCGAGGCGCACCAGGGTCGGGATCGTGCGGCCCGTGTGCTGGCAGCCCGCCTTGGCGAGCATGCCCGCAGCCTGGAAGATGTTCGCCAAAGCGACCTTATTGTGCTCTGTGGGGCTGACCCGTTGGCCGAAGGACCGATGCTGGCACTGGCAATTCGGCAGGCAGCGCGCAATGGAGCCCAAGTGGTGGTGATTGATCCGCGCTCGGTGAAACTCCCTTGCTCCGCAACGCGACTGCCGCTAGCCTCAGGGCGACTACCCGAAGTACTGAAAGCACTGAGCCAGAAAGACCTGAGTGCGTTCAGCCGTCAGGAGCGTTCGGTGCTCGACGGTCTGGCCGCGCAGTTGGAAAGTGCTCGGCAACCGATTCTGATCGGCGCTGCCGACTTGTTGGCCGAGGCCGGGGTCACGGCCCTGTGTGCCGCAGCCACAAAACTTTCTACGCCGGAACGACCGGTTGGTGCGATGGTCTTGCTGTCTGGACCAAACAGCTACGGTGGGGCCATGTTGACTGGCGCTGCCGACGACTTTGATACCGTGCTGGACGCTATCCAGGAAGGCCGTATCCATGCGCTGGTCTGTCTCTCCAGCGACCCTTTTCGCGAAGCGATGGCACCCGCCCGCGCCCAGGCCGCGCTCGGTCACCTGGAATTGCTGGTGACGATCGACTCTACCCCGACCTTAGCCGCCCAGCGGGCCGATATCTTTCTGCCGGCAAGAGCCAGTGCAGAAATGGCCGGAAGCTACGTCAACAACGAGGGCCGTATGCAGGCCTTCCTGCCGGTGCTCAACCCGGGCTTGCCGATCAGTCAGACGGGTGCGGGTAACCACCCGCCGCGTGAATTCTTTCTGCAAACGCCAGGGTCAGAACCGGAAGAAGATTGGCTGATTCTCGCGCAGCTGCTTGAGTCTGCAAGCGACCTGGCGACTATTCGTCAAAGGCTGGCCAGCTCCGATCAACGTTTCACCGAGCTGCCCGCCATTGCCCCGGAAACGCCAGGGATCCGTATGTCCGGAAGCGGCCAATTGCCTCCTGCTCCACCTAGCGAACTGCCACACTGCACCCCATCTGACACTCTGACTTTGCTGGCGGTTTCGGCCCCGCTTGGTTCACATTGGCTGGCGCACCTGTCAGCGCCGCTGGCCGCTCAGGAACCGCAGCCGTATGTTTGTCTGCATCCCGAACAGGCCAAGGAGCTGGGTCTAAACGCCGGAGACCGCGCCCGGCTGATAACCCATCTTGGTCACTGCCATGTTGTGGTGAAAATCGACGAAATGATGGTTTCCGGACAGGTCATGGCGCCGCAGTTGATGAATACCGCCCTGGAGGGGATGCTGCCGGGAAGTGTGCTCGATTGTCGCTTGGAAAGGGAGGTGCAGGTATGAACGATCTGTTGATCACTCTGCTGCTCATCCTGGTCAAGCTCGGGCTGATCTTCGGCGTGGTGCTCGGCATGGCGGCTTATCTGGTGTTGGCCGAGCGAAAAATCCTTGGTCGCATGCAACTGCGGTACGGTCCGAACCGGGTCGGCCCTGGTGGTATGATCCAACCGATGTGCGATGTCATCAAGCTGATCACCAAGGAAGACTTCATTCCCGATCGGGCTGACAAGTGGGTCTTTCTGTTTGCTCCGGGCCTGACCGCCTTGACCGCTCTGCTCAGTTTCGCGGTGGTGCCGTTTGCGCCGCCTTTGCACCTGTTCGGACGTGAGATTCCGATGGTCGTCTGCGACCTCAACGTCGGGGTTCTCTACATTTTCGGGTTGTCCTCACTCGCCGTTTACGGCGTGGTGCTCGGCGGCTGGGCTTCCAACTCAAAATACTCGCTAATCGGTGCGGTCCGAAGTATGGCCCAGCTGATCTCTTACGAGCTGGCGCTGGGATTAGCGCTGGTGCCCGTTATTATGACCGCTAAATCCTTCTCGCTAACCGAGATCGTCATGTCCCAGGCTGATTGGCCTAACCTGCTACGCCACCCGCTGGCCTTTATAATATTCATGATTGCCGTTGCTGCCGAATCGAAGCGAACCCCGTTTGACATGCCCGAAGCAGAAAATGAGATCGTCGGTGGTTTTCACACGGAATATTCAGGGATGCGTTTCGGCCTCTTCTTCGTCGGTGAATATATCAGTCTGATTGTGATCGGTGCCATGACCACGGTCTTTTTTCTCGGCGGCTGGCACGGGCCCTTTTTGCCGCCGGTGGTCTGGTTTGTCATGAAGGTTCTTTTTGTCGCCTTCCTGTTTATCTGGGCGCGCGGTAGTATGCCACGGCCGCGCTACGATCAATTAATGCATTTCGGCTGGAAAGTGCTGCTGCCGCTCGGGTTGGTGAACGTGGTTATAACCGGTGCGGTGCTTGTGGCTTTGAACGGTTGAGGTAGAAGATTAAACCATGAATCTCTGGCGTGATATAAAAGGCACTTTTCAACCCTTCTGGATTACTCTGGGCTATCTGTTCAAGAAGCCGGTGACAATTCAGTATCCGGAGGAGAAACGCATTCCACCGCCGCGCTATCGGGCACGAATCGTCCTGACCCGCGATCCTGATGGCAATGAGCGTTGCGTGGCTTGTCATCTCTGTAGTGCCGCTTGTCCCGTCGACTGCATTTCAATGCAGGCCGCTGAAGATGAGCATGGCCGCCGTTACGCGGCCTGGTTTCGCCTGAATTTTTCGCGTTGTATCTTCTGTGGGCTCTGTACCGAAGCCTGTCCAACCATGGCGATTCAGACCACCCCGGATTACGAGATTTGCAACCGCAATATTCTTAAGCTGGTTCACGAAAAGGAAGACCTGCTGGTTGATGGCTGCGGTAAAGACGAAACTTATAATTTCTACGAACATTCCGGAATTGGCGTGGTCAATGAGCGCGGCGGCAACGAGGATGAATACGGTCCGGTGGACCCGAAAAGCCTTATGCCATAAAAGGTCTTAAGCTAAAAAGCTAACGCAATGACGCTAAGAAAAGCCAGTAAAGACGCAATGGGTGAAGCTTCTATCTTTATAAAGGTTCTCTTTGCGCGCTTTCTTTTAACCTTTGCACCTTTGCGTTAAACGATTTCAGCCTTTGTTTGTTATCGGCTTGTAGAAAAAAGGGTTTAAATGGCGTCACTACTATTTTACATCCTCGGATTCATCATGCTGACAGCGACCTTGCTCTGCATCACGCGGCGTAATCCGGTCCACGCGGTGATCTATCTGGTGGTCGGTTTCTTCGCCCTGGCGCTGATGTTCTACCTGCTCGGCGCTCCTTTGGTTGCGGCCTGGGAGGTCATCGTCTATGCCGGCGCGATCATGGTGCTGTTCCTCTTTATCATCATGATGCTTGGCCTGGCGCCACAAGAACTTCCAGAAGGTCCAAACTGGCACCGTTGGGGGCCGCTGGTCCTGCTGTCGTCGAGCTTGATGGCTTGCACTCTGCTGCTGATTTTTCAGGACCCGGCAGCGACCGAAATCATTGGTACCTACTACCTGGCCCCGCAGGAGCTTGGTGAAGCCTTGTTCGGGCGCTATGCCCTGGCGGTTGAGGTGGTGTCTTTCCAACTGCTGTTTGCTTCGATCGGGGCTTACATGTTGGGACGATCCTTACCGAAGGAGGATGATGAGTCATGATGATTCCCTTCGGCCATGCGCTCGCTTTTGCCGCGGCGCTCTTTATCCTTGGCCTGACGTGTGTCCTGGCCCGGCGTCAGATCATCATGATTCTGATAGGGGTCGAGATCATGCTGAATGCTGCGTCGCTGGTCTTTATTGCGGCCTCGGCCTACTGGCAGCAGGCTGACGGCCAGGTGTTCGTCATCCTGCTGATGGCGATTACCGCCGCCGAAGTTGCGGTGGCCTTGGCCATGGTGGTTTATCTGTGGCGCCGTAAGAAAACCATGATTGCCGACCAATTCAACGGGATGCGCGGATGAGCCAGACACTATTGTTTCTCATACCTTTGCTGCCGCTGTCGTGTGCAGTGATCAACATGCTGTTCGGCATGCGCCTGCCGCGGTTGATTCCGGAGACGCTAGCGATTTGTGGCGTGCTCGGGGCGTTCTTGCTGACAATCCTGTTCTGGGGCTACGCCGAAGGTGAAGGCACCAGAGCTGTCCTCGGGACCTGGCTGTCCAGTGGTTCTGTGGACGTCTCCTTCGCGCTCTGCTTCGATAAACTCTCGGCACCGATGACGCTGATGGTCACCGGGGTCGCCACCCTGATCCACTTTTACGCCATCGGCTATATGCGCGACGAAGTTGATTATGCGCGTTTCTTCAGCCTGCTCAATCTTTTTGTGTTCGCCATGTTGGCGATCATCCTGGCCGACAACCTGTTGATCCTCTTCCTCGGCTGGGAAGGGGTCGGCTTGTGCTCCTACGGTCTGATCGGCTTCTGGTATCGCAAACGCGAAAATGCCAAAGCTGGCACCAAGGCGTTTTTGGTGACCCGGGTCGGTGACGTCTTCCTCGGCATCGCCCTGCTCTGGTTGTTTGCCCTGACCGGCACCCTGTCGATTACTGAAATCAATGCCCAGGCAGAGATGATCTCACCGGGAATTGTCACCGTTCTCACTCTGCTCCTGCTGGTCGGTGCTTGCGGCAAGTCAGCGCAGCTACCGTTGATGACCTGGCTGGCTGATGCCATGGCCGGTCCGACTCCGGTCTCGGCCCTGATTCATGCGGCGACCATGGTCACTGCCGGCGTCTACCTGCTCTGTCGGCTCTTCCCGCTGGTGTCGCTTTCGGTCTTTGGCATGGCGGCAATTGCTGGCGTCGGTGCCATCACCGCGCTCTACGCCGCCACTTGCGCTCTGGCTCAACGAGAAATCAAGCGCGTTCTGGCTTATTCGACCATGAGCCAAGTGGGTTATATGTTCATGGCGGTTGGTGCTGGCACCGTCAGTGGCGCCATGTTTCATCTGCTGACCCACGCCTTCTTCAAGGCGGTGCTCTTTATGGCCGCGGGCTGGGTGATTCATCTTGCCGGAGAGGAAAACGATATCTTTCGCATGGGCGGCTTGGCTAAAAATGGTCCGAAAGAACTGTTCTGGATTTTTCTGGCAGCCGCGGTCTGCCTGGCCGGAGTGCCCCTGACCGGAGGGTTCTTCTCCAAAGACGGCATCTTGCTGGCGCTCTTCACCGAGGGCACCCTGCTCTATAAAGGCTATTGGCTGATCGGCGTCTTTACCGCTCTGTTGACAGCTTTTTATACCTTCCGCCTGGTTTACCTGGTGTTTGCTGGAGAACCGCGCGGCGAAGGTCAGCCACACGCCGTTCCCGCGCTGATGCGCTGGCCTCTCTGGCCACTGGCGGTGCTGGGACTGGCGGGCGGTCTGCTTAATCTTCCGGCCATGGTCGGTGGCGGAGAGAGCCTGCATCAATGGTATGGGAAACTGGCCGGGCGGCAGGTGACTGCCAGCCACGACCTTGAATGGTTGTTGATTGCGCTGGCCACCGGGATCGTGGCCGTTGGCTGGCTGCTGGCGCATCTGCGCTACCGGTCCTATCGCGAGCCCTTAGACAATTCTGTCAGTCGCTTCCTGCTGGCCGGATGGCAGGCCGATGCGGTCGTGGACCGCTTATTGGTCCGTCCCTTTGCCGCCATGGGCCGTTTTTGCTCGGCCGGTTGTGACCGCACCCTGTTCGACGGCACCCTGGAAGGGTTGGTCAAGCTCTCCGGCCGCTGGAGCGGACTCTTGTTGCAGTTGACCACAGGACGCTTGACCACTTATCTTTCGGCTTTTGCCTGGGGCTTTTTGATTATGCTCGGATGGTTTCTTTTGAAACTGGTGAATGGGGGAGGGCACTGATGACTGCGGCAAGCCTTCCACAATTTCCCTGGTTGACCCTGCTGGTCATGTTGCCGCTCGCTGGGGCGTTACTCTGCCTGCTGCACGGCAATCGGACCGTTGAGTCCCGCTGGTTGGCGCTGGCCACCTCCTTGGCGGTGTTCGGCGTCAGTCTCTATCTGTTCTTTTGTCATGGCGATGGCGGCAGCGGTTGGCTGCGCTACGAAGATGTCTCCTGGATTGAGCGCTACGGTATCCGCTATGTTCTGGCGATGGATGGCATCGCCCTGTTGATGGTGCTGCTGACGGCTTTTTTACAGCTTGCCGCGATCCTGCTGGCCTGGCGGGTTGAGGAGAAGGCCTCCTATTTCTTCGCTCTGCTGTTGTTGCTCGAAAGTGGTTTGATGGGGATTTTCCTGGCTTACGACCTGATTCTCTTTTACCTCTTCTGGGAGATCGCGCTGATCCCGATGTTCTTCCTAATCGCGGTCTGGGGCGGAGAGAATCGCCGTCGCGCCGCACTCAAGTTTTTCCTTTATACTCTGGCTGGCAGTCTCTGCATGTTGGTGGCGATGATCACTCTCTACCAGATTCACGGCGACCAGAGTGGCACCTATTCCTTCGTCATCGGCGACTTGCTGCAGACCAAGCTGAGCTCAACTCAAGAAGTCTGGCTGTTTGCCGGGTTCATGGCGGCCTTTATTGTCAAGTCACCGCTGGTGCCATTCCACACCTGGTTGACCGATGCTTTGACTGAAGCCCCGGCGGCTGGCTCGCTCGACCTGACCGGGCTCCTGATCAAAACCGGCATCTACGGCATGATTCGGCTGGCGTTCCCGCTCTTCCCCAATGCGAGCCGCGATTTTCTGCCGATTCTTGCGGTGCTGGCTTTGTTTGGGCTCTTTCATGCCGCCTGGTGCGCGTATAACGAGGACGACATCAAACGGCTGCTGGCCTATTCATCAATCTCCCATCTCGGCCTGGTGGTTCTCGGGCTAGCGGCCTGGCAACTCACCGCCTGGGAGGGCAGTATTCTGCTGATGGTGACCCACGGTTTGACCACCGGCGCTTTGTTTGTGCTGGTCGCTTTGATCCGGGAACGGACCGGCACCCGCAGTCTGCAAGAGCTTGGCGGACTCTGGGGCCAGGCCCCCTACTTGTCGGCGATGTTCCTGCTCTTCTCGCTGGCCTCCCTCGGTCTACCGGGTCTGGCCAACTTCGCTGGAGAAATCCTGGTGTTGCTCGGGGTCTTCCAGGTACACCCGGTTTGGGCTGTGATTGCCTTTGCTGGGGTGGTCTTTGCCGCGGCCTACATGCTGCGCCTGGTTCAGGGCACGATCTGGGGTCCGGCGAAGGTCAAGCGGACTCTACCTGATCTTACTGCCCGTGAATGGCTGATTCTCCTGCCAATGGCGATCCTGGTTGTCTGGCTCGGTCTCTACCCGGCACCCTTCATCGCGCCGCTGCACGGCACAGTAGCCCCCCTCTTGTTGGGAGGCATGCCATGAGTGTAAACGATCTGTTGGCTTTGACTCCGATTCTGATCCTGGTGCTCGGCGGGACGGCACTGTTGATGGTTTGTGCCTGGTATCGGGCGCCCCGCCCGCTACTCGCCGGTGGCGTGACGGTCGCGCTGATGGCCGCGCTGGCCGCGGGCCTGGTGCCACCACCGGCTACTGAAATCAGTGGGCTCTTCAGCGCCACAAGCTACGCGCGCTTCTTTACCATTTTATGGTCATTGCTGGCAGCGGCCGGAATCATGATCTCGGCCCGCTATGTTATCGACTGGCGGCTCGGGGCCGGTGAATACGTCTCGCTGGTTCTCTACGCGGCCGCTGGGATGGCGTTGCTTTCCTCGGCGACTCACCTGCTCGGGTTGTTTTTAGCGTTGGAAACCTTCACCCTGGCTTTCTATATCCTGATCGCCTGCAATCGGCGTTGCGAATTTGCTGCCGAAGCCGGGCTCAAATACCTGTTGACGGGTGCTGTGGCTACCGGCTTCATGGCTTTCGGTATTGCCTTGATCTACGCGTCCTCTGGTTCGCTCCATCTGCCGGAAGCGCTGACCAGTCTCACCACCGCGACGGGCGCACTGCAGGCCTGGGGGTTTCTCGGTTGGGGGATGTTTTTGGTCGCGATCGGGTTCAAAATTTCCTTGGCGCCCTTCCACCTCTGGACGGCCGATGTTTATCAAGGTGCGCCTGCCCCAGTCAGTGGCCTGCTGGCGACCGGTTCCAAGGGCGCAGTGGTGGCGGCCCTCGTCGGAGTGATTGCCGTCGCTGGCCCCGTCTGGCACGATCTGCAAGACCTGCTCTGGTTTATGGCGGTGATAACCATGCTGGCCGGGGCCTTTGGTGCCTTCACCCAGCAGAACCTGAAACGCCTGCTGGCCTACTCTTCAGTGGTTCACATGGGAACTCTGCTGGTCGGTTTGATCTGCCAGTCTGCCGAAGGGAATGTCGCCACCGTTTTTTATCTGGTCGCCTATGTGATTACCAGCTTTGGCGCTTTTGCAGTCATCGCTTCTCTGGCTGACGAGCGCGGCGAACCGATGCACTTTGACCAGTGGCGCGGGCTTGGTTATCGTCACCCGATCCGCTGTGCCGTTTTGTCGTTGTTCTTGCTTTCACTGGCGGGCTTGCCTGCGACTGCCGGGTTTATGGCTAAGCTGGTGATCTTCCAGGCGGCCCTTCATTCGGGTTTCACTGGACTGGTGCTGGTTGGAATTTTTGCCTCACTCATTTCCTTTGCCTTCTATCTGCGGGTGATTCTGGTGCTCTACCAGAGCCAAAACGAGACTTCAAGTTGGCACCCCGGCTCAGCAATGGAGCATGCCGTACTCACCGTCTGTGCCAGCGCAGTGCTGTTGCTCGGCCTTTTCCCCGGAATTCTGCTTGACCTGATCAGCCTGATCCTCACCTGAAAAACCGATCTGGGTTACAATGGAACTGAACCCTTAAGCGACAAGGATCTTTCCTATGACCATTGCAGAACAAATTGACACTTTCCTGGACGCCGAGGCCTTCGGGGTTGTTGGTGCCTCATCCAAACAACATAAATATGGTAATAAGGTTTTACGCTGCTATCTGCAGAATCAGCGGCAGGTTTTTCCGGTGAATCCGGTGGAAACGATGATTGAAAGTCTTGCCTGCACGGCCTCGGTCAGCGACCTGCCGGAGAATGTTGCCAGCATTTCAATTATCACGCCGCCTCAAGTCACCGAGAAGGTTGTTATCCTGGCCGCAGCTAAAGGGATCAAAAATGTCTGGATGCAACCCGGAGCCGAGAGCGCTCAAGCGATTGCAACCTGCGAGGCGGCCGGGATCAACTTGATCGCCGATGGCAGTTGTCTTCTGGTGGTTCTGGGTTATCATGAGCACTGAGCTTAAGTCCTGTTGGCTGATTGATTTTAAAATAAAGGGAGTTGCCACAAAAATGGCAGCTCCCTTTGCTTTTCTGTTTGCCAGCGGGTCTTGGGCACGCTGAGAACTCTTCAATCCCGCTTAACTTTCAGGGCACCTGTCGCTGTGAGTCGAACATCTGACAGATTACTTGTTCATACGAGGTACCACGACAATTCCAGATTCAGTCACCGTGTAGCCTTTACTCCGGTCCGCCGCCAAATCGTAACCGATCTCCGAGCCATTTGGAATTACGACATTTTTGTCGATGATTGCCTTGCGAATTTTTACGTTTCGACCGACGGTGACGTTTTCGAACAGGATGGAATCTTCCACTAAGCTGTAGCTGTTAATCTTGCAGCGTGGTCCGAGGATTGAGCCTCGCACTGTGCTGCCGCTGGTGATGCAGCCGGCACAAACATAAGAGTCAAGGTTCTGGCCGCGCCGCTCATCATTGTCAAAAACGGTCTTGGCTGGTGGCAGGTTGCCCTGGTTAGTCAATATCGGCCACTTGTAGTTGTAGAGATTCAGCTGTGGTGAGATCTTGACGAGATCCATGTTCGCCTCGTAGTAAGAGTCGAGAGTCCCGACATCACGCCAGTAACCCTTTTCCTCGGCCTTCATGCCGGGGATCACGTTATCGTTAAAATTGTAGGCAAAAACCCGGTCGTTATTTTCCAGCATCATCGGAATCACATGTTTGCCAAAATCCAGATCGGCATGGATCTTTTTGCATTCTTGCAGGACTTCTATCAATTTACGTGTGGGGAAGATGTAGTTGCCCATGGAGGCGAAACAGGTGTTGCGCCCCGGAATGCATTCGGGGGCTGCGGGTTTTTCGGCAAAGCCGGTGACTCTGGACTCTTCATCCACAGAAAATATCCCGAACCGGCAGGCTTCTGTCACCGGCACCTCCAAGGCGGAAATCGTAATATCCGCCTGGTTCAAGCGATGAAAATTGATCATCTGGGTCACGTCCATCTTGTAAATGTGATCGCCACCGAAGATCGCCACGTAATCCGCATGTGTAGATTCGACGAAGCGCAGGTATTGCAGGATCGCATCTGCTGTGCCTTTGAACCATTCTTCGCTTTCGCTGCTGGTCTCGGGGGATATCCCCACGTAGAACTCCCCCAAGCCAGTCCATTTGCCCCAGGATTCACGCAGATGTTTGTTTAGCGAGTAGGCCCGGTACTGGGTCAAGATGTAGACTTTCTTGATCCCAGAATTGAAGAGATTGGAGAGGACGAAATCAATGATCTTGTATTTGCCGCCAAAAGCAACACTCGGCTTAGCCCGATGCAAAGTCAGCGGACTGAGCCGTTCCCCCTTGCCGCCGGCCAGAACCATCGCGATTGTGTTTCTACTCATACTGGCAATGGGACACATAAATTTTCTCCTGAGTTGAACGCGTTTTCAGCGGGCGTTGTCGCTCTACAGTTTGACAAAAACCTTTTCAAATGCAAGGGGCGTGAGGGGTGAATAATCTCACAAGTTTTCTTCCGGTAATGATTGTGCCTTCACCCTTTTGGGCTAAGCTTATGAGACATTACAAAACAATCAAGGAGATCAGCATGCAATTAAAGGATTATTTTTCTCAGATCAATGGAACCGGGGTGATGTCAACAGCCGATAACGCCGGCAAAGTCGATGCCGCGATCTACGCGAGGCCTCATGTCATGGAGGATGGAACCCTCGCTTTTATCATGCGGGAGCGTCTTACTCACCGCAACCTCGCGGAAAACCCCTATGCCGCCTATCTTTTCATTGAAGAAGGACGTGGTTACAAGGGCCTTCGGCTTTATCTCAAGAAAATTAAAGAAGACACCGATGCCAAACTGATCCAGCAGATGACCAGGCGCTGCTTGAGCCCGGAGGAAGACGAAGCCAAAGGAGCTAAGTTTCTGGTTTATTTCAAAGTGGAAAAACTTCTTGATCTGATTGGCAGTGGCAGCCCAGAGGTAAAGCTGTCCTGAGCGCAAAGGGGCGAACCTGCAGGTGAGCCGGGCGTGCAAACACCCTGAAGGTCTAACCGTGGTGACAACTTCTGCTGGCAGCAGAAGCTGTCACCACAGGCATATCGCTAAAATTATTCAATTAATCAGAATCTGGCTTGAATCGTTCCGGACCGCGCAGGACAGCTTTCCCGGAGGCCTTGGCCAGGCCATTTAGCATCCCTTTAAAGACATAATGATGAAAGGGCATGACCGTATACCAGTAGAGGATCCCGAACAGGCCCCGTGGCAGGAAACGGGCAATCTGCTGGAGCTCTGTCCGGCCGCCTTCCACCCGCTTCAGCCGGAAAGACAGCACCGCTTCCCCAGGCAACTTCATTTCAGCGGTAAGCAACAGGTGGTCAGGCTTTTGCACGTCAATCACCCGCCAGAAATCAATGGCATCTCCGGGGTAGATTTCCGTGGGGTGGCGTCGTCCCCGGCTTAAACCAACTCCGCCACCGAGACGATCCAGAACACCCCGAAGACGCCAAAGCCAGTCAGCGTAGTAGTAGCCGGTTTCACCACCGATCGAACTGACAGCGGGCCAAATCTCTTCAGGGGGCGCATCCAGAATAATCCTTCTCGAATCATCATAGAGGCTCCCGCCTGCCCAGCAGGGGTCTCCCGGGACGCTCCACTCGGCAGGATTGATTTCTCCCGAATCAATCCAGGAGGTTTCTACCTGTTGTTGCTTGATTCGATCCAGCGCTAGACGAATGGCCTTGCGGGCATCGAAAAGCTCTTGCGGTAAGAGATCAACAATCCGGTTTTCCTGGCAAACCACCGGGTTGCTTAAGCCCTCGGCCAAGGGCCGGGCAATCGAAGCCGGAACTGGAGTCACCAGGTGAATCCAATAGGAGCTGAGCCGTGGTGTCAGGACCGGAACGGGCAGAATCCATCGGCGCGGCAAGCCAGCTTCTTCGGCATAGGTCTCCATAAGCGCGCGATAGTTGGTGACCTCAGGTTGGCCGATATCAAAGGTGCCGCCAATGGTTTTCGGCTCCTCAATGCAACCGACCAAATAGTGCAAAACATTCCTGACCCCGATCGGCTGACAGGGAGTGTCAACCCAGCGCGGTGTGATCATCACCGGCAGACGATCCACCAGGTAACGCAAGATTTCAAAAGAGGCGCTCCCAGAGCCAATGATCATGGCTGCACGCAAAATGGTCACAGGTACAGGCCCCCGACGCAAAATCGAGCCGACTTCGGTTCTTGACTGCAAATGGTGACTGAGCGGGCCCTGTTCGTCACCTAAACCACTCAAATAAACAATCTGTTGCAAATTTTCCGCTGCGGCGGCATCCGCCATATTACGTGCGGCTTGACGATCAGTGGCGGCAAAATCGCCAACATCCGGATTCATCGAGTGCACCAGGTAATAAGCGGCACTGCATTGACTGAGGGCCTGCTGCAGCGAGCTCTGGTCAAGAACATCGCCCTTGACGATTTCCAGATTCGAATGCTTTGCCCAGGGGCGATTTCTTAATTTTTCCGGAGCACGGGCAAGCGCTCGAACATGATAACCAGCATCGAGTAGAAGGGGCACAAGCCGGGCACCAATATAACCTGTTGCTCCAGCGACAAAGATTGATTTCATACCTTTTCCCGTGCTCATACTAGCGTATTCCCAATGATGACTCTGTCAGAAGGAGAAATTTCCCCAAAGAGCTCTGACAATAAAAGTGGAGTTTTGTTAAACTGGTAAACAGCTTATCACAAGACAAATTATAAACTTGCTAAACGCCGAACTCAAATCGGTTCTAAGGGACTCACGATGTTGCGCCTAGGCCTCTGTTGCCTGTTCAATCAATCTCCCATCCGTTTCCGAAGTGCAACCGCCAAGGTTCTCAAGAAGCTTGATCGCCCGGGGCAACTGGCACGCCTTGGTGAACTCTGCCTTGACAATGCCCGCTCATTGGCGACCGCTGTCGAGGAAGTCCATAAGCTTGGCATTGGCGCTTTCCGCGTCTCCTCACCGTTGCTTCCATTATATACCCACCCTGAGGTCGGATATCGCTTGGCAGAGCTCCCCGGTGACGAAGAGATCACAGCAACCCTGGCCTCGGTCAAAACACTTAAAGAAAAATATTCCGTCCGACTCAGCTTTCACCCTGATCAGTTCACACTCCTCTCCAGCCCTCGCGCGGAAGTGACCGCGGCTTCTCTTCAGGAGCTCAACTACCAGACGATGCTGGCCGATTTAATCGGCGCCGATGTGATTAACATTCATGGCGGCGGAGTCTATGGCGACAAACCTAGCGCGCTGCAAAGACTGGTGGCGCAAATTTCTAAACTACCCGAGCCGATCCGCAGTCGCCTGACCTTGGAAAACGATGATCACAGTTACACGGTCAGTGATCTTTTACCGGTCTGCGAGCAGCTCTCGATCCCTTTGGTCTACGATGTCCATCACCATCGCTGCAATCCCGATGGCCTGACAATCGCAGAAGCGACCGATGCCTGCCTGGAAGTGTGGCGAAAAGTTGGCCGTGAACCCCTCTTGCATCTTTCGTCACCAAAATACGGCTGGCAAGGGAAACCGAGACCACATGCTGATTTTATTGCACTCGAAGATTTTCCAACAGAATGGCTGTCGCTCAACGCCACCATTGACATTGAGGCCAAGGCCAAGGAGCTGGCCGTGCTGAAACTGCAGCAAGAACTGGGCTTGCCGCCCTGGCGAAAATCGGGGTGTTAATCAAAACGACAGCCATCTTCACGAACTAAAAAAGGAGCGAATCATTCTATTCTGGATCGGCGTTATCATACTGATCATCTATGGCCTGATCGGTCTTGAGGTTGCTATCGGCAGTCGAAAAATCATTTTTCTGCGTGATGTCAACCCAACTTTAAGCGCGCTGACGCCGTTGCTTTCAATAGTCGTTGCGGCCCGGAATGAAGAGCGTAATATCCGGGTAGCGCTGCAGTCGTTGCTGGCCCTCGACTACCCACAACTCCAGGTGGTCGTGGTTGATGACCGCTCCGAAGACCAGACCGGGGTGATTCTTGATGAGATGGCTGCTGGCGATCCACGCCTTGAAATTGTTCATATTACCAATCTTCCCAGCGGCTGGTTGGGGAAAAATTATGCCCTGTGGCAGGGAAGTCAACAAGCCTCGGGAGAATTGTTGCTCTTCACCGATGCCGACGTAGTCATGTCTCCAGACACACTAGCCCGGGCCACCAACTTTCTGCAGCAAGAGAGCCTTGATCACTTGGCAGCCACTCCCGAGGCTCGCATGCCCAGCCTGTTTCTCAACATGTTTGGAGCCGCATTTGGTCTCTTCTTCGGCATGTTCACCCGACCTTGGAGGGCGGCCAATCCCAGCAGCCGTTGTCATATTGGTATCGGTGCCTTCAATCTGGTAAAGGCCTCAACCTACCGCCGGGTCGGCGGGCACAAGACCATTGCTTTAAGGCCGGATGATGATCTGAAGCTTGGCAAGATCATCAAGCAAGCTGGCTTTCGCCAGAGGCTGGTCTACGGAACGGGGCTGATCACGGTTGAGTGGTACGCCAGCGTTCGTGAGCTGGTACTGGGCCTGGAAAAGAATGTTTTCTCCGGTACGGATTACAGTCTCTGGCTTGCCACCTGCGGGGTCATTTTTCACCTGGTCGCCAGCCTCTGGCCATACCTGGCCTTAGTTGTAACTGAAGGGATCACTTTAGCGGTCTACATGGCGACCGTAGTTATCATCAGCTTGATCGTTGCCGATGGCGCGCGCTTTCACGGTTTCAGCCCCTGGTACGCTCTGGGCTTTCCCCTCACTGCCGGGCTCTTCACTTTTATTATCGTCCGCACGGTGATCTGTAATCTTGCCAACGGCGGAATCTTTTGGCGCGGCACCTTTTATCCCCTCTCCGAACTTCGCAAGAACCGGATCTGATCCTGCACCGTCTCTTCAGTCAGGTTAATACAACTCAAATTATTCATAAGATGCTGGAAACCGATGTCGTTTGCCACGCAAGCTGGATTCGCCAGTTATTGCTGCTGGCAATCAGTGGTTAAAAATACAAATTTATAGTTTTAAGTTCAGAACAACAGGTTCAAATTGAGGTTCTGTGCTTTTTAAAAGCATGTCAAATGCTGAAAGTAGACTCACCGATCAATCTGTTTCGGTGCATAAAATATGAATCTATTCCCCGCATTAACTTGAGAGATTGATTTGACTCCAAGTAAATAATTATACGTAATGATTGACTGAATATGGCGGTTGGGTATAGATATTAGTCGACGT
Source organism: Desulfuromonadales bacterium (assembly GCA_030145195.1). GTDB lineage: Bacteria > Desulfobacterota > Desulfuromonadia > Desulfuromonadales > BM103 > JAQYVY01. The sequence goes on along the minus strand of JAQYVY010000024.1, from coordinate 31,862 downwards.
TAAGGTTGCTGGAGTGGCACTGGTTGACTATTTCGGGGTGTTGTTCTGGTTGCTGTGGAGTCAGGGCCCTTAGGCCGATGGTGTCTCCGGGGGGGGGCTGTGATGTTGGCATTGAAGGCCGGACGAAAAACGGTCGCATAGATGTGGTGCCATGTTGAGTTGATTGACCTGATGATCCAGCACTTCTGATGACCCCAACTGCGGTCGGAAATGACCGCTTCTTCATCAACCAGGCCTACTGTTGTTGAACTGTTTATTTTACGATGTTCTTCTGTAGGATAGGATGATCCGGACAAAGGTTATTTTGAAAAAAACGGACATTTTGTCGGCTTGCGACGGGTCTCGGTGTGGTCAGCGAAGTTTAGTCATGTAATGGCAGAGAGTGTGAAAAACTTGGCCTTCTCGAAAAGAGTACTTAAACCTTGGTATACGGCCTTTCTTATCAGCGTCATCTATAGCCTTGTCGGCGGAGCGTGGATTTTTTTCTCCGAACCGGTTTTGTCAAAATGGATCGTTGATCCTGAAACCTTCCGCACCTCAAAAATCATCAGTCAGTGGATATTTATCGTCATCTCAGCACAGCTGTTGTTCCTGCTGATCCGCCGACGAGAATTAGCGTTTATTAATTCAGAGGAGTCGTTGCATCGGGTTAATCGTGCTTTAAGGGTTTTTAGCGAATGTAAGAAGGCAACGACCTGGGACAGTGATGAATTTGAACTTTTACGAAAAATATGCCGGATTCTGGTCGCTCTGGGGGGATATCGCCTGGCCTGGGTCGGGTATGCGTCTGATGATGAAGAGAAGAATGTCAAGATGGTGGCCCAATGGGGTTATGAGGACGGCTACTTGAATTCTTTGAAAGTGAATTGGGATGATTCGGTCTATGGACAAGGCCCCGCTGGCACGACCCTCCGAACCGGTCAGAGCGTGATCGTGCGGAACATCATGTCAGACCCTAAATTCACGCCATGGCGTGAGATGGCTCTGGCTCAAGGTTTTGTCTCGGCAATCTCATTGCCGTTGCGCAATGGCAACCAGGTCTACGGTGTTTTGGTGGTCCTCGCCGCAGAAGTTGATTCCTTCGACTCGGAAGAGGCCAGCCAATTGGAAGAACTGATTGATGATTTAGCCAGTCGAATCAGGGTCATTCATAGCGAAGCGGCACAAAAGAAGGTTAAGGAGGAGAAGTTGCTCCTCGCCAAGGTCATTCATCAGGCCTCGGAAGGGGTCCTGACGTTTGATCAGGACGCCCGTGTTCAGTATCTCAACCCGGCATGGGAAAAGATCTGTGGGGTTAACGTCAAAGATGTTGTTGGCAACACCTTGCATGAACTGCATTGTGCTCAACGCAACGACGATTTTTACCGCGCTGTTAAACAGGTTATTAAGACCGGTGAAGCAAGCACCGGCCAGTATCAAAATGTGCGTGAGGATGGTACCCAATACAAAATTCAAGCTAATATTTCACCTGTTGTGGCTGAGTATTCAGATGTTACCCGTTATGTTGCTGTTATCCAGGATGTGACCCATGAAACCGAACTGGAGGAGCAACTGCGTTCGGTACAGAAGATGGAGGCGATTGCCACCCTCGCCGGAGGGATTGCCCATGATTTCAATAATATTCTGGCGGCTATTCTCACCAATACAGAGCTGATTCTTGATGATCTGCCAGAGGGTAACCCGTTGCGAGACCACCTCGAAATCGTCTATCAGGCCGGTTGTCGGGGGAAAAGCCTGGTCAAACAGATTCTGACCATCAGTCGGCAGAATACCCCGGAACGCAAACCAGTTATGGTCGGAGCCATTATCACTGAGTGTCTCGATATGTTACGAGCATCACTGCCTTCAACCATTGAAATTCATAAAAAAATTGCACCAAACTTGGGGTTGGTCGCTGCCGACCCGAGCCAACTTCATCAGGTCATTCTCAATATCTGTACCAATGCGGCTGATGCCATGGAAGATCAGGGTGGTGGTGTCCTTAATCTAAGTTTGGAAGAACTCATGGTCACTTCCCGTCATGATAATAACCACGCTGGTTTGTATCCCGGAAGTTATCTTAAACTATCTATCAAGGATACCGGGCATGGTATGGATCGTGAAACCGTTGATCAGATATTCAATCCGTTTTTCACCACTAAGGGGTTAGGCAAGGGGACTGGTCTGGGGTTGTCGGTTGCGCACGGTATCATTAAGAGCCATGGCGGCCTCCTGAATGTGGAAAGTTCCCCTGGTCAAGGAACAGAGTTTCATATCTACCTACCCAAAATTTACTGCGTTGACGAGACGCCTATGGTTGATGATGGCCTGATTGTATCCACAGGCCATGAGAAGATTCTCTTTGTTGATGATGAACCAGCCCTGGTCTTTTCTGGCAAGAAAATGTTGGAAAAACTTGGTTACGAGGTTGTTGCCAGCACAGACAGCCGCGAGGCCCTGGAGTTGTTCATGGCTCATCCGGCCAGCTTTGACCTGGTTATAACTGACCAGACCATGCCGCATTTGACCGGTGATATGCTGGCCAGAGAAATTCTTAAAGTTCGCGCTGAAGTGCCGATTATTCTTTGCTCCGGCAACTGTCCGTCCGATAGGACCGGGCTTTCCAGGGGGAAGTCTCGGGCGATCGGTATTGAAGAATTTATGTCCAAGCCTTATGAGCGAAGAGAGATGAGCCAGGTTATCAGGCGGGTGCTCGATTAAGTGGTCTAGGGAAGAGTTGTAATGGCAAATGTGTTGATTATTGATGATGATGACTTGATGTGTGCCACCCTGTCGAGCCTGGTACAGCGTAGCGGTCATGAAACTGCTTGCGCCATGTCTCTGCACGATGGCCAGAAGCGAGCAGCAATCGGTCGATTTGATGTGGTTTTTCTGGATGTCCACCTGCCCGATGGCAATGGTCTCGACCTGTTGCCTAAACTTGAAGCACTCTCCTTGGCTCCGGAAGTTATTATTATTACGGGCTTTGGCGAACCTAACGGTGCCGAACTTGCCATTAAGAGTGGTGCCTGGGATTATATCGAAAAGAGTTCCTCGGCAAAGGATATCAGTCTCGCGTTGGAGCGTGCTCTACAATATCGACATGAGAAGCATGCCGTCAGGCAAAAGAGCACCGTCGCGGCACTCAAGCGACAAAGCATCATCGGCGACAGCCCAAAGTTACAGTCCTGCCTTGATATGATTGCTCAGGCTGCTGGCAGTGATGTCAATGTATTCATAACGGGCGAGACGGGTACCGGTAAGGAACTCTTTGCCCGGGCCGTCCACGAGAACAGTCAACGCGTCCGTGGAAATTTTATCGTGGTCGATTGCACGGCACTGCCGGAAACCCTTGTGGAGAGCCTGCTCTTTGGTCATGAGAAGGGAACCTTCACCGGTGCAGAAAAATCCAGGGAGGGTTTGGTACGGCAGGCACACTGTGGCACTCTCTTTCTCGATGAAGTCGGTGAGTTGCCGCTCAATATGCAGAAGGCCTTCCTGCGCGTGCTACAGGAGCGCCGGTTCAGGCCTTTAGGTGGCAGTCGTGAGATCGAAAGCGATTTCCGCCTGGTCGCGGCGACCAATCGTGATCTCGACCAGATGGTGAAAGCTGGCCAGTTTCGTGAAGACCTTTTGTTCCGACTACGTTCCTATGTGATTGAGCTTCCGCGTCTGAGGGAGCGACTCGAAGACTTTCAGCTGCTGGCCCGGTTTTATGCTGACCGGTTTTGTGATCGTTACGGTCTTCCGCCCAAAGGGTTCTCGCCAGATTTTATCAATACGTTGCGTGCCTATCCATGGCCGGGAAATGTTCGCGAATTTGTCCATACCATGGAGCGAACCCTGGCTTCGGCCCGTTATGAATCAACCCTTTTTCCAAAGCACCTGCCGACCAGTATCCGGGTTGAAGTGACCCGGGCCTCAGTTGCACAAGAGCCCGATTTCGATGTCACTCTTGGCAACGGCACTATTCACAACCTGCCGAAGCTGCAAGATTATCGTGACGCCGTCTATAGTGAAGCCGAGAAAAACTACTTATATGACTTGTTGGCATTGTCAGATCAGAACATCTCTGAGGCCTGTCATCTTTCCGGCTTGTCTCAATCCCGTCTTTATGCCCTGATGAAAAAGCACGAAATCACCCGCGATAGATAAGACTCAAGCCCCAACACTCTCCCGCGTAATTCCTCCGCTGTGACAGGAAAATTCTTGTAAGACAGGAATAAGTATGCTTCTAAAGCACCTGTTTCAGACCGGGTGCTCTTGCTAACCTACTGATATAGTATCACTTGTTATAGCCTATACTGTTTTGGCACAGCTCCTGCTCTACAGAATGGGTGAGGGCCTTAACATGAGCGCAAGCAATAGGTGGTATAACCATGGGACCAAAACGTCCAGTGCCTACTCCGGTTTCTGATCCGTCAGGGTTGAAGCCATCTTCGCGAGTTGATGTTGTGGAGAGAGGTGGTCGGCTCTATGTCAATGTGGAACTGCCCGGTGTTAGCGCCGATGAGATAGATGTCAGAATCTCTGATGTTTTGCTCAACATCTGCGCTGAGCGTGAGATGCTTGATTCTGTTGTGTCCCATCATACCGATGACCTCTTTGGCGACATTATTGGCAACAGCAAGAAGCTGTCAGATTGCCTGACCTTGCTACTTGAGGCAGCAACGACCGATGCCAGCATATTGCTTTATGGTGAGACCGGCACGGGCAAAGAACTCTTCGCTCGAGCCATCCATAAAAACAGTCCCCGAGCGCAGGGTAATTTCGTTGCTGTCGATTGTACGGTTCTGCCTGAAACGATTGTCGGTAGCATTCTCTTTGGGCATGAAAAGGGCTCATTCACCGGTGCAGACAAAACGTGTGAGGGCCTAATCCGCCAGGCACATTGCGGAACGCTTTTTCTTGATGAAGTGGGGGAATTGTCGCCGACATTGCAGAAATCCTTTCTGCGGGTGTTGCAGGAGCGTCGTTTTAGACCAATCGGCAATAACGCTGAGGTTGAAAGTGATTTTCGTCTGATTGCTGCAACCAACCGTGATTTACAACAAAGCGTCGCACAGGGCCAATTTCGGAAGGATTTGTTCTACCGATTGCAGTCATATCTTATCAAATTACCCCCTCTCCGTGACCGCACCGATGACATCAAGATCCTGGCTAGTTATCACGTAGATCGGTTGTGCCAGAGACACGGCTTCTGTCCCAAACAACTGACTCCTGAATTCATCCGAACTCTTTCGCTTTACCCTTGGCCTGGGAATATTCGGGAATTAATTAACTCTCTGGAGCAAGCGCTCTTTATGGCGCAACAAGAAAAAACACTCTTTGCCAAAAACCTGCCGCAGCATATCCGTATTCAGGCCGCCAAAGCGGCACTCAAATCACGTAGCATCAGCGATGCTCCTCCGTCAAAGTACACCTCTGAAAACTTGCCTTGTCTGCAAGATTTTCGCACTGGAGTCTTCCGCTTGGCGGAGAAGCAGTACCTGGCCAGTCTTGTCCGGCAAGCCGGGCAGAATGTCCGCCAAGCTTGCCAGCTGTCTGGCCTGTCTCGATCACGCCTCTACTCTTTGTTGAAAAAACACCAGATCGCACTCCACTGATCGCTCTTTCCCTCAACACGTAATTCCTGCTCGACCGTAATCTTCCTGCTTGGCAAGACACTTTCCTGTGTGGCGGGAATTTCGTAGTGCTAAATGTCGGCACGATATTTACGTAAACATGCGAAATTATTGATAAAAAAAACTATTAACAGGAAGGCTCCTACTTGGTATGGCGGTTGCTCAATAAGTATGGCAACAAGAACAACTCAAACCATGGAGGCTGTCATGAAACCAATTTTGCTGAACACGTTGGTCATCGTTGTCGTCGCGACCGGAACTGCAATTATTCCTCTTGCTGGAGGCGCATCCCTCGGCAATGAACCTCTCAAGGCACTTTTTATTGCTTTTGTCTCTGCCATCATTGCGATCCAGTTGGTTCCGGCCATTATGCTGCTCGGCGGCCTGATTAAGGCGGCTTTTGCTGGTAAGGAAAAAAAACAGGAAGGTTGAGCTTCGATATGAGTCGATTGAACCCATCAACTTAGTTGCAACGGAAAGAGGTCAACATGTCAGAACCCAAAGTCATAATTGCTGAAAATAATCATGGTCTCCGCACTCGGTTGGCCAGGGTGTTGGCCGAAAAGGCCTACGCTGTTGAAACCACCGGCTCTGCAGCTTGCCTGATGCACAACCTGCTGCATGGCAGGTTGTCGGTTGTTGTGCTTGGTGACGGCCTGGAAGAAGGACTGTCGGTGGCGACTCTGATTCCTTTGCTGAAAAGCTGCGATCCACATTCAACAATCATTCTTGCTGCCGATGAGGTGTCGCCGGTTGAGGAACTCAAGGTGCGTCAGCAGGGCATTTTTTACCGTACCAATCGACCGCTTTGTGATTTCGGGTGGGATGAGCTGCAACTGGCTGTCGAGTGTGCCTGCAATAAGTTGATACGCGCAGCTAAGCCCTGCCATACACACTGAAACAAACCAAGGGTTTGACTAACATTAAAAAGGAGAACGAAAATGAAAAGAACAATAACAATCATAACAGTTTTGGTAACTCAGTTCGCTTTGGCTAACGAGCTCATGGCCGCAAGCAGTGTTAGAGAGGATACCAGCATGTTCCTGGTCTGGATGTTTCTCGGCATGTGCGCCCTGATTGTGATCGTCCAGCTCATGCCAGCCATGTTTTTGATTTTTGGCATGCTCAAGTCGCTTTTCCCGAGCAACAAGCAGAGCCCAGTTAATTTGCAAGCAAACGGTGAAAAGTAATCAATTTGTCTGAGGATGGGCGAACTAAGAAAGGGAGGTCATCATGAAAATCGGATTGAAGCTTCTGTTTCTATGGGTTGCAAGTGTGGCCTTGTTCACCAGCGTCGGTATTGCAACATGGCTGACCATGGATTTGATGGAAGGCGTCAGCGGCATGACGATCCGATTTTTTCTCGGCTACTGCGGAATCATCGTCGTGTTTCAGGTCTTTTCGTCGCTCACAGCTATTCGTGAACTCATTCATGATGTTACAGAGAAGAAGCCAGAATCAATCAGGGTTTTACTTCGCTGAGGCTTGCTGAATAGCATTTAAGGAAATCGATATGATCACACAAGTATTCAGAAAAACCATGCAAATCGGAGTCTTGTTGTCGCTCTTGACTTTGGTGCCAACCATGGCTCTGGCCATGGAAAGCAGTGATTGCAAAAGCTGCCATGACGATACGGATATGGTCGGTGAGGAGTTAATGATTGAGGCACTGACTTTTGACCAAACAGCACATGCAGAAGTTGGCTGTCCAGCCTGTCATTCTTCGGTCACAGAGGACCATCCAGATGACGGTTTGGCTCCTTCCAAGGCAAGCTGTGCGGAGTGTCATGATGGTGTCAGTGAAGAATACGTCAACAGTATCCACGCTGAAAATGCAAGCTGTAACGATTGTCACAATCCTCACCGGGCCCTTGGGCCAACCGCGGTCTCTGGACAGGATATGAATCTGCAGTGCTCTACGTGCCATGAAAACGTTGAAATGCAAGCAAAACACGCTGAGTGGTTGCCACAAGCTGATTTACACATCAGTACGCTGCCTTGTATCACCTGCCATTCCGCATCCGATGAATATGTCATCAGTTTGTACATCATCAAACGTCAGAGCGGCACGCCTTTCGGAGGATTTGAACTCGCTTCCTATGAGGAATTAAACGAACTCTCTGGTGGCAAGCCCGTTCAAGAGTTGGTTGACATCAATGCAGACGGTTACATTTCGCTGGCGGAGCTCCGTATGTTTAATCGCGACTCACAAAATAAGCAGTTGCGCCTACAGGGCATGATGACTCCTGAGAATGTTAGCCATGACTTCCGCACGCGAAATGATCGCTGGGACTGCTCTTTCTGTCACGCCTCCGGACCGGAAGCCATGCAGGTGAGCTATCTGTCTCTGGCTGAGAGTGATGGCAGTTTCCATCGGGTCTCCGTTGAGAAAGGGGCTGTTTTCGACGCTCTGTACGGAACGCCTGATTTCTATATGGTCGGAGCCTCCAGGAGCTCTGCACTCAATTACGTGGGTATGGCGATTCTAGCCGGAGGCATGGTTATGCCGCTCGGACATGGAACCTTGCGTTTCCTGACCCGCAAAAACCGCAAGGACGAGGAGGAATAGCTATGTCATCAAAAATCAAAATATATCTGCAACCAACGCCGGTCCGTATCTGGCACTGGTTGAATGCTTTGGGAATCATCACCTTATGCGTCACCGCCGTCCAAATCCGCTTCCCCGAGCACGTGCACCTGTTTGCCAATTACAAAGCCGCCATCTTGCTACACAACGCTGCTGGCCTGGTCGTCACCTTCTCATTCACGCTCTGGTTTATCTATTACGCCCTGGTCCGCCGTAACATGGTCGATGTTTATATCCCGAGTGTAGACGATATACAGAATGGGTTGTTGCGTCAGGCCAAATTCTACATGTTGACCTACTTCCTGGGCTGGGCAAACCCGCACCATCCGACCCCTGATAACAAATTCAATCCGATGCAGAAATCGGCTTACCTCGCAATAATGTTTCTCCTGGTTCCTCTGGTCAGCCTGACCGGCCTGTTGTTGACCAACCTCAGCCCAATGCGCGATCTGGTGCTTTTGGTCGGTGGACTCAAGATCTTGATTGCCATCCATTTCCTGCTGGCTTGCAGCCTCTGCGCGTTCCTCTTTACGCACGTTTATCTTGCGACTCTGGGCAAGACGCCAATGGCCTATATCAAGCCAATGTGGACCGGTTGGGAAGAAGAAGATGAAGATCATCACCCCCACAGTGCTTCTTGACTGAGGCTCTAAGATTCAGAGGGAAATGGTCACTGAGTCATTCCCCGGCAAGGTGACAAGGAGGACATAATGAAATCTCACAAAAATTCTGATAAATCGCAGAAGGTGCGATCAGTTCCTGTGGATGAGCGCTGGCTTGATGGTGACATCGATGAGCAGCAAAACACGGGGGACAGCATGGATTCCTCTGCACTGCACGCGTTGTCTCGAAAAGGCCTCTGGGGGCTGCTTATTTTCCTTCTTGTCAGCGTCGCGGCTTTTCTGGCTCAGGATTTCAACCTTTATCACGCCTTTCCCGAGCCGGTTTTGCAGATCCTTGGTTGCCCGCCGCCAGCTATATTGATCCATCTGGCCATAACCGCTTACAGCTTCACTGTGGTCGTTCCGGTTATGATTCGCATTGCCACGGGCGAAAACCCGGTTGTCGGTTGGCATCATCTGCTCTGCCGGTCGGTTTTCTATCTGTTCTACCTGGTGTCAACGACATTGCCGGAAAACTTTGTCGCTGTGATCAGCATTGGAATACTGCTTTATGCTGTCGAACAGGTGGGGATATGGTCATATATGCATAAACACCTGCGTGAGTCCGAGGTCTCGGGTTGAGGTTGTTCTCCTCAGATGTCGCGTTGGTTTAATTCTCAGAATGTTACTATTAAGGCTAAGGTTCGAGAGCTGGCCGAAAGAGACAATATCCAAAGCATGAAGAGCGGAAGACCTCCAAGGTTTCTGCTCTTCATGCTTTTCTGTCTGTCAATGATTTTTGCACGGAGGGGAACGTTTTGAATGAACCTAAAGGGACAGATCCTCGGGAAGTTGTCCGTTTGCCTAAAAAGGGTTTCCCCGTATGGCTCGTTTCGGGTCATTGTCCCATTGGCTGAGCTAAAGTCCGATATTTTTCTGGAATTTCCTCCAGCGAATCAACAAACTGAAGCACACCCTGATCGTCAGAATAAAGGTAGCGCTGTGTCGCTTTTGGTGCTGTCTTTACCGTCGTTGGTTTTTTTTGTCGTTCTGCAATGACAGCCTCTACAGTTTTCGGGGCTGTTTTTTTCTCACTAAAGGCAAGGTCGATCAGGCGACTGCGAAAGTCCTGGTAGAAATTGGCGACAGCGGCATGGGCGGGGTGCATGGGGGGCACCTGAACCAGTAGCTGGTCGATGGCGAGCATCATAACCAGAAACAAAAAGGTCCAGAAGATTGGTTTGAACAGGCGGTGCATGATTGCCTCAGTGCTTTTGATGGCCGGAGTCATGGTTGTGACGGCCGGACTGTTTGCGTGGACGGTGCCTGAGTTGCTGAATCACCGGACCCGTTGGGCAACTGGCGCATTCCCCTTGCAGGGTCGTGTGGATGATATGATAATCGCGATCAAGCATCAGTTCGAGAGTACCGATAATTTCACCCTGTTGCAACCGATAGTCCGGTTCAATATCGACATGAGCCGAGAGCGCCGTGATGTGAGAACAGATTGACCAGACATGCAGGTGATGGATATTGTTCACTCCACTGACCGCTCGCATCTTGTCGACCAGCTCATTGAGCTTGATGTGTGGTGGCACCCCTTCGAGCAGAATATGACCGGCTTCGCGTAGAATCCGGATTGCACCCCAGCTGATGATTGCCACAATCACCATCGAGATCAAGGCGTCAAGCACATACCAGCCAGTGTAGAGCATGATGATACCACCGAGGATGACGCCGACCGAAGCAATGGCGTCGCCGATGACGTGCAAGAAGGCGCTACGAACATTCAGATCGTCGTGGGAATGCCTGTGCAGTCGACCAGCGGCAACCAAGTTCATGACCAAGCCAATACAAGCGATGACAAACATCTCTTTGCTCTTGACGGCTTCAGGATGGAGCAGGCGGCCCCAGGCTTCACCAAGGATCCCAACGGCGATCAGGAGCAAGGTCGTGCCGTTGATTAATGAGGCGAAGATCTCGGCACGATGCCAGCCGTAAGTACGGGTATTGTCGGCCGGGAGCTTTGCCAGATGGATCGCCGCCAGAGACAGAATCAGGGCAAACAAATCCATGAAAACGTGGGCAGCATCGGAAAGGAGAGCCAGGGAGTTGGTCCAGAACCCACCAAGCACTTCAGCCACCAGGGTTACTGCAGTCAAGCCGATGGCAATGACAAAGCCGCGGGTTATGCCGCGGTCGAGCTGCCCATGCTCGTGGGGCGCATGCGGGGGCTCGTGTTGGTCTGTGTGGTTATGTTCGGACATCTCTTCAAAGCCCTTTGAAGTCATGTTCAGGTCAATACTTACAGCAAGCTTTATATCAAGCTTGGTGCCGTTCAGGCAAGCATTCCCTTCTGTCTATGGTTGTGTTATCTTGAGCGTCGATTTTTGGGAGGATTTATCCGATGGTAACAGTTTATGACGTTCTGATTATTGGTGGAGGGCCCGCTGGCCTGACGGCTGGGCTCTACACCTCACGCGCCAAGTTGAAAACTCTCTTGGTCGAACGGATGATTCTTGGCGGGCAGGTTATGACCACGACCAAAGTGGAAAACTATCCTGGTTTCCCAGGGGGTATTGACGGCCCCGACCTGATGGCGCGTTTTCAGGAGCACTGTCAAGAGTTTGGTCTTGAGACCATGACTGGTGAAGTCACCGCTTTGGTTGACCAAGGCGAGGAGAAGCTTGTTACTGTTGATGGCAAACAGCTGCGGGCCCGTGCGGTTATTATTACCACCGGCGCTGAGCCGAGCAAGCTCGGTGTGCCTGGAGAAAGCCAATTTGTTGGTCGTGGTGTGTCCTACTGCGCCACCTGCGATGGTGCTTTCTTTCGCAATGTGCCGGTTGCTATTGTCGGCGGTGGCGATACTGCGGCAGAAGAGGCGCTTTTTCTCAGTCGCTTCGCTAGCAAGGTTTATCTGGTTCATCGTCGCGACGAACTGCGTGCGACCAAGGTCTTGCAAGATCGTATTTTTGCCAATGACAAGATCGAACCGATCTGGAACAGCCTGGTGGAAGGGGTCATCGGAGATAATACTGGCGTGACCGCTCTGACACTGCGCAATCGCAAGGATGATACGCAGAGCACTCTTGATGCCGTCGGCATGTTCGTCGCTATCGGGGTGACGCCAAAAGCACATTTCCTGGCCGATATCCTTGACCTCAATCCAGAAGGTTATATCCTGACCGATTCAGAATGTCGAACCTCTATGCCTGGCGTTTTTGCTGCCGGGGATGTGCGCAAAAAAATTCTCAAACAGATCGCCACAGCGGTTGGTGACGGTGCCATTGCTGCCATTGTTACCGAGAAGTATCTGGATGGTTTTGAGTAGTAGTGCGCCAGTAGCTTAATATTATGTCAAAAGCTCCATCGCTGCAGGATAAATAACGGAACTGAACGGTTCTTGAGTATTAAGTGCTGGGCGCCCATTTGGGTGCCGCGTTTTTTGCCCCTTTTGGGGTATTGCAATAGACAATCAGGAGGGATATATGCTCGCCAAGGTTCTGTCCGGGGCGTTGCTCGGTATTGACGCCTACCCGGTTGAGGTTGAGGTCGATATTGCTCAAGGCCTACCTCAGTTTGCCACGGTTGGTCTTCCCGAGGGCGCGGTCAAGGAAAGCAAAGATCGCGTCAAATCCGCGATTAAGAATTCCGGTTACGAATTTCCCACTCGTCGTATTACCATCAATCTTGCTCCAGCTGATATCCGCAAAGAGGGGACCGCCTTCGACTTGCCCATGGCCGTTGGTCTGCTGGCGGCGACCGGCCTGGTGCCGACCAAGCGTGCTGCTCGTTTTCTTTTGATGGGTGAGCTTTCTCTGGATGGCAGCATCAAGCCGGTGCGGGGTGTTCTGCCAGTGGCTGCGGCGGCGCGAAGTTGGGATCTGGACGGGTTGATTCTGCCTGCTGACAATGCCGAAGAGGGGGCGTTGGTCGATGGTTTGCCCGTTTACGCCGTAGAAACTCTGGGCGATGTGGTTGATTTTCTCACCGGAAACCGGCAACTGGAACCGTGTCAGGTCGATATTGAGGCCATGATAGAAAACGCCGCCCAAGATGACGTCAACTTCTCTGAGGTGCGCGGTCAGGAGCACGTCAAGCGGGCACTCGAAGTTGCGGCCGCTGGCGGGCACAATATTTTGATGGCCGGTCCGCCCGGTAGTGGCAAAACCATGTTGGCCCGGCGCATCTCGACTATTCTCCCGGCGCAGACTTTTGAGGAGGCCTTGGAAATAACCAAAATCCATTCGATCCTTGGTTTGCTCTCTACCGACCAAGCGCTCGTTGCCAAACGAGTCTTCCGCTCGCCACATCACACTATTTCTGATGCCGGCATGATCGGCGGCGGTCCACATCCGCGCCCAGGCGAGGTCTCTTTATCGCACAATGGGGTTTTGTTCCTGGATGAATTGCCCGAGTTCAAAAAGAATATCTTAGAGATGTTGCGGCAGCCTCTTGAGGATGGTCAAGTCTGTATCAGCCGCGCCGCGCAGAGTTTGACCTATCCGGCTTCTTTTATGTTGGTGGCGGCAATGAATCCCTGCCCCTGCGGTTATCTTGGTGACCCCAAACACAGCTGTACCTGCACCCCGGCGATGCTGCAGCGCTATCGAACCCGGCTCTCTGGTCCGTTGCTTGACCGCATTGACCTTCAGGTTGAGGTGCCGCGGATTTCCCATAGCGATCTCTCCGATACGCGTCCGGCCGAAGCGAGCGAAGTCATTCGTCTCCGGGTGGAGCGGGCACGGCAGGTGCAACAAGAGCGTTTTCATAAGACGAAGATTCACTGTAATGCCCGGATGGGTCCACGACAGCTACAGAGATTCTGTCAGACCGACACCGCTGGTCAGGAGTTGTTGCGCCAGGTGACCGAACGACTTGGACTATCGGCCCGAACTTATACCCGGTTGCTTAAGGTGGCGCGAACTATTGCCGACCTGGCAGGACAGGCGGAGATTAGTGCAAGCCATCTCGCCGAAGCGATCCAGTATCGCTCGCTCGATAGAAAAACCGTCTGAGTGGGGTGCGCGTTCTGTTAAGTTGGTTCAAGAGCGCTCTTTTTGCTACTGCAAGAACTTCCCCATGAAAAGCAACGTATCAGTGGCTTTTCGTCACACAACAATTCGCCAGGCGTCTGCTGGTTAATATCCTTCTGGCCCATGGCGAAGCGCATCTAAAGAACTGGAGCTTGCTCTACTCTGATCAAGTCACACCGCGACTTTCTCCCGCCTATGCCATCGTCACTACCAGCGTTTATATCGATAACGAAAGGCAATACGCGCTCAACCTCGGCAAGACGAAAGAATGGCATGACGTCACTTATGCGAACTTTGAGGTGTGGGCCAAACTGCTGGGTTTGCAGCCGGGCTTTTATTGTTGGACAGTCTCCTAGATACCCAGGTCCTGCCGAATGCGCATGAAAGACGGGAATTTTGGGATTCCAGATTGGTATGTGCTGTAGAATTTGAAGGTCACAACAGCGCCGACCGGCGGGGGCGATTGCCGTTCGGCATCACTGAACCCCGTGCCTATTTTGAATTGCGTACCATCGGCAAGCGCCACCAGCAAGGCGCCAAGCTTGCCCTCGTTTCGTCCTTTACCAGGCAGGTGCGCTAGCACCGTCGCTTCGGCGTCCTGGTGATTTTTCACTTTGAGGATTTCAGGGCTGCGCCCGGCAGCGTAGACGGCTTCCGGCCGACGGACGATCAACCCTTCACCACCGAGAGCTTCAATTCTTTGTAATTCCTGTTGTAAATGCAACGGATCCCGAACCGTGATCTGCTCGATGACGAGAGCATAGGTGGAGGGATGGGCAGCAAACCAGTCATTTAGCCTGTTTAGCCGCATCGTAAAACCACCGGGTTCTTGGGGTACATCAAAGATAGCAAACTTGAGCTGCAGCCAACCATCGTGAGGCTGTTGCTGTTTGACGATTGAGGCTGTCTGCTCAAAAGTACCGCGGCCTCCCCAGAGCTCGCCTTCCAGGGGAAACGGTGGCAGGTCACGAACAAATGTCGGCGGAGGATAAAAGCGGTTGCCGTTCTTCGACAGCAGCTGTTTACCGTCCCAGTAACCGCGTACTCCGTCGAGTTTTTCGCTCATCAACCAACCGGAGACGTCCACCTGCTCGGAGTAGACCTGTGGCAACATCAGCTCGGTGGCAATGGCACGTACTGCCAGCAACGCTAACAGGCAGCACAGCAACGAAACAATTTTAAGCAGACCTACACCAGGCGACGTGGGTCGCCCCCCTCGGACAACAATCAACATGACACCCCTCCTTAAAATAAACAACAAATGCAAATGAACGACCCCGCAGCAAGCTACGCGGAATTGAACCCTCTTTCAGAATAAATTAAACAACCCGTCACGCCAACACAAGCCAACAGCAGACTTGCCCCCATTATCTAATGCTTCAATACACCTCATCATGGCTGCCGACGTTCACCAGAACAATCTTGTCGTCTTCAACAAGAAATTCGAGCGTGATGCGATAGCCGATATTGATTGAGATTGAATGCAGGTCAGACAGGGAACCACTTAGGCGGTGCAGACGTAAAGAAGGGTGAAGTGGGTTTAGCTCCAGAAGTTTCAGCGTTTTTTCATACTGGTTCAGGAGATCAGGGTGCCGCCTGGCAAATTTAGTCGCACGTTTCAGATAACTCGTCGTGTAGATTAAACGGTAGCTCATTTTGCCGTTTTCCGGATACGAGAAATATGATCCTCAACACTCTCTTCAGTAAATTCTCCAACAGCAATCTGCTGACGTGTTTCATAAAGAGCTGCTTCAAGTTCACAGACACGCAAACGATTGTACTCTTCCTTGTCCATAACCACGTAACGTTCCTGGCCACGCACAGAGATCATCGCCTCCGCATCTTCTTCAAGGGCCTTCTCGATCGACGAGACACCTTTTGTTTTCAATTCATTTGCCGCAATTGTTTTCATATCACTCCTCTCTCTACCCATTTAGAGTACGGTTAACAGTACTATTCAGGGTGCTATATGTCAAGACAGGGAAAGCACTGATTGCCACGAATGATTTAACCGGGAATCCGGCTTTAAATGTCCAGATTCAGGCAGAAGGCCTGCTGAGTTGATATCTTTGGAACCAGGGGACTGTCCCGGCTTCTCGCGGGGCTGTCCCGGGATTGAACTATGTAATGCTGCAACCTTAACCCCAGGGACAGCCCCTAGAACCGAAAGATCAAAACCGGCAGTTCTCGCACTGCCAGGCGACGTACTTTTTTCAACGCTAAAAAAGTAAGCAAAAAAGCTTAGCTCCTGGCGGAGGGCATGATTTGCTCCAGGTGACGGTGTTACTTAATGACGGAGTCGCAGGATATGCAACGGGCTACTGATCCCGCGCAGGATCCGAGGCCCTTGAGGTCCTCTCCGGCGCTGGCGTGATGAAACTTTTCTGCTCTTCTTGTTGCATTTGTTGTTCTTGAGAGGATTATCAGGCCTGCAAAACAGCGAAAGCACAAAGGCCCAGTCATTTCTGACCGGGCCTTTGCAATATGGCGGAGGGGGGGAGATTCGAACTCCCGGTGGCTTGCGCCACAACAGATTTCGAGTCTGTCACCTTCGGCCGCTCGGACACCCCTCCGTGGGTGTTCTGTTTGGGACACCCTTTATAATGTCTTTTGTGATTTTTTTCCAGCCCTTAATTCCTGAAAAAACCCGCTGAGCAATTGACTGCATTCGTTTGCGAGGACACCTTCTGTTACTTCAACCTTATGGTTAAAGCGCTCGTCCTGCGAAAAGTCGTAGATTGAGCCGACCGCGCCAGCCCGTGGATCACGGCAACCGTAAACCAGTTGAGGGATGCGTGCCAGAATGATTGCGCCCATACACATGGTGCATGGTTCCAGGGTAACGTAGAGGGTGGTGTCGAGTAATCGCCAGTGGCCAATCTTCTCGGCTGCTTGGCGGATTGCCACCATCTCGGCGTGAGTCGTCGGGTCATTGCTGGTTTCACGCAAGTTGTGGCCACGGCCAATGATTTCGTCTTCAAAAACAATGACCGCACCGATCGGCACTTCACCGAGGGTTTTGGCTAGGTTCGCTTCCAACAGAGCTGTCTGCATGAAAATGATGTTTTGATTTGTAGGTGGGTTCACGGGGCTCTCTGCTGGTGCTGCAGGTTAAGTTGTTTCGCTGATCATATCATATGGTTCCTGTGACTTCATGTGTCAAATCAGCTTTCGCGGTACGGAAAGTGTCTGGCATTCTAGGGTGCGGAAAATATGTATAAAAAAGAGGCAAAAATATTATTTTCTTGATTGATCCATTTTTTTGAGCTATAAAATTTCTACTGCATATTATTTATACAATCAATCGCCTAAAAAGGAGGCAGCTATGCCAAGAATGGACGAAAAAGTAGAAACTATCTATCATGATGTCGTCAGTCGCAATCCTGGAGAGACCGAATTTCACCAGGCTACTCGCGAGGTTCTGGAGTCTCTGGGGCCGGTTTTGGTTAAACATCCCGAGTTTACGGGCCACAAGATCATCGAGCGTATCTGTGAGCCAGAGCGTCAGATCATCTTCCGTGTTCCTTGGCGTGACGACAAGGGCGAGGTGCAGATCAACCGTGGCTTCCGGGTTGAATTCAATAGTGCCCTCGGTCCTTACAAGGGCGGCTTGCGCTTTCATCCTTCGGTCTATCTTGGCATTGTCAAGTTTCTTGGTTTCGAGCAGATTTTTAAGAACGCATTGACCGGTTTGCCCATTGGCGGCGGCAAGGGCGGTTCTGACTTTGATCCCAAAGGGAAATCTAACGACGATATCATGAGCTTCTGCCAGAGCTTTATGAATGAACTCTATCGTCATATTGGTCAGTATACCGATGTGCCCGCTGGTGATATCGGTGTCGGTGGTCGCGAAATTGGCTTCATGTTCGGCCAGTACAAACGCATCACCAATCGCTGGGAATCTGGCGTGCTCACCGGAAAAGGCCTCGACTGGGGTGGCTCTCTGGTCCGCACCGAGGCGACTGGTTATGGTGCAGTCTTCTTTGTTGAGGAGATGCTTAAGGCCCGTAAGGACACTTTTGAGGGCAAAATATGTTCAGTTTCCGGGTCCGGAAATGTCGCTATCTACACCATTGAGAAAATCCACCAACTTGGTGGCAAGGTCGTGACATGCTCCGACTCTAATGGTTACATTTACGACGAGAAGGGCATCGACCTACAACTCATGCAGCAACTCAAAGAGGTTGAGCGCCGTCGGATTAAGGATTATGTCCAATATCGCAAACACGCCAAGTATGTAGCCAAAGGAAACATTTGGGAGGTCCCCTGCCAGGTGGCGATGCCTTCTGCGACCCAGAACGAAATCAATGGTTCAGATGCCGCTAAGCTGGTCAAGAACGGTTGTATCGCTGTCGGCGAAGGTGCTAACATGCCAACCACTCCAGAGGGCGTCAAGATCTTCCTTGAAGCACAGATCGCATACGGCCCCGGCAAGGCAGCCAATGCTGGCGGCGTAGCAACGTCTGCTCTGGAAATGCAGCAGAACGCCCAGCGCGATTCCTGGACCTTCGAACACACCGAGAAGCGTCTTCAGGAAATCATGAAGAACATTCATGAGCTCTGCTACGAGACAGCGATCGAATATGGCACACCAGGCAACTATGTCAACGGTGCCAACATTGCTGGATTTATACGGGTTGCTAAAGCTATGGTTGCCCTCGGCGTCGTTTAATCGTCAAACTGTCACACCAGGCCGGGGACAGTGTTCCCCGGCCTTTTTTTTGATTGCAACAGAGAACATTGAAGGGTAGACCGATGACAGAAGAGAACCGATGGGTGTCAACTGGATTCAAGGGTCTTGATGAAATTCTAGATGGCTTGCGACTCGGGGATAATGTTGTTTGGAAGGTTGATTCTATCGATGACTACCGTGACTTCGTCGGGCCTTATGTCAGAGAGGCTCTTGCGGCAGGTCGGCAGGTCGTCTACTTTCGATTCGGCCAGCACCCGGCGCTGATCGACCCGGAGCTGTCAGTTGAGACCTATGAACTCGACCCGAGCGAGGGGTTTGAAACCTTTGCCTGCGCCATCCACGCCATCGCCACAGAAAAGGGCGTTGGCGTTTTCTATGTGTTCGACTGCCTTTCCGACCTGCTTTCAGCGTGGGCGACCGATCACATGATTGCCAACTTTTTCCACGTGACCTGCCCCTACCTGTTCCGCCTTGATACCGTAGCTTACTTCGCGCTGTTGCGTGAACGACATGCACACAAAACGATTACACTCATTCGCGAGACCACCCAAGTCCTACTTGATCTTCACCGCCGTGGTGAAGATCATTTCATGCACCCGATCAAGGTTTGGGAGCGCCACTCGCCGACCATGTTTCTGCCGCACCAACAGCGAGGGGAGACTTTCATCCCTCTGGCCAACAGCATCGAGGCGACTGAGCTGCTGGCAAACGTTCTTCGCCATGACGCTGTGACCGGCAATCGCCAGTTGGATCACTGGCAGCGTCTTTTCCTGCAAGCCGAAGAACTCAATACATCGGAGGCGTCAGCGGAAGAGAAGCAACTCATGGTCCAACACCTCTGCCGTCACCTGATCGGACTTGAAGGCAAAATTCTTGACCTTGCATGGTGCTACTTCTCCCTTGAGGACTTGCTGGGAATCAAGAACCGGATGATTGGCACCGGCTTTATCGGCGGCAAGGCCGTCGGCATGCTGCTGGCCCGACGTATCCTGGAAGCGCAGGCAGACTTCGACTGGAGCAATCTCCTCGAACAGCATGATTCCTTCTTCGTTGGTTCGAATGTCTATTATTCTTACATCGTCAATAACGGTTGGTGGGAGCTTTACGCGGCTCAGAAAACCCCCGAGGGGTACTTTTCGGCCGGAGCTGAACTTCAGAAAAAGATGCTCACGGGGGCTTTCCCTGAAACGTTGAGCGAAGAACTCCAGCGTATGCTCGATTATTACGGACAGTATCCGATCATCGTCCGCTCGAGTTCGCTACTGGAGGATGGCTTCGGCAACGCCTTCGCTGGCAAGTACGACAGTTTCTTCTGCGCCAACCAAGGCTCACCGGAGGAGCGCTACGCCGAGCTTGAAGAGGCCGTGCGCAAGATCTTCGCCAGTACCATGAGCGAAGATGCCCTGACCTACCGCAAGCAGCGGGGGCTTGACCGGCATGTAGAACAGATGGGGTTATTGATCCAGCGGGTTTCTGGCTCCTACCATAAGCAGTACTACTTTCCTGAGTTGGCGGGAGTCGGCATTTCGTACAATACGTTTGTCTGGGACAAGCATATGGATCCGAAGGCCGGTATGTTGCGCTTAGTCCTTGGCCTTGGCACCAGGGCGGTTGACCGCGTAGAGGGAGATTATCCGCGGATCGTTGCTCTCGATGAACCGATGAAGCTGCCATTGAAGGGACATGAAGATCTCCGCCGTTTTTCACAGAAGGATATCGACCTGATCAACGTTACTGACAACAGCCTGCAGTCGCTTCCGTTGAGCCGCGTGATCCGTGAGGGCATCAATCTCAATCTGGAGCAATATGGTGAACTCGACCGCGAGGCCATAGACCGACTGCGAGAGCGGGGTCGACCCCCGCAGCAGCTCTGGTTGTTAACATTTGAACATCTCCTGACCCGGACGGTTTTCCCGAAGATGATGCATGACCTGCTTAAGGCTATCGAGACGGCCTATCAGTATCCCGTCGACATAGAGTTTACTGTCAATACGGCCGCAGACAACAGTATCAAGCTCAACCTGTTGCAGTGTCGACCTTTGCAGACCAAGGGGCTTAAAAAACGAATCAGCTTCCCCGAGAAGATTCCTGAGGATAAAATCTTCTTCAGTGCGGAAGGAGGCTTCATGGGGGGCAACACGGCCTTGCCGATAAAGAGGGTGATCTGGATCGACCCGAGACAATACGCCCAACTGTCAATCTCCGATAAGCATGAGGTTGCACGCCTGATTGGCCGACTGAATAAGCGGATCAGCTCACGAGAGGACCAGCCGACTCTTCTGCTCGGGCCTGGCCGCTGGGGAACGTCGACACCTTCCCTTGGGGTGCCGGTGAAATTCTCTGAGATCAACAATATGGCGGCCATCGGCGAAGTCGCCTTCACTGAGGGCGGTTTGATGCCTGAGCTTTCATTCGGATCACACTTCTTCCAGGATCTCGTCGAGGCGGATATCTTCTACTTGGCCCTTTTCCCCGAGGCCTTCCCTTGTACGCTCAATAGTAACTGGATTTGCCAGCACAGCAATGCTCTCGAGGGTATGATGCCCAGCAGTAGCCGTTTTAAGCCAACGGTCAAAGTCCTCGACGTCTCCCGGCAAAATTTGATGCTGATGGCGGATGTTGTCACTCAACAGCTGGCCTGCTACTGGGACGATAGTCGGTGAGGCAAGCGTCTCAGCGGGTTTTTTGTCTCGCAGGCGTTTAGTGCTTGCTTTGTAGGGCGATGATGTGATAAACACAACCCACTTAAGAAAGTTTGTGTAAGTTTTTTGCTGCTCACTAGGTTGACAAGGTGTCAGTCTGGATCAATAACACAGGCCCGATTGGGCGTGTGTTTTTTTTTGGGTGGTTGAAATTTGCACAGAGAAATGCTCCCGTATCGGGAACAATGGAGAAAGAAAATGGCAGAAGGTACAGTGAAATGGTTTAATGACGCAAAGGGCTTTGGTTTTATCGAACAGGATAATGGGCCGGACGTATTCGTTCATTTTTCCGAAATTCAAGGTGACGGCTTTAAATCTCTCGCCGAGGGCGACCGTGTTACTTTTGATGTCACTCAGGGTCAAAAAGGTCCTCAGTCGTCTAATGTGCGCAAAATTTAAATAAACTTTCGCATATATTACAAAAAGAGCCCTGCGGTTTGTCGTAGGGCTCTTTTTTCTAATTGGAGTCAGACCGGGAAAATTGACGCCTGCTTGCAGGCTTTACCGTAGTAAAAACCTAGTGAAAGGATAGTTAGATGGCAAGAAAACCGAATTACGGCTATGAAAAGCGCCAGAAAGAGCTCGCCAAGAAAGCTAAAAAAGAAGAAAAGAAAAAAGCCAAACTGGAAGGCAGTGTCGAGGCACCCCCGGAGGGCACTGAGGTTCCTCCAGAAGAAGAGAGCTAACGTTTAAACGTTAGCTTATGCACTTCGTTAGATCCCTGCCGTGCAATGCAGCGAAACCAGACGCATTCTCAAGACTTCAGAAGTCTTCCAGAGTGCGGTGCTGGGTTTCAGCTGTGGCCACGCAGGTCATTTATCCCTGAAGTTCGTCTGCCGTACCGCAGATAACAAAAAGTTTGATTCCAGAGACAAGCGTCGCTGAAAAGGCGCCCCTGGTCACTGGAAAACGACGACCCGTTCCCCGTCACCGCTTTGATCCCTAGAATTGATTTCTCCCCTCTTCGGAGGTCACATAACAAAAAAACAGACGAGCACCTTTTCGGTTGCTTGCCTGTTCTTGGCTTCTCCGCGTTACGCAAAAGCTTCGCTAACTTCCTGCAGCCATGGCCTATGGTGAACCGTTTTAGTCGTGCTCCGGGTGGATTGTACTCGCACGTCAGGCTCTGGTAGTCCTGTTCCTCGTGTCTTTACTAAATACCAAACCTGGCTACTCCCGCTAATGTTGGGAGTAGCCGTGGAGGCGGTAGGGTTATTTACAGCGCATTGTTTTCTTGCCATCCTCAAAGAGGACCTTGATCTTTCTGGGCCCAATTAAGGATTGCACAAGGCCTAAACCGAAAAGAGGGTGGTTCATCAGAGCTCCGGTCTTGAACGCTGCTGTCATAGAGTAATCGGTCGCCTGTTTTTCATTCATGCTGGGGCGCAATTCTGCCCATTCTTTTTGCTCGGCGATTTTCGGGTCGACTGTTCGCCGAACTGCGGGCTTTTTGGGCGCCGTGGGCGGCCGATATTTGTGCTGACCACTACAGGTATTGCACTGGACCTTGGCTGGGCCTTCTTCGGTCATGGCCACAATGATGTGGTTGGTGTTCTTGCGGCACTTGGTGCAGCGAGCTTCGATCGGATCACCGGCCGAAAGTGTGGTGCTTTGCATAGCGGTACTCCCTTTCTGGAACCAGCCAATACGTGTTCAAAAAAACCAGCAAAATTGCTGGAAGCAATTGGACACACTTGACAATTGACGTGTTTGGAAAACCCGGCACGACCTACGGGTCTCTTCATACCGTAACGGTATTGCTGTACGATGTGAAGGGTAGTGGTGGCTTAAAAAAAGATCAGGGGTGCACATTCATCTTTTAAGAATACACGATTCTCCCCACAAAAGATACCAAACGAGGAGGGAAAATTCGCGGGGAGGTGAAAACCTAGAGGTTATTGACTTTAAACCGTGGTAAAGACTGCTTGTTTAAAAACCAACCTAGGTCCGCTCGTTGTGGGTCTAGGTTGGTTGTTTAAGTGTACAGGGTGCTCTGCCTGGTGGTCATGCCTACGGCGCACAAAAGCCAATGGGGAGCCGAAAGCTATCCTTCTAGAAGCAAAATTGCCTCGGCAACCTCCTTCATGCTTTTCCTCTTATCCATAGCCATCTGCTGCATCTTTCGATAGGCTTGCGGTTCGCTCAAACCCTTTTTAATCAAAAGCCCTTTGGCCCGGTCAACCAGTTTACGCGTTTCCAGTGACTCTTTGAGTTTCGATACTTCTTCGCGCAAGCTCGAAACCTCAACATACTGGTGAATGGCCAAGTCAACTGCGGCATAGACCTGAGCCGCGTTGAACGGCTTCATCACGTAATTCATAACGCCGGCCAGGCGTGCACGCTCAATGGTCTCGGCATCACCGGTGCCGGTCAACATGACGATTGGCGAGGAGAGAGTCTTGCCTATTTTTTCGGCAGCTGTGATGCCATCTACTCCTGGCATGGAAACATCCATGACGATCAATAGCGGTTTTTTTACCTCTGCCGCAGCAATTGCCTCAGCACCATTGGACGCCTCAATAATCTCATCAAAGCCGTAGTCAGCTACAATTTCAGATACTTGACGACGGATTAAAGGCTCGTCATCTACAACCATTGCGACTTTCATTAAACACTCCCTGTTGGATAGTTCATGTGCTTTCAAGTATACGCTTTATTGGTCATTCTGCATATAAGATGCCAGAAGGATGCAGGCAATGCTCTTGTGGTTTTATGTGTATCATGCTAGAAATTTCCTGGTGTAATTTGACTCCGTGAGTTGGGGGATAGGCGGGTGGTTGCTGGCTCGAGCCCCGTCCTCCTGATTTGTTTTTTAGCACGAAGGCGATGTTGTGACCGCGTTCGTTTTTTGAGGCATTTATGAGCGACATCCTTTTTAGTATCATCCTGGTTTTGGTCTACTTGGTTGCTTCCATTCCAACGGGCCTGGTGCTGGCTCGCCTGATGGGTGGCACGGACATCCGTGAAAAGGGTAGTGGCAATATTGGTGCGACCAATGTTTATCGAGTGGCCGGTAAATTGGCTGGGGTTTTGACCTTGATCGGTGACACCCTAAAAGGCCTGTTGCCGCTGCTGGCGATCAAGCTCTGGCTGGCACCGACGTCAACGCAGCTCGGCATTGCCAGTGCCATCGCTATTGTTGGCCATTGTTATCCGATCTACCTCAAGTTCAAGGGCGGCAAAGGTGTGGCTACCGCTCTCGGTATCTTCTTGGTCCTTTCGCCACAAGCCGTCGCCGGGGCCCTGATTGTCTTTGCCTTAACAGTAGCAATCTCCCGCTATATTTCCCTCGGTTCAGTTCTCGCGGCACTCTCGGCTCCGCTACTGATTCTGATGCTGAATCATCCGCCACCGATTTTTCTTGCGACGCTCTTTATTGCGACCTTGGTGGTCTGGCGACACCGGGGCAATCTCCGCCGTTTGCTCGACGGCACGGAAAGCCGCTTTAAGGCGTAAGACCACCGTATGGTTCCCTTGACTTTTCTCCAGAACGCTTCAACAATAATGGGGTGTTGTTATCCCACGGGCACTTGGACCGTGAGTCACTGACGGACCCGAACGATACTCTGGAATCTCATGAAACTGCGCCCTGGAAAATTGCTTGCATCCTTTTTTGTCCTGGTCGGTATTGCGCTCTTAGTCGTAGGCCTTTGGTGGCAAGCTTTTGTCGCTACAGTGATTACGCCCACGCAACCACAGATTGTCGTCATTACTCCAGGAACCTCTTTTACTCATACTGCCTTGCAACTGGAGCAGGTTGGCGTCATCAGTGATGCGCGCCGCTTCGCCCTGCTGGCTCGCTGGCATCAAGCTACCGGAAAAATCCACGCTGGCGAATACCTGTTCGAGGCGGCATCTGGGCCGAAAGACATTCTGGATCGACTGGTTGCTGGAGATGTGCGGAAGAGTCAGGTAACGATTCCGGAAGGGCTGAACCTGAAGGAGATTTCTGTTCGGATTGAACAGGCGGGTATTAGCTCGGCGGCGGAGTTCCTGGCTCTGACTGAAGACCCCGAGTTGTGTAAACGAATGGGTGTCGAAACCTCGAACCTTGAGGGCTATCTTTTTCCCGAAACCTATACCGTGGATTCCGGAACAACTCCGGCCAAATTGCTTCAGTTAATGCTGACGCAGCTACAGGTTCAATTGACCTCCGACCTATTGGACAAGGCAAGGGAACATGGCTTGAACCGACATCAGTTGATTACCCTGGCTTCGATTGTTCAAAAAGAAGCGGGGAATGTTATGGAGATGCCTTTGATTGCAGCGGTTTTTCATAACCGTTTGAGAAAAGGCATCCCGCTACAAGCCGACCCGACCGTGATCTACGATGCCGCAAACTACAATGGAAATCTGACTCGGCGGCACCTGGAGACATCGACGCCTTATAATACCTATCGCAAACGGGGACTTCCGCCGGGACCGATTGCCAGCCCCGGACTGGCTGCGCTCGCTGCGACTGCAGACCCGGCAGCTTCGAACTCTCTTTATTTTGTGTCCCGAGGGGACGGCACCCATCAATTCAGTGCTACCTTGAAGGAACACAACCGTGCGGTGCGTCAATATCAGTTACGTCACTGATCCTGCACCGGCAATAAGAAAGGCACTCTGGAATGGCTAAACGCATCCTGCTGACCGAAGACAATCAGCATCTGGCTGCGACGATCGCCGAACTGCTTAAGCGGCAGGGGCTTGAAGTCGAACAGCAGGGCGATGGTATTGCTGCGTTAAAGTCGATTTCTGCCTCACCGCCAGACCTGTTGCTACTCGACCTCAAATTGCCCGGCCTGCACGGTATCGAGCTGCTCAAAAAGCTGCGCCGGAGCCCACGTACGGCCAAGCTGCCAGTGATCATTATCACCGGGGCCTACAGAGGGGAAAAGTTTCACTCTGCCGCCAAGGCACTCGGCGTTGGACATTATCTGGAAAAACCGTTCAAAGCGGCTGAACTTATGGCTGCTATTCGTCAGGAATTGTCCACTACTGTGGCGGCGACACCAATACCTATCGCTGACGCTCGCCCCTTTGCACAGCATCTTCGGACGGCTTTTTTAAAACGTTTTTCCGGACAACTGACCCTGACTTATCCAGATACGGTACGGTTGTTGACTTTTATTAACGGAGCGCCAGTCGCGCTAAGACCCGGCTTTAAAAGCCGTGATTTCGGCGATTTTCTCTGCAACCGCAGACAGATTACAAACGATGAATACTCTTACTTCGCAACGGGTGCAGCCTTTCGGCATGATGTGTTGGTACAGATCGGTTGTCTTCAATACAATGACCTGTTACAGGCGGAGCTGGATTATCTTGATCAGGAGCTGGTCTATGCTTTTGGCAGTGGTTCCTCCTCTGCTGTCTGGAAGGCCATGCCATCACCCGAACTATTGCAACTGATTACCTTGAACGTGCCTCAACTCTTTTATGAAGGCTTTCATAAATATGCCGAGCAGTCTGGTGCACAACTGCTAAAAACCTTTAATGACAAGTTTGTTTTTCTTGACCAAGACTATTATCGGCACATCAATTTTCTGCGTCTTAACGAAGTGGAAAAACGCTTTGTCCAGCGTCTCGACGGTCAGCACCGTCTGGCGGAGCTGGTTGCTGAAACATCAAACCCTGGCCCGATCCTGTTCACCCTGACCAGCCTCAATATGGTCCGGTTTGCTGCTCAACCGGCCCCCTCGGCCGTACCGGGGGATCTGCCGGTTCGGACACTATTCAACGCTGTTGAGGAGGACGTCGCGGTTGAAATTGACGAAATCCTGGAAAGTTTCTCCGACCTGGTCGAAGAAGAGACGCAACGTGCCGTTCCAGAGCCCCCGAAGCCCGAACCATCCCCTGCTCCAGTATCCCTGTCTCCGCTAGCTCAGGAGGACGAACTTGGCCTGGAGGTTCGTCTGATTGCCAAGAGCTTGGAAAAGAAGGATCATTACGAAGTCTTTGGCATCAAACCCGCCAAGTTTTCCATTGAGTTGCTCAAAGAGCGCTACTTTGCGATCACCCGTAAATTTGGCCCCGAAGTGCTGATGCAACTCGGCGGCGAAGAAGCCGTCTTGGTCGAGCAGATTCTATCGACGGTTGCCACAGCTTACGATACCCTCTCCGATGTGGTCAAAAAAGAGCGTTACGACGAAATGCTCGGTTCCGACAAGGTCGGCCTTGGGCACAAGGGTGATGATCGGTTTCAGGCAGAAGTCCAAGCTGAGTCGGGTAAGGTCTTTCTCGAAATGGAGGAATGGGACAACGCTGAAAAAGCGCTGCAGGAAGCGGTTAATTTTGATTCAAACAGCGGCGACTATCTGGCTGCTTTGGCCTGGGCTATTTATCGCAACCCTAAATACGCTGACAGCCAGGCCATGCAGAATAAAGCTCGCCAGATGATCAACAAATCAGTCACTCTGGAGCGCACTCCGCAGGCCTTTGCGTACAAAGGTTGGATGCTGCTGGAATCAGGGCAGACCTCTATAGCCGAAGCAGAGTTTAACAAGGCTCTGAAGCTTGATGCTCACCAGATGATGGCTCGCAAAGGGCTGCGGACCTTGCAGGAACAAAAAGAAGCGCAGAAGAAAGGGCTGTTTAAGCGAATGTTTAAGTAGAGGAGACTTAAGGCCTAAACCAGAAGGCTCATTGAGAACGATCAAAGTCAAACGGGACCAGAATTGAATTCTGGTCCCGTTTTTGGTTTGTCCAGCGTAACGAGCAAACGTAGGCTGTTGTCAGCAAGCCGCTGTTCCCTCGCACGGGCAGGTCGGCCATGCCTTGTGGATAACGATGGGTGGGGGCTCTTGGTAACGCTTTTGCGCGAGGTCTGGTTGCAATAGCCAGCCTCAGCCACCCATACCGAACATGGCTTTGTAATCGTCTTCAACCAGTTCCAGATGATTGTGCGTGGATTTAGCGTTAGCGAGGTAAACACCCGAAATCTCAGGATCATCGATGCTTGCAGCAATCTCACGCAGGACTTTTTCCAGGGCTTCTTCCTGGTCTATGGCCAATTCTAGGGCTTTGCGCTCGTCAAAATTCTGAACCATTAGAGCTTGGAGGTTCTTCCACCAGCTGGATTCGGTATTTGGGGGTGCGTCCATGAATTCCTGAAAAGAGGGGATGTCATCGCCGGTATAGATTTTATAGAAAGATTCGGCGTGCTGATATTCTTCGCGGCCGAGAATTTCAAAGGTTTTTTTGGCCTTTTCTTCCGTCATATGCTCAGCACCATATTTGTAGTAATCCATGGCGTCTTTTTCTGTCTGGATGGCCTCCTTGATTGCCTTCTGCATGTCAATCAGTTCCATGATTATAAGCCTCCTCAATGAATTTATTTGCTAACCCTAAGTCGGGAATATTGATAACATATTTTAAGGAACACGTCTTGCTTTTTCTTCGTTATATCCTTAGCTGTCCCAAGCGGTCGCGTTAGTTAAGTGCCTGTTGTTCCAAGTAATTGCTTTGGTAGAAACCATTATTTTGTGGATTATTGGAGGGGGCAAATCTTTAAGTTTGTGCAGAATTAACAGTGAAAAGGCGGCCTAATCGGTAATCTTAAAGAGAAAAAACCGACTTATATTCTTTTAGCTTTTGAGGTTTTTGGTTATGCTTAAGCTCATTAGTTTTTGGGTGATCACAAGCATTAATGTTGAAGCTCAGGTTGCTTTGCTCGTGTGGCCATGGGGCCGTCATTTCTTTTCCCTGGTTGTTAGGATAAATCATGTTCCAGTATGAACTGCCAATTTCTGTTTCTACGCTCGATAAACAGGAACTTTTGCCTGCAGGTACGATGATAACCGAGCAGGTCGTTGCCGAGGTTGCGGCTCTCGGGCGTATGCAGTCACACCAAGCGTGCGTACTGCTTGATTATGGCACTGTTGCCACCGATCTACAGCGATTCCTGTTGATTCCACCATATTGCGATATCTTTGCCGATCAGGAGCTGGTGTGTGAAATCTTTGCCAGGATGCAGAGCGTGCGTTTGCCTTTGCCTTTGTTGCAAGCTCTCGATTATTTTCGCCAGCACGATTTTCACACCTACCGGCATATCCTGATGGTTTTTACTTTGTCTTCGCTGCTGATTAATTCACCGCTCGAGGAAGGGCAACGCACAGAAGCCGATTTCATGGCAGGTCCGTCCCATGACTTCGGCAAGATTTGTGTTCCTCTGCATATTCTGAAAAAGGCCGGACCTTTGACCGCCGAAGAGTTGGATATTCTTAAATGTCATCCTATGTCGGGGTATGTCCTCGCGGCTTATTATCTGGGCGATCATCTTCATCCCGCGGCTCTGGTGGCTCGGGATCATCACGAACGCCGCGATGGCAGCGGTTATCCTCGGGGCACGACGACCCTTGATCCGGTTGTTGAGATGATGGCCGCCTGTGATGTCTATGACGCCTTGCTCTCCCCCCGGCCGTACCGACCGCTTTCATTCGATAACCGGACTGCTCTGGAGGAGTTAACCCGATTGGCTGAGAAGGGAACTTTGAGCTGGACGTGCGTCGAAGCCCTGATCGCGTGCAACCGACGTAGCGGAGCTGACCCCAATCGGATTATCGTATCAAAAAATGTCCGTGGAACGCCGCCAAGCGGAAATTGTTATGGTATCCTGGCTGATGAAAGCAAAAACTCAGTCACCGTTCGCGAACCGGATCCTTTTTCGATCCCACGGAGTTGATGTGCGTTTCTTTTGTTTGTTTGCTCCCCTTAGTAGAGGTGAAGATATGTTGACTCGATGGTGTTGTTTGTTGTCTCTGTGCTTGGTTTTGTTCTGTTCGACAGCTTTTGCTGTTGCTGGTCCGGTGGTTCTTTTTGACGAGTCTCACCAGCAGCAATTTCTTATCGAGAATGACGGGCCCCTCGATCTTTCTGGCTTGGCCGCAGCGATTTCCCAAAATGGTTGCACCGTCAGGACAACCGTCGAGCCTCTGTTGCGGGAAAATCTGGCAGATGTTGATATGCTGGTGATCTCCGGTGCTTTTCAGCCCCTGAGCAGTGACGAAGTTGATGCAATCGCTGAGTTTATCAGTGCTGGTGGAAGTGTGGCTGTCATGTTGCATATTGCTCCTCCGGTGGGTGCTTTGCTGCAGCGTTTAGAGGTTGATTTTAGCAACGGCCCAGCGCGTGAAATGCGTCATGTTATCGACAACAATCCGCTCAATTTTAAACTCTACGATTTTGCAGAGCATCCCTTGACCGCCGGTTTGGAGAGCTTTTCCGTGTATGGTTCTTGGGCTCTTCGCGGAACCGCTGATAACGTGAAGACTATTGCCCACAGCAGTGACCATTCCTGGGTCGACCTTGATCATAGCGGGGAACTTTCGCCCGGAGATGTGACGCAGAAATTCGGGGTGCTGGTGGTTGGAGAAGCAGGTCAGGGCCGTTTTGCTGTCTTTGGTGACGATGCTCTGTTTCAAAATCGCTTTCTCGATGTGGATAATCTAAAGCTGGTGAGTAATCTGGTCAACTGGCTCAGTCGCAGGTAGGTTATTGACTTGATATGATAAAAAGGCGTCCTTTGGGCCGCCTTTTTTTGTGAAACAACAATCAGGATCGAAAACCTTGGTTTAGGTTTTCGATCTGTTTTTGATGATAAGGCGCCGCAGTTGGCTTGCTGCGGTCAG
This sequence comes from Desulfuromonadales bacterium, assembly GCA_030145195.1. Classification (GTDB taxonomy): domain Bacteria; phylum Desulfobacterota; class Desulfuromonadia; order Desulfuromonadales; family BM103; genus JAQYVY01. The sequence goes on along the minus strand of JAQYVY010000024.1, from coordinate 1,025 downwards.
TCCGTGAGCCAGGTTGTGAGTTCGCTACGGGTGGCTTCGGCATCGCCGGTGTTGAGTTCAATCAGTTTTCTCAAGTGGGTCAGCGTCTCAAGATCTTCACTGATAAATTTGAAGCCGTATTGATCTTTTTCACAATGGACCATTTCAGCTTGAAAATCGAGAGCAATGGGCGAGCCAGGCAAGGTGATGCAGAGTCTGCAGATATTGCCGTGAGAGAGGGCCAGCGGTGTTGGCGAAGCCAACAGCGCACCCTTCATGGCGACATCGAGAAGCTCGCAAGACCAGCTGTTCTGCTTGAAGGTGAGCCTGACTTCAGCTTCAAAGGGAACTCTGCGAAAACGTCGGTTGTGCATCTGACCTCCCTGGGAAAGCCCCGAGATAATGTTGCTTTTTGGTAGAAAAATTCTTCGAAACATTACGGAACAATGATCTTAAAACTCTATCGTAGATCACCATAGAGGCAAGTTATGGACCCATCAACCGGGTTCACACGATTCAAACGTAAGATCGCACAGTGCCAGGAAGCTGCCGATTAATCGGTGCGTGATACCCCAGAGCACCGGTTCTTCTGAAGTCAGCAACTCGATTACCGGGTGGGTGCCGGTTATGCCCCGGTAGGTGAAGGTGCTCTGCTTCTGCCGCTGCGGTTCGAGGAGTGTGGCCAGCGGACACCAGAAGGCTTTTGCAACTTCTCGGTTCGGTTGAAACACGGGTTCTTCCCTGAGGCGATAAACGAAACAGGAGACAAGCACCGGTAGCGTTGTGCCGTACAGATCATTCAGACGACCGAGATATTCAGCCTGACCGAGATCGAGCGCGAGTTCTTCCATCGCTTCCCGCTCTGCTGCCTGGCGGGGTGATTCCTTGCCGTGATCCAGACGCCCGCCAGGAAAACCAATGTTGCCTGACCATGGATCTTGTTCGTGGATTGCTCTGACGATAAAAAGAATCTCGGGGCCGTCTGGGCCCTCCTTGAGAACCATGGCAACGGCCGCGTGTCCTCTGTGATTGACTGGCATGGCTTC
>JAQYVY010000023.1 GCA_030145195.1 Desulfuromonadales bacterium | reverse complement strand
CATGCTGCTGGACGGTGAAGCAACCATTCAACTGCAATACGAAGTGACGCGAGTCGACGGCGATGGCGATGAAATCGTTGTGGCTGACCAGATTGACCTGATTGACAGCGAAAGCTCAGTGTTCAGCTTTGACGACGACGGGCCGATCATAGAAGGCACATTTGATGGCCTGATGACGAACATCGTCGGTAACAGCCTCACCGCCGACCTGGGTATTGAGTATGGCGCAGACGGACTAGGAAGCGCCCAGATCACCAGTTACACTTACAACGACAACGGGTCTCAGATCGTAGACCTTACGACTCTCAGTGAAGGAGAAGCCTCAGACATTGAGGTGCTGGGTAACGATGGAGTCCAACTCATGGCCGACGGCATAGGCTTGGTTTACATGTTGTCAGGTGGGGTCCTTCAAGCTGTGATGGATCCAGACTTCGAGGTTCCCGAAGGTAGCAAGTATATCGAAGACTACGTAGCCTTTACTGTGGCACTCGACGCCGCTGTGGGGACCTATTCGGTAAATATTGTGGATGGGCTCGATGGTGCTTCCGTCATCACTGAAATTGGCTTAACAGGTGGCGACTTGAGCGGCGGGAACCCCTATGACTTTGTTAAATCAAATGGCGTAACACTGACTGCAACAGCATTCATTATCAGTCCCGATGTGGACAATCCGGGTGAATTTATTGAAACCATCGAAACAGTCAACTACAAGAACATAGGAATGGGCGTTGGTAGTGGTGCTTCCATAGATGGGACAACTTTCGATGAAAACACCGATGTACTCCGTTTAGAGTTTTCTGAACCAGGCACTGGCGACCCTCTTGAAATAAACCAAGCCTCTATAAAGCTGCAGGGTTTTGATGATGGTGAGCAGGGGCAGTGGACGGCTTTTAACGGAAGTAATGTTGCCGTCGCAACTGGAATCTTCGACTATAACGATGTCGAGATTATTGACAACCAATACTCTACCTTATCGATCGACACAGGCTTATCAGACTTCACTGCAATCGAGTTCCAGGCTTCGGGTGGAAATGGGTATAGTGTAAACACAGTTTCCGTTGCTGATGTGACGGCCGCCTTTGATAGCGTCCTGACCTATAATTTTGAAGCAAGCGATGCCGATGGGGACACTACCACTGGAACCTTCGACGTAACCTTTGATGGTGATGGCGCTCTGGAGGCTACCGCTGGAGCAGACACGTTGGCCCTCGGCAGTACCGATGACTCCATTGATGGCCTTGCTGGCAATGACACTCTGGCCGGCGGGTCTGGCGAGGACACCCTACTCGGTGGTGAAGGTGATGATCTCCTGTTTGGCGGAATAGGCGACGACACGCTGGAAGGCGGGTCTGGCGCCGACACCTACATTTTTAACACCAATAGTGATGAAGGCGAGGACACCATTGTCGGCTTTAATCTAGGCGAAGACACATTAAGTTTCTATGAGGTCCTTGATGGGGATGCTGACACTGACGGCGTTAATGATTACCTTGACAATGTCCTGATTGAGGTCAACGGAGTTGATATCACCTTGCACGACAATAACAGTGGGACCGACATAACCATTGAGGGCGTTAACGGTAGCGCCGTGTTCACAGGCGCCGATGGCGGCTCGCTAGGTGATTTCCTTGCGGGTACTGACCCTGACCCCATTAACGTCGAAATCAACCCTGACACCTTCGCCAACTAAAAGGCCACAGCTAAAGCATGCAAAAGGAGGGACAGTAAATATTCTGTCCCTCCTTTTGCTTTATTCTCGGAATTTTTCTGGATTTGACTTTAAAAGGTACCAGCCACCATCATTCAGAACAGAGCTAGTATTTAACTTCAACCCGATAAGTCAGCACCGCTTCCCCTTTGGCCGGAACCTTGACCTTCCAAAGCGCGGTCTCCGCTGAAGCCTTGCTGTGCTTATGGCTCTCACTGAGCATCCGCCAATCCCCCGGCACCAACTCGGCAACTGTCACCACAACGGCTTCATCTTTGGCATTCTTCAACTTGAGCTCGTAGGCGCTCTCAAACCGATAGTTATATTGACTGTCTCCACCCAGCTTACGAAAATCAGTTTGTTTGCGATTGGCTGTCACGCCAAAGGCATCGCCCAACTTGAGGCGAACTGTTTCATTTTCCGGAGTGTGATCAATACGATCTTCACCGACAAACTGCGGGCGCCCCTCCCGGTCCTGCTTGTAGACCCGCACGATCCCCTTCGGCAGCGGCAAGCCCAGGTTGTTCTGCTGGCGGTTGTCAAATTCAACAAAAACCCCGACCTTGAGCTTTTGCCCCAAGTCCCCATGTTGACTACGATAATAATAAGCCTGACCCTGCAACCGGAATTCCTTGTTCACCGGAACAGTGGAAGCATTCAGCAGCGCCACTTGTTTGGTCTGGTTATCACGAATAGTGGTGGGGCGCTGCAAGGTGTAGAGATGATATTCAAACAGACCTTCCTCGCGCATCTGCGGGGCCGACTCACTGGCCATTCCCGCAGCCAATACCATATTGCCACGAAAGCGCATTTCATCTCGCACCCGGTTAACATCCCCAGCCACCAACTGCAGTAGAGCATTGCGATAAGTCGTGCCGCTCTGGTTGGTTAAGGTCACCCAGCCGGACAGGTCCAACGCCGAATCATCCGGATTCAACTCGGCAACGTAATCCGCTCGCCAACCAAGGCCACCGGTCAGATAACCGAGCTCCATGGTTTGCTGACCAGCCGGCACCTGATCAAGGGAGACCACCAGGGTCGGACGATCCCGCAGATTCTCGGGCACATCCGGGAACACCAACCGCCCTGGTACACCGATTTCAATCCGGTCACCGACTTGCAACACCACCCCATTATTAGCCGCCAGAACTTGCGCGGTTTCAAACCGATCCTCCCCGCTTTCAGGATGAGTACGAACCAGTTGGACCTTTTTGCCGACATATTTTTCCAACAACTTCTGAGGGGTCAGTAAGTCAAAATCGAAGTTTTGTTCCAGAATGGTCAACTCGCCGGGATGAGTCAGACTGCGCAGCAAGGCCGTTTCTGGTCGAATCTGAGCGCTTACCTCACGCAAGGCCAACTCAACCGATCCTTGCGGCAGAGTTACCTGCCGTTGATCCCGCACCAGCGCCAGATCGTCATTGTAAATGGTGACCGCTACTTCCTGCTGATCCTCCAACGTACTGACAACCTCACCGCAACAGGCCGCGGAACTAAGAAGGAAAGTGAACAGACAGGTAAACGCAATGACACAGAACCTTTTTGACATGACAACCTCCTCGAATAGCATTGATAAAAGTCATTCTAACGCAAAGACGCAAAGCCCGCAGAGAAAATCAAACCATTTCTGGGTCTCTCTTCGCGTCTTTGCGTCTTTGCGTCTTTGCGTCTTCGCCTAGAGGCGCCTACTTCTGGTGCGTTATTAAATTGTTTTGTGTCTGTGGCTTTTCAGGCAGGTTCAAGTCCGGCAAACTTGACAAGGAGTTTTTTCGGGCCAATCCGGTGGAAATAGACGATCACTTTCTGGTTGTCACCTGAGCCCTCAATCCGCCGAACGATACCGACCCCGAACTTGACATGGCGAACCTGCAAGCCGATGCGCAAGCCTTCCTCGGCATCGGGAACAATCCGTACTTCGTCGTCATTGACAAAAGGGTCTTCGTCCGAGAAGTCGGGTTCGGTCTGATCAAAGAGTGACGCCAGGTTGTGACCCGCAGGTTTATGCAGTCCAAGCGAGGCCGCCTGTTCGAGAAGGTTTGACGGTATTTCACCCAGAAACCGACTGGGTGGGTTGAACTTGTAATCGCCATAAATCCGACGACGGCGGGCGTGAGTCAGGTACAGTTTCTCCATAGCCCGGGTCATCCCTACATAGCAGAGACGCCGTTCTTCCTCCAACTCTTCCTGACCACTTCCGGCCCGGCTGTGGGGAAAAAGGTCTTCTTCCATACCAGCCATGAACACGATCGGGAACTCGAGTCCCTTGGCGGCGTGCAGGGTCATAAGGGTCACCCGATCGAGGCTCTGATCGTATGAATCCAGGTCGGTAATCAGTGCCACCTGCTCCAGATAATCCTGCAAGGTGCCATCCTTGGAGAAATGTTCTTCCATGCCCGCCAGCAGTTGCTGCAGGTTGTCCATCCGATTCCGGGCTTCTTCAGTTCTTTCAACTTGCAGTTGCGGTCCGTAACCGGTTTCTTCGATCAACTCGGCAGTCAGTTGCGGATAAGGTGTATTGGCCGCCCGCTGCTTGAAATCTTCCAACAGCTCGACAAAGGCTCGAACCTTGCTCGCGGCCGCCCCCGTCAAAGCCCCGCGCTCAAGCGCGCGCGCGCAAGCCGGGAGAAAGCCACCGGCTTCATTTTCAAAAACCGCAATCTTACCAACCGTCACGTTGCCAATGCCACGCGCCGGGACATTGATGATCCGCCGAGCAGAAACAGCATCGGCAGGGTTACTGATAATCCGCAGGTACGCCAGAATATCCTTGACCTCCATGCGCGAATAGAACTTGACCCCGCCGAACATAACATAGGGGATGCGTTCATTGCGCAACGCCTCCTCAAGAGGACGCGACTGGGCGTTGGTCCGGTAGAAGACCGCGATGTCACGGAGATGACGACCCGCACGTTTCAGCCGGGTGATTTCTCCAGCCAGATAGCGCGCTTCTTCGAGGTCGTCGGGCAGCATCTCCAGAGTAATCGGCTCCCCGGCAGGCTTCTCGGTCCAGAGTTTTTTCTGCTTGCGACCAACGTTATGCTCAACCACCGCCCCCGCCGCATCAAGGATCGTGCTGCTCGAACGATAATTCTGCTCCAGACGAATGGTCACGCAACCGGGATAGCTTTGCTCGAAACCGAGGATATTGCCGACCTCGGCACCCCGCCAGCGATAGATCGACTGGTCGTCATCGCCGACCACACAGAGGTTGCCATGCCCGGAGGCCAGCAACAACACCAACCGGTACTGAACCTGGTTGGTATCCTGAAATTCGTCGACCATAATATAACGAAAGCGATGCCGATACTTGTCCAGCACTTCGGGGTGTTCTTCAAACAGCCGCACGGTCTGCATCAGGAGATCACCGAAATCAAGCGCATTGGCTCGCTGCAACCGCTCCTGGTAAAGCGTGTAGAGCTGGGTGATCTCTGCCGCGGCATAATCGTCATCGGAAAACTGCTCCGGCCGAATACCCCGGTTCTTGGCGCGGTCGATCGCGGCCGCCACCGCTCGCGGTTTCAGCTGTTTCTCATCAATATTCAGTTCTCGCAGTAAGGTCTTGAGCAGACGTTCCTGATCCTGGTCATCATAAATCGTAAAATTTCGGCCAAAACCCAGCACCTCAATTTCCTGACGGAGAATCCGGACACAAGCCGAATGGAAGGTGCTGACCCACAACCCCTTGGCATCATCGAGAAGCTCTTCAAGGCGGTTTTTCATCTCCCCGGCTGCCTTGTTGGTAAAGGTCACGGCCATAATCTGCCAGGGGTCGACCTTGTACTTTTGGATCAACCAGGCGATACGGTGAGTCAGGGCCCGCGTCTTGCCAGAACCCGCACCGGCCAGCAACAGCAATGGTCCGGTATCATGCTGAACCGCTTGCTGTTGCATCGGATTAAGTTGGGCCAGGAGGTCTTCCATCGCCTTAGTTTTCCTCCAGAGTCCGGGTCATCAGGGCACGATTGTATGCGGCAACGATGTCGCGACGGGAGATAATGCCGACCAGCTTGCGGTGGGTTTCGCGATCCACCACCGGTAGCTGCTCGATATTACGGTAACCAATTTTGCGCATGGCCTGATCGAGGTTTTCGTGGGCATGGGCAGTAATCACGTTGTTGGTCGCCAGCTCCTTGACCACGACCAGGTCCATCAAGTCCCGCTCAAACACCACCCCCATAAAATCCTGCACCGAGATAATACCCGTCAATTCTCCATCGACATTCACTAACGGGAAGTTGGTATGGTGGGTTCTTTCGATAAAGCCAGCAAACTGGCCTAAAGTCATATGTTCCGGAATCGTCTCCACTTCGCTCACCATAATGTCGCCAACCTGAAGCGACTTCATGATATTGCGCTCTTTGCCAGCTTCAAGGTCGATCCCGGCCCGAGAGAGCTCAACTGTTTCCAGACTGTCTTTTTTGAAATGCCGCGCAATTGAAGTGCCGATGACACAGGTCAACATGATCGGAATGATTACTTCGTAGCTATCGGTGATCTCGAAGAGAAGGAAGATTGCCGTCATCGGTGAATGCGTGGCGGCTGAAAGAAAAGCGCCCATTCCAACCAGGGCATAAGCACCCGGCGCAATTTGCATCTGGGGCAGGATTTTCACTGCGATATGGCCGAAAGCCCCCCCGGTGACAGCGCCAAGGTAAAGACATGGGGCAAAGAGGCCACCGGGCAAACCAGAGCCGAGGGTGATTGAGGTCGCCACGGCTTTGATCAAGACCAATGCGGCCAGCAGATACCAGGTCTGATTCCCCAGCAGAACCGTCTCCATAAATTCGTAGCCGTTGCCAAACACCTGAGGAAAACCAACCCCGATAATCCCAACCAACAGACCACCGAGCATTGGTTTCAACAGCTTCGGCATTTTCAGCGCGTCAAAACGGTCTTTGATCCGGAAGTGCGTATCGATAAAGAGCGTGGCCAGAACGCCGATCACCAGCCCGAGCAACAGGTAGAGCAGCAACTCCCACATGCTGTTGACCATGTAAACCGGGGCATGAAGTTCCGGCGTATTGCCAAGCAGGGCGCGAGAAACGACCGTTGCCATGCCGCTGGCGATCACGATTGAGGTAAAGCTGGAGAGTTCGAAGGCAGAAAGCAGCACGATTTCCTGGGCAAAGAACACCCCGGCAATCGGCGCATTAAAGGTGGCCGCCACCCCGGCGGCGGCGCCACAGGCGACCAGCACCTTGAGCCGGTCGCCGCTCATTTTGAAGAGCTGACCGAAATAAGACCCGATCGCCCCGCCGATCATGGCAATCGGACCCTCCTGCCCGGCCGAACCGCCAGTACCAATGGTGATGGCGGCACCGAAACCACGCGTCAGAATAGGCCGGGGCCGCAACTTGGCACCACGCAGATTGACCCGTTCCAAAAACCCCGAGAAGCCACCCTTGAGGTCTTCACCAAACCAGTGCCACAAGGGGATGACCAGCAGGCCGCCAATCACCGGGCAAAGAATCACCGTCAGCCGCGACAGGCTCCATTCTTCCATGGAATAGTCGAACAGCCGTTCGCTCTGCGTGACAATCGCCCAATGGAAAAACTCGATGGTTTTACGGAAAGCATAATTCCCCAAACCACCGAGCAGGCCGATGATCACCGCCAGGATGATCATGAAGGTGTTTTCGCTGAGGCGTAAGCTGCGCTGCAGGGCTAAAAAGAACCGGCGAAGCCGTTCTGAGGATGGGTTGTTTTTCAAGCTGAACATTATAACGGCCCGTCTTTGTGAGGTAAGGGCGTGAATAATAGAACTTTCATCTGCGGGCCGCAACCCGTAATCAGCATGATTTTACCGAAGCTTTGTATTTTAAAGTCCAATAAAACCACAAATTGCAGGCGATAAGCAGTATCTGGTTAGAAGGGAGAGGAAGAAAAGGTGCACTTGCAGAGGCAAGGACGTCGCTGACACAAACAACGTCCTTGCACAAACAGGCGATGGAAAGCCTACTCTACCGTCACACTCTTCGCCAGGTTCCTCGGTTGATCGACATCCGTGCCCTTAAGCACTGCGATGTGATAGGCCAAGAGTTGAAGAGGAATTGAAGTCAGAACCGGCATCAGATCATCGACCGTCTGCGGAACCACCAGCACGGTTTCTGCGCGGTCGGCCAGCCCGGTCGCCGCCTGGTCCGTCACCGCCACTACGCGGCCGCCACGCGCCTGAACCTCTTCCATATTTGCCGCGACCTTGTCAAACGTTTCATTGTGCGGCGCAATCACCACCACCGGCAGTTGCTCATCAATCAGGGCGATCGGACCATGCTTCATTTCGCCAGCGGGATAACCCTCGGCATGGATGTAGGAGATCTCCTTGAGCTTGAGCGCTCCCTCCAGGGCGATCGGGTATTGGTTGCCGCGACCCAGATAGAGGAAATCCTGCACATGCATCAGGCTTTGAGCGACCTGCTCGATCGCAGGATCTAACTCCAGACAGGTCTCAACCTTGCGCGGCAGGCTAACTAGTTCATCCAACATCTGCCGACGAACCGTATCATTAAGAACACCGCGGACCCGCCCGAGATGCAGCGTGAAGAGATACAAAGCGATCAACTGAGTCGTAAAAGCTTTGGTCGAGGCCACACCGATTTCAGGCCCGGCGTGGGTATAGATCACCCCCTCACTTTCACGGGCGATCGAGGATTCAACCACGTTGCAGATGGCAAGGACCTTGCCCCCTTTGCCGTGGGTCTCCCGCAACGCCGCCAGAGTATCGGCGGTCTCACCGCTCTGACTGATCAACACGGTCAGGGTACGCTCGTTGACCAGCGGATCGCGGTAACGAAACTCGCTGGCGATATCAACTTCGACCGGAATCCGGGCGTGCTTCTCGATCATGAATTTTCCAACCAGGGCGGCATGCCAGGAGGTACCGCAGGCAACGATATAGATCCGATCGAGCTCCTGCAACTCCGCATCGTCGAAATTGAGATCTTCTAAAAAGACTTCGCCATGATCTTCCCGAATCCGCCCGGCAATGGTATCCGCTATCGCCCGAGGTTGCTCATAGATTTCCTTGAGCATAAAGTGCCGGTAGCCGTCTTTCTCGGCCATAACCGGACTCCAGGTAATCGTTTTGGGCGTTTTCTCGACCGGGGTCCCGTCCAGGGTGGTGATCGCCATAGTTTGTGCGGTAAAAACCACCACTTCGCCGTCTTCGAGAAAGATCATTTCCCGCGTATGAGACAGCATGGCCGGGATATCGGAGGCGACAAAAAATTCCCCTTGGCCTTGCCCGACCACCAGTGGCGAGCCCTGCTTGGCGGCGATCAACTTGTCCGGCTCTTTTTCACAGAGAATCGCTACCGCATAGGCACCGCGCACGTCACCGAGAGCCTTCCGCACGGCTGACTCGAAGTCGCCATACTCCTTGTAGTGCTGTTCAACCAAATGGGCAATAATCTCGGTATCCGTGTCTGAACTAAAAGTATGTCCCTGGCCGCGCAGGCTGGTCTTGAGATCAAGGTAGTTTTCAATAATGCCGTTGTGCACCACCACGAAACCACCGGCGTTGTGAGGGTGGGCATTAATTTCTGAGGGTCGGCCGTGGGTGGCCCAACGGGTATGACCAATGCCGGGCTGACCGGTCAAAGGCCGGTCACGCAAGGAGTTTTCCAGGTTGATCAGCTTGCCTTCGGCGCGACAGATTTTGACCTGTCCTTGATCAATCGTCGCGATTCCAGCTGAATCATAACCACGGTATTCAAGTTTCCGCAGGCCATCCAAAACGATCGGGGTTGCTTCCTGGGGGCCGATATAACCAACGATGCCACACATACGCTAAACCTCAGAGTTAAAGCGATGAACGATAAGCGATAAATTTGTGATCGCTTGCGCACATCAGGTTATTGGTTTTTTTTCTGCTTCTGCTTGCTGCGATTACGTTCGGCCCATCCCGGAATAATTTTCTGCTCTACCCGGGTCAGCGCCAAAGCATCGGCAGGGACATCCTTGGTAATGGTCGAACCGGCACCGATCAGACTGCCACGGCCAATTGTCACCGGCGCGACAAACTGAGTGTCACTACCAACAAAAACATCGTCTTCAATGATGGTTTGGTACTTATTAACACCATCGTAGTTGCAGGTAATGGTACCGCAACCGAGGTTGACATTCTTGCCCAGAACCGCATCACCAATATAGGTCAGGTGACTGGCTTGAGACTTCTCGCCGATCTCGGCTTTTTTGGTTTCAACGAAATTACCAATTTTGTTGTGCCCTGCCAGCACCGTACCCGGTCGCAGATGTGCCATCGGTCCGATCGCACAGGAGTTGCCAATCTTCGACTCGGCCAGGACTGAGCCCGGCTTGATATGCACCTGATCACCAATGTGGCAATCGGTGATCACAACGCCCGGCTCAAGCTCGCAGCCGCTGCCGACGACCGTTTGCCCACGCAGGTGAACGCCTGGATGAATCAGGGTATCCGTGCCGATCGTGACCTCGGGAGCGATATAAATCGTAGCGGGATCAACCAGAGTCACCCCGGCCCGTTGATGGGCTTCGTTAATGCGCTGCTGCATCACGACCCCGGCGCGGGCCAATTGCACCCGATCATTAATCCCCATGGCTTCCTCCGCCTGCTCTACCAGCAAAGCCTCGACCCGCTCTCCAGACCAGCGCGCCGCCGCCACCACATCAGTGAGATAGTATTCACCCTGCACATTGAGATTATCCAACTGGCACAGAAAAGCAAAAACCTCTGGTGCCTTAAAAAGATAAATTCCGGTATTGATTTCATTAACCCTACGTTCCTCTGGCGAGGCGTCTTTTTCCTCGACAATCCGCTCAACACCTGCCGGTCCGCGAATAATTCGCCCATAACCGGTCGGATCGTCCATCTGTGCCGTCAGGATCGTAATCGCTGCCTCGGTTTCGCGATGATGATTCAACAGCTGGCGCAGAGTGACTTCGCGTAACAGCGGCACATCGCCACAGAGCAGTAACAAGTCACCCGAGAACCCCTCTAAAGAGGCTTCCGCGCATTGTAGAGCATGCCCCGTCCCCAACTGTTCGGCTTGCAGGGCGAAACATAACCTCTCGTCGGACAAAACTTCGCGAACCCGCTCGGCACCATGGCCGATGACCGGCACCACGGGATCGGCACCGACCAATCTCGCGACCGCAACCACATGCGACAACATCGACTGCCCCGCCACGGGATGCAGAACCTTCGGCAGAGTTGACTTCATCCGAGTTCCCTGGCCCGCAGCCAGAATAACCGCTGATAATAATTTCGGCATTTTCATTCCTCCAAAGCTGAGCGTGGTATTATTTCGGAATGATCGCTAAAGGTCAACATCGATCCGTGAGGAACAAGCTTTCTCTTTGCCATCTATCAAAAGCTCCAGTATATTAATAAAGGCTTTGCTTCAGGATACGCCTGTTCAGTCTGTAAGTCTTTGCCTGCTGGTATTTATCAATTCAGATCTCAGTTGAGGGTGAACAAGAGCATGGGTAGTCGCGGACAAGTTACTGAGCTTCTGAATCAGATCGAGAATGACATTAAAAGTCTGGAAATTGCCTACGAACAGTATTTTCTGGGCATTGAGAAACGCTCCCCCGAGCAACATCGACAAAAGCTCACAGTGCGCGTGCGCAAGATGGTGACCCTCTACATTCCACAAACCGATCTGCGCTTTCGCTTGCAAAGCCTCACCAGCCGCTTTAACAGCTACGCCACTTACTGGGATCGTATTCTGCGCCTGATTGACGAAGGCCGCTACGAAAGACACACCTCGCGCATCCAGCGCCGCGCCAGTGAGCAACTCGGCCAAAAAGCCGTGGTAACCGTCAAACCAAAAAACCATCTCGACAGTCTTTATGACGAACTGGTCAACGCTCACAAGAGCTGTGAGTTGAGGCCACCCAACAAGGAACAGGTGGCAAACTTCCTGGCGAAACAGGCAGAGGTCATCAAAAAACGTTTCGGCGATAAAAAGGTCGAGTTCATCGTCGTCACTGAAGCGGGCAAGCCTAAAATTAAAGTGCGTGCCAAAAGCTGACAAGACTATGGCTGAGAAACGCAGCAAAACAGCGCTAATCCTGGCGGGCGGTGGCATTATGGGCGCCGCGTATGAGATCGGCTGTCTGTCGGCTCTCGATCGACTGTTCTGCCCAGGCTTTTCCTCACGACGCTTCGACACCTATATCGGCATCAGCTCCGGCTCCATCATTGCAACCCTGATTGCCAACCGCATTGAACCTTCGGGTTTATTCCGAACCATCGCGCGGAATGAACGGACTGTCTTCAACTGGCGGCGCAGAGATATTTATCGCGTTGACTGGCGAACCGGCCTCCGCTCCGCGCTTAAGCTTCCCGGCAATCTGTTTAACATCTATCGCAACTACCGCCGGAACAACTGGTCGTTCAACCTTCACGACCTGCCTCACCTTATGCATGAACACTTTCCTGCCGGGCTCTTTTCCCTGACCCCGCTACAATCTTACCTCTGCACTGCTTTTCACAATGAGCGACTCTGTGATGACTTCAACCTTCTGCATTGCGAGCTCTTCATCCCTGCCTATGATCTCGATTTAGGCGACCGCGTTGTTTTTGGCTCCCCCGAGCACCGAAATCTGCACATTTGTCAGGCAATCACCGCATCCTGCGCAATCCCGTTCTTCTTCGAGCCTTACCGAATCGGCAGCAAGGCTTATATCGACGGCTCTTCCGGACTTGTCTCTCATATCGATATCGCTATTGAGAACGGTGCCAAGCTGATTGTTCTGGTCAATCCTCGAACGCCATTCCGCAACGACCCGGAAACCAGCTGCCTGCCCTCACTGTCCCACGGCAAGTGTTCACAAGTGGATGAACTCGGCATTCTGTTTGCCTGGGAGCAGTCACAGCGCATCGACACCCAGGAAAAGTTTCGTCTTGCGCTCGACTACTATCATCTGAAACATCCCGAGGTTGACATCCTGCTACTGGAACCGGGCGGTGACGAAGCCCTCTTTTTCTTACAGGGTCCCATGACAATTGCAGCACGGTCGCACGTCATGCATCATGGCTTTCACTTAACCACGTCTAACTTGCGTAACAATTACCCGGAGCTGGAAAACCTTTTCAACAAACACGGGATTCAAACCACCGCCAAACATCTCGACAAAGGGATACCAACAGACGCACTTCATTTTTCAAACAATTGACGTGCCGGGATTGAACCGGTAAACTTAATCCTGAATCCGTTAATTATTAATAGCATAAAGAGTGCAAGTCGTTGTGGCTGAGGAAGGATTATGCAGACGGGTAAACGACCAAGCACTGAGACCCTTCAACTTGGAAACCGAATTTGTGCGCGAAAAAAATGTGCAGCATAATGATGATGAGAAGTTTTCTTGGCGCATCAAGAAGTTGTGCAGACTTTCTAGCTTCAACTGAGGTTTCAAGGTTTGTTCGCCACTTCTCACGGATTCAAAATGACGAACGGTGGTGAGCCTATGAAAATCGTATTTCCAACACTCCATGTCCGCCGTTCCGTACAAGCCATTTCTCTGGCAGCCGGATGTCTGAAAGCCGCGTTACCACTGTCATTGCGTGAAAACACTCTGCTGCTGGACCTCTTCCCGGAACAATCGGATCAGACAATTCTAACAACCATCCTTGAAACCAAACCGCAGGTTGTGGCTTTTCCGGTCTATGTCTGGAACCGTCAGCGCATCATTACTTTAGCCAACCAACTGCATCGATTGCAGCCCGACTTGTATTTGATCGCCGGAGGACCAGAAGCCACTGGCAATCCGACTGAGCTGCAAACAGCAGCACCATGGGCGGCCCTCATCCACGGCGAAGGAGAAGAGTCTCTCGCCAGACTGCTTACGGCTTTGGCGACTGGAGCCGCAGTTCAGCCTCTGCCGGGTGTCACCCAATTCACGGCAGACGGACCTGTTATCGGCACGCCCTGTCTCCAGCACGAGCTGAACAACCTGCCGTCGCCCTGGCTCTCCGGCACCTTGGTACCGAAAGAATCAAGCGGCGTCCTCTGGGAAGTTGCCCGCGGCTGTGCTTTTTCCTGCGACTACTGTTTCGACGCCCGCGGCTACCCTGGAGTCCGCACCATCGACCGAGAACGACTGTCGGCCGAGCTTGAGCTGTTTGTACAATCTGGAGTCAGTCAAGTCTGGGTTCTCGACGCCACCTTCAATTATCCACCAGAACGCGGCATCAACCTACTTGAATTACTGCTTGAAAAAGCGCCGAACATTCATTATCACCTCGAAGCCAAGGCGGATTTTCTTGATCGGCACACCGTCAGCCTATTGAGCCAGTTGAGCTGTTCATTGCAACTCGGCCTGCAATCGATTCATGAACAGGTCCTTAAGGCGATTCGACGGCCACTGGCCCTCGACAGCTTCGTCGAAAAAATTCATCTGCTCGAAACGGAAGGAATTATCTACGGATTTGACCTGATTTACGGTCTACCCAAAGACAACTATGCCGGTTTCCGCGCCAGCGTCGATGCCGCGCTTAGTTTTTCGCCGAATCATCTCCATATTTTCCCATTGGCCGTTCTCCCGGGCACCCGCCTTGCTCAACAGAGCGCTCGTTACGGCATCAAGGCTCAGCAGGAACCCCCCTACGAAATGCTTTCTTCGGACAATTGGACCGCTGAGGAGCTGGAACATTGCCGAAAGCTGGCGGCAGCAGTCGACATTTTCTATAATATCGGTCGAGCCGTCGCCTTCTTCCCGGCCATCCTTCAGGCTCTGAATACGCAACCGAGCAAACTGCTTGAGGACTTCTTTGTCTGGGCGAAACAACAGCCTGACATCGACGACGCCAGCCTGATGCTCGCTGGGAATTGGCAGGCCGATGATGCCTACCGAATGCTCCAAGGGTTCCTGTCCGAACGTCTCAAACAAGCGGGTCAGGCCCATCTGATCAGCATTTTTCTCGACTTGCTCTGTTATCATTTCCATTATGCTGAAACGTTGCTCGGTGATGAGCTCCCAGCACTGGAACTGGCAGACCCAACCCAAGTAGATTTTTGGGAGACCCCCTGGCGACGACCGAGCAAACTGCGGATGGTTCCTTTCGCTTATGAAATTCTTGATCTATTGGAAATGGAGGGGATGCAACTGGAAGAATTTGCCGAGATGTTCCGACCGGTCGGCTCTGTCGCTCTTTTTATGCGCCGCGACGATGAGGTCTTTTGCGAGTCTTTGGGCGAAGATATGCTGCGTTTATTGCAGCAAAGCAACGGCAGTTTAAGCCCTAAAGAAATTTTTGCCGGAAGCCTGTCTCAGGCAACCGGCAAAGAGCTGGTTGAATTCGCCGTTTATGAGGGACTGCTGCAACCATTTTCGGCAACGCTAGCCCCTTAGTTTCCTGAGTAGAAATTTCTTTCAGAGTCTTATCGACTTGACCCTTTTCCTCTCCCTGCGGCATGCGTCTCTTTGCCCTCAACCCTGCTGGAGCATTCTTCGTCCTTCGCGCCAAGACCAACACCCTGCATCGGCACCCATCTTGGCACCCTCAGTGAAAGCCAAAAAAGCAGGGGCTCAAAGCTAAAGCCTTAAAACCCTCTATTCGTTATCGCTCCGCGAGTTAGACTCGAACCAACAACAAGCTGATTGTTTAAAATAGCTCTGCTCAGGCCATGCGGACACCGCGTGGGGGTCTATCCATGTATACCTGTTGCAACTTCACCTCAGCACCCGACACGACCTCACCGACGGCCGCCATGATATCTTTTGCCTGTTTCCTGGCGGCAGGGTCGTCCTGATCCTTGATAGTGACGGTGAAAGTAAGTTTGTATTCGTTCATGTTTTTCCTTGGTCTCTGACCACCGGGTGGGGCGTTGTTTACATGATGGACAAAAAGTAGACGAGAACTTTGGTGCCCAGAATCATCCCGATCAGCCCAACCGGATAAACCGTTGCGTATGCTGAAGAGGGGTAAAATGAATTGGTGTATGAGCTTATGGCCGCAAGCCCAGGTGTGCTTGTCATGCCGCCGGTCAAAACACCGAGCATCCGCAGAAAAGAGATCTTCAGGACATACTTGCACATGACAACGCAGGCAAGCATTGGCGTTAAAGTCACGAGAAGTCCCGCCACAATAAGTTCTGCGCCTTGAGATGCCACGGTATCAATGATCGTGGCACCAGTCTTGGTTCCAACCGTCGCCAAAAAAAACATAAGGCCAAGCTCTCTTAAAAATGAATTGGCGGTGGTTGGCATTTCCCAGATAAAGGGACCGGTTTTATAGAGATAACCGAGGATCAGCCCTGAAACCAAAACCCCGCCGGTGATGCCCAGAGAGAATTGACCGAGTAAGGGGAGATTCAAGGGGATCTGCCCGAGGATAAACCCAGCGACCAGCCCGATCAGGATTGGGAGAAGACTAACCTTATAGGTTTGCTTCACATCATTTCCAAGAATCCTGCTTACGTTTTTCAAGGCATCTTCTTCACCAACGACATGAAGGATATCACCAAGATGGAGTTTGATGGTTGCCGATGCGGGGAGATCAATCTCGTTTCTCGTAATACGCGTCGCCTGGACTCCAAAAGTTTCTCTCAAGTTGAGAAAACCCAAAGTGTGACCTGCTGCGCTTTGCTTGGAAACAATGATGCTTTTTTTAGTCAGCACTTTGTTGAAGGCGATTTCGCCGTCAATGGGTTTACCTAAAAAGAGTTCTATTCGTGCCAAATCATTTTCGCGACCTGCAATCCGGAGCTTATCGCCTTCACAAAGGATGGTTTCACCGGTCACCAGGATAGGCTCCTTCGCATCTTTCCGAAGAAGACGGGTGAGGACCACAGGTGCGATCTCTTTGAGCTTTAGATCAATGATTTTTTTGCCGAACAGGTTGGCGTTGGTCACCTCGACATGGTGAAAGGTGAAGGGGGGATCGTTCTCGGTTCTCTCCTTGTCAATGCTCAGCTCTTCATGCTTGACGTTGACGCGCAGGAGCTTGGGCAGGAGGTTTACAAAAACAATCACACTGATGATGCCACCGGCGTAGGTGACACCGTAGGCGGCTGCGGCATTGCCTTCCACAGCCTCAACGGCAACCGCGAGCCCGGGGGAGCTGGTCAAAGCCCCAGCAAACAAACCTGCTCCGGTAGAAGCATCAAAATTAAACAACCAGCAACACAATACCGTCATCAAACCAGCAACGGCGATAATGATTAAAGCTCCGATCGCGAGGCTGATCCCCTGCTTTTTAAATGACGTGAAAAACCCCGGCCCAGCAGTCACTGCAACGGAATAGATGAAAAGCACCAGCCCGAGAGTCTGGAATTCGGACGGCAACATATAGCCGAAGTGACCAAAAGCCATGGCAACAAAAATGATCGCCGCAGAGCCGAACGAAAAAGACTTGATCCGAATGCGGCCAAGGCCCTCACCAAGAATGATGATTGCAAATAGCAGAAAAACGGAATTTGCTAATAGAGCTGTCATGATGCCTCCGAGGATATGGATACCACTGCGGTAAATATCCCACAAGGACTTCTATGGGTAAAGCCCGGAAAGAGGAGAAAGGGTCAAGTGCGACCGATTTCCGTGGTTGCAAAGCTCTAGGAGATATTTATTCGTTGGTAGGAATCAAGACCGACAAGGGGATGACAAACAGCCCATAAGAGATAACCCTATAAGAATATATCAAGGCGAAGGGTCTTAGCGATTTTGTCACGCGCGTCGACAGAAACTTTGGTCTCTTCGGCATACCCTTGCCAGCGCGAAACGACGCTGCGGACTTCTTCAATAATTGACTCCGCATGGCCACGCTTCATTGATGCTGCTTCGGCGCAAGAGCGAAAATCCTCCAGCGTAAAATTGTCCCTCTTACCATTGAGTGTCATCTGGTGTATCGATGTGTGCTTTCCGGTGGGTTGGTAGCTGTATGTTACATCAAACGCCGGAGCGAGAGACCAGCTTCCGGTTTTGTCCATCAAAAAAGCGATGTTCTTGACATGATCGTCTTGATTGCGGGCAATTATATTGAAAACCATCCGCCTGTATTGCTCCTCGATAGAAGCCATGGGTAGGCCTAGCTGACGAATTACAAGCAGGGCCTGTTCGTAAGCGTAAGCTCCGTCCAAATTGTAATCAAAGTGCGCCATCGCACCTAGAGACTGCATATGTATTTTATTGCCGTCCTCTTGCCTGTCGAAGCGGCGGGTCATGAAATGTCTCCGACCATCCTCCTCCAGGAGCCTGCATTCGCTCATGCTGATGCCAGCATCGATAGCCATTCTGTAATATGTGTATTCCGTAACACCATAGCCCTTGGGGTCTTCCCTCTCCTTGTCTTTGTTGCCAGCAACGCCGTCAAACTTGAGTAGCCAGTGTTCGAAGCCAGGGTCTGTCTTGACTTGACCTGACCTGACCTCATTAGTCTCGGGATTCCACGCAATGACCGCTTTGGCCCTCGCTCCTCCCGCCGAAGTGCCGACACGCAAGATATCCCTTAGAGCATTCTCCCTGCTCACGTCATCTCCCAAAGAGGTCTGTAAGTCGTTGCGATGAGTCAGTACTTTGGAGGCAAGGGCAACAAGCTTGCTAATCTCTATGCGATTGGCCTGCCTGGCTTTTGGGCCAATCGCAGGGGTGTACTCCAGAGCCCCCATGCCGCGTAAACCCGTATAACACAATCGTTCTACGGAATTAAAAGAATCGGGGCTTCTACCCTGTGTGGCCAACCAAGCATCAATCAGCGTATTGCCAAATTTGTCTGGCAACGAATCGGCAAGCAAGCCGGGCAGACCATGAAAGGCTTCTCTCCCTAAGGCTGGAAAAGAATAGATGTTACGGCTGAGAGGCATGGTCAAAGGGGCAATCTCTATGCCGCTTCGAGAAAAAGCCGAGTCATACTCGAAGGAGGCCACTTTGGCACCGTCTTCCAAGGCAACAGCCCCTATAGTGCGGCCCCATAGTTTGACTTCAGAGACTGCACTCACTTCCTATCTCCCCAAGACCAGTCTTCGCCGGACAATTCTTCTTGTTTTTTTGATGACGCCCGTTGCCGTTCCTTCCCTCGCAACTTCAGCAGATCCATGGGACGCGGTCCAGTTTCTGGCGCAAGCATATCAAGGGCTTCGAGCAACCCTAAAACTCTCAAGGTGCGGATCAGTGAGGATGTCTGGGTGGATTCTCCGGTTTCGATTCGCTCCAAAGTGCGCTTGGAAATGCCAGCCTCTTTTGCCAGTTTGGCCTGGGTGAGCCCCAACTCCAGCCGATGGCGGCTTAGTCTGTAGCCCAACTCTTCTAAAACCGCCTTGTCACTCATTAGCTTTTCTATGCTCAAAGTCGCCTCCTTTGGCGAAATAACAGCTAAATCATAACTTAACTCGCCAAGTTTTGCGACAATAAAACAATCTAACTATAAGTTAATCGTCAAACATGACGAATAAGTCAACGAAAGTAGGCATATATCGTCAGAACTGACGAGATATACCCACAGCATTCCAGATAACTTCTATGAGAAAAGGGGTCTACCATCGAATTCTGTAGATGGCGGGGCTGATATCAGGCGGATTGACAGCGATACAGTACAACCATCCCGCACACTGTTTACATCCTCCTCTTTCTGACATATAAGCAGGACACAAACACTCAAAGCCGCAGCAACCCTGCTAACAGGGCATGTTGTGGGTTTAGTCTGTTTCTAATTTGTTGTCTTTTAATAGGATGAATAGGAGCAAGGAAAGAGAATGCTTTATATACGATTTTAAAATCTCGGTTGGAGAGTGTGATTTGGCTTTATAAATCACAGTCGAGAAGCGAAACCAGCGAAGCTGGCCTACTTGCAATCTTACTCACTACTGGTTATAAGATTCTCTAGAAAGGTGGCTTTTGAAGTTGTTCTTATGTTGGTACATAACCACTGCCATGAACTGCTTTGCTTTGCTCAGTTGGTGTGGAACTTAGCTTGCTAAGCGTAACGATCAGCTTTAGCTGACAGAGCAGCAAGGACTGTTATAAGGAGTAGTGCAAAGCCTATTACATCAACTTTTACATCAAGTGCAAAAGAAAAGGGAGTCAGCTTTGCGCTAACTCCCTTGGATTAGTGGCTCCCCGAGTAAGACTCGAACTTACGACAAGCGGATTAACAGTCCGCTGCTCTACCAACTGAGCTATCGGGGAATGGGTCTGTCTCAAACCTGAACAAATAGTGCCAAGACAGGGCGTTTTTATACCCTTTGCGCATTTTTATGTCAATAGTTTTATCTGTTTCCCTTGACCGAAACGATTAGCAAGGATCGAAAAGAAATACCGGCACAACAATTATCCTGCAACATGCTGAGATTATTGGTTCATGCAGTACAAATGATAAAGCCCGCAAGTCATGCGACTGCGGGCTTTATCCATATCATTTCGACGAAGTTTAACCGCCGGTGCCCTTCTTGAGTTCAAGCAGGATCAGCTTGGCAACTGCCTTGAGGGTCTCAAAGACCCCTTCACCCGTTTGGGCGCAAGCCTTGAATTCAAGCACCCCCTCGGGGTTCAGCAGTTCGCGCAACTCTTCGATTGGGGTGCAGTTAGGCAGATCTTGTTTGTTGTACTGCATAACAAAGGGCAGGTTGTCGAGCTGGTAGCCTTGCTCTTCGAGGTTGTCTTTAAGGTTTTCCAGACTTTCGATGTTAGCATCAAGCCGCTCTTCCTGAGAATCCGCGACAAAAACAACACCATCGACACCTTTGAGGATCAGCTTTCTGGACGCATCGTAGAACACTTGCCCAGGTACAGTGTAGAGGTGGAAACGGGTTTTAAAGCCGCGAATCTCGCCCAAGGCTAAAGGCAGAAAATCAAAGAAAAGAGTCCGCTCCGTTTCCGTTGCCAGTGAGATCATCTTGCCCTTGGCATCGGGAGCGGTCTTCTGGTAAACGAACTGCAGGTTCGTGGTTTTGCCGCACAAACCAGGACCGTAATAAACGATCTTGCAGTTGATTTCGCGGGAAGCGTAGTTGATGAAAGACATGAGGCGTTATCCTTAACTGAACAAATTGTCGATATCGTCGTCGGTGATTTCGGCAAACGGGCTGTTAACATTTCCGCTCTTTTCAATCTCAGCGGATTTTTCTGCCAGTTCATTAAAAATAACCGTCAGTTCGTCGCTCGCTTTCTTGACGCGCAGCCGAACCAGACCGAGTGAGCTGCGATGATCAAAAATAACCACCAGGATAACGCGCTGGGCAATGATGGAGATGTGAATATTATCTTTTTCCCCTTCGTGGAAGAGGATGGAGAACTCTTTCTCACCAATCAGCTTAGCCAAACCGCCAGTGGCCGCAATGTTGCCAGCTGTCAGTGAAGCAAGGCTGGTCGTGTCCAGATGTTCGGTTTCACCACAGCCAGCAATCAATTGCCCGTTTTTGTCAACCAGGAAAATGACTTTGGAATTGGACTCACGCAACAGTTTATCGATGACTGCGCTGATCCTTTGGAATTCCTCATCGTACATGACAAAGGTCGATTGCCGTTGACCGGACATACGTATTCTCCTTAACCGGGGTTTTACACCAATAAACTTTATAGCACTTCATCCCGCATAGTATCAAGGCTTTTGCAGATCATTTAAGACAAAAAAAAGCTCCCGGTGTTGCCACCGGGAGCTTTTTCTGTAAGGGGATTCCTTACTTTTTGCCGCAGTCTGCTGAAAGTTCGGCCAGTTTCTGGTAAAGATCGAAACGGGCGGCGAAATCCTTAGCCGAAGCTTCCATCAACTCCTCTGCCTGCTCAGGATTGCTCTTTTTGAGCATGCGGAAACGGTTTTGCTTGCTAGCAAAATCTTCGAAGCTAATCGAAGGAGCTTTGCTGTCGAGTTGCAACGGGTTCTTCCCTTCCGCAGCCAGTCGCGGATCGAAGCGGAACAACGGCCAGTAGCCGGAGTTAACGGCTTCCTTGCAACCATCCACCGCAGTAGCCATATCGATGCCGTGCGCAATGCAATGCGAGTAGGCGATGATCATTGATGGCCCATCGTAGGAGTCGGCCTCAAGCATGGCCTTGACCACTTGGGCCGGATTGGCCATCGAGACCTTGGCTACATAAATGTTGCCGTAGGTCATGGTGATCATAGCGAGGTCCTTCTTCGGCATCGCCTTACCACCAGCTGCGAACTGTGCCACAGCGGCCATTGGGGTCGCCTTTGAGGCCTGGCCTCCGGTGTTCGAGTAAACCTCGGTATCCATGACGAGCACGTTAACATTGGCGCCAGAAGCGAGAACGTGGTCGAGACCACCGTAACCGATGTCGTATGCCCAGCCATCACCACCATGAATCCAGACCGATTTGTTGGTCAGGTAGTCAGCATCGGCCAGCAGTTGCGTGGCTGTTTCATGGGTGCACTTGCTGAGGATGCTCTTGAGATCTTTAACGCGACCACGTTGTGCTTCAATCAGCGCTTGAGATGACTGGTCAGCATCCAGAGTTGCTTGCTTCAGTTCAGTGCTTCCCTTGCAGGCAGCGCAACCACAGGCCATGTTCTTGACCAGAAGTTCGCGGGCGTACTCGGCGGTCTTGTCGACGGCCAGACGGAAACCGAAGCCAAACTCAGCGTTATCTTCGAAGAGCGAGTTGCTCCACGCCGGACCAAGACCATCTTTACGGGTGGTCCAGGGTGTGGTCGGCAGATTGCCGCCGTAGATCGAGGAACAACCGGTGGCGTTGGCAACCAGCATACGATCACCAAACAACTGGGAGCAGAGCTTAACGAACGGGGTCTCGCCGCAACCAGCACAGGCACCGGAAAATTCGAACATCGGTGGCAACAACTGGCTACCCTTGAGGGTTGCAGTGTTGATCAAGGCCGGATCCGTATCGGGCAGGTTGAGGAAGAAGTCGAAGTTGACCCGCTCAGTATCGCGCAGTGGCGGCTGGGGAGCCATGTTGATTGCTTTGTGGTTCTCGACCTCTTTGCTTTTGGCTGGACAGTTGTGGACGCAGGCGCCACAACCGGTGCAGTCTTCGACGGCGACTTGTAGGGTGAATTTTTTGCCGTCCATCCCCTTGCCCTTGGCGGCGCAAGATTTGAAGGTCTTCGGTGCAGCAGAGAGCTCTTTCTCGTCGTAGATTTTCATGCGCATGGAGGCGTGGGGGCAGACAAAGGAGCAGATGCCGCATTGAATACAGAGGTCCTCATCCCATACCGGGGTTTCGACCGCGATGTTACGTTTCTCGTACATGGCGGTGCCAGTCGGGAAGGTGCCGTCAGCGGGCATAGCCGAAACCGGCAACTGGTCTCCGAGGCCGTCGATGATCGGGCCCAGAGTGTTCTGGACTGTGTCAGGGGTGTCAGCCCACTGACCGATGGTCATCTTGATGGCACTGTCGGCAGAGGTCGGGACGGTGACTTTCTCAATGTTCTCCAGGCCCGCGTCGACCGCCTGGTTGTTCATGTTGACTACTTTTTCTCCCGCCTTACTGTATGACTTGACGATCGCGTCTTTGATCTCTTTGATTGCAAGGTCAAGCGGAATGATGTTGGAGATTTTGAAGAAAGCAGTCTGCATGATGACGTTGATGCGAGAGCCGAGACCGATTTCATTGCCGAGCTTCACGCCATCGATTACGAAGAATTTGAGCTTCTTGTCAATGATGGCCTGCTGGACTTTCTTTGGCAGATGCGGCCAGACTTCGTCCTTGCTGAACGGGCTGTTGAGCAGGAAGGTTGCGCCTTCCTTAGCGTTCTTCAGCATGTCGTATTTCTCAAGGAAAGAGAAGTTGTGACAGGCGACGAAGTCAGAAGAGGTGATCAGGTACGGAGCTCGGATCTCTTTCTTGCCAAAACGCAGATGAGAGGTGGTCATGCTGCCGGCTTTTTTGGAGTCGTAGACGAAGTAAGCTTGCACTTCGTTGTCGGTGGAGTCACCGATGATCTTGATCGAGTTCTTGTTGGCGCCAACCGTGCCATCGGAACCGAGACCGTAGAACATGGCCGAGTAACCGTCGAAAGGAACGGTGTAAGAGGGGTCAAAGTCAAGACTGCGACCGGTGACATCGTCCTTGATGCCAACAACACAATGATTCATCGGCTTGTCTTTGGTGAGATTGTCGAGTACACCCTTGGCCATGCCGGGGCTGAATTCGTAAGAACCGAGACCGTAACGGGCGCCAACAATCTGTGGGTAGCCTTTGAAAGAGATCAGGCCATCGGCCATCGCTTCGCCGAAGGCGGTACGGACATTGTGGTAGAGGGGCTCGCCAATGGAACCCGGCTCCTTGGTGCGGTCGAGGACGGCGATTTTCTTGACCGTACCCGGTAGAACTTTAGCGAACGCAGCAACATTGAAGGGCAGGAAGAAGCGGACCTTGATCAGACCGACCTTCTCGCCCTGAGCGACCAGGTGCTCAACCAGCTCGTGCATGGTGTCGCAAGCCGAACCCATCATCACCACGACACGCTCAGCATCAGGAGCGCCAACATAATCGAACAGGTTGTATTGGCGACCGGTCTGCTTGGCAAACTTGTCGAATTGTGCCTGCATGATTGCCGGGAGCTTGTCATAGTAGCTGTTGACTGTTTCGCGGCCCTGGAAGTAAACATCCGGATTTTGGGCTGTACCACGCAGAACGGGATGGTCGGGTGACAAGCCGCGGGCACGGTGAGCTCGGACCAGCTCGTCGCTGATCATGAACTTCATGTCATTATGGGAGAGTTCGTGAACCTTCTGGACTTCACTTGAGGTGCGGAAGCCATCGAAATAGTGCAGGAAGGGGATGCGCGACTCAAGAGTCGCCGCTTGAGCGATCAATGCGAAGTCCATAACTTCCTGTACATTATTTGAACTCAAGAAAGCCCAGCCTGTAGAAGTACAGGACATAACGTCGGAATGGTCGCCAAAGATCGACAGAGCCTGAGCAGCGATCGAGCGGGCAGCAATATGGAAGACCGTGGGGGTCAGTTCGCCAGCGATCTTGAACATGTTCGGGATCATCAGCAACAGACCCTGAGAGGCGGTAAAGGTTGTGGTCAGGGCACCGGCTTGCAGCGCACCGTGCACAGCACCAGCCGCGCCACCTTCCGATTGCATTTCGACCACCTTGGGAATTGTGTCCCAAATGTTCTTCTGGCCAGCTGCGCTCTTGGCATCGGAGACTTCACCCATAACCGAAGAGGGCGTAATCGGGTAAATGGCGATGACCTCGTTAGTCGCATGAGCTACATGCGCTGCCGCGGTATTGCCGTCAATACAAACCATTTTTTTGGACATCAGATTTCTCCTTAAGAACTGGAATTTGGTGTTTACTTCACAACATATGGTTCAAACAACGTGGAAACGAAGGCGCATTCAGAGCTCTCGTCGTCCTTCAACCGCCCGGTTTACCGTTGCTTCATCAACATATTCGAGCTCGCTTCCCATCGGAATGCCGTACGCCAGTCGCGTCAGCTTGATTCCCAAGTGCTGGGTCAGCTTGGCCAAGTAGAGCGCCGTAGCATCGCCTTCAACGGTAAAGTTAGTGGCAATTAGCATCTCCTGAATGGTGCCCTGCTCAAGACGTCTGATCAGTGGCGCGACTTTAAGATCAGCCGGGCCAATTCCATCAAGCGGCGACAACGCACCGTGAAGGACATGGTAGCGTCCCTTGAAGGAGCGGCTGCGTTCAATGGCCAGCAAGGCCTGCGGGTCTTCCACCACGCAAATCAAAGTGTCATCTCGACCCTTATCGGTGCAAATCTGGCAGGGGTCCTCTTCCGTAATATGAAAACAAACAGAACAGAACCGAGTGCGGCGCTTCAGATCAAGAAGCGCTGACGCCAGAGCCTCGGTTTCAGCTTCAGGCTGGCGAAGCAGGAAAAAAGCCAGTCGGGTTGCCGTCTTGTTTCCAATTCCGGGGAATTTAGCCAGCTCGGACACAAGTCGGGTGAAAGACGGGATGGAGTTTAACATAATTTATTTCAGAAATTCAACAGTTTATGAGATTAGAACATTATTTTAAGGACGCCAAAAATTTTTCGTATGACTGAAAAATAACTGTTATAAAATTTTAGCAGCAATAAAAAAATTTACTTTAGCTTAAAATAATGACGGGTTACAAGAGAATCTTTTGTCTGTTTTATCGATTTGTCTTCTTGCTTCGGTAGCGACGGCGGAGTGGTCGGCTAACAAAGACCAGGAATATTCATGCCACCGGTCAGTTTGCCCATTTCCTCTTGCGCCGTCTTCTGGCTCTGTTTGATGGCTTCATTGACGGCAGCGGTAACCAGATCCTGAAGCATTTCGACATCCTCGGGATCAACCGCCGCCGGATCAATCTTCAGCGAAAGCAATTGCTGCTTGCCGTTGACAACCGCGGTGACCATTCCGCCCCCGGAGGACGCCTCAGTCTCTTTCTTTTCCAGCTCTTCCTGAAGCTGAGCCATCCGTTTCTGCATCTGCTGTGCTTGTTTCATAATGTTACCCATTCCACGCGACATACTATTGTTCCTCCAGAACTGAGTTGTTCGTTGTTATTGGCTTGTATCGTTGTTATAGAATTTATAACTTAGTTAAGAGCAAAAGCAATTAACACGGAAAGCCAGAAGAAATAACCGCAGCTGAGATGATCGCCTCATGATGACGGCGTTTTCTCTGCGTTCTCTGCATTAAAACTTTCTTGAACTAAAGAAATATTTTTATCCGGGCTTTTCTATCATCCGCTTCCTGACGTCAGACAAAGCCTTTATCGATGGGAATGACCTGCTTTATTTTGCCGTCGAAGATCTCTTGTACCGACTTCAACGCCGGATGCTCCAAAGCGTCTTCGCGCAACCGGCGCATCCGGTCGGTTTCCTTGGCCTGACGGGTTTCCACCAGGGATGGCGGTGCGTCCTTTTGTTCGGCCTCCATCGGCACCACCCGCAACTTAACCGAAGCACCAAAATAACTCGCAGCCAATGCCTCTAGATCCCGACAGATATCCGGTTCCTGGAGCTGCCCGAGCATAAAAGAGTTTTTCGGGTATCCGACTTCAAGAAGCGGCGGTTCAAGTTTGAGCAGACGGCCATGTTCTAAAACAGAACCAAGCATCGGGCGCTTCTCTTTAACTTGATCAACCAGCCCCTGCCATCCTCTCTCGTCGGTCGTTGTGATAACGGGGGCTTCAGACTTTTTTGGCGAAGGTTCTTCTGGAACAGAGCGTGGTGGTGTCCCCTGAGACCGGGGCAGAGGGTTAGTCGCCAGGCGTTTTTCCAGGCTTTCCAGATGACTGATCAGTTTGCCGAGCTCCTGAGAGGGGGCCAGGGTTGCCAAGCGGACCAGGCTCATCTCCAGAGTCAACATCGGAGACGCGCTGGTCGCAAGTTCGGTTTGGGTCTTCAGTAACAAAGTGACGATGCGTTGCAGATCTTCCAACGAAGAGTCTTCGGCCAGGAGTTGCAACTCCTTCAGTTCCTCACCAACCAGGTCAAGCATTTCTTCCGGGGTTTCCACCACCGTGCAGATGACCATGCCACGGAACATCTCAAGCAGATCCTGGGTGAACCGGCGTAGCGCCAGGCCCAGTTGATCAACCCGCCGCACTGCGTCAAGAGCCCGGCGACAATCCCTCTGCAGCACCGCCTCAACCGTATCGAGCAGCAGCCGTCGGTCCACCATCCCTAGCAAGGTCTGAACCGCATCATCCTCAACCTGATCACCGGAGAAGGCAAGCACCTGATCGAAAGTCGACAAGGCATCACGCATACTGCCCTCACCCTGGCGGGCAATCAAGGCGAGGCTGCGATCAGAGACCGTCAATTTTTCAAGGTCGGCGAGTTCCCGCAAGCGAGCGGCAACCTTAACCAAGGGGATTTTACGGAAATCGAAACGCTGGCAGCGCGACAAAATAGTGACTGGAATTTTGTGCGGCTCGGTGGTCGCGAAGATGAATTTGGCGTGCTCAGGCGGCTCTTCAAGGGTCTTGAGCAAGGCATTGAAGGCGTTGGTTGAAAGCATGTGAACTTCATCGATGATGAAGATTTTGTAGCGGGAACGGTTGGGCAGATAGCGGATATTCTCCCGCAGCTCTCGCACATCATCGACGCCGGTATTTGAGGCACCGTCGATTTCGAGGACATCCAGGCCTTGTCCGGCCGTGATCTCAAGGCAGGAGGTACAAGTGCCACAGGGCTGGTCAGAAAGACCGACCTCACAGTTCAGGGCTTTGGCTAAGATCCGGGCCGCAGAAGTTTTTCCAACGCCGCGCGCACCGGTAAAAAGAAAGGCATGATGAATTCGGCCGGATTTGATCGCATTCGCCAAGGTCTGGCTGACATGCTCCTGACCGATCAGATCGGAGAAGTTTTGCGGACGCCATTTACGGGCAAGTACCAGGTAGGCCATGGTCTCACTATTCGATTTGCGGGGTTTTATTTCCGGCGATTTGCCGGCACAAGTGACAGCCAGGCACTCCCGCGGCACACGGCTGAGGTCGCTGCCGCTGCTCCCTTCCGGGCCTGACGGAGTTCACAACCGTCCGTTGCGCGGGACCCGGCTGTCACTTCTGACGGCAAACCAAAACCATGGCCGGAAATAAATATGGCGGAGAGGGAGGGATTCGAACCCTCGGTACCTTGCAGTACACCCGCTTTCCAGGCGAGCACCTTCGGCCGCTCGGTCACCTCTCCGCGAATTGAGAAAGATATACTAAAGCAGGCTTTTCTGTAAAGAGTTTTCTTGGCGTGCTTTTCTTTTGCTTAGCGGCTTTGTGTCCGCTTTCTGTGGTGTTGGCTCGGCGGTAGCATGGAATAATTACGGACCATACAAAGACGACTTAAGTCCAAATATTAACGCAAAGGCTCGGAGACGCAGAGAGGAATGACCTCAATGGATCAACTTTTCCCAAAACCAGAAGACTTTCCTCTGCGTTCTTTGCGACTCTGCGTTAAACCTTCTTTTGGGCTATAGAACGAAAGAATTGTCAGTGCCGGTAGGGGGTCAGAACAATCGCGCCAATATCCACAATTTGCCCAGAGACAAGCTCGCGGCAACCGGATTGCGCGGAACCTAACAGCCCATAAAGTTCACCGGCGATCGGTTGGCCCCGGGTGCGGGTGCGGGCGGCCAGGCACCATTGGCCGGGCTCTTTAACGTAGAGATGAAAACGACCGTCTTCGCCAACGGCGGGAGAGGTTGCTTCTGGCATGTGCTGGTAATCGCTATCAGGATAGGCGATGGCAAAAGCGCCAGCGACCGGTTGCCCGGATGCATCCAGCAGCAGACCGGTGAAGCCGGTGTCGCCGCTGGTCAGAGTGCCTTCACGCATCAGCATTGGCTGGGCGATGCCCTGCAACACAAAATTGACGATGGTGATTTCACCCGGCTTGACCGTGACCGGGTTATGCGCAGGCAGAGCCCAGGCATCTCCAGCCTTAGGAGGCCCGGCGTCAGCGCCAGCCTGACGCATGCGGGCGACCAGATGATAGTCGCCTTCGACCAGATCAAGGAAGTAGGCTCCCGCTGAGTCAACCTGGGATTCGAAGTCGGCCGGTCCGCGCAGGTTGCTACGAGCGTTGCGGTAGGCGTAGACGTAGGCGTCGGTTGCCGGGGTTTTTTGGCCGGCTGTGACTTGGCCAGCTATGCCGACCTGGAGTTCTATGACGACGGGTTCAGACTTAGTCGACGTCGAACTGATCGGAGTACAGGCCGCGCTCAGGGCGAGCAACAGCAGCAGGCCTATGTTGGCAAACGTTCTAGGGAGCATGGTGCTTATCATAATCGCTTGGTAAGTTTGGAGCAATCTTACTGTGGTTAAAAAAAACAAGGCCCAGGATTTCTCCCGGGCCTTGCTACTAAGGAACTAAGAATTATTGGGGAAGCAAGCCTGAGTTGTAGATAGTGATGTCCCCCGTCGTGGTGGTATTAATTCCAGGCATATTCATACTCTCCAACACAGAATCAACTTGTGCTTGATTCGCGTCGAAAGGTTTCGGTGTCAATAACTGACAGGCTGCATCATTAGGTGCGCAGCCCAGAGTAATAACACCACCTGGTAGTGCAGAGACATCCGTAATCAGGCTGGAGGCAACAAAAGAGCTG
Organism: Desulfuromonadales bacterium; assembly: GCA_030145195.1. Lineage (GTDB taxonomy): Bacteria > Desulfobacterota > Desulfuromonadia > Desulfuromonadales > BM103 > JAQYVY01. The sequence goes on along the minus strand of JAQYVY010000023.1, from coordinate 26,551 downwards.
TTGTAAATCACGGCATTGATAGAATCACCACTGTTTACTTCCAGTGTAATGTCACTGCCGGTTGCGAGCCCGTCCATCGTAATCGCTGTGTTATAGATAACGACGTTAGCATCGAGATCAGTGATATTCCGCACATGAATGCCGTGCGAGTCAAACCCAGCTATAGTCGAGTTGTAAATGGCAACAGTTCCATCATTCTCAAGCATCCAGATCCCCGACGCATTGGGTGGCGCTCCCGGGCTGACATATTGAATCGAGGTATCGTTGATATAGACATCACCGGCTGACCCTTCAATCTGAATACCGTCGGTTGCGGTGTTGTAGATCGAGCCAGAGTTGATTGTCATGGTACCGGAGAAGTTTTCCACGAAGAGTCCTTCTGAAATCCCGTCAACAGCGCCAGCAAGACCCGTCCCATCAATAACGAGATTGTTGATAGTGACATCGGCAGCAGAATCGCCGACATAAGCTCCGGTGTTTGAGCTGTTGTAGAGCGTCGTGGTTCCGGCAAGATCCAGAGTGCCGTCAAAGGAAACGACAGCGAGACCATCTTCCCCGGTCTCGGCCGTGTCCAGATTGTCGTTAAAGGCAACCGAACCCGTCCCACCATTAAGTTCAAACCCGGCGAAGGCTGTGTTTGAAATACCCACGACCCCATGGACAACAACAGCACCCTCAATGTCCTGCATGTAAAGTCCGGAAGCAGCAGTGTTGCTCACTGTGACACTGTTAAAGGTGACGCTACCAGAATCGAGACCGGTAATATTAATGCCGTTGATGCCAGCATTGGTGGCGGTCACATCGCCGAAGTCCAGTGCGCCGGTCGAATTGTAAACGGCAACGCCATCACTGATAGTTTTGTCAATTGCGACATTCGAGAAGGCAACATCACCAGCATAGACATCCAGATAGACCCCTTCGATCGCGCTGTTGTAAGAGCTGACGCTATCTAAAACCAGGTTACCGTTCAAAGTTCCGGTTGAAGCAACACCAACCAGTTCGATGGCGGCGCCTTCCAGAGTGTCGATATTGCCGCTGTCGGAACTGAGGCTCAAATCGTCGGTGCCCGTGGTCGCAACAGCAAGACCAGTGCCGCCATCGTTGTAGATGTTCAGCGTTGTGAAACCGAGATCGCCTTCGATGTTATCAACTGCCAAGCCATCTCCAACAACGCGTGCGCCAGGACCTTGCCCGATATTTGTTGTGCCACCGACAACTTGCTGGATACCGACCACACTAGCATCGGCATCGAAGGTCACCGAGTTGTAGTACATACCGCCACCGGTGTTATTGCCGATCACGGTGTTGTCAGCCAGCGAGGTGATGATGGTGCCGATGTAAGTCGAAACGGTCCCGACCATGCTCACGGCAGAGTAACCGCCCGAGACGGCTTCGAAAGTGTTGTTATCCACCTCGATCACCAGTTGACCGGTTGCGGTGCCATCATCGGTCGTGGTCAGGGCGTTGCCGTTGGTGGCATCAACGTCGTTTCCAGCAACAACCGCGGTCAGGACGCCGCCACCGGTCGAGTCGATGGAGATGCCTTCGCCGTTAGCGGTGGTAATGGTCGATTTGAGGATCGAGACGTTGTAGGTGGCGCCGTCATCGACCACCACAGCGATGCCGGCACCGCCGATAACTCCAGTACCACCGAGCACGGCACTGTTGACCGTCAGGTTGGTGTTCTTGGAGAATATGCCATCACCGCCGGTATTGTCGATGGTGTTGCTGGAGCCCTGAACGATTATGCTGCCAGCGTCCAAGGCATAGAGGCCATGACCAGAGCCAGCCTCGACGACCAGCGGTGCGGTATCTGTGAAGGTGAGGGAACCGAGACTGTCAGCCATATAGATGGCGTTGCCAACCGGATTGTTGACAGTGACCGCATTGTCGAACGTAATCTCGCCGTCAGAACCGCTGATCATGTCGATGCCGGTGTCACCACCAGTAGCTCTGCCATCAAGCACAACCGGAGCAGAGAAGTTATAGACGCCATCGGCGTTGTTGAATTGCAGGCCAGCACCATTGTAGGCCGTGAGAGGAACTGTTTCGGCGATATTCAGAGTGCTCTGGTCGCCAATGAAACCACCGACATAAATAGTGTCCCCATCCCAGCTCTGCGTGATGCTGCTGGGTCCGCTGACATTGACAGCCGTTGCGATGTCATTGTTAGAGAGAGAAAGCGCAGCACCAACTGAGTTGGAAATAGTTAAATTGTTAAAGTCAAAAGTTGCACCAGTGGAGCCACTGATAGCAACAGCCCCCCCATTGAAGTCATAGATATTGACAGCGCCAGCGAACACATACGAACCAGAGGAGCCTCCGTAGCTAATCGCTTCCGTGCCAGCGCTTCCAGTCGCAGTTATCGATGATGACTCGTCGAGCAAGAATGACCCACTATCATTATTAACGTCGAGCGCAACGTTGTTGTCGGTAAAGACGTTGCTATTGTACATAAAAATATCAGCGGAGCTGTTGCTGACATCGAAACCCTTCTGCCCAGGCGTCATAGTCACAGAGCTGAAGGTGATCAGACCGCTACTGCCGGCAATCCTGACACCATCCCAGCCGCCATCGATGGTGACGTTGGAGATATCGACTGGTCCTGTCAGGCTATCGATCAGGAGACCAACACTAGAGGCTCCAGAGATCTCGATACCGGAGATCTCGGAGTTGTCACTCGCCGTGACACCAACCGGGGCATTGATTATCTGCGGCATGGCAACGCCATCGGTTGCGTGCGGCAGGAAAATCTCACCGTATTGATCGGTCATCACCGTATAGCCCATACCAGCATACTCACCCAGCACCCGCTGGTTCGGCGTCATGACCAGTCCAGCGCCGTTGTAAACGTTGTCAGCGTGCAGCAAGACGATGTCGGCCACCGGGGCGGACCCGGCGATACCATCGAGCACCTTGGCTGGCTCTTCGAAGGTACCCGTGTTGTAAATCGACTCACTGTAGTAATGATGAAACAGGATTTCTGCGGAGTTGTAGGTGACCGGGGTTTCGATGATGGCGTCGGTACCCGTATTGGTCTCGACTCCGACAACAACATCAGGATCACGCTGGACGCGCTCGGTCATACGCTTTTCAAGCGCCGTCAAAGACGAAGTCGGCAGGGCGAAGCTACCGGTGCCAAAAGGAATCCGCAGGCGAGCGGTAAAGTAGTAATCGGTGTCGCGAACGCTGTCATCGCGGATTTCACCGCCAAGCTCGAACAAGGAGCCATCCCAACCAAACAGGTCTGGAAAGCGAACTTCGAGGCGGGCGCTGGGACCGGTAACCTTATCGACCTTTTCAGCATCAAAATAAAAGCCGCCAACATATCCGCGGATCTCGGGATAGGCCAGCGCGGGCAATTTGCCGCCGACCTCAAAGTCGACACCGCTCATTGATTGCTCAAAACCGGGCGTGGCGCGATGCACCAGATTGTAATCAGCATAGCCGAACGTCTCAATCCCGGTCACACTGGAAACCGATTCTTCATCCTCATCGGCAAAGTAGCCGTTGACGCGCGCGTCGTAGTTCTCTGTCAAAGCCTCCACACCAAAGGTCCACTGGCGGAACTTGTTATCGAACTGGGTCTCGCGGACATCATAAAAACCATAACCGCCGAAAATCCATGAGTTTTCGATCATCTGACGATAACCGAGACCAAAGTTGCCTTCGGTGGCCTCATTGTCATCACCCTGAAAACGCAGATCCAGGAAGAGCATAGAGGTCGGACCCTGCAACACCGGGACGAAAAAGTCGTAGTCTCCGAGCGAGCGTTCATTGCCCAGTTTGCCGGTGATGTCGGCGTGTGGCCCCCACTTCTTGGTCGTGGCCGCGGATGCGGTCATCGGTACCGGCAGCAGGATCAAGGAGAAAATCAGGACAAAAACTCCTAGGTCGCGGAAAACCAGCGGAACCTCGCGGCAGAGTGTCTTACGGTCAATTTTTTCTTCGGAACATCGAGTAAGGGTCGAAGAGATGACTTTGCCTACGCGGGAATGATTGAAACGCATTTGAGGCCTCCTACCTTGGATAAAACCGGATGAAACTATGGACCAAACCCCATTAATTCCGTAGCGAGGCGGCCGAACTAGAATGAACTGAGTAAGTTTTGATAATATTTGAGGGCGAAACATTTAAGCCCTCAAGGGCGCGGGGATTTACTTAATCTAAACCCTTAACTTGGCAAAATTAAACAATTTTATACATTATTACAAGGTAAAACCGTTGTTAGAACATCTGCTTGCACCTCACGCCGACATTGAAAAAGTTAATTGCGGAAGTGGGTAGAGGGAAAGAGCTCTTGATCAAAAACATTTGAGAGAGGCTTTTACCAAAGAGGCCGCCCGTTACAATCGCCAGAGCACAAAAAACCCCCGATAAATTTATCATCGGGGGCGGGTATTGGTTTTGACTTAAAACCGCGACTAACGGCGCAAAGGAAAGAGTTAGCGAAATCAGTTGATCTGCACGATGTTTCCATCCTGAATCTGCAACAGGAAGAGGACCTTATCGGCTTCGCCAGTGAAGTCAAAACGAGTTGCTCCAGTGACTCCAGGATAATTTTGCAACTGAGCCAGGGCCTGCCGCAAATCTTCACGGCTGCGGATATCCGCACGATTGAGCAGGGTCAACAGGATACCGGCAATATCGTACCCTTGGGCTTCAAGAAGGGTTGGGTCTTCACCATATTTATTAAAGTAAAGTTCGACAAATTCTTGAACAAAGGGGTAGTTGCTATGCCGAAAGAAACCAGCGGTAAAAATGGCCCCTTCGACAAACTGCCCAGCGATGCGCGGCAACTCGGCATCGTTCCAACCGCTGGTGCCGAGCAGTTGAATATCATCCAAACCATAGAAAACCAATTGTGGTGCGATCAGACTGATGCGATCGGCATAATCGGGGATGAACAGCGCTTCAAAAGGTGGTGGCAGCTCCTCTTCCATTGCCAGCTCTTCTTCATCTTCCGGGATGGCCGGTTCAAGGCCACGCAACAAGCGGGTTTGGTGGCGGAAGTCGGTTTGTTCTGTAAGATAGCTCTGCTCCGCAACCACAACCCCGCCACGGCGCAGAACCGTTTCACGAAAAACTTCGGCATAGAGTTCGCCCTGTTTGGTTTGAGGATGAAGAATGGCAAATTCGCTGAAACCCCTTTCGTCGATTGCGTAGTCGACCAAGGCCTTGATCTGAAGCTGTGGCGTCAAGGAGTTGCGAAAAACGTACAAACTTGATGCCGCCAGCCCTTCACGCTGGGACAGGGTCAGCAATGGGACGCGCTCGCGGTTAGCTCGTCTGGCGGCACCGGTCGCGGCATTGCCGACCAACGGTCCGGCAATTCCCATCACCCGCTCGCTAATAGCCAACTCAGCAACCTGTTGCGCGGCAACGGTTTCGTCCCCTGCGGTATCACGGTAGATAAAGTGCACCGGAATCTCCGGACGCTGGGTTTCGATCGCCAGATCCATGCCACGTTGCACCAACTGGCCAAACGAAGCATAACGGCCGCTCAACGGCAACAGGACGCCAATGGCCCGTTGCAACTGACTCGAATCGGTCAACTGCGATTGCAACAGCAGGGTCTCTTCCCGATAGGCAAAACCTACCGGCGCGCCCAAAGCAGCTGTCGCCCATTCCTGAGCCAGAGGCTTGTTTCCAGCGGCCACAGCCCTCCAGCCGAGTTGCAACATGGCCATGTAGCTGGTCGGTTGGTTGCGGTACATAAAGGCCGCTTCGGCCAAGTCGGCCTCACAGAAGCGGTCGCTGAGCAGGGTGTGAATCCGAGCCAGAATCTCGCGCGGAGTTTCCCGTCCCTCGGTCAACTGCGCCAGATGATAGAAGTAGAGGGCCTGGTGCGGTTGATCAAGATTTAACAGCCCTTCGGCAAGGAGCAGATCACGTTCCTGTTGTTCGTTCAGCGTCCAGTCGGTCGCATCGATCGTTAGAAGTTGTTGTACCGCCTGAGTCGCTTTGCCGGTGCGTATTAACAGTTCGCCAGCCAGCAACTCGCTGGCAGCTTCGCGCGAGTCGGCACTCATGCGGGCCAGATAATCTGTCGCGATCATCGGTTCATCCAGGTCGGAATGAATCCGGGCCAGATAGTAGTAGGCCTGGTTGACCAGTGGTGAATCGGCCTGACTAATCACAAAGCCGCGCAACAGCCCTGCCGCCTCGTTAAGCTTGCCATCCCGGTAGTGATCCAAAGCGCGTTGCATGGCCATTTCGCCCGAGGTAGTGGTGTGCTGCGCATCTAATCCAAGCGGCTGGGCCAGGAGTTGACCGGTCCCGGTTATCAGCAGGAGAAGAAATGCAAAACAGGCGGTTTGTAACCTCATTAGCCGAACAACTCCTTGACCTTGTCAAAAAAGCTCTTGCCCATGGGATGAATCTCTTCGCCCGCTTCTTGTGCGAATTCGTCAAGCAAGGCCTTCTGGCGAGCGGTCAACTTAGTCGGTGTTTCAACCCGGACCACAACAAGTTCATCTCCCCGCCCGTAGCCCTGCAAGACCGGAATGCCTTTGCCATTGAGTTTGAAAATCTTGCCACTCTGGGTTCCGGCGGGGATCTTTAGTTTGACCTTCCCTTCCAGAGTCGGGGCCTCAAGTTCACAGCCCAAAGCCGCCTGAGGAAAAGAGATCGGGATTTCGCAGATCAGGTCGTTGCCCTCGCGCTGGAAGATCGAATGCTCCTTAACGGTAATCACCACATAAAGGTCACCGGGGGGGCCACCCTGGGCTCCCGGTTCGCCCTCGCCGCTCATTTTAAGGCGATTGCCTGATTCAACCCCGGCTGGAATATTCAGCGAAAGGGTCTTTTGGCCACGAGTCAATCCAGTGCCGCGGCAAGCGGTGCAGGGATCAGCGATTTTTTTACCCTCGCCGTGGCAATCCGGACAGGGCCGGGTCAGAGAGAAGAACCCCTGTTGAAAACGAACCTGACCGGCACCGGCACAGGTGCGGCAGGTCTCCGGGCTGGTGCCAGGTTTAGCGCCAGAACCGTTACAACTTTCACAGGTCTGGTGACGGGGCAATTGGATTTTGGTTTCAATGCCGAAAGCCGCCTCTTCAAACGCAATCGTCAGGTTGTAGCGCAGGTCATCGCCCCGCCGTCCCCTGCCGCCACGTCGTCCGCCGCCGCCACCGAAAATATCGCCAAAGATATCACCGAAGACATCCTCAAAAGGGGTGCCGCCGAAACCACCGGAAGAAAACCCGCCCTGCTGGTCCATGCCAGCGTGACCATACTGGTCGTAGAGGGCTCGTTTCTGACCGTCCGACAATACGGAATAGGCTTCGGAGAGTTCCTTGAAGCGCTCTTCGGCCTGCTCGTCACCGGGGTTTTTGTCGGGATGGCATTTCAGTGCCAGCTTCCGATAGGCTTTTTTGATCTCGGTTTCGCTGGCGTTGCGGTTGACCGCAAGGACATCGTAATAATCGCGTTTACTCAAAATGATTCCTTAGCCTTGAAACCGTCAGCCACTCACGGATCCAAGTTAACAGTTATCCCGATAAGGCAACAGGAGCCGAAGCATACGCCCGGCTCCTGCAGCGGCCTTTTCGATAATTTAAGCCTGGTTAACGGTTTTAATCTTTTTTCTTATCGTCTTTGTCGTCGTCAACTTCTTCGAATTCGGCATCGACAACATCATCCTGCTGCTCAGGGGCAGAAGCGTCACCTTCGCTACCAGCTTCGGCTTGGCCCTGAGCATCCTTGTACATGACTTCGGCCAACTTGTGCGATGCTGTTGCCAAAACCTCGGTCTTGGCTTTGATCTCTTCTGGATCATCGCCTTCCATCGTTTTCCTGAGGTCTTCCAAGGCAGTTTCGATCGCCGACTTGGTCTCTTCGTCGACCTTGTCGCCGTGTTCCTTGACTGCTTTCTCGGTGGTGTAAACCAGACCGTCGGCCTGATTCCGCGCTTCGATCAGCTCGCGCTTCTTCTTATCTTCGGACTCATGTTCTTCTGCGTCCTTAACCATTTTTTCAATTTCATCGTCGGAGAGACCCGAAGATGCGGTGATACGGATGGACTGCTCTTTCCCGGTACCGAGATCCTTGGCCCCGACATTGAGGATGCCGTTGGCATCAATGTCGAAAGTGACCTCGACCTGTGGTACGCCACGCGGTGCCGGAGGAATATCAGCCAGCTCAAAGCGACCGATGGTCTTGTTGTCGTTGGCCATCTCGCGCTCACCCTGAAGCACATGAACCGAAACCGCAGGCTGGTTGTCAGCGGCGGTGGAGAAAATCTGGCTTTTTTTGCAGGGGATGGTGGTGTTCTTTTCGATCAGCTTGGTCATGACGCCGCCGAGGGTCTCGATCCCGAGAGAGAGCGGGGTGACGTCGAGCAGCAGAACGTCTTTGACGTCGCCCTTAAGAACCCCACCCTGAATCGCAGCACCGATCGCCACCACTTCATCAGGGTTAACGCCTTTGTTGGGGACTTTGCCAAAAATTTCCTGAACTTTCGCCTGAACCGCCGGCATCCGGGTCATGCCGCCGACCAAGATAACGTCGTCAATTTCCGAAGCGGACAGGCCCGCGTCCTTGATCGCAGTCTTGCAGGGAGCGATCAGTTTCTTGAGTAGACTGGCGCAGATACTCTCAAGCTTGGCGCGAGTCAATTTGATGTTTAGGTGCTTGGGGCCGGACTGATCAGCGGTGATGAAAGGCAGGTTGATATCTGTCTCCATCGAGGAAGAAAGCTCACACTTGGCTTTTTCACAACCTTCCTTGAGCCGCTGTAGCGCCATCTTGTCGCTACGCAAATCGATGCCCTGATCTTTTTTGAATTCATCGGCAACATAGTCGATGATCAGTTGATCAAAGTCCTCGCCGCCGAGGAAGGTATCACCGTTGGTCGATTTGACTTCAAAGACACCATCACCCAACTCCAGAATTGAGACGTCAAAAGTACCGCCGCCGAGGTCGAAGACCGCAATTTTCTCTTCGGCTTTTTTGTCGAGGCCGTAAGCCAGAGCTGCTGCCGTCGGCTCGTTGATGATGCGCAAAACGTTGAGTCCGGAAATTTTGCCAGCGTCCTTGGTGGCCTGACGTTGGGAATCATTGAAGTAAGCCGGCACGGTGATGACTGCATCGGTGACGGTCTCTCCCAGGTAGTCTTCAGCGGTCTGCTTCATCTTTTGCAGAATCATGGCTGAAATCTCAGGAGCGCTGTATTTTTTGTCGCGAACTTCAACCCAGGCGTCACCGTTGTCGGCTTTGATGATCTTGAACGGGCTGATCTTGATATCTTTCTTGACCGCATCCGAATCAAACTTGCGGCCGATCAGGCGCTTGATGGCAAAAAGGGTGTTCTCGGGGTTGGTCACCGCCTGGCGCTTGGCCTGCTGACCAACCAGCCGCTCGCCGCTCTCGGAAAAAGCCACCATCGAAGGAGTGGTGCGGGTGCCTTCGGCGTTAGCAATAACTACCGGCTCACCGCCTTCCATAACAGCGACGCAGGAGTTTGTTGTTCCCAGGTCGATACCAATAACTTTACTCATGATTAAGGCTCCTTACTTGAAAATGTTAAATTGTTCATTTGTATTTGAGTGTGACCGGATGCGCTGGACTGCGAAGCCTGCGCTCTTATTCCGCGTGACCCTCTGATTCTTCACTATTCTGATTCGTACTTTCTTCTGCTGGTGCCTTGGCGACCATGACCATGGACGGTCGCAACAGACGGTCATGCAGCATGTAGCCTTTTTGAAATTCAGTGACAACCGTGTTCGGCACCTGCTCGGCCGTTTCTATCTGCCCCATCGCCTGGTGACGATTGGGATCGAAGGCTTCGCCGATGGCGGTGATGGGTTTAACGCCGAAATCGTCCAGAGCTTTGCGGAACTGAATGATGGTCATATTAACGCCCTCAAGCAACCCCTGGTCATCGTTAGCGTTCTGTCCGGCGTGATCAACAGCGCGCTCCAGGTTGTCGAGCACCGGAATCATCTCCTTGAGCAGCCGGTCGTTGCCGTAGCGCAAAGCATCTTCCTTGTCACGCTGGCTGCGCTTGCGAAAGTTCTCAAGATCAGCCCGCTCGCGCAGGTAGAGATCCCAGTTCTTGCGAGCCTCATCTTTGGCCACGTCAATTTCATTCGGCAGCTCTGGTTCTGGCTCGGCAATCACTTCTGGTTCGACGATCACCTCAGGTTCTCCCTCTTCCATCGTCTCGGTCTGCTCCAGAACCTCTGCCGGGTTCTGATCACTTTTTTTACCAGCCTTTTTACGGGATTTTGCCAAAGTTCTACTCTCCTAAGTCTTGCTCGCCTTCAAGCAGGCGACTGATCAGATTTGCCGTGTAATCGACAATCGGAATAATGGTTGAATAGGGCATACGACTCGGTCCGATCACGCCAAGACAACCCAGAGTACCGTGCCTACCGGAATAAGCCGCAGTAATCAGACTACAATCAGAAAACTCACTATATTCGGTTTCACTACCGATGAGGATCTGTACCCCTTCAGTCTGCAGGCTACGATCAAGCAGGTCGACCAGTGTTCTCTTCTGTTCAAAGGTCTGCACAATTCGCTTCATACATTCGAGATCGGAAAACTCCGGCTGTTCCAGGAAATGACTGGTGCCTTCGATAATGACATCACCGGTGGTCTCATCAATCAGAGCTGCGCTCGAAAGCTTGAAAGCCCGTTGCAGCAGTTGATCATAGAGTGCCTTCTCGTGAGCCATCTCCGCAACGATCCGGGCTTGTGCTTCTTGAATGCTCAGACCCTTCATGGTCTGGTTCAAGTAGTTGGTGATCTGCTCCAATTCCTGACCGGTCAGCTCCTCGTCAAGTTGGATCAGCTTGTTCTGTACCATTCCTGACTGCGTGATAAAAACAGCCAGCACCTGGCGCGGCGACAACTTGACGAATTCGATCTGCCGGAAGACTGTAACTTTAAGTCTCGGCACCATGACCAGACCAGTGTAGTGGGCCACAGAAGAAAGCGCCCGACTGGCTTCGCGCAACATGTCAGACATCTGCAAGCCACGGCGATGATAATGCTGTTCGATCTGGTCTTTCTGTTGATAATTCAGGTCGTTAATGCGCAAAAGAGTATCGACGTAGAAACGGTAGCCCATTTCGGTCGGGATCCGACCAGCCGACGTGTGTGGCGAAGCCAGATAGCCCTTCTCCTCCAACTCGGCCATGACGTTGCGCACCGAAGCCGAGGACAAGTTGATCGCATGGTTCTGGGTAATTGCCCGTGAACCAACCGGCTGGGCAGTGGCAATATATTCCTCGATAATGACTTCGAGGATTTTTTGGCTACGTTCTGAGAGTGGCTCTGCCATCTGGAACTCCGTGGAAAAAGCTCAAGCCGGTTAACCCGGCCTGATACTCAGCGTTAGCACTCTGATGTTATGAGTGCCAAAATTAAAGTCAAGATAACAACGCGCCCCCCCTTTGTCAAGGGGACGAGTCGCGTTTTTTGCCAGGGTTTTTTGTTAGAGAAAGGCCTGAATCAAGTGATCAAACAGGAGCCATCCAGCAGGTGTCATGGCTGTGCAATCGCCTTTTCGACAGAGCCAGGGGCTGGCTTTTTCAACGGCTTCGGGAAAGGCTTCTTGCAGCGTCGTCTTGAACTGCCGTTGCAGGTTGATATCGCTGACGCCTTCAGCAGTTCGAAGTGCCAGATAGATGGTTTCGCTGAGAGCACCCTGACGGTCGAATGTTTCAAGGCAGCGCATCGGTTCTTGCCAATCGTGCAGCGCTTGACGGTAAGTTGACAGGTCGGGAGGTACGTCCCAGCGGCGGCCCCATTGAATGTCTTGAAAAGAGTGTGCACCGGCACCAATCCCGAGGTAGGGGTGGCGTTTCCAATAGCCGAGGTTATGACGACTGGCGTAGCCGTTGCGAGCATAGTTAGCTATTTCATAATGTTCATAGCCCGTAGCAGTTAATTGCTCATGAACCAACATAAACGCATCGGCATAAAACTCTTCGTCTGGCAAGGTCAGCTCACCTGTAATTATTCGTTGTTGCAAGGGGGTCGCTGGTTCGGCGGTCAGGCCATAGCAGGAGAGATGTTCCGGGCCGAGCTCAAGATAGGTACGGAGATCCTCTTCCAGTTCGGCCGTTGTCTGCCCCGGCAGAGCAAACATCAGGTCGAGGGAGATGTTGTCAAAGCCAGCCTCACGTGCCCAGTTAAACGCATCGATGCCCTGCTGGCGATTATGGACGCGCCCGAGAAGGGTCAGGTGGTCGTCATTGCAACTCTGCAGACCAAGAGAGAGTCGATTGACGCCGACGCTGCGATAACCGGCCAGGCTGTGTTGCGATACGGTGCCCGGGTTGGCTTCGAGTGTGATTTCTGTGTCTTCTGCCAGACCGAGGCGCTGGTTGATGGCTTGCAGCATGCAGGCAATCGCCTCTGGCTTCAGCAGAGAGGGCGTGCCACCACCAAAGTAGACGCTATCAACCGGCCCCGACCAACCGTGCTCTGTGGCCCAAGCAAGGTGCTGAATCAACAGTTTCGGATAGGCCTCAACGAGAGAATCCGTAGCCGTGATGGAAAAAAAGTCACAGTAGGGACACTTGCGACGGCAGAACGGAATATGCAGATAAAGACCGGACATAAAAAGAACTGAGTTATCGCCTCAAAGGAAAGGGGGAATCAATTCGGACGGGATTACTAAAGTCAAAAAATAACGCAAAGACGCCAAGAAAAGCCAGCAAAACACAAAGGGAAAAACTTTTGTCTTGAAGATGGTTCTCTTTGCGTCCTTTCTACAATTCTTTGGGCCTTTGCGTTAAGGGTTTAGTGCTTGTGGTGGGGCCATGCGGTTAAACCGAAAAAAGTAAGGCGGGGAAGAGCTCCCCGCCTTGATGATTCTATTCTGGTTGATGCTTTAGTGAAAGTATTTCGCGTTGAGCCAGAGATGAACAATGATGCTTGCGCCGTAACCCAGGGCAATGGCCCAAGTCCACTTCAGGTGGTTACCGAAAGTGTAGACCCCGCGGGCGGTTCCCATCAGGGCGACCCCTGCGGCCGAACCGATCGATAGCATGCTGCCGCCAACTCCGGCGGTCAATGTGACCAGCAGCCACTGGCCATGAGACATGACCGGGTCCATGGTCAGCACGGCAAACATCACCGGGATATTGTCGACGATGGCCGAGAGGAATCCAACCAGCACGTTGGCCGTGGTTGCGCCCAGACCGGTGTACATAAAATTGGAGGTCACCGCCAGGTAGCCGAACTGGCCGAGACCACCGACACAGAGGATAACGCCGTAGAAGAAGAGTAGGGTGTCCCACTCGGCCCGGGCGATCTTGCGGAACAGGTCGAAACCAGCAACCGGGCCATGGCCACCATGACCTGCCGCCTCTGGTGGCTGGTGCTCGTCAGGGTTATGTCCCATGATATCAAGCGGTTGATCGCCGCCCCTGTGCAGACGGTTCTCTTTGTGCTTGAGATAGTAGGAAAAGAAACCAAGGTAGCTGAGGCCCAGCATCATACCCGCTGCCGGTGGCAGATTCAGGAAGTTATGAAAGCAAACGGCCGTCGTGATTGTCAGCATAAAGAGGAAGATGATGCGTTTGGCACCAAGCTTCATGGCGACCATCTCTTTCATCGCTTCCGGGCGTTCTTTACTAACGGTCATGCCCATGATCGCTGCCGGGATGAGCCAGTTGACCAGCGATGGCAGGAAGATGGCAAAGAATTCGATGAATTCAACCTTGCCCTTCTGCCACACCATCAGGGTGGTGATGTCGCCAAAGGGCGAGAAGGCTCCGCCAGCGTTGGCAGCGACCACGACGTTGATGCAGGCGACGATGACAAATTTTTTATTGCTACCACCCACGGCCATGACCACCGCACCCATCAGCAGGGCGGTCGTCAGGTTATCGGCCAACGGCGAGATTACAAAGGAAAGTGCGCCGGTGACCCAGAAGACAGTGCGCAGGGTGAAGCCACGGCTGACCAGCCAGGAACGTAGCGTCTGAAAGACATTGCGCTCATCCATAGAGTTGATATAAGTCATCGCCGCGAGCAAAAAGAGAAACAGCTCGGCGTATTCGATCAGGTTGTGCTTGATCGCGGTGTGCGGAGTATGGGTATCGCCCATCGCCGCATAAGCCAAGGCAACCAGCACCCAGATCAGACCAGCCGCCAGCATGACCGGCTTGCTTTTGCGCAGGTGCAGCTGCTCTTCAAAAATAACCAGGCTGTAGGCCGCGACAAAAAGGACCAGAGCAAAGATACCCATGGCAGTCCCGGTCAGATTGACAAATTCAGTTGTTTCTCCAGCACTGGCACTGGCCAGGGCTGGCATCACGCCTGCCAGCAGCAGGCTCAAAGATAATCCAAAAATTTTCACGTGTGACCCCTGTTCTCTTTATTTGGTGGTGCGTTTATGGTTTAACTGAAATAATAGTTTTTACATGATATAGGCCTGAGCTCTCATCGGCAAGGCCCTTGGAGAATAAAAAATGACCATAGTTTATTCTGGCCAAACAATTAGAACACCATGTTTTCTATCATTATGGAATTGCCAATGTCAAGAAAACTCGGCAGGCTGAACGCTCTGTTCTTCCAGAGGTTAAACCCATAGATAAAAGGGACTTACGTTTTAAAATAAATATATTGTGCGTATTTAAACGTTGTTTTATGTGAGGTTTTCATATGGATCAATCAGTCAGGGTCTCCGCTCTTCAATTTAACATTGTGCTCGGCAATATCGAACAAAACCTATCCAAGGTCGATGCCGCCCTCAAACGGGTGGCCGCCCAGAAAGTGCAACTGGCGGTCCTGCCAGAAATGTGGAGTGCCGGTTACGATTACAAACGCTTAGTCACCCATGCCGCGGAAACGCCACAGATCATTGAAAAACTCTGCCAGCAAACGGCTGAGCTCAACCTGGTTGTGGTCGGCAGCCTACCAGAACAGGCTGACGGCAAAATTTACAACACCGCTTACGTGATTGATCACGGCAAATTGGTTGGCAGCTATCGCAAGCTACATATGTTCTCAACCATGGGCGAGGATCGGTTTCTCTCTCCAGGCGACCAAACGCTGGTGGTTTCAACCTCTGCGGGCCGTCTTGGCATCGCGATTTGCTACGATCTACGCTTCCCGGAACTCTTTCGCAAAATGGCCCTCGAAGGTGCCGAAATCATCTGCCTGCCAGCAGAATGGCCCAAGCCACGCCAGGAACACTGGCGGACGCTACTGCGGGCCAGAGCTATGGAGAACCAGCTTTTCGTGGTGGCAACCAACTGTTGCGGCATCCAAGGCAAGCTGGACTTCTTCGGCATGAGCCTGTTGTTATCGGCCCGGGGTGACGTCCTTGCCGAAGGCGGCGAGACCGACACCGAGTTGATTGCAACCTTTGATTATGCGGAGATGGCGGAGTATCGACAACAGATTCGTTGCGCCTATGATCGTCGCCCGGAGATTTACGGCACGCTGCTTTAGGTCTGAAGAGCGGTTTGTGCCACACTAGGAAGGGATGGAACAGCAAACAACTTCGTCAAAAGCAATCGCTTCAGCCGTGGGGGGCATCAGTCAGTTCACGATGTACAATCTCAAGAAAAACACCGCGCGAGAGTCCGCCGGAGAAAGGGATAGTTGGTTGTTCGGCAGACTGCTCAAGAGCACGGACAGTATTACGCAACGAGCGCCGTTTTTTATCTGTATCCGCCAGGCGATCATGAGCCCTTGCGGAGAGGTAATGGGCCATAACAAACGCAGGCTCCAGCCACAAGACCTTTTGATATTCGACCAAGGCACGCTCCAGGAGGCCCTCCATATCGAGAATCAAGCCCCGCAGCAGATAGGCTTCTGCCAGCAGGTCATCCTCCTTGATCGCACGAGCGCAGCTGATTCGGGCGTCACTATATTTGCCTTGGTTGGCCAGCAACAGGCCCTTTCCAACTAAAGCTTTCGCGTTGGCTGGCTGCTGCCCTAGAAGTTCATCAAACAACAGGGCTGACGCAGCAAACTTTTCACGCTCAAAGGCTGCCATTGCCTCAGCGTAGAGTTGTTCGGGAGTACGGCGCGTGACTTTTGGGACAAGAACCGAGGCGGTATCGCCCGGCACCTTTGGGGCTTCAGTCGACTTGACTTGCACTTTGACCGGCGGCGGAGTTGTCGTTTCAGTCGAACCAGCCTTGCCTGACAACCCGCGGGTCAACACGCTCTTGGTCTTAGAACTCTCTTTTTTTTGGTAAAAGAAGGCATTGTTCTGATGGTGCCTCTGAAACTGGTCGGACACATTTTGCATCGTCTCGGAATGCCCCATAAAGAGAAACCCTTGCGGGTTTAAAATCTGGCTGAACTTGGCAACAAGCCGCCGGATCGTCTCGAGCTCAAAATAGATCAGCACATTACGGCAAAACAACAGGTCAATATCCCTGTTGATATGGCGTTCTTCCGGTAAATTGCATGTTTGCAGGTTGAGATAATCAAACCGCACCATATGCCGTACTTGCGGAGAAAGCAGGAAATGTTTGTCCACCTTCTGAAAATAACGCTCCCGTAGTGAACTTTCCATCGTCCGCAACGAACGTTCGCCATAAACACCTTCACGGGCCTGTCGCAAGGAGCGCTTGTTGATATCAGTCGCCAGGATCTGAATATCCCAACCGACCAACTCAGGAAAATTCTCAAGCAGCAGAATCGCCAGCGAGTACGGCTCCTCTCCGGTTGAACATCCGGCAGACCAGATCCGCAGCTTGCCGTGAGACTTGTTCTGGGCAATCAGCCTGGGGATGACGAAATGGAGCAGCGCTTCGCGATGAGAACGGTAGCGGAAGAACGAGGTCTCGCCAACGGTCAACAAACCAAGCAGTTTGTTGCCTTCGTCAAAGTTATCAAGCGTTGCCGTCAGATAGTTAAAATAGGCGGGCAATGATTCCATGCGCAAGGCCTGAATCCGTCGCAGCAGACCTCGTTCCAGGATCCGGTGATTGTGTTGACTGAAGTGCAGGCCGCTATGCTCAAGGAGAAAGCCCTTGACCGCCGACAGATCAGCATCGGTGAAAGAAACTGCGGGCAGATATTTACGGCTTCCAGACAAACGCTCCAGGCAAATACGCAGACGTTCTCGATCGAAGGGACGAACTTGAAAGTCAAAGACATCCAGCATCTCGTATTCGAGGCTGGCATCATCACTGATAATAATCATCGGTACCAGATGCAATTGACGATGGTTGCGAAGCCTTCTGTAGAGATCCATTTCCTCGTCAGCGTAACGACTCATGCCGAGTACGATCAAGTTCGGTTGATACTCAACGAGGGTATGCGTCAACGCTTGTCTGGATGGGCGACAGGTGACTTCGTGACCCGCTTCGCGTAACAAGCCCAGCAGCTCCTGCCCAATATTCAAGGCATCATCAATGACAAATATTTTAAGTCGATGCGGCATAGATTGACAAGCGCTGCTCCCTAGTTGTTAACCAGCTTGGCCCAGGTGTCCCGCAGCGTGACGCTACGATTAAACACCAGCTTTTCAGGTTGCGAGTCTTTATTGTCAACGGTGAAATAGCCCAGGCGCTCGAACTGGAAAGAATCACCGGCTTCAGCAGCGGCGAGGCTTGGCTCCACCAGTGCCGAAAACAGGACTTCAAACGATTCGGCGTTGAGCAGATCGCGATAGCCCCGCTCTTTCTCTGCCGCCGGGTTCGCCACGCTGAACAACCGATCATAAAGGCGAACTTCGACCGGCACAGCGTGTGCCGCAGACACCCAATGAATAATCCCCTTGACCTTCTTGCGGCCCTCCGGCAAAACCCCACCGCCGGTTTCAAGATCATAACTGCAGCGCAACTCCATCACCTCGCCAGAGGCCGAGTCCTTGATGACTTCATCACAACGAATGATATAGCCATAACGCAACCGCACTTCTCGACCCGGACCGAGGCGGAAGAACTTCTTGGGCGGATCCTCCATGAAGTCATCCCGGTCAACATAGATTTCACGACTGAACGGAATCGTCCGTGTCCCCATGGCCGGGTCTTTGGGGTGCCTCGCAACCGTAAACACTTCGGTCTGGTCCTCAGGATAATTGGTTATCGTCACTTTTAGCGGCCGCAACACCCCCATGGCCCGAGGCGCAACCCGGTCGAGATCTTCCCGGACGCAGTCTTCAAGCACGCTCATATCGATTATGCTGTCACTTTTTCCGACCCCGATACGCTCGCAGAAGGTGCGAACCGCAGCGGCAGTAAAACCACGCCGCCGCATCCCTGACAGGGTCGGCATCCGCGGGTCGTCCCAACCGGAGACGTGCTTTTCCTGCACCAGTTCCAACAAACGGCGCTTGCTCATCATCGTGTAGGTCAGATTCAACCGAGAGAACTCGATCTGCTGTGGAGAATAAATCTCCAGGGCGTTGAGGAACCAATCGTAGAGTGGGCGGTGATCCTGAAACTCCAGGGTACAGAGTGAGTGGGTCACGCCCTCGATCGAATCCGACTGACCATGAGCAAAATCGTACATCGGGTAAAGACACCAGGTGTCACCGGTCCGTGGATGAGTGGCCCGCAAGAGGCGGTACAGCACCGGATCGCGCAGATTGAGGTTTGGCGCGGCCATGTCGATTTTGGCCCGCAACACTCGTGAACCATCGGCGAACTCACCGGCACGCATTCGTCTCAGCAAATCGAGATTCTCATCGCAGCTACGGTCACGGTACGGGCTGTTCTTGCCCGGTTCGGTCAAGGTTCCGCGGTAAGTGCGCATTTGCTCGGCATTCAGATCACAAACATAGGCCAAACCCTTGCCGACCAACAGCTCTGCGTAGCCATAAAGGGTCTCGAAGTAATCCGAGGCATGGTACTCGTATTCACCCCAGTCAAAACCGAGCCAACTCAAATCAGTCTTGATGGCATCGATATACTCCTGCTCTTCCTTGGCCGGGTTGGTGTCATCAAAACGCAAGTGACAACGACCATGGTAGTGTTCGGCCAGGCCAAAATTAAGGCAAATGGCCTTGGCATGACCAATATGCAGATAACCGTTGGGCTCTGGCGGGAAGCGGGTCACGATCGACGCGTGCTTGCCGCTAGCCAAATCTTCGTCGATGATATTGCGGATAAAATTGGAACCCAACTGCGTAACAGGATCACTCATAAGACAACAACTCCTCCTGCTGATTCCAGCTTGGAGCGGTGAATAGCAGGCGAATAAAAAGGGTAATTACTTAGCTAATGAATATTTCAACAACGTGCAGAGCTTATGGTGCAGCCAGACTTTTAGTCTGCCAGTCGAAATTTACTCAAGCTCCCGGGAGGTTCAATTGAGTTATTGACCGTCAACAACTCGACAGCTTCAAATCCAAAGCTGCCGCTTATTTTTCAATCGACGACATCAGCACCACGGCATGAGCAGAAATCCCTTCACCTCGGCCAGTGTAACCGAGCTGCTCGGTGGTCGTCGCCTTAACATTGATGACGCCAATCGGAGTACCGCAGGCTGTGGCCAAGTTAGTGATCATCTGCGCCACATAAGGTGCCAGCTTGGGTCGTTGGGCGACAATAGTGGTATCGAGATTGCTGACTCGGAAACCACGAGTCTGGGCCATGCCAATCACGTGTTCAAGCAACAACATGCTGTCAATCCCCTTGTAAACCGGGTCAGCATCAGGAAAATAGCGGCCTATGTCGCCGAGACCGAGAGCACCGAGGATCGCATCACAGACAGCATGCAACAGGACATCGGCATCAGAGTGACCCAACAGACCCAGGTCATAAGGAATGGTGACCCCACCCATAACCAACGGACGATCAGGAACCAGACGATGAGCATCAAAACCGTGACCGATTCGCATCATCTCAAGCTCACCTCTCCCGCTGCCAGCAGAGCCCGCGCCATAGTCAACTCCACCGACGTCGTTATTTTGAAGTTATACCCGCTACCGTTCAGCACCACAACCGGCCAACCACACCATTCAACCAATGACGCATCATCGGTTCCAACATATCCGGCCGCAAAAGCCCGACGATGGGCCTCCAGGATAAGTTCAAAACGAAAAGCCTGAGGTGTCTGCACCTGCCAGAGCAATTGGCGATCAAGAGTCGATCGAACCCGGCCGTCAAAAACTTCCTTGATCGTGTCCTGCGCCGGGATAGCCAGCAAAGCGGCACCCTCGGCAACCGCGGTTTGAATCAGGGTATCGATCTGTTCTACCGGAAAAAAAGGGCGGACACCATCGTGGATTAACACAACATCTGCCGCCTCGGCACCGCAGACCTCGAGCCCGTTGCGGACCGAATCCTGACGTTCCGTACCACCGGCAATCACCTCGCCGATTTTCTCCAGTCGATACCGTTCCACGACCTCTTCTCGGCAGTACCTTAGGTCCGCACTCGGCGCGACAATATGAATTGCCGTCACCTGAGGCTGGGCAGCAAGACGCGCCAGAGTATGCACCAAAATCGGCCGGTCGCCCAGCTCAAGGTATTGCTTGCTGATCGACGCCCCGATGCGTTTACCAACGCCCGCGGCAGGAACCAGGACATGAACCTTCATAAGCCTTCCCACGATTTAGTTCATAGACGAAACCCAAGCCTGTTCGTCAGTTTACCCAACAACAGACCACAACCTGACCTTTCTATCGTATTTTCGGCAGTTTGAAAATCATTATTCGCCAGCAACAAATAAAAAAGACCGAGTGCCTATTGGCACCCGGTCCGAAAACGGTAGCGACCTGATCGAATCAGTTGACTCTATTCTCGAGTCGCTCAGTCACGGCCTCTTCAGCGATCCCCTCGGCCAAAGCAAGCTCCTTGACCAGCAGGCGTCGCGCCAGCTCAAGGACTTTCTTCTCGCCATAGGAGAGCTCCTTCGATTCTTTAATCAGGTAGAGCTCGCGCAACACCTCAGCAACATCCCTGGGATCGCCAGTCTTGATTTTGTCGTTGTATTCGCGCTGTCGCCGGCTCCACGAAGCAATGACCAGAGAACCAATTTGCTTTTCGCCGAGGACACTGTATATTGTTTCGACCTTGTCTTTGCTGATCAAGGTGCGCAGACCAACCTGGCTGGCGTTGCCAACCGGGACCATAATGGTCATATCGTTATCAATAATACGCAGAATGTAAAAGTCGTGGGTCTGTCCACAAAATTCACGGGATTCAATCTTCTCAACAATTCCGACTCCCTGTGCAGGATATACGGCCCGATCTCCAACTTTAAACATTCATTTCTCCCATTTAAAAAATAACCTTACCACAAAAAGCCGCTCTGGTCAAGACAAGCCCTTGATAATCCGAGGGTTTGGGATTCCTGATGAATGCCTGAATTTCAACAAATCGTAAAAAGCGACAAAATACGCATCGGCGTGATTGGTTCCGGGGCACTCGGTCTTTATTATGGCGCGTTGCTGCAACGCGCCGGCCACGACCTGCACTTCCTTTTGCGCCGTGACCACCAGGCCATCACCACGGCGGGGCTGACAGTGACTTCTCCGCGGGGAGACTTCCGTTTGGCCGCTGTCCATGGCTACAAAACCAGCCGGGAAATCGGCCCGGTTGACTTGGTTTTGGTTGGCCTCAAAACTTATGCCAACCCCCTGCTTGTCGACCTGGTTCGTCCTCTGGTCGGACCTGAAACCGTGCTTCTGACTTTGCAAAACGGCCTTGGCAACGAAGAGCTTCTGGCTGCGGCTTTTGGCTCTGAGCGCGTTGTCGGAGGCGTCGCCTTCCTCTGTTGCAACCGTGGCGAACCGGGCACCGTACATCATCTTGATCAAGGCTCCGTGCGCCTGGCAGAGTTTTGCAACGGCCTGAGTCCACGGGTTGAACGACTGGCAAAGCTCTTCAACCAAGCCGAAATCCCCTGCGAAGCCTGCCCAGACCTGCAACGGATCCGCTGGGAGAAACTGGTCTGGAACATCCCTTTCAATGGTCTGTGCGCTCTCACCGGACTCGCGACAGACCGCCAGCTAGGCTGTACGGAAACACTAAAGTTGATTAAGGGGATGATGCAAGAAGTGGTCGCGGCAGCTAACCGGCAACAGTTATCACAACCGATCGATGGCGCTGCGTTCATCGACCACTTGATAGGCATCACTCTGAAGATGGGCGCTTATCGTCCGAGCATGATGATCGACCGGCAGCAGAACCAACCGTTGGAACTGGAGGCGATCTATGCCATCCCGTTGCAGCGGGCAACCGAAGTCGCCGCCCCCATGCCACAGGTTGCGATGTTGCACGCGCTACTACAAGTCACCGAAGCAAACGCACTCGACCCCCCTCCCGGCCAGTGACGAGGCCACCCGCACATGTCGCACTCCTAGCAGCCTGTCGGACTATCAATGAACTGGCTGCAATTCAGGGATGACCTGAAGCCAGCAATTTGCGATCATGGGAACAATGCCTGAACTACCGACCGACATAATCGCCACCGAACCGTCACTGGAAGAGTGGCAACCGATCCCCTCGCGGCTGAACGAGGCCTCTGGCACAAGCTTGTCCAAACGCCAGCTGCGCAGTTGGGCGCTGGTGCTGGAGTCCCGCCACCTGACAGGTCGCAGCGAGCGGCGCGGATTCGGCTGGCAATTGCTGGTCCCAAAAGACAGTTTCGATACCGCCATCAAGGAAATCCGCCAATACGAACGCGAGAACCGCGGCTGGCCGCCGCCACCGCCACCGGAGACCCCGTTGATCGACAACCGGGTGACCACCCTCTGGGTTCTGATTGCCATCGGTGCTTTTTACAACCTCACCCTGCATCACATCACCCTGCTCGAACACCATCCGGTTGACTGGGGCGCCCTCGGCAATGCTCACGCGGGCAAGATCATGACTGGCCAGTGGTGGCGACTGGCCACCGCTCTGACCCTGCACGCCGACTGGCAGCACCTGCTCGGCAACCTGTGTATCGGCGGCGTCTTTATCTCCCGGCTCTGCCGCGACCTGCGCTCCGGGCCGGCCTGGCTGCTGCTGCTCGCCTCTGGCATGCTGGGCAATCTGGTCAACGCCTGGGCACAAACCCCCGACCATCGCGCCGTTGGCGCCTCAACCGCGATCTTCGGCGCCGTTGGCCTGCTCGCCGCCATCAGCATGGTGCGCTACCGTCACAACCTGCGCCCTCGGCGGCGCTGGGCCCTGCCGGTCGCGGCCGCCCTCGGCCTGCTCGCCATGCTCGGTGCTGGCGGAGAGAATACCGACCTCGGTGCCCACCTGTTTGGCTTTCTCTTTGGCCTGCCGCTTGGGGCTGGTGCCGAGAGGGCGATAGAACGCTGGGGCCGTCCGGGCAGCACCGTGAATGCCCTGCTGGCGTTGGTGGCCATTGGCATCATCACAGGAGCCTGGTGGTCTGCGCTGCGGTGGGGAAGTTGACGAACACCCGATTGACGTTATTGTTTTTGCAATAGAATCTAGAGAGCGACCCTTTGGAGAAAACAACTATGAAAAACTGGCCATTTCTGATTGGATTTTTTGTGATCGGGGCAATTATCGCACTCGCTTACTGGCAGCTTTACCGTCCCGAGCCACAGCTCGCAGTGCAGGCGGTCGCCCCACCCGCGGCCATCCAACCACCGGCAGCACCCGTGATCCAACATCCGGTCACCACCGCGCCGGAAGAGGTCAAGGCCGCCGAAGCGCTCCTTGATCTGGAGCAACCGTTGCCTGAGCTGAAACAGAGCGACCAACCGATGGCAGAACTGCTGGCCAAGCTGTTTACTGACCAGAAGCTTGATCGCGTCTTCTTTTTGGAACATTTTATCGAACGCTTTGTCGTCATGATCGACAACCTGCCTCGTCAGAAACTGCCAGCCACCCATCGCCCGCTGAAAAAGAGCCCGGGGCAATTCCTGGCTGAGGGTGCGCGGGAACAACTCACCATCGACCCAGCCAACTATCAACGCTACACCCCGCTGGTCAAACTTTTGAGCGCGCTCGACAAAGCCCAGGTCGTTGCGGTTTATAAACGGCTTTACCCGCTGTTTCAGGAAGCCTACGAGAAGCTCGGCTATCCCAAGGCCTATTTCAATGACCGCCTGATTGAAGTGATCGACCATCTGCTCGCCGCCCCGCAAAGCTCGGGACCGGTTTATCTCATTCAACCGAAAGCCCTCTACCTGTATGCCGACCCGGAACTCGAAGCGCTCTCATCAGGGCGTAAAATCCTGCTTCGTAGCGGCCCGGAGAACGCCGAACAACTCAAAACCCAGTTGCGTGAGTACCGGCAGAAGTTGACGAACTGACGGATAGCGCCCTACTGATCTTCGCGGCACGCCTTTAATCTTTCTTGCGGACCTCCGTTCTCAACCTCGGCTTTGGCCCCTCCGGCAAACCCATCAGAACACGCTGTGCCTGCTTACTCGGCCAGCAATGCTTTGACATGTTCGGGGTTCTCTGGATAGCATTAAAAGCGTAACAACAGAAAGGGGGCGGCCTGAAGGACAGAAGACCAAGTACAATCAGCTCGTCAAAGACCTCACATTCAAGCGTAAACACTGGCCAGCAGCACAGGCCCTTTGGAGAAAGATGCTCTCTAGCAACCTATCGGACTATCAATGAACTGGCTGCAAATTCGCCTGTTTGGCCCATATCTCAGATCCTTTTCGACCAATAGCTACGGCTATTCCTCTCAAATGAGCTAAAATCTGGTCTCAAACATTCAAATTTTCGCTTCAGCCCTGATAGTCCGACAGGCTGCTAGAAGACAACTCTTATATCTCTCTGCCCTGCTCGCAATTTTCGTTCCTATTGCAAGTCTACGTTCTCTTGCGCTTGCAGGTGGGGAAAAGGCCACCCAGCAATATCCGACGACCTTAGAGATCCTGAAAGAGGCCTATTGGACAGAGATGATCGCTAGCGAACATTATGATGGTTATTGTCAAAAAGCTCTGACTGAAGACCTGCCTAATGTTGCCTACCTGTTTTTCACCTTATCCCGTTCTGAGAGAATCCATGCCGTCAACTACCAAAAAATCATTCGTTCCTTAGACTCAAGTCTGGAGAAAAGGGAAATCTCCATTTCTTTTTCTAACACCAAGACGAATCTTAATACTGCCGCAATCAAAGAGTTAGAAAAGATAAAGAACTACTATCCACAAGTGTTGAACCGTTTGTCAGCAGAAGCCCATGATTTAGCGGTAATAAACTGTATGTACTCTTGGAAATCACATCAGCAACACGAAGAGATGATAAGGGATATAAAAAAATACTCTGGGTTCTTTTTCAAGCATTTAGTTAAGAAAATAGATGATATGAATCCTGACTATTTTTTGTGTGAAATTTGTGGCTCGATCGAAAGCGAAAAGCCAACCAGCCCCTGTGAGATATGTAACTACCCTACGTCTCATTACAAGCAAGTTGAGCGCCCCCCGGTAAAAACGACCTGAGAACAACCCCGGGCCTGCAGCGGCGGCCCCGATACCGACAATGTGAAAAGGCTTGTCTGTTCGCTCCCTGGAGGTCTGTTTAGAGGCAGGCTCTGTCTTCTTTTTCCCCCTGGCTCGTTTTGGTCACAACCTACTCCTTGAGAAGGAGTGACCTTTTTGATTACACCGTAGTAGTATAAAGAACTTAGCTTGTTTTACGATCAAACTTAACAAATAAATACGCAACATCGGAACAGCGTCTATTCTTTCGGTAGAGTGTCTTCGCGATCTAAAAAGGCTTCAGCAGGGGATGGCTCCCAAATTTCGCCGGGAGACCTATATTGTTTTGTTCAGGTAATCACACCAAACTAACCCGTGCAGAGGACACCTCTTCTCAGGCCGCAGCACAACTCGCCCAGTCGACCGGTTACAGGCAGAACTCGCGCTCAAGCGGGGCAACGGCGACAAACGGCCCTTGCGCAAATCCACGACAGAAGTTATTCTCGCTGACAAAAGTTCGCCCTGCCGCAAGGATATGCAACGTGGATATTTTTACCAAACTGGCGGCAATGACCCGCAGAGAGAATGAACAAAGTGAGTTGCCTGACTTTATCGTGCCGTTGCTGATGAAGGTGGCCAACAACCCGGTCGATTTTTCGGGCCGCGAAGAGCTCGTGAGTGAGCGGGTCAAGCGGGTAGAGCATTACAAAACCTGGTCTGAGTCGTGTTACGAAAAGCGTGGCTTCAGCCTGGAAGACATTCACCGCACCCTTGATCGGCTCAAGGTCAGATATTAGCTTCTTGCTTTTCGAGAAAAAACCATCGTCCTCCATGCAAATCATTCATGATGAAATAATCCGGCACCTGCCACGCAACGGCGAGGCGCGGCGCCTCTTCCATGGCCGTGGCCACTGCTTTGAGGGCTATGACGACCTGGTGATCGACTGTTTTCCGCCGGTGACAATGGTCATCCTCTATCGCCAGCGACCACAGGCCTGGCTGGAGCAGCTCACCGCATTGCTCAACGCCTGTCTCCCGGACCCACCGGCGGCCATCCTGCTGCAAGAGCGCTTTCTTAGTGCTGGCCCCAGCCGGCTGCTGCAAGGCGTTCTGCCAGAAACAACCGAGGCCCTGGAGCAGGGGCTGCGTTACCGGTTACGGCTGGGCGAAGCACGCAATATCGGTTTCTTCCCGGACATGGCAATTGGCCGCAAGCTGGTACGGGAAGGCGCTACAGGAAAACGGGTTCTCAATCTGTTCGCCTATAGCTGTAGT
>JAQYVY010000022.1 GCA_030145195.1 Desulfuromonadales bacterium | reverse complement strand
CCGGGTTGACCTGCCTCCCTTTGCCTTCGGTTATGTTGATTTCCTGGTTATTCTGCTGGTAGCCCCTTTCACGATCGGCATGGCACGAATAGGTGTGCGTGTTGCCAGTCGTACCGCCCATGAAAAGTTGTTGAGAATCTTTGCTGGCTTGCTGATTCTTGTCGGTTTAAGGATGATTTACGGGGCCTGGTTTTAAGCTGATTCGAGCAGACGGTTGCTGGAGCATAAAGGGGACATAATAGTTTTCCCATTGTGTCCCCTTTATTCGGGCAGACTACAACTGTGTTGCCAGTCGTATCGCCCGAGATAAACTGTTAAGCATCTTTTGCAGGCTTGTTGATTCTCGTCTATCAGAGAATGATTTACCGAGTCTGGTTCTAACGTGGGGAGGGTGGTGTTTATGATACGTACTCCAGCGGTTGCCGGCCAATTTTATCCGGGCAAAAAGATTCTACTCAAGGAAATGCTTCTGGACCTGATCCCTCCGGTTGATACTGAGCAGCCGTATCTGGGGATCATGTCCCCTCATGCTGGCTACATCTACTCTGGGAGTGTCGCCGGACAAACCTTTGCCGGTGTTGAAATTCCTGAGAATGTCATCATTCTGGGGCCAAATCACCATGGTCGTGGTCATGCAGCTGCAGTTTACGCCAAGGGCTCATGGGAGACCCCGCTGGGTGCTGTGGAAATTGCCGACGCTCTGGCCGAAGAAATTCTGGTTGAATGCCCCATGGCCGCAGAAGATACCACGGCACATCGTTTCGAGCATTCTCTGGAGGTGCAGGTGCCTTTTTTACAGATGCTGGCACCGCAGGCTTCGATTGTTCCGATCTGTATCAGTCAGATGCCTCTTGAAATGTTGTTGCAGATGGGTGAAGGGCTGGCACGGGTCATGCGAAGGAGCCCTGTTTGTCCTCTGCTGGTGGCCAGCAGCGACATGACTCATTACGAATCAGGGGAAACAGCTCGCACCAAGGATTTTATAGCGTTAGACAAGGTTTTGGAGTTGGACCCTCGAGGGCTCTACGAGGCGGTCAGCGTCCATCGCATTTCAATGTGCGGGGTGCTGCCGGTCGTCGTGATGTTGCAGGCCGCACTCTCGCTCGGTGCCTCCAAAGCGGAACTGGTGGCTTATCGCAACTCGGGAGAGGTGACTGGCGATCAATCCGAGGTTGTTGGCTACGCCGGTGTGCGGATTTTCTGAACCTTGCCTTGATGCATCAATTCCGGTATAAAACGGGTCACTATCATGGTGACCCGTTTTAGTGTCGCTAACTCAAGCAAAGTAGATAAGCCTTCAACGCAAAGACGCAAAGTCGCAAAGTCGCAAAGAAGTTTTTTGCATCAACTTTTGCCAATTCTGCGGTGGACTCAACAAGTGTGGTTCCAGGCTTTTTGGGAATCAAAGTTTCGAAGGCTTGAATTTTAGGTCTTTATTGCCATTCCTTTGCGTCTTTGCGTTAAAAAACATCCTTACCCATGGAGCTTCAAGATGTCCGATTTAAGAGTTCGTTTTGCCCCGAGTCCAACAGGTTTTCTGCATATTGGCGGTGCCCGGACCGCTTTGTTTAATTACCTGCTGGCGAAAAAAGAGCAGGGCACCTTTGTGCTGCGGATTGAAGATACCGATGTCGAACGTTCCACCCAGGAATCAGTTGATGCGATCCTGCAGGCGATGGACTGGCTGGGATTGAGCTACGATGAAGGGCCTATCTATCAATCAGATCGCTATGAACTGTATAAGAGTAAAGTCAGTGCGTTGCTGGACCAGGGATTGGCCTATCGTTGTTACTGTACGACGGAAGAGTTGAATGCCAAGCGTGAAGCTGCCATGAAGATTGGCGGTAAACCGCGCTACGACGGCACCTGCCGTGAGCGCACTGATCAACCCGATTTACCCTATGTCGTTCGGTTTAAAACGCCTCGTGACGGCAATACCGCTTTTGTCGATCGGATCAAGGGCACTATCACAGTAGAAAATGACGAACTCGATGATCTGATTATTCAGCGCACCGATGGCAACCCGACCTACAACTTTGTGGTGGTAATTGATGACGCCGAAATGGGCATCAACCTGGTGATCCGCGGCGACGACCATGTCAACAACACAGTTCGCCAGATTCCCATGTATAAAGCTCTCGGCTACGAAGTTCCGGAGTTCGCTCATGTGCCGATGATTCTCGGTGCTGACAAAAAACGCCTCTCAAAACGCCACGGTGCGACTTCGGTGATGGTCTACCGGGAGATGGGCTTTTTGCCGGAAGCCATGGTCAATTATCTGGTGCGGCTCGGATGGTCCTGTGGTGATGAAGAGATCTTCTCGATGGATGATTTGATTGCCAAGTTCAGTCTCGACAACGTCGGCCGTTCTGCTGGCGTGTTTAACCCGGACAAACTGTTGTGGTTGAATGAGCATTACATCAAGACCGGTGATCCAGAACGTCTCGGTGGTTTGGTTGCCGAACAGCTTGAAGGGCAGGGGGTCGATGTTAGCGACGGCCCCGAAATGGCCGCAGTTGTTCAAACCTTGCAGGATCGCGTCAAGACCCTTGTTGAGATGGCAGAGGGCGCACGTTTTTATTTCGAGGCACCGGTTTCGTATGATGAGGCTGCGGCCGCAAAGTTTCTCACTGAAGAAAAACGCGTGGTGCTGGAATTGTTGATTAAATACTTGGGGGCAACGGTCAGCTTCACTCTGGAAGATGTTGAAGGTGCCTTTAAGGCCATGATGGAAGAGAGCGGGCTCAAACTTGGTAAAATCGGCCCGACAGTCCGCGTTGCTTTGACGGGTGGTACGGTCAGCCCAAGTATCTATGAGGTTGTTTCAGTGCTTGGTAAAGCAACTGTTTTGGCTCGCTTGCAAAAAGCACTTGCCTCGCTCGTCTGATCTCTATATGATGCGTTTTCTGTTTGCGAAAAAAGCTTGACTCAGCTTGGCATCTTTGTTAAAAAACGCATCCTGTTATTGGGGTGTCGCCAAGCGGTAAGGCAACGGGTTCTGATCCCGTCATTCGGGGGTTCAAATCCTCCCACCCCAGCCAGTAACAACAGGGGCACAGTCCCCGTGAGCGATAAAGTTTTCATGCGCTCTTCGTCTAGCCTGGTCTAGGACACCGCCCTTTCACGGCGGCGACAGGGGTTCGAATCCCCTAGGGCGTACCATTCAGGAACCCCGTGACTCTAATGAGTTGCGGGGTTTCTGTTTTTTAGGGTGAATCTGATTAGACCATATTGGACCAAAAGGTGTTAAGTCTTGGTGCATTCGATATCAGAAGCGACCCCAGCCTCTAAATCCCTGTTGACCTGAACCGCCGCTCTTGTAATAATCCCCTGACTTTTTTCTGAGAGATGCCCTATGAACCAATTTTTCACTGATGCACAACCCGAGAACCTTGATCCGCAGCACTTTACTTTCTGGTCCCCGCCAGAAGACTGTTGCGTTCATGTCGGACCGGAGCAGTTAGAAGTTTTTCTGCCTCAGGTGCCACTGCCAATCAAACTCAATAACTCATCCGAGACGCCAAGCGATCATGTCATCGGCGAAGGGGTCTATGACTATCTGAGACGTTTCCCCGACTGCCAGCATAATATCCTTTATGCGCGGTTGCTCCGCGACGGGTATTCACATTTCCTCGCTGATCTGGCGGCACATGTGGTGATGCTTGACGCCAAAGATGTGGAACCTGCCTATGTTCTGCGCAAGTTGACGTACTTGAAAATTCTGCGTCTGCTCGAACCGGAGAACGCCGGACTGCTCTGGCAGCTTTTCCAAGGCTACCATGGCATGGCGATGACGTTTACCGAACTGCCCCAGGTGCAGCGTCACCTGCTGGAAGCCATGCGCTTTGGCCAGGATTTGCTCAAGATTGAAAAAAATAGCCCATCGGCGCTCAACCTGCTTGCAGAAGTTGATATACTCTACGGGGATTATCCTTCAGCAATTTCTAAATTTCAGCGGATGCTGCCACAGGTTGAGGATGAGCGTCTGCAGCAGCAGGTCCAGATGCGAGTTGAGAGTTGTGTTGCGACGGGATTCCCCGACCATCCGTTGGTCGATGATCTGGAACAGGTTGGTGAGGCGATGATGCTCTACGCCGCGCAAGATTTTTCGGTGGCGACAGCTATTTTGGAGAGACTCGAAGAGGATGAATATTTTCTTTCTGAGTTTGTCTCGGCTGATTTTTTCTGCCTGCTTGGTATGTGTCGCCTAAAGACTGACGATAACGCTGGAGCCTTTGCCGCATTAACCCAGGCGCTTGAGATTGCACCGGATCATGAACTGGCTCAAGAACGACTCGATTCTATCTGAGCAGGAGGGTCATCATGCAAAACGTTGGTATCGGCGACGTTGTCTTTATTATCCTGATTCTTGGCGTTATCCACGGCATCATGCATTGGATAACGTGTTTGCGTAAACGTTCTTCCAAGTCGGAGAACCCGCCTGAGGTATAGCCCTCTTTCATTTTTATCCACAAACACCCCTCTGCGCAATCGCAGCGTCAAGCCGCACGTTTAAAGGATCCCGCGCATCGTGGTATAATTCTTCCTGAAAAACGCTCTACCCATTAAAGATAATCAATAATTACAGCTTGTTCTGTCGTTTAATTCGACACAATAGGTTGTTCCTTGTCGCCCTCTCGTGATATCTTTGCGAACTTTATTAACGTCCGTTTTCCTTGTGGTAGAAGTTATGGTTCGAAGCTTCATCTTCTTTGCTGCGTTTATGCTTATCCTGGTGTTGTCGACTGCTCCCGCCACAGCCGATGATTCCTCTATCTTTACGCTCTGGCCCATTGCCGATTACCGGGCTTCTCATGCCGTTGATTACCAGAGCTTGCACCTACTGGGGCCGTTTTTGAAGCACGAAAACAAGGGCTTTGAGACTGAATATGCGCTCCGGCCACTCTTTTACCGTGCAGTCGATGACGAGGGCGTTTCGCAGACCGAAGTCCTCTATCCAGCCTTCGGTCACCGTCGCGAAAAGGGCGGGTCCAGTTTCCACCTGTTCCATCTCTTGAATTACGATTTTGGTGACCGCGAAACCGGCAGCGGCAACCGCAGCTACCTCTTCCCGTTTCTGTTTTACGGTGAGGATGAAAAACGAGGCAATTACTGGGCTTTCTTCCCTCTCGGCGGAACCCTGTACAATTGGTTCCGCTACGAAGAGATCTCATTCGTACTCTTTCCGCTCTATAGCCGAACTCAACGCGGCACAACTCGAACCGATAATGTGCTTTGGCCGATCTTTGCCCGGATCTCCGGAGAAGAAGAGTCGGGCTTCAGGTTCTGGCCGTTCTACGGGCAAAGTTCCAAACAGGGCGAGTACCGCAAGAAGTTCTTCCTCTGGCCAATCTTTTTCTCTGAGTCTGTAAAGCTACACAC
Source organism: Desulfuromonadales bacterium (assembly GCA_030145195.1). Taxonomy (GTDB): domain Bacteria; phylum Desulfobacterota; class Desulfuromonadia; order Desulfuromonadales; family BM103; genus JAQYVY01. Next base: position 51,653 of record JAQYVY010000022.1, on the reverse strand, counting down.
CGATAATCCCATGGAGAATCGTGCGGTGTGGCCGCTTTATTACAGTCATAAATCACCAGAAAAATCATATCAGTCGTGGCTCTGGCCGTTCTTCTCCAAGGCCATGAATTATCAAAAGGATTATACCGTCTGGAATGCGCCCTGGCCGTTGGTCCGCGTCACCCACGGCGAGAAATATCATGGCTTGCGACTTTTGCCCTTTTATGCTGACGAAACATTGGATGTTAAGCGTCAGAGATGGTATCTTTGGCCGATTTACAAAATTGAGGAGATGCACTCCGATTTGATCGAACGGCGGCGTGACCGGGTTCTGTTCTTCCTCTATTCTGACCTTAAAGAAGTGAAGCCAGACACGGGTGAATCGTTGCGGCGGATTACCCTGTGGCCACTGTTTGGCTTTGAGCGAAAAAATGGCGTCAGCCACCTGCATTTCTTATCACTGCTGGAGCCGCTGTTTCCTGATAATCAAGGCATAGAGCGTTCCTGGTCGCCGCTTTGGCGCGTTTATCAACAGAAATGGGACCGGCAGGGCAATCAGGTCGTCAGCCTGCTCTGGAACCTGTTCTGGCGTGAAAAACAGGGCGAGCGGGTGGCCTGGGAACTGTTCCCGCTCATGGAGTATCGAACCGAAGCGGCCGGGGAAAAAGATTTCCGGCTTCTTAAAGGTCTGCTGCGCTACCGTTCTGATTCGAACGGCAAAACCCTGAATCTTTTTTTTCTTCCATGGGGACTCAAATTTGGAACATCGACACCTGACTCTTTGTGAGAATCATTTATGCGGCTCTTTGCCTTTATAGGGACTAAAATACTGGCGGTGGCGCAAGGCACCGGTGAAATGCTCGCTCTTTTGTTCGAGACTCTTTTTTACTTTAAGGAGGCACCGCGCAACCTGACCAGTATTTTCCGACAAATCAATGAGATTGGAGTTGGCACCTTGCCAATCTCAATGCTCATGGCCCTATTCGTCGGTATGGTGTTGTCGCTTCAGACTGGCTCGGAACTAGCCCTGTATGGCACCCAGGAGGCGATCGGGGCGATCGTTGGGCTGTCGATGGTTAAGGAGTTGGGCCCGGTCATGATCAGTCTGCTGGTGGCAGGGCGGGTTGGTTCTGCGATGGCCGCCGAGATTGGTGCCATGCAGGTCTACGAAGAGATTGATGCTTTAAAAACGCTGGAAATCAGTCCGGTACGTTATCTGGCGATGCCAAGATTGATCGCCTGTCTCTTGGCCGTTCCAGCCTTGGTTGTTTTTGCTATCATTATTGGTATTATCGGCGGTGGGGTTGTTGCCGAGATCAATCCAATGATCAATGTCCCGTTCAATGTTTATTATGAAAACATGGTCAGAGCCCTCAATTACAAAGAGGTTTTTAAGGGGCTTTTGAAAGCCATGGTGTTCGGCGGCATTATTGCTCATGTCGGTTGTTATATCGGCTTCAAAACGTCTGGTGGCGCCCGCGGCATCGGCGAATCGACCACCCGATCAGTGGTGTTGGCCTTTCTGCTGATCATGATTGCCAACTATTTGTTGACCCGTTTTATGATTTAAGGATGAAGATGCTGGCATGATGACGACTTCACTCGAAATGACTTGCTGTTCGGAACTGTGGCCGCTATGAATCTGCTCGGTAATCTCTGGGCTAAGCTGGCTCACGGTTTCACGCCGTCAATTATGGACGGCGACAGCTGTCAGGTTGGATACGAAGGCTCTCATGGGGTCAGTATCCAGATTGAGGGGTTGAATAAATCTTTTGGCGATAACCATATCCTTAAAGATATCAACCTGACCATTGAGCCAGGCGAGACTTTTTCGATCATTGGGCCATCGGGTACCGGAAAAAGTTTGCTGCTTAAGCACATTGTCAAACTGATGAAAGCTGATTCGGGTCAGATTCTGCTCAACGGTCACGATGTTCTTGACCCTGCAGTCGATGCCTTGCGCGCCTTCCGTTACAGTATGGTCTTTCAGTCCTCGGCGCTTTTTAACTCTCTAACTGTCGGGGAAAATGTCGGCCTTTGGTTGCGTGAAAAACGGATCTGCGGTGAAGTGCGGATCCGCCGGATTATTCGGGAAAAGCTCTCCCTGGTGGGGCTTGAGGGCAAGGAAGAGTTTCGGACTTCGGAATTGTCCGGCGGCATGAGGAAGAGAGTGGCAATTGCCCGGTCTCTGGCAATGAATCCCGATCTTATCCTTTACGATGAACCGACGGCAGAGCTTGATCCGGTCACTTCGGATGAGCTGGCGCGGGTGATCATGTCTTTAAAGGAGAAGGTTAGCCTCACGACTGTTATCGTCAGTCATGACCTTAATTTTGCGCTGTATCTCTCTGATCGTGTGGCCATGATGCATGGTGGTGAGATCGTCGCCATCGGTACTCCGGAAGAGATTAAAAAAAGTCAAAACCCGATTGTACGAAAATTTATCTATACTACGACTAAAGGGATTCAGGGAGAAGGGGATTAGAATGTCAATGTCGGTCGAACAGAAAGTGGGTCTGTTTTTTCTGGTTTCTCTGATTGTGCTAGCCGTTTTGATTGAACGGGTTGAAGAGTGGAAACCTTTTGAAGATCAATTCTCATACCGAGCTTATTTCAATTCTTCAATTGGCTTGAAAGTCGGTGACCCAGTCAAAATTGCCGGTGTCAGTGTCGGCAAGGTCAAAGCTATTGGCCTCGAAGAAAGCCAGGTAAGAGTTGACTTTTATGTGAATCAGGCCGATAGCGTGCGAGAAGATTCAATCGCTCAGGTCAGACAAACCAACATGCTCGGCGGGATTTTTCTCGGGCTGGATTTCGGTTCTATGGAGGGCAAGGTAATGCCCCCAGGAAGTAAAGTCATCACCAAAGGCGGCACCAATATTGACGAGCTGATCACCAATCTTGATCGTAATCAGGAGCGGGTGTTGCGGCCTCTGGGTGAACTGGTCGATGAGAGTAAGGAACCTCTCGCGGAAACCATCCGGCGGCTTGAACAGATTGTCATCAAGGTAGATGAAGGGCAGGGCACGCTTGGGCGCCTGGTCAATAACCCCTCCCTCTACGATGAAATGGCTGCCATGTCCAAGCGCCTGAATCGGTTGCTCGCCCGGGTGGAGAATGGCGAGGGGACCCTTGGCAAGCTAGCTTCTGATCCCTCGCTTTATGAAAACCTGAACAAGACGATGATTAACCTTGAGGATCTCACCGAACAGCTCAAGTCTGGGCAGGGGACCTTGGGGAAATTGATAAAAGACGAACAGCTCTATAATGAAGCCAAGGAAACATTCGCAAATCTGAACAAAATTACGACCAAAGTCAACGCCGGCGAAGGCTCTCTCGGGAAGATGCTCCATGACGACGCTCTTTACGATAATGTCAGTGGTAGTATGGCTCGGATCAACAGTATTGCCGCCAAAATCGATGAAGGCGAGGGCACCTTGGGGCGTTTGGTGAATGAAGACGATCTCTACCGAGACGCTAAAACCACGCTACACAAAGTGGAAAAATCTGTCGATGGTATCAGTGATACTGGTCCGTTGTCGGCCTTGGGCGTTGTTCTTGGGACACTCTTTTGATAAGATTTGGTAAGTATTTTGCAGGTATTAAATTAATTTTCACAATTCTTGCATGCTAATTTTTCATTACGTTTATGTTTGACCCCTTTGCGCTTATACGTTGAAAGGTTACGCTATTTCACCGTATTAGCATGATGTTTTTGACGTAGGTTGCCAGCATTTACAGAAAGGCTACCGAGTCTTTGTGCCAGAACTCTACGCAACGGTTTGTTCTAGGGGAAGTTTTGTGAGGCGTTTCGTTCTTTTTTGCTTCTTGTTGGTCTTTGGTTTGTTCGCAATGGCCTCCTTTGCCGTTGCGGAGGAACGCCTGATTGCCGTTATTATAGCCAATGACCTACCTCGTTATCAGCATATCCACGAAGCCTTTGTTTCAAACCTGAAAAAAGTTTACGGTGCCGAGTACCGTATCTATGTGCAGAAACCGAATGCTGACACGATGTCCTTGCGCAATAGTGCAAGAAAGTCTGTTGCAATTGGGGCCGACCTGATTGTTACTTATGGTGCCGCCGCGACGATTGCCGCGCAATCAGAATCATATAAAATACCGGTCCTTTATGCCGGGGTCTACAATCCTGTTGCCCAAAAGACGCTTTCGGGCAAGTCGTTGACTGGCCCATACATTGGTGGTGTGCGAGGTGACGGTCCGGTTCAGACTTTACTGAAGGTTTTCACGGAAACCGCTGGCATCAAAAAACTTGCGGTTGTTTACGACCACAAGAACCCGGAAGGACTTCTTCAATATGAGGCTCTTGTCGAAATCGCTTTAAAAAGAGGCTTCAGTCTCGTTGATGCGGTTATTGAAAAACTGGATAATTTGCCGCAGATACTTGCCGCACTGCCCGATGATCTGGATGGTCTTTTCCTGGCTAACTCAGAAAAACCTGAGTCGTTATATCAACAAGTCCTCAATTATGCCCAACAGCATGACCTTCCTGTTGTGTCGCAAGTCCCGGAGATGGCTGAGAAAGGTGCCTTTATGGTTTTGGAGGCAGATCCCCGCGAACAAGGCGAAAAACTTGCGGTTCTGGCAAGTCAAGTTCTCTCTGGCGAAGACTTTGAACAAATCCCTTTGGTCATCCCGCGCCAGGTCTCTTTCGTTGTTAATATGAATGTTGCCCACCATTTAAACCTCAAAGTTCCATTGCAAACGCTTGCCGCAGCTTCCCGCATCGTCCGTTAATCATCAGGTACTATCCCAACCAGTAAAGTAGAAATGTCAGGGTGAATGCGCTGCAAACAGTGCTCATCAAGATAGCGCCAGAGATCAGGTCCGGGCGGGTGTTGAAGCGCACCGCATAGAGGAGCGGCAGAACCGCAGAAGGTGTGCTGGTCTGCAAAATGAGGATTTTACGGGTCAATCCGTCGAACCCGAGGAGAGAGACCAATGCGATGGCCAGAAGCGGCGCTGCAATTAAGCGAATTGCTGAGGAAAGAGCGAAGAAACCCCACGCGTCCCTGATCCTTGACCGTGATAACTGCATGCCGAGCAATATCAGCATCGCCGGGATTGCGCCCTGACCGAGAAGCTCGGTTGACCGCAGCAAAAAATCAGGCAGAGGCAGATTGAGCCCTTTGCACAATAGCGCGAGTGCCACCCCGTGGAAAATGGGGATTTTTAAGGTTTGGAGAAGCGCCTCTCGCCATTTGACCCCTTGTCCCTGAGCAATGACGATGGCCAGGGTGCCAAGAGGAATATTGAACAAAACGAAGGTAACGATCGAGATGTCGAGTGCACTCTCTCCGTAAGCGAAAAAAACCAGCGGCAAACCGAAGTTGCCGATATTCATCATAGATGTTGTTAGAGTGAAGGCGCGGGTGGTGCTATTGTCGAATTTACGGTAGCGGGCAAAGGCATAAGCGAGCAGGCAGAGGCTGGCGGTGTAGAGCAGCATGAAAAGCCCGAGTCGTCCCAGTATGTCGGGCTCGACAGAGCGCTGCATTAAAGACGAAAAGACCAGTGCCGGAGCGAACAGATAAAGGGTGCAGTTGGCAAGAGTCTTCAGGTCGACGACTGATTTTCGGTCAAACAGAAACCCGGCAAAGGTGATGAGGAATACCGGCAGAATGACTTGAACAAAGAGCATCAGGCCGCCTCCGCACAAACGACAACTGAAGATGGCTTTGAAGTCGTAGTGATATGCCGGTTTTTTAAATAATTCCCAGTTCTTTTCGATGAATTTGCCATTGACAATTCTTGAGCTATCCTGATTAAATACGCCCTCGCATGATGCGAGACGTCAATTGATAAAATTAAGGCGAAGGAGACCCCATGAACCCGTTGGCCAAAGAGCTGAACGAACAACTCAGTCAGCATAATTCACACGTCCTGGAATCGCTCTCAACTCTGGGGAAAAATCTGTTCTTCCCCAAAGGCATTCTGACCCAATCCGCAGAAGCCAAAGAGAAGGCTCATCGTTTCAACGCAACCATCGGTATTGCCACAGAAGGTGACGGACCGATGTACCTGCAGTGTCTTCACGATAAGCTCAGCGCCTTTGATCCCAAAGATATCTTCCCTTACGCGCCGCCAGCTGGCAAGCCCGAACTTCGCTCCTTGTGGCGCGAAAAGATGCTACGTGAGAACCCGAGCCTGCAAGACAAGCATTTCAGCAATCCAATTGTCACCAGCGCCCTGACCCATGGCTTGTCAATTGTGGCGGATATGTTTATCGATGAGGGCGACCACCTGATTCTGCCTGACATGCTCTGGGGTAACTACAACCTGACCTTTGTCACCCGTTGTGGGGCCATTGTCAAGAAATACCCCACCTTTACTTCGGATCGTGGCTTCAACGTTCCAGCCTTCCTTGCTGAGATGAAAAACAGCGCAGCAGAGAAGAGCAAAATCGTCGTGTTGCTCAACTTCCCGAACAATCCGAGTGGCTATACTCCGACGGTTGCAGAGGGTGATGCGATCGTCAATGCCATCAAAGAAGTTGCCGAGAGTGGCTGTGAAGTGGTTGCCATAACCGACGATGCTTACTTCGGGCTCTTCTACGAAGACTCGATGCAGGAATCCCTCTTTGGCAAGCTCGCCAATCTGCACCCGCGGATTCTGACGGTGAAACTCGACGGCGCGACCAAGGAAGAGTATGTCTGGGGCTTCCGTACCGGTTTCATCACTTTTGCCGATGGCAACGAATATCAGAACGAGCCGGTTCTGAATGCGCTCGAGAAGAAGACTCTGGGTATTATCCGCGCGACCATCTCCAACTGTCCGCATCCATCGCAGACTTTTGTTATTGAAGCGCTCAAATCTCCGGATTTTCTCAGCCAGAAGGCTGAGAAGTTCCAGATCATGAAAGGCCGAGCCCTCAAGACCAAGCAGGTGCTCGATAGCGGCAAGTATGCTTCCTGTTGGGATTACTATCCCTTCAATTCGGGCTATTTCATGTGTCTCAAGATCAAGGGTGTCGATGCCGAGACGCTCCGTGTTCATCTGCTCGACAAGTATGGTGTCGGTGCCATCTCCATCGGCAGCACAGATTTGCGCATCGCCTTTTCCTGCATCGCCGAACAAGATATTCAGGAACTGTTCGACACCATCTATCAGGCGGTCAAAGACCTGTCCTGAAACCTCTGAACACCCCCGGAGCTTCGGTTCTATGCCGGAGCTCCGGTTTTTTCTCAATAAAGGGTAAACATGCAAGTTGATCTCGACAATCTGTCCGACGTCTTGCGCAATTGCCCTCATTTCGATCGACTCATTGCTCTCTGTACCGGAAAAAATCCTTATCTGGTTGGCGGCGCCCTCCGCGATAGTTTGCTCGGTCGCGCCGTCACCGACCTGGATTTGATCTTTCCTGACGATCCGACCCCGCTGGCTAAAAACTTTGCCCGACAGATCGGGGGCCACTGGTTTTGGCTGGATCAGGAGCGGCGACAGAGTCGAGTGGTGGTCAATCACGATGAGACCCTCCCTCATTTCGATTTTGCTCTGTTTCGCGCTCCAGATCTTGAGCGAGACTTGCTGGATCGGGATTTTACCATCAATGCCCTGGCGTTGCCTTTATCAGCAGACTTCTCAGCCGCAGACTTGATTGATCCACTGCATGGTCTGGATGATTTGCAGCAGGGCCGTTTGCGCATGGTCGGCAAGGACTCCTTGGCCAACGACCCTCTGAGGGTTATCAAGGGGACCAGACATGCCACGATGCTTGATTTGAAGATTGAACGTGCAACCTTGCATGCCATGCAGGCGCAGGCCTCAGGTTTGTCTCGCATTGCCCCGGAGCGCGTCCGTCAGGAGGTCTGGAAGACGCTTTCGTCTGAGCAGGCGACCCAAGGGCTTCATCTGCTCTGCGAGAGTGGGGCAGGGGCACAACTGTTTGGCGAAGGGTTTGCCGTATCACTGCCGAAGTTGACGGCACAACTTGAGACGTGTCGTGATCGCTGGCAACAGCTCGCCCGTGCCTGTCCCGTGGTACGTGACTGGCTGGCGGGTGAAATCGAGCAAGGGCTTAGCCTCGAAACCTTACTGACCTGGACCTTTCTGCTGGCGGCCATTGAGCCAAAGCGGCCAACGTCTCTGGCCGAGACGTGGCGGCTCAGTCGTAAAGCCAAAGCCAACATCGCGGCCGTTGTTGCTCTGGATGAGTCGACCCTTAACGAGTTCGCCTCAATCGCTCGCAACGAGCGGGCTTATCGCTGGTGGTCGGCCCGTCATCGTATAGAGCCGAAGCTGCTCCTGCTGGCCTTGGCCGTGCTCGCTCCGGCTAAGACAGCGTCTCCTTCTGCCAGAATTCAGGCTTGGGTGCCTCTGGTGGCCGATCTCAGCGACCAGCGACTCAGTGATCTGGTCGATGGACACTGGCTACGCAACGAGCTGCATCTTAAAGATGGGCCGGAGATGGCGAAAGCTCTGGAACGATTGCGCAATGCTGAAATTTTCGGGCAGGTTAGTAATGAAGTAGAAGCTCATCAGTATCTTCTCCGGCAAGACCAGAATAAGGATTGACAAGGTGAATTTCGACACCCTATAATCACGCCCTGTTCGCGGGAATAACTCAGTGGTAGAGTGTCAGCTTCCCAAGCTGATGGTCGCGGGTCCGAATCCCGTTTCCCGCTCCATAAAATCAAGAGGTTAGGCATTTTGCCTAGCCTCTTTTTTTGAAGCAATCTTCAGCTAACAAGGACAAGAAACCTTGAATTACGCCACTTTCTTTAGGGTCGGTCATGGTTTGACTCCTCTCGGGATGGGTTTGGTGATTCACCCAAAGAGCGGGGAGGCGGTCGCATGAGAATCAACATGCTTATCTTCTGCTCACCCCGTATTGATTGAACTTATGTGGTATAATGTGAACACCTCAAAAGAAAAAGAGGTTTTTGAAGTCAAGGGAGGAAGATGCTATGCCCGTCTCTGATCCACCTGATCCGTCAATGGTCGTCTCATCAATCTAAAAATCGATAAAATCTTGGGTCAAAGTTGTTGGTTGACCCGATCTAGATTCCCACGACGGGAATCGCAAAGAAGTGAATGATCGCAAGACGCCCCGAAAATTTTCGGGGCGTCTTGATCTTTGCTGCGATGATAATTCTCGTAACGCGGTATTCCTCAGTTTTTCTGATTTTATTCAAAGCGACACACCCTCCAAGCCATGACAAAGGATTAATAAGACGTGAACGTTGCCCGGTTTAATGGTTCCATGTATAATCTTGACGTTGAAACGTACCTTATGTTGGAGGTTGGAAATGTCCCGGTTATTGCTGTTTCTGCTTATTGTCGCGTTTCTCTCTGCGTGCACGGCAAAGCCACGCATGCGGCTTGATGGTGGTGCCACCCAAACGCAATCGAGCGGCAGAATTTTGATTTCACAGCCGTTTTAAAGACGGCTTTATCACGACACCTTGTGTCGATGGAACTTTATGTGAAAGAGCTAAAATGTCCACAATGTCGCGGAGCGGTCTCCTGGGAAAATAACCCGGATCGTCCGTTCTGTTCGGAGCGCTGTAAATTACTTGATCTCGGCCAGTGGGCTGATGAGTCCTACCGTATTAAGGGCCCGTCTCAAGAACCGTGGTCAGACGATAACGTCGTACCAATTAACCCTGAAAATCAAGAGATTGAAAGGTCATAGTTTATGTATCATTTGATGATAAAAACCTCTTTTGCCGCCGCCCACAACCTGATCAACTATCAAGGGGATTGCGAAAATCTGCACGGGCATAATTGGCGGGTTGAGGTGACGGTCTCGGCGAAAGATCTGGACAAAGCGGGTCTCGGAATCGACTTCAAGATTCTTAAAAAGAAAACAAATGAGTTGCTTGACGAACTGGACCATAAATACCTGAACGATTTGGTTCCGTTTCTGGAGTCCAGCCCCTCTTCAGAAAACATCAGCCGTTATCTCTATGAAAGCTTAAGTCAGAAGCTAAATAACGACAATGTCACGGTGACGCAGGTCAACGTCTGGGAATCGGAGAATGCCTGTGCCAGCTACACCCCGGATTGAAGCCCCTTTGATTGAGGTCTTCTCTTCGATGCAGGGAGAGGGGGTCATGATCGGCTGCCGGCAGGTCTTTGTTCGCTTTGCCGAATGCAACCTGAGTTGCGCCTATTGCGACACCCCCTTTACCGCAACTGACGACTACCGGGTCGAAACGACTCCGGGCTCGGGACAGTTTGCGACGCGCAAGAACCCCGCCCTGTTGGATGATGTCACGGCCTTGATTGCTTCCTGGCAGCAGGCCAATGCCGGGTTGCACCATTCCGTCGTTTTGACCGGCGGTGAACCCTTGCTTCAGGCCGACCTCTTGTGCCAGTGGCTCCCCACCGTTCGCCCACATCTGCCGATTTTTCTTGAAACCAACGGCACGCTACCCGCCGAACTTGAAAAAATCCTGCCGCTGTTGGATTGGATTTCCATGGATATCAAAAGCGGTACGACTTCTGGCCAAGCAACGCTGTGGAACGAGCACGAAGCTTTTCTCGCCGTGGCGAAGGGCCACCTCTGTCAGGTCAAGATGGTTGTTGACGAGCACACGACTGAAGAGGAGTTAGGCCGAGCGGCACAACTGGTCGCTCAGTACGCGCCGACGGTGCCGTTGGTGATTCAACCCCGCACTTTTTCCAAGGGGCTAACCATGTCAGGATCGGTACTTCTTAAGCTTCAGGCCGCGATCACGCCGATTCATCAAGACATCCGAATCATTCCCCAAGTTCACCCTTGGTTTGGAGTCGCTTGAACTGTATGACTTTTTAGGTGGTTTATAGGCGGTTCTTTGTTACTATTAGCGTATCTTTAATTTGATTCGGAGGAAGATATGCAAAAAATCATGACTTGGATGCTCTTCTCGCTGGTTCTGGTTCTCTTTTCAGTGCCCTCTCTGGCAGCCGAAGAAGTGAAGACAGTTAAGGTCTATCGCGATTATCCGGCTTATATCGAACCGCCCCTTTGCGATAATCCACGCATTCACAAAAAAGCAGAGCCAAAGCCTCTTTTGCCCAACCAAGTTGATGAACCAAAGCCTTCATTAGCACCGTGCGCAACTCCCTGCGTGACCCCAAAACCGACTCCGTGCGTAACATCGTGCGCTGTTTCCAACGGTCAATATTATGTTGGCGGCTGGTTTGGTATCAATGCACTCTCGTCAAACGATCTTAAATATACTTCTGCCAGTGTTGATGCAGAATATGATAATGGCTACGGTGGCGCTGTTCTCATTGGTTACGACTACGGTGCTTTGAGGCTTGAGCTTGAAGGCGCATACCGCAGCAGCAGCGTAGAGGGCTTGAAGCCTTTTGTCGCTGCCAAAGGCGATCTGGACATTCAAACGCTCCTGTTGAACGCTTATTACGATATCGACACAGGCTCTTATCTCACGCCTTATCTTGGTGCCGGGGTCGGCTGGGCAGAAGTCTCGCTCGATGGGATCAATGGGGATGGGACTCTACTGGTAGATGATGACGACTCGGTTCTGGCCGGGCAGGTCGCTGCGGGTTTTCAGTTTAGATTGAATTCAACGATCTCACTTGATGTCGGCTACCGTTTTCTGATGACCGATGATCCATCGATGAAGTCGGCACTCGGTAAGGTTGATACGGAAATACGCAGTCATGTGGTTGCGGTCGGGATTCAGTACCGCTTTTAGATGTTGACCCTGACAGGGATACGCCAGGAAAGGTTTTAACGCAAAGGCGCAAAGGCGCAGAGAAAAACTAACATCAGACCTTGCACACTCATCGTCTCTGCGATTGAAATGTTTCAAGTTTTGTATCGGTTATAGAACCACAAAAGGATGGCATGCTTGCCATCCTTTTTAATGTGGATTTGAAGGGTCGGTTGCTTATATGACATTATTTAAAGCCTTAAGAAGCTTTTCGATGTCAACCTCGTGGACCCCTGCGCCATGCGCAACGTCCTCATAATCGGCAATCTGGCAACCTTGGCAGTCGAGACCGAAAGAGCGAAAGACCGAAATTGTCTGCGGGTATTGGGCAATGATTTCAGAGATGAACATTTCGCGCGTAATCATAACACCTCCTGATAATTCTTCAGTATATCCCGCTGAACTGTGACACCCTCATTTACTCTTCTTTCATTTTACGACATTTCTCGGCAAGTGCTGCTCTGACAATCGGCGGCACCAGGGTTTCGACCGGTCCGTTCAGGCAGGCGACTTCTTTGACGATTGACGAACTCAGATAACCGTAGGGCACCGAAGTCATCAAAAAGAGAGTTTCCACTTCACGCCTAAGCTTGTGGTTCATCTGTGCGATCTGGAACTCATACTCGAAATCCGAAACAGCCCGTAAACCGCGCAGGATCACCCGAGCCCCCTGATTTACAACGTAATCGACCAACAGACCATCAAAGGTGTCAACCTTTACGCGCGGGTCATTGCAGTGGGCTTCCGCGATGAGGTGAAGTCGTTCCTCAATAGTGAAAAGGCTTTTCTTCTCAGAATTTCGGGCCACGGCAATGACAATTTCATCAAAAATTTCCAGACCCCGTTCGACAATATCCATGTGCCCGTTGGTAATGGGGTCAAAAGAACCGGGGTAGACGGCAATTCGTTTACTCATAATCATCCTTGTCTGCCTGCATTATGCTTATTGGTGCGTGTATAAGCTTATCATAACTGTGCCATAACGGCGTTGAAACATCCGGGAGAGGTCCCCCATTTCCGCAGGCAGTTCCTCGTTGGCGGCAGTCTCTACAGAGAGAAATCCTGCGGGCACAAGAATCTCGCGCTCGGCAATCTCTTGCATCGCCTGTGTCGCCAACCCCTGCCCATAAGGTGGGTCAAGAAAGATCAGGTCGAAGGGGGCTGCTACTGAGATCTGCGGCCAAGCACGCAATACATCCTGTTTCAGCAATACGGCCCGGTCACTTAAACGACAAAGCTCAAGGTTCTCGCGTATAATCGTGGCGGAGGCAGGTGCTTTTTCAACCAGGTATGCGCTGGCGGCACCACGGCTCAAGGCTTCGATTGCAAGAGCTCCAGAACCGGCAAAAAGATCCAGAACCCTTAACCCACAAAACTGGCTGATGCGGCTCTGTAATATACTGAAAAGGGCTTCGCGCACACGATCTGGCGTCGGTCTGACGGTTCGTCCCGTGAACTCGACCAGCCGTCTGCCACGGGCACTACCCGCAATGACGCGCATAAGGCCTCTCGCTTAACTCGAAAGAAAGTTTTGAAGCCGGGCGGCAGAGGGAGTAGAGAAAGACGGTTGAACTCGGCTCATACATATATCGAACTCCGTGTTAGCACACTTCTGCAAGAATGTGAGCGCAAGTCTTTGTTTTGTTGGGAACTCAACCTTTTGATGACAGCAAACACACTGTAACTCACGAAAAAAACTAGCACAATTGTCTCTGACGGTCAAGCCGTGCCGGGTTAAGACAACTTGACAAAAAAGCACTCTGCGTGGCTTATATGTAATGGGTTTGCAACTGAAACAAAGCTTGGCCACTAAGTCACCAAGACACGAAGTTATAACTTGTCTTTTTCTGCACAGATCAAAATGGCAAGAGCGAAAAGATAGATCCTTACTCGATAAAAAGTACTTCTTGGTGCCTTCGTGTCTCGCCTGAAGGCGCCTACTTTTGGTAGTGTCAGACACAACCTTTTTTGGGGTTATAGGGCTGACATATAAAACTTTGGAAACAAGTGAATTGTTCCTAGAATTTGCTCAGGAGGGTTTATGGAACGACAGGATCTGGCTGTATATGCGGCCCAGAGTCAAGTTTCACAAGGCCGGAGACATAACGAAGCCTTCAAGGATGACCGCCCCGCCTATGAACGCGACCGCGACCGGATCATTCATTGCGCGGCCTTTCGTCGGCTAGAGTATAAAACCCAGGTTTTTGTTAATCACGAGGGAGATTACTATCGAACCCGGCTGACCCATTCCCTGGAGGTGGCTCAGATCGGTCGCGGTATTTCTCGACGCCTGAAACTCAATGAAGATCTGGTCGAGGCGCTCGCTCTGGCGCACGATCTCGGGCACACCCCTTTTGGCCATACGGGTGAAGAGGTGCTGAACCGACTGATGACCCCTTACGGTGGTTTTGAACACAATCGCCAATCCCTGCGCATTGTTGAATTACTGGAGGAGCGTTATCCCGCTTTTAATGGCCTGAATTTGACGTGGGAAACGCGGGAAGGCATCATCAAACACTCTTCCGACTACGATATCCCCAACAACACCGGCCTGGTTGAATATCAACCGGAGCTAAGGCCGACCCTGGAAGCCCAGATCATCGATCTAGCTGATGAAATCGCTTATAATAATCATGATATCGATGATGGCATTAAGGCTGGTTATCTTGCGCCGGACGCACTCATGAAGGTTGATCTCTGGGCGAAGCTTTACTCGATGGTGGCCGATAAGTACCCAGGATTACCCGCTGATCGCCAGATCCTACAGACCATCAGTCATCTTATCGGTTTTTTAATTCTCGATCTGGTTAAACAGACGCGCGCGAACTTGATTCAGGCGGGAATCTCTTCCGTTGACCAGGTACGTCAGCAACCGGCGAATCTGATTATGTTCAGTCCCGAGACCAAAGCCATGAATCGTGAACTCAAGACCTTTCTCTACCAGAACCTCTATAGTCATTATAAGGTTGAGCGGATGCGGATCAAGGCCGAACGCTTTTTGACCATGCTGTTTGAGAGCTACATAGAAAACCCGACCCTTTTACCCTCAAGCTATCAGGACAAATATGCCGAGTCAGGCCGTGAACGCGTGGTCTGTGATTATATCGCGGGGATGACGGATCGTTATGCCCTGGATGAATACAAAAGGCTCTTTGAGCCTTACGAACGTGTCTAAGGCAATCAGGGGAGGGCGATGACAGGTTTTTTGGCTGGACGGTAAAGCAGAAACGTGTTGCCAAGAAGCTGCGCTACTGCTGCGCCGGTTTGTTCCGCAAGCTCGGTCGCAACAACTTTGCGGTCTTCAAGACAGCCTTCCTGAAGTCTCACCTTGATCAGTTCATGCAAATTAAGCGCCTCATCGGTCGCAGCGATGACCTCGGCGCTGAGGTGGTGCCGACCAATCATGACGACCGGTTTCAGGCTGTGGCCCAGGCCGCGCAAAAAGCGATTTTGTTTGCCGTTCAACTGGATTAATTGTTTGTCTTCGCTCATAATAACTCTCTCTTATAATGAAGGTGACTGTGATCTTTTTTGGGCTACGATATTTAGTTCGAAAGTCATGGTACAGTAGAGCCGGACAGAATATGAACCAATTATCAATACAGATCAAGGGCCAATGCCGCTTCGGCATTGATTTTAATTACTGATGTCCGTCAAAGTGACCATCATTTGTGAAAATAGTGTCGGTAGGCCAATCCCGGCATGTGGGGAACACGGCTTTTCCTGTCTGGTGGCAACGCCCTCTGCAACCTGGTTGTTTGATACCGGTGGTGGTCAGACGCTGCTGTCGAATCTTGACGTTCTGGGGCTTGACCCAAATGCGATAGACGGTGTGGTGTTAAGCCATGGCCACGCTGACCATTCAGGCGGCCTCTTGCCACTCCTTGCCCAGATCGGACCGCGCCCGGTTGTTGCCCACGATCAAGTCTTTACCGAGCGCTGCTGGCAAGGTCAGCACGAGCGCAGAAATATCAGCTTGCCCTATAGCTGTCAGGAACTTGAAGCCGGAGGCGCAAAATTCTCCTTTCACCGCGATCTTACAACGCTCGCCGATGGCATAATCTACAGTGGCACCATTCCACGATTGAACAGTCTTGAGGCTGGTGATCCACATTTGTTGAGCCGTAACGCTCCAGATGACGATTGGTCCGTCGATGATTTTCCCGATGACGCCGCTCTCGCGATCGAGTCATCGAACGGTCTGATCGTTCTACTCGGTTGTGCTCACGCTGGCTTAATCAACACCATAGAACATTTTCGCCACACCCTCGACAACCCGCGAATTCATGCTATTATCGGCGGCACGCATCTTGGCCCGGCGGGTGATATGCAGTTTGCGGCAACGGTAGATTACTTGAAACGGCTTGACTTCGACCGGCTCGGTGTCTCCCATTGTACCGGGCAGATACGCTCAGCACAATTATATGCACAGTTTCCGAATAAAGTTTTTTTTGCCAGTGTCGGCTCAAGCTTGACGGTGTCCTGAATTTTCGAGTAGCAGGTGGACTCAAGCGCTGGTGTTTGTGTTGAAAAAAAAGGGGGGCATGCTGCGAGCGATACTCGCTGGCCCTTCAAATGTTTGGTAATATTTTGAACAATCAAAAATTTGCACTGTTTCCTGCCAGCGCTTCACGGATTCAGGCTTAGGGTAACTTCATGGGTTCACCACTCTGCATTCTTATCGTCGATGATTCCGCTTTTTTTCTCAAGCTGGAAGAACAGTTCTTGCGCAACACGCCAGCAACAGTTCTGACTGCAGACAATGCCGAGGTTGCGTACCGCCTGGCAAAGGAAAAACGCCCCAGCTTGGTCTATATGGATATCGACATGCCCGAAGTGGATGGTTTCGAATCCTGCCGGCAGTTCAAAAGGGACGCCGAGTTGCGTGATATTCCGCTGATCCTGATTGGGGATCGGGAAAACCCGGAGCATGAGTCCGCCGCCAAGGCTGTCAACTGCGATGCCTATCTGATGAAACCCCTTGATCGGCGCTATTTCCTTGAGCTCGGGCACCAGTTTTTGATCAGCATCGATCGCCGCGAGTCACGTCGGGACTGTGAGATAACAGTTTATTTTACCTGCCGCGGCAGGCGTAATCAGGGCTATTGCATGGATCTCAGTAGCGGTGGCATGTTCCTCAAGTGCCAGCCGTCCGCGCTGAAAGGCGAGAACCTGTTGTTGAAATTTAACTTGCCCGATGCGGACAATACCGCGGTAGAGGTCACTGGCCGAATCGCTTGGGTGAACAACCATGAGCAGAGTATCAAGACGGCCTATCCCTTCGGCTATGGTGTTGAATTCGTCAACATCTCGGATGATGTCGGTGTTGCTCTGCGTCGTTGCTTCGGAACCTGATTGTTTTTTGTAGGTAAGGGTGAATAATGAATAGTTCGTTGCGTATTCTACTGGCCGACGATTCAAGGTTCTTTCGAACCATCGAGGCGAAATTCTTACAGAAGACTCCGGCGCAAATTCTTGAAGCGGAGGATTGTGCCTCCGTGCTCTCAGTCATGCGTCAGCAGAAGCCGGATTTGGTCTATATGGCGTTTTCTCTGGTTCCAGACGGTGGTGTGACTTGTTGCTCTGCCATCAAGCAAGATCCTCAGTTGGCTGACATTCCCGTTGTTATGATTTGTGATCAGGGTGAGCCTGACCAACCAGGGCTGGCTCGACGCTCCGGTGCAGATGATCATCTTTGTAAACCGCTGGATCGACATACCTTCCTGCAAGTAGGCCGCAAGTTCCTCGCCGGTATTCGCGAACACCGGCAACCGAGTTTTTTTTCGCTGTCTTTTTCTTTTGGCGACGAAACCTTTACGGGAAAATGTCTTGATATTTCCGGAGGTGGGATCTTTATCGAAACTCAGCTTGATATACCACCCGGCACAGAAATTCCCCTGACCTTCAAATTGCCTGACATCATGGCAACCAAAGTGGAGTGCACGGTAAAGGTCAGTTGGCTCAACCGTAAACCGAATGTGAGAAAACCACATTATCCCCATGGTTTCGGCGCAACATTTGTCAATCTGCCAGCATCCATACACAAGGCCATTGCCTATTTGTCTAACAAGAAACCTTCCGCCTGACAATGATTGTATTCTTTGTCATAAAACAAGAGCTGAGCTAAGGAGATAGAATGAAGATTTGTATTGATGAAAAAAAGTGTCAGGGTTCCGGTGAATGCGTCAAGGTCTGTCCTCACGGTGCCTTGCAAATATTCAACGGCAAAGCTGTGGTCAATCACGAAAATTGCGATTTGGACGGTTTGTGCATTCCGGCGTGCCCTCACGATGCGATTCATTTTATTGATGAGGCATGAACAGTTTAAATTTAATGGTGCTAGCTTAAGCGTTCACTGCATGGAATCAATCCCATTACAGAAGGCATAGACTTCAACTTGATCGTTTAACGACCATTTTTCAACTCTCCGTCTCGATATCAGCCTCAACCGCAAAGCGTTTGATCTTACGAGTCGTTGTCTTGGGGAACTCATCATTGCGTAACGTGAATCGCTTAACCCGCTTATAGTCTGCCAACTGCTTGCCCCGTTCCAATACTTCTTTACGGATAAGACCTTCCACTTCTTGATGGCTGACCGCACCCTTTGCCTGCTCTGTCGTATAAGCATCGATGGCATCGTGGTCTGGATAAATCATGGCATGCACATCTTCAGACACCCCATCAACCTTGTGACCGTAGACCATCACCTCGGCAATAAAAGGACTGTTGAGTAGTTCGTTCTCAATTTCTTCTGGATAAACGTTTTTGCCGTTCGCAGTCACGATTAGATTTTTCAGTCGGCCACAGATAGAGATCAGGCCCTCGTCATCAATGCATCCCAGATCGCCGGTATGATACCAACCGTCGGTGAGGATTTCGGCGGTTGCTTCCGGGTTGTTAAAGTAACCAAGCATGATATTGGGGCCTTTGGCCCAGATCTCTCCGATGCCATCGGCGTTAGGTTGGTGGATTTTGACCTCGATTCCTGGCAGTGGTTTTCCGGTAGTGCCAAGTTTGTTGATACTCGGTGTCTCAACCGAGATGACCGGTGAGGTTTCGGTGATACCGTAGCCTTGGTAAATGTGCAGTCCAAGGTCAAGGAGTTTGGCTGCGACCACCGGATCCAGGGCTGCGCCGCCACTGATAAAGACCGGGTTCCCACCAAAGGCCTCGCGTATTTTTTTAGTGATCAACGGTTTCGTTGGGGGAAAGGCAAAAAGCATTTTGGAGAGGGTCTTGTTCTCAATTTTATTTGTCATGCGGTCGGCCAACATCCTGAAGACTGCTGGTACTCCGAGCAGGAAGTTAGGTTTGACCTCTGAGAGATTGTCGCCGATTTTGCGCAGGCTCTCAGCAAAAGAGATGGTGCCTCCGACTGTGAGCGGCAACAACATCCCCGCGACCTGCTCGAAAACATGGTTGATCGGCAGGAAGGAGAGGGTGTGCATCTCCGGGGTCAGCTCAAAGGCCTGAATTGCGGCCAGAACATTGCTGGTGATGTTATTATGACTCAGCATGGCACCTTTGGCACGTCCGGTTGTTCCTGAGGTGTAGAGAATGACCGCTGGATCATGTTCGTTTCGCCGTGCCTCAGGCGAGGCAGCATCAAGCTGAAAGTCGTCGCAGGAGGTGATGTCGAAGCGAGGCATATTTTTGCTTCGTGTACTAACCATGCGTGAAAAGAGGCCTTCTCTTTTGCCGCTCTCTTCCGGTGTGACCGATTTTGGCATGACCTGTTTCTGAAAGGCCTCAGCAAGAGACTCCAGAGATGCCGAGTCATCAGGTTTAACGTGATATTCGCGGCTCAGGCGCTGCCACTCGGCGACCAGCGCAGCTAATGCTCCCTCGGCTTGGGGAGACAAACAACCGTTGGCTGGCGGGGGCGGGTTGAGTAGGATGATTTTCTCAAGAGCAGGGATCTCTTCGGCAATATCGAGAACGGTTTCGAGGTATGGCTCTTCGGTAAAGAGAACCTTGGCTGCACTGTCTGTCAGGATGTGGCGAAGCTCGCCGCGCTTGAGTTCCTTGTCGATCGGTACCGCTGTGCCGTTGGCTTTGAGGATGCCGACATAGGCTTTGACCCAGGCTGGCGAGGAAGAGGCCAGCAAGGCGGCCCGGTCGCCTGCGGCGAGTCCCCATTGCTCCAGTCCGGCTGCGATCTGGTCCGAATCTCTCCACAGTTCGCGATAGCTATGGTCAACCCAACGTCCGGCAACCTTGGCGCG
Organism: Desulfuromonadales bacterium; assembly: GCA_030145195.1. GTDB lineage: Bacteria > Desulfobacterota > Desulfuromonadia > Desulfuromonadales > BM103 > JAQYVY01. The sequence continues at coordinate 31,765 of JAQYVY010000022.1, read as the reverse complement.
CAGTGCGGGTTTGTCACTGTGCAGAACAATGCTTTTGTGCAACATCTCAACAATCAGCGGCATCGGTTAAGCTCCTTAATAATGCTGGGGTTTCGCATATTAAACAGTGCTGGAGCCCTTGGCAAGAATTAATACTCTGTCCAGTTCCGTGTCTTTATTGAAATGATCCTGTGACAATTCCTGCAACAGAGATAATGATGCTTTACAAATCAGCATTATTCCGATACTTTTCATTGTTAATCAACTTTTCAGGCAAGGATTTTACCCCTCAATTCTATGAAACAAACACAGATACGCAACTTTTCGATTATCGCCCATATCGACCATGGTAAATCAACGCTGGCAGACCGCTTGCTGGAGTTCACTGGTGCGCTTTCCGATCGTGAACGCACCGATCAATTCCTCGACAAGATGGATTTGGAGCGTGAACGCGGCATTACCATCAAAGCCCAGGCGGTTCGTCTGAATTATACTGCCAATGACGGCCAGGAATACATCCTCAACCTGATTGACACCCCTGGTCACGTCGATTTCACCTACGAGGTCAGCCGTTCCCTGTCGGCCTGCGAAGGGGCTTTACTGGTTGTCGACGCCTCACAGGGTGTCGAAGCCCAAACCCTGGCCAACGTTTACCTGGCCATTGATCAGAACCTCGAAGTCTTCCCGGTCTTGAACAAGATTGATCTGCCCAGTGCTGATCCCGAGAGCGTGCGCGCGGAAATTGAGGAGATTATCGGTCTGGATGCCAGTGACGCGGTTCTTGCTAGCGCTAAATCAGGGATCGGCATAGACGAAGTTCTTGAGGCGATTGTTCAGAAAATTCCCGCGCCTCAGGGGGATCCAGATGCGCCTCTGAAAGCCCTGATCTTTGATTCTTGGTATGACCCATACCAGGGTGTCATTGTGTTGGTTCGCGTCATTGACGGTTCGCTGAAGAAGGGTGACAAGATTCGCCTGATGGCCAGTCGTACGGAGCATGAGATCCTGAAAGTCGGTGTCTTCGCTCCCCATCCGCTCGCTGTGAACGAGTTAACGGCAGGCGAGGTTGGCTTTATAACCGCAAGCATCAAGGTGGTGCAAGACGCTAAGGTCGGAGATACCCTTACGCATGTTCGCAGACCCACCGAACAGGCGCTGCCCGGCTTCAAAGAAGTCAAGCCGATGGTCTTTTCCGGTCTCTATCCAATTGATTCTTGTGATTATGAAGACTTGCGCGACGCCATGGAAAAGCTGCGTCTCAACGACAGCTCTTTCTCTTTTGAGCCTGAGAATTCCATGGCGCTCGGCTTCGGTTTCCGCTGTGGCTTCCTTGGTCTGCTACACATGGAAATTATTCAGGAACGCCTTGAGCGGGAGTTTGGGGTCGATCTCATCACCACTGCGCCAACCGTTGTCTACCGGGTCACCACCGTCAAGGGCGAAGTGATCAACGTTGACAGCGCCAACAAGTTGCCTGATGTCCAGTATATAGATCATATCGAAGAGCCGTTCATTCTCGCTTCGGTTCATGTGCCCAATGAGTTTGTTGGTGCGGTGCTCGCTCTTTGTGAAGAAAAACGCGGTGTACAGCGTGAAATCAAGTATCTCACGGCCAATCGTGTCATGGTTATCTATGAACTGCCTCTCAACGAAATTGTGCTTGATTTCTTTGACCGCCTTAAGAGCCTGTCGCGGGGCTATGCTTCCCTCGACTACGAACACCTGGACTATCGTCCGAGTGAACTGGTGCGCCTCAACATCCTGATCAATGGTGATCTGGTCGATGCACTCTCCCTGATCGTCCATCGCGATAAAGCCCAGTACCGGGGCCGTGATCTGGTCTCCAAGATGAAGGAGTTTATCCCGCGTCAGCAGTTTGAGGTGGCGATCCAGGCGGCAATCGGCGGCAAGGTTATTGCTAGGGAAACGGTTAAGGCTTTGCGTAAAGATGTCACGGCAAAATGTTATGGAGGCGACATCACTCGTAAACGAAAACTTCTAGAAAAACAGAAGGAAGGCAAGAAACGAATGAAGCAGGTCGGCAATGTTGAACTGCCGCAGGAAGCGTTTTTGGCCATCCTGAAAGTCAAGGAAAACAAATAATGGCTTTATTTCGCAAAAAAGAAAAAACGGCAGCAACGGAGCAGACTGGACCTAAGAAATCACAACTGCGCGATTGGTCTGAAGCCATTATTGTGGCAGCTGTTCTGGCCTTGATTATCCGAACTTTTTTTGTCCAAGCGTTCAAAATCCCCTCCGGTTCGATGGAAGACACCCTGCTGATCGGCGACCATCTCCTCGTCAATAAATTTATTTACGGCACCCACCTCCCTTTTACGGACGGTTCGATCTTGAAACTCCGTGATCCCGAACGCGGCGACATCATTGTCTTTGAGTTTCCGGAAGATCGCGACAAGTCTTATTTTAAAAAGCGGGATTTTATCAAGCGCGTCATTGGCCTGCCGGGTGAAACCATCGAGATCCGTCAGAAGAATATCTATGTCAACGGGGAACGTTACCGTACCGAGCAGGCGGTCTACAAAGAGGGTAATCTTACCCCTGGGCCAAGAGACAATATGCGAGCTATAACCATCCCTGATGACAAGTTCTTTGTTATGGGGGATAATAGAGATCGCTCCTACGACAGCCGTTTCTGGAAGTTTGTCGATCGTTCGGAGATTAAGGGGCTGGCTTTTATCAAATACTGGTCGTGGAATAGCGAGAGATTTTTACCTCGTTGGGACAGAATCGGGCGGTTGATCAAGTAGGTAAAGTCGGTGCTGCCATGGTCTTTGTTAGCCGCCATGCTTTTTTTTGGGGGGGGGATGCTTTGCATGAGAAATTAGAGCCTTATCCTAACCTCTTGCGGCAATCCTTTCTTCGCACCCTTCGACCCAACTAAAAATATCCTGTAATTGAAAAGGTTTTCGGAAATATTGGAAACCGAGGTTGTTGAGATCTTCCATGTAATGAATTGTTAGATAGCCGCTTATGATGGCTACGTTATTATTTGAAATTGGCCAGCAACCAGAAGTTCCGAGATTTTTCAAAAACTCGATTCCATCCATTTTAGGCATGACGATGTCTGCAATCAGGATGTCCGCACAAGGAGAATCTTGGGGACATGGGCAGGTTTTTTCGTTAAAGAACGGAAACTCTGTCGGGTTGGAGAAGGTTGTTACCTCATGACCCTTTGCTTCAAGTGCCGCTTTAAGAAGTTTGCAGATGCTTTTGTCATCATCAAAAACGAGGATACGACAGCTCATAAGTTGCTCCTCCGCTCTGAATAATCCAGAGGCATCAGTTTAATCCAGTCTTTTACCCACCCTTAAGTGACATAGAGATTATCATATTATGCCTGCTGCGCATAGAGTCATAATCATGACTCAATAAATGAATTCAGCTGCGGTTAAACTGTTTGTGTTGGAATCTGAAATGTGACCGTTGTCCCTTTCCCTGGAGTGCTCTCGACAGCAATCTTGCCGTTGTGAGCGTCAATGATCGATTTGGTAATAAAAAGACCGAGGCCTGTCCCTGATGGTGCCGTGTTAGAGGTGTCAGCCCGGTAGTATTTTTCAAAGACTTTTCCCGCCTGTTCCTTTGTCATACCAATACCCTGGTCGGCAACCTGAACCTGACAATACCCCTCATGATTAGTGACGCTGACCTTGATGTTGCTTGGTTTTACTGAGTATTTAACCGCATTGCTCAGCAGATTTTCCATGACCTGCCCCATGCGGGTCTTGTCGGCCGGGACCACAGCTTCAGACTCGGGGAGTTCCAGCACAAAATGATGCTCAACTGTGCGCTTTTTAAAGCTTTGAAATAGTTCGGTCATTGCTGCATTGACGTTGCACGCTTCCAGATTGATCGTCAGGCCCTTACTCGTCTCTATCCGGGCCAGATCAAGTAGCTCATCAACCATCTCTGATAGCGACTCCGTTTTGTTGGCAATCAACTTGAGTGATTCCTCCTGTTCTCCCGGGCTGAGCATCTGCTCCTGTATCAGTTCAACGAAACCCAGAATAGTGGCTAGCGGGGTTTGAAATTCATGCGCAACCGTCGAGACAAATTCACTCTTCATGTGGTCGGCCTGACGCTGCTCCGTGATATCGTGAATGACCCCGATAATGCCTTCTGGTTGACCTGACTCATCGCAGAAGGGGGCTTTGTTGATGATGACATGTCGACGCTGTCCTTTCGCATCGACAACAGAGTGGTCATAGCAGACGTGCGCTTTTTGGTTGAGGACTTCCCGGTCTTTGCGGAGGTGAAGCTCTGCTTCAGGCTGAAGGTAAATGTTGCCGGTATGGCAACCGACAACCTCCTCTTTAGATTTCCCCCAGAAATCCGTATAGGCTCGGTTGCAGCCGAGCATCACCCCTTGCTGGTCCTTGTAGAAAACCGGGATGGGGATATCATCGATCAAGACTTGCAGAAACTCAATATGCGCCGCCAGATTTTGATCCGCTGTCTTAATGGTGCTCATCATCTGATTGAAGGCTTCTGTAAGCAGTCCGAGCTCATCATTGCTGGAGACGGGAAGTTGTTGCACCTCTTCACCCAGAGTTAATTGCTCAACAGCATGATTTAGTAATGAAATCGGGCGAATGATCGTTTGTAAGGCGGGCAGGGCGATAAGAAGTGCGACAACACCAAGAATTATGATGGCGCAGAGGATCTGCTCAACCATGGTGTTAATGGCCTGATGGATCGGTTGGGCAGAAATGCCAATCCGGACTGTGCCGATCCGGGCATCCATCACCGGAGCAGCAATGTCGTAGAGTGGAACCCCGCCGAAATCAAGCTTCTGGATTGAGGGTTCTTTGTCGCTCATGGTATGCACGATTTTGTCTAGGTCAAGCGGGTATCCGTTGCTGAAAGAGTGAGCGATGACCTGTTCGTTCTGATTGAGCATGAGGATGTAAACGATATCATTTTCAGTGGTCTGATGTTTTATTGCCAGAGAGTCGAGCTGAAGAAAGTCATGCTCAATAAAGGCCTCGGTGCAAATCTCGGCGACATGCCTGGAGATTGAGACGCCCCTGTTCAACAACTCGGCCGTGAGAACTTTTACAAAATGCGTCTTGAGATAGACGGTCAAGGAAAGGCCGAAGCTCACCAGCAGGAAGACGGTCAGGTAAATCAGCTTGGCACGAAGTGTGAGTTTAAGGGTCATTGCGTTTTATTATTGTGACTGTTTTTGGATGAATGCACGGATTTGTCGTATTGTGTCGTACGCGGCATCATCGCTGTCGGTAAAGCGCTGTATTTTCATGCCTTGCAGGATGTCGCGACCTTCGGGGTTTTGATCCATCTCCATCAGGACTGTGCGCAGTTGCTCTCGTAGCGCTGCTGGTATCCCTGGCCGTACCACCACAGGCGGGATGCCGTAGGGCTCTGACTTCGACAAAACCCTGACTTTGGCTAAAAGTTCCGGGCTCTTGTCTATGAGGTATTCATAGATCAGGCTGTCTACTGAGGCGCCATCAACCGTATTGTCTGCAACAGCATAGATTGATTTATCGTGTGCGTAGGTGTAAACAACATCCCCGAAAAAGCTCTCCGGTGTCTCTCCGGCCTTTGCCAGCATGAAGGTCGGTACGAGTTTACCACTGTTGGATTGCGGGTCAGTAAAGGCGAAACGTTTTCCTCTCAGGTCTTCCAGCTTTTGTGCCGGGCTGTCGTAGGGTACGATCAGGTTGGCATAATAGACCTTTTCCCCCTCAAGGGTTTCCGGGACGACCAGTAATTCCAAATGGAAGTCGTCCTTGCCCTCTACATAGGGCCCTCCGCAGACAAAGGCAACATCGAGTTTTCCTGCGGCCAGTAAATTGTTGAACTCCTGATAGTTGCCACGATCAACCACGGTGATTTTCATCGCCAGTTGCTTTTCCAGATAATCGACCAGGCGGCGGTAGAAGCTGTAACCTTCTTTGGGCGTGATAATCGATCCGATCCCGAGGCGGAGATTTTGTTCTCCACGGGTCTCTGGCTGGAGGTCGCTTTGCGTTGACGTGTTCTGCGGATCAACCTTTATGGTCACATCCTGATTATCGCAGGCCGTTAGGCAATAAAGACTTAAGGCAAACAGAACGAACCACTTAGAGAATCTCTTCATGATAATAACCCACAAAAATGATGTTTAAGCTTATCGTTAACACCTCTTAAGGTTAAGATATTTTCAAGAAATGCGCTACAAATAATTATATGTCAATGATTGCGTAATGAGATACCGAGGATTTTTTTGTGTTCATAGCTGTTTTGGCCGAACTCCGAAAAAACTGATGGCTTTCTGTTGACTCGTCATTTGCGCCTTGCTATATTGCTCCAAATCAGACGCGAGATACGTCTCCTTTTAAGTAGATCCTGAGAGATCTGCAAGGGTGGCTAAAATGCTTTACCAAATTTGCAAAAATAAATCAGTGCCTTTCCGTAAATAGTCGGAGAGGTATTTTTTTGTCCAAAACTCAGAAAGTTGAATTCTCTTTTAAGAGGAGGAAGACAATGGTCAAAGCAGAAACTGCGATACTGGATAAGGCTGGCATAACCCGGGCCATTACCAGGATTGCCCATGAAATCCTGGAGCATAACAAGGGCTCCGAAAAGCTGGCCCTGATAGGCATCCGCACCGGCGGCGACCTCCTGGCAGGGCTGCTGCAAACCCGCCTCAACGAAATCGAAGGTGTTGAGGTGCCGCTTGGAACCATCGACATCACGATGTATCGAGATGATCTTGCTGCCCGCGGTAATCTGCCTATCGGTAAGACGGAGATTCCGTTTGCTCTCGATGGCAAGCAAGTCGTGCTGGTTGATGATGTCCTCTATACCGGTCGAACCATCCGCTCGGCAATGGATGCGCTGATGGATTTTGGTCGTCCAAATACAATTCAGCTGGCCGTACTGATCGATCGTGGTCACCGTGAGTTACCGATTCGTGCCGATTACGTGGGCCGCAACGTGCCCACCGCTCGCGAAGAGGATGTAGAGGTCGTTTTCAGTGAAACGCAAGCCCCGGTTGAAGTCCGACTGATTAAGCCCTAGGAGAAAAGCATGTCATTTAAACACAAGCACATTCTTGGCATTGAACAGTTGTCTAAAGAGGATATTCAGCTGATTCTCGACACCGGTGACGCATTTAAGGAAGTGAATTCCCGAGACCTCAAAAAAGTTCCAACCCTGCGCGGCAAAACAATTATTAATGCTTTCTTCGAGGCCAGCACCCGCACCCGGCTTTCTTTTGAAATTGCCGGTAAGCGGTTGTCGTCTGACACGGTCAATATTTCCGGCTCGACCTCGTCGGTCGTCAAAGGGGAAACCCTGGAAGATACCGCCAAAAACATTGAGGCCATGGCTCCTGATATTATTGTGATCCGCCACGCTCATTCCGGCGCACCACATTATCTGGCGGAGCGAGTCAACTGCTCAGTCGTCAACGCCGGTGATGGGGCCCATGAACATCCCAGCCAGGCGTTGCTTGATCTCATGACCATGCGCGAACATAAAGGTTCGATTGAAGGTCTTGAAGTCGCAATTATTGGCGATATCACCCACAGCCGGGTGGCTCGGTCCGATATCTATGCACTGTCGAAGATGGGGGCCAAGGTTCGGTTGTGCGGACCAGGGACCATGCTACCCGTTGGCATCGAGCGCCTCGGCAACGTCGAGGTCTTCACCGACATGCGTGCCGCCATCAAGGATGCCGATGTGGTTATGATGCTCCGTATTCAACTGGAGCGGCAGAGCAATATCATGCTGCCCAGCTTACGCGAGTATGCGCGTTTCTACGGACTCAATCCGACCAATATCCAATTGGCCAAGCCTGATGCCATCGTCATGCACCCCGGACCGATGAACCGCGGCGTAGAAATTTCCTCGGTGGTCGCCGATGGAGTACAAAATGTTATTCTTGATCAGGTTGAGAACGGTGTCGCCGTAAGGATGGCGCTACTCTATCTGGTCAGTGGTGTCGAATCGATGCAAACCACTTAAGGAACTATCTTCAATTTTGCGTGTGAGATGAAAGATATAAGGAGAAGGTTAGGACCATGGCAAAACTACTGATCAAAGGCGGACGGGTCATCAGCCCGGCACAAAAGCTTGATGATATCTGTGACATTCTGGTTGAAGATGGCAAGATTGCTGCGATTGGCAAAAGCCTGGATGCTAAGGCGGCTCAAGTGATCGACGCGTCGGGAAAAGTGGTCACCCCCGGTCTGGTCGACATTCACGTCCATCTGCGCGATCCAGGTCTGGAGTACAAGGAGGATATAGCCTCTGGAACCCTCTCCGCGGTCACGGGCGGTTTTACCTCGGTGGCCTGTATGCCGAATACCCAGCCGGTCAATGATAACCATACGATTACTAGCTATATCCTCAATAAAGCCGCAAAAGAGGGGCATTGTCGCGTTTTTCCCATCGCTAGTATCAGCAAAGGGCTTGAGGGCGAATCAATGACCGAAATGGGTGAGCTGAAGCAACACGGGGTTTACGCCGTTTCCGATGATGGCAAGCCTGTCAGCAATCCACAGCTGATGCGTCGGGCCATGGAATATGCCAAGCCTTTTGGTATGGTTATTATCTCGCATGCAGAGGATCTTGACCTGGTTGGCTCCGGAGTCATGAATGATGGTCCGGTTGCCACCGAGCTCGGCCTCAAGGGGATTCCCTGGGTTGCAGAAGATGCCGCCACAGCCAGAGAGGTTATGCTCTCCGAGTTTACCGGCGCGCGCTTGCACGTCGCGCATGTCTCAACCAAAGGCTCGATCGAGATCGTCCGTCAGGCGAAAGCTCGCGGCGTTGCAGTCACTTGTGAGGCCGCCCCACATCACTTTACTTTGACTGACGAAGCGGTCCGCGGCTACAACACCAACGCCAAAATGAATCCGCCGCTACGTAGCGCTGAAGATATGGCGGCCGTCCGTCAGGGGATTGCCGATGGCACTGTTGATGCGATCGCCACCGATCATGCGCCACATCACATCGATGAGAAAAATGTCGAGTTTGCCATTGCGATGAACGGCATCGTCGGCCTGGAAACCGCCCTGCCGCTTTCTCTCAAGCTGGTGGAAGACGGTGTGATTGATCTACCTCGAGCCATTGCGCTGTTAACGAACGGTCCTGCTGCAGCCCTCAATCTGCCCGTCGGAGGTTTAGTCGAAGGCGGAGAGGCTGACATCACGGTGATCGACCCGGAGTTTGCCTGGACGGTGGACGCCCAGAAGCTGGCCAGCAAAAGCAAGAACACCCCGTTTGATGGCTGGCAGATGAAGGGTGCCGCCCTGCATACAATCGTCGCAGGAAAGGTCGTCTTCAGCCGGAGCTAGTAATGAAAAGACTTGTAACTCATTGAGTTAAATCTTACTCCTTAATGTAACCACTGGAGACTGCAATGCCGCGTCGTGATGATATTAAAAAAGTTCTGATAATCGGCTCTGGCCCCATTATTATTGGCCAGGCCTGCGAGTTTGACTATTCCGGGACCCAGGCCTGCAAAGCGCTAAGGGCCCTCGGCTACCAGATCGTTCTGGTTAACTCAAACCCGGCCACCATCATGACTGATCCCGGCATGGCCGATGCTACTTACATCGAACCGCTTAATGTCGCCACCTTGACTGAAATCATCGCCAAGGAACGGCCTGACGCATTGTTGCCTAATCTTGGCGGTCAGACCGGACTCAACCTCTCGAGTGCCCTGGCCGAAGCCGGAGTGCTTGATCAATATGATGTGCGCGTGATCGGGGTCAACCTCGACGCCATAAAGCGTGGCGAGGACCGGGAAACCTTCAAACAGACCATGACGTCCCTTGGCATAGAGATGCCGGCTAGCGAGATCGCTACCAGCTTCGAACAAGCCAAAGATATCGTCGAGCGCATTGGCCTGCCGGTAGTTATTCGCCCTGCCTATACTATGGGCGGAACCGGTGGCGGCTTCGCTTACAACATGGAAGAATTCGAAGAAATTTGCGGCCGCGGCCTGTCGAGCAGCCCCGTCAACCAGATCTTGGTTGAGGAATCAGTGCTCGGTTGGGAAGAGCTCGAACTTGAAGTTGTGCGTGATGCTAAAAACCAGAAGATCACGGTTTGCTTCATTGAAAACGTCGATGCCATGGGCGTACATACCGGAGATTCATTCTGTACCGCGCCGATGCTGACGATCAGTCAGGAGTTACAGAAACGCCTGCAAGACTACTCCTACGCTATCGTTGATGCCATTGAAGTGATTGGCGGAACCAATGTCCAGTTTGCTCACGACCCCAAAACCGATCGGGTGGTTGTCATTGAGATCAACCCACGCACCTCGCGCTCTTCGGCTTTGGCCTCCAAAGCAACTGGCTTTCCCATCGCGCTGGTCTCTTCCATGCTGGCCGCGGGTCTCACCCTCGACGAGATTCCCTACTGGCGTGATGGTACGCTGGACAAATACACCCCGTCAGGAGACTACGTGGTGGTGAAGTTCGCGCGCTGGGCTTTTGAGAAATTCAAGGGTGCCAAAGACCAGCTCGGCACTCAGATGCGCGCTGTTGGCGAAGTCATGAGTATCGGCAAGAATTACAAGGAAGCCATGCAGAAAGCGATTCGCTCTTTGGAGAACGGTCGTTATGGCCTCGGCTTCGCGCTTGATTTCAACGATAAATCGCTCGCTGAATTGATGGAGTTGCTGCTGATTCCGACCAGTGAGCGCCAGTTTATTCTTTACGAAGCCTTACGCAAGGGCGCTGATATCGACGCACTCTACCAGCGAACTCACATAAAACCCTGGTTTCTGACGCAAATGCAGGAGTTGGTTGAGCTGGAAGAACAAGTTCTCGCCTACAAGGGGCAATTGCCTCCAAACGAACTGCTGATTCAAGCGAAAAAAGATGGTTTTGCCGATAAGTACCTGGCCCAAATCCTCGAGCTCTCAGAGACTCAGGTGCGCGAACAGCGCCTGTCCCTGAATCTGGCGGAAGCCTGGGAGCCGGTCCCGGTGAGCGGGGTGGAGGATGCGGCTTATTACTTCTCTACCTATAATGCGCCCGACAAAGTAGCGGTCAGCTCACGGAAGAAGATTATGGTTCTGGGTGGCGGCCCGAATCGAATCGGACAGGGGATTGAATTCGACTACTGTTGTGTGCATACTGCCACGGCTCTGCGCGAAGCAGGATATGAGACCATTATGGTAAACTGTAATCCGGAGACTGTATCCACGGATTACGATACCTCTGACAAACTCTACTTCGAGCCACTGACGGTTGAGGATGTGCTCTCCATTTACCACAAGGAACAACCGGAGGGTGTGGTCGTTCAGTTTGGCGGTCAGACTCCATTAAATATCGCCGCAGAACTGCAGGCCGCCGGAGTCAAGATTTTGGGAACCAGTCCCCAAACCATCGACATGGCTGAAGATCGCGAGCAGTTTAACCTCATCATGCAGAAACTCGCGATCCCGCAACCCGAGTCGGGGATGGCCAGCAGCCTTGAGCAAGCCCGCGAGATTGCGGCACGGATCGGTTACCCGTTAATGGTTCGCCCTTCGTACGTACTTGGTGGCCGGGCCATGGAAGTTGTTTATGATGACTGTATGCTGAACGAATATATGCAGAAAGCCGTTGATGTCAGTCCGCAACGACCGATTCTGATTGATAAGTTCCTCGACAACGCCATCGAAGCGGAAGCGGACGCCATTTGTGACGGCACCAGCGCATTCGTTCCAGCCATCATGGAGCATATTGAAATGGCTGGAGTGCACTCAGGCGATTCTGCTTGTGTTATTCCTCCGGTGAATATCCCGCAGCAGCATCTTGACACGATTGAGGAATACACCCGTCGCATCGCGGTTGAGATGGGTGTCGTCGGCTTGATGAATATCCAGTACGCTATCCATCAGGATCAAGTTTATATTCTGGAAGCCAATCCACGGGCTAGTCGGACCGTGCCACTGGTGTCCAAAGTCTGCAATATTCCAATGGCGCGCCTGGCCGTCAAAGCAATGCTCGGCGACAAACTGCAAGAGATGAATCTCGAACGTAAGCCCATCCCGCATTTCGGTGTCAAGGAAGCGGTCTTTCCGTTTTATATGTTCCCCGAGGTCGATCCGGTGCTTGGCCCGGAAATGCGTTCCACCGGTGAAGTCCTTGGTCTGGCTAACAATTTTGGCCGCGCCTTTTTCAAGGCTCAGGAAGGGACCGGGACCATGCTGCCGCTCTCGGGTGCCGTGCTGATCACCGTGGCCGCTCAAGACCGCCCTGGCGGGTTGAAGGCGGCAAAGAAATTTGCCGAGCTCGGTTTTAAGCTCTTTGCCACGGAAGGGACCCAGAAATATCTTGAGCAACATGGCGTCGACGCGATGAAAATCCTGAAGATGCACGAAGGACGACCTAACATCGCTGATGCCATCAAGAATGGTGAAATCCAGCTGGTGGTCAACACCCCAATTGGTCGTCTCAGCCTTCATGACGACTCTTACATCCGCAAGGCCGCGATCAAGCACAAGGTGTCCTACATTACGACCACCTCGGCAGCGATTGCAGCGGCCGAAGGCGTCGCCGCCTGTCATCAGGCAGGGAAGGGCGAGGTTCACAGCCTGCAAGAGTATCACCAGCAACTATAAAGACACAGCCGATGTTAAATTCGACATCAGGAAGACATAGCCAAGAAACAGCAAAGCAGAGGGAGTCTACATTAATGAAAGCAGCATTGGCCCTGGCAGACGGCAGGGTGTTCTATGGGCGAGCCTTTGGCGCGTCAGGTGAAATTCATGGTGAGGTCGTTTTCAACACCAGCATGACCGGTTATCAGGAGATTCTGACCGATCCGTCCTATTGCGGCGAAATCGTCACGATGACCTATCCGCTGATCGGCAACTACGGCATCAACTCAGAGGACGTCGAGTCCTCGCGACCGCACCTTTCCGGTTTTGTGGTTAAGGAAGCCTGCGACATCCCGAGCAACTGGCGCTCCGAGATGACCCTCGATGCTTATCTGAAAATGCACAATGTGATTGGCGTCTCGGGGATCGATACCCGCGCGCTGGTGCGACATATTCGCGACAAAGGCGCCCAGACCGGGATTCTTTCGACGGTTGATCTGGATGCTGACAGCTTGGTGGCAAAAGCTAAAGCAGCTCCGTCAATCGTTGGCCAGGATCTGGTGCGGGAAGTCACTTGCACAGAAAGTTACGATTGGACCGAGAGTGTCTGGGACCTGGCAGACGGTTACCAGCCAAGGCAGGGCCCCGCACAATTCAAAGTGGTTGCTTATGACTTTGGCATTAAGCGCAATATCCTGCGCAATCTGGTGGCGAAGGGCTGTGAAGTCACGGTCGTCTCCGCCGATACCCCAGCCGAAGAGGTTCTGGCGCTACAGCCCGACGGGGTGTTTCTCAGCAACGGCCCCGGTGACCCTGAGCCGATCACTTACGCTCAGGAAAATATTCGTCAACTGCTCGGTAAAGTGCCGCTGTTCGGTATCTGTCTTGGCCACCAGCTGCTTTCGATTGCGCTCGGCGGACGGACTTACAAGCTGAAGTTCGGTCACCGCGGCGGCAACCAGCCGGTTCGGCGTACAACCGGACATAATGTCGAGATCACCTCGCAGAATCATGGTTTTGCGGTCGATGCCGCATCCTTGCAGGATGATGCGGTGGTCACCCACATCAACCTCAACGACAATACGGTCGAAGGTTTGCGCCATAAAACTTTGCCGGCCTTCTCGGTTCAATATCATCCCGAAGCTTCGCCCGGTCCTCATGATGCCAATTACCTCTTTGACGAGTTCATCACGTTGATGAGTGACTGGAAGAAACAATAATAGCCACGGACGCACGGAGACACAAAGAAAGTAAGAATCTGCCGTTAAATTAAGCCCTTATGTCCTGACCTTAGAGTTTAAGCTTAAAGATTCTGGCTCTCTTGGAGCCTTGGTGCCTTGGTGGCAACACATGATCTGCAACACATGATCTTAAGAAGAATGGATAACCATGCCAAAAAGAACTGATATCAAGAAAATCCTGATCGTTGGTGCTGGGCCGATTGTTATCGGCCAGGCCTGCGAATTCGACTACTCCGGAACCCAGGCCTGTAAGGCCCTGAAAGAAGAGGGTTATGAGGTGGTGCTGCTCAATTCAAACCCGGCGACCATCATGACCGACCCTGATTTCGCCGATCGCACCTATATCGAACCGGTCAACCCCGAGACCCTGGCCAGAATCATTGAAAAAGAGCGGCCACAGGCGTTATTGCCAACTCTCGGCGGTCAGACCGCCTTGAACTGCGCAGTCGCGGTCGCCAAGGACGGCACCCTCGAAAAGTTCGGCGTCGAACTCATCGGCGCTAAACTGCCTGCGATTGAGAAGGCCGAAGATCGGACCCTGTTTAAGAAGGCGATGGAAAATATCGGCATCGCGGTGCCGCGCTCCGGCCTGGCACATAATCGCCAGGAAGCGATGGATATTCTCGAGTATATTGGTTTCCCGGTGATCATCCGGCCATCGTTTACCCTTGGCGGCACCGGTGGTGGCATCGCCTACAATCTCGAAGAGTACGAAACGATGGCGATTGCTGGCATCGACGCTTCGCCAACCGACGAGGTTCTGGTCGAGGAATCGGTGATCGGCTGGAAAGAATTCGAACTCGAGGTCATGCGTGACACGGCTGACAACGTGGTCATCATCTGCTCAATTGAAAATATGGATGCGATGGGGGTTCATACCGGAGATTCAATCACCGTCGCTCCGGCACAGACGCTCACCGACAAAGAGTATCAGCTGCTGCGTGACGCCTCGATCCGCATTATCCGTGAGATCGGCGTTGAAACCGGTGGCTCAAACATCCAGTTCGGGATCAATCCCAAAGACGGTCGCATGGTCGTAATTGAGATGAACCCGCGAGTGTCGCGTTCTTCGGCGCTGGCCTCTAAAGCTACGGGTTTCCCGATTGCCAAGATCGCTGCCAAACTCTCGGTCGGCTACACCCTGGATGAGATCCGCAACGACATCACCCGTGAGACCTATGCGTCATTCGAACCGACCATCGACTACGTGGTGACTAAGATGCCGCGTTTCACCTTTGAAAAATTCCCTCAGGCCGATGCGACCTTAACGACCCAGATGAAATCAGTCGGCGAAGCGATGTCGATCGGTCGGACGTTCAAGGAGAGCCTACAGAAGGCGATGCGCTCGCTTGAGATCGGCAGTTGCGGTTTCGAAAGTCGCTTCTTTGAAGAGCCGTGTGAACAACGTCGCGCATTGACTGACTCCGAGCTCGCGATCCTGGAGAGCAAGCTGCGGATTCCAAACTGGGAACGACTCTGGTATCTGGCTGATGCCATGCGCGCAGGCTTTTCTATCGACCGAATTTACGAGTTGACCTGGATTGACCCCTGGTTTTTGCACAAGATCTCCCAGATCATCGCCATGGAAGATCGCTTAGTCAGAGCGACCAGCCTGCTTGACCAACCCACCGGCGAAGTCTTTCAGGACTTGTTACGTGAAGCCAAAGAGCTGGGTTTCTCCGATCAGCGACTGGCCATGTTGTGGGGCACGCGCGATGAACGCGTCCGTGAGCTACGCCATCAGCTCAACATCCGTCCGGTTTACAAGCGGGTGGATACCTGCGGCGCCGAATTTGAGGCGTACACGCCGTACCTTTATTCCACCTACGAAGAAGAGTGCGAGGCCACGCCGACAGATCGCAAAAAAATCATCATTCTTGGCGGTGGCCCTAACCGGATCGGGCAGGGGATCGAATTCGATTATTGCTGCGTACATGGTGTATTTGCTCTCGCCGAAGATGGTTATGAGACGATCATGGTCAACTGCAACCCGGAGACGGTTTCAACCGACTATGACACCTCCGACCGACTTTATTTCGAGCCGCTTACTCTGGAAGATGTGCTAGAAATCGTTCACGTCGAGCAACCTTACGGCGTCATCGTCCAGTTCGGCGGCCAGACCCCGCTCAAGCTGGCAGTGGCCCTGGAAAAAGCGGGAGTACCAATCATCGGCACCTCTCCCGACGCGATCGACCGCGCCGAAGACCGCGAGCGCTTCAAGGCACTGCTCAATAAACTTGATTTGAAGCAACCGGAGAACGGCATCGCCCGCTCCATTAAGGAGTCGGAAAAGATCGCTGCACGAATCGGCTACCCGGTGGTGGTGCGTCCAAGCTATGTTCTGGGCGGCCGTGCGATGGAGATCGTTTACGATGTCGAGCATTTGCGCAACTACATGCAATACGCGGTCGAGGCCTCACCCGACCACCCGATTCTTATCGACAAGTTCCTTGATCATGCGATTGAGGTTGATGTGGATGCCCTGTCGGACCGAAAGCAGGTGGTTATCGGTGGGATCATGCAGCATATCGAAGAGGCGGGAATTCACTCTGGAGACTCAGCCTGTTCCTTGCCGCCATATTCGCTAACGCCGCAGATTGTTGATGAAATCCGTCGACAGACCATCGCCCTGGCCCTGGAGCTCGAAGTTTCGGGCTTGATGAATATCCAGTTCGCGGTCAAAAATGACGAGGTGTACCTGATTGAAGTCAATCCGCGGGCCAGTCGAACGGCGCCGTTTGTCTCCAAGGCCACCGGCAGGCCGCTGGCCAAGATCGCGGCCCGGGTGATGGCTGGCAAGAGCCTTAAAGAATTGGGCGTTGAAGAGGAGATTGTGCCAAAACACATCTCGGTCAAGGAGTCGGTTTTCCCCTTCACCAAGTTCCCCGGAGTTGATACCTTGCTGGGACCGGAGATGAAGTCGACTGGCGAGGTCATGGGCATCGATGTCGAGTTCGGTAAAGCTTTTGCCAAAGCACAACTTGGGGCAAATGTTATCTTGCCAACCTCAGGAGAGGTCTTTGTCAGCGTCAAAGAGGAAGATAAAGCGGAGATTGTCGCTCCCGTGCGCAAATTGATCGAGGCAGGTTTTAGTATCGTTGCCACCGCCGGGACGGCTTCATTCCTGGGGGAACACGGCATTTCGGCAAAACCGATCAACAAGGTCAAGGAAGGACGACCGCACTGTGTCGACGCCATCAAGAGCAATCAGGTGACCTTGGTGTTCAATACCACTTTTGGAACTCAGTCGGTCATGGACTCATTTTCCATCCGCCGCACCGCCCTGATGTATAACGTCGCTTACTTTACAACGGTGGCCGGAATTGTGGCTGTGACTGACGGCATCCTTGCCATGAAAAGGGAAAGTCTTGACGTTACGCCGCTTCAGGAGTATTATCCAAACAACTCGTAGATGATAAAATTTATAAATTTATCTTGAAGTACATATGTTCGGGCAGGTTCTCCTGCCCGAACAATTTTATTAATAAGCAAGGAAGAAACTGTTATGTCAGAAACTGTACCCATGACTCCCGAGGGACACCGAACCATTCAGGAAGAGTTGAAGCACCTGATTCGGATTGAGCGTCCAAAGGTTATTCAGGATATTGCCGAGGCTCGCGCGCATGGCGACCTTTCGGAAAATGCTGAGTATGATGCGGCTAAAGAGCGTCAAGGCTTTGTTGAAGGGCGTATCTCTGAGATCAACGGCAAACTGGCGCGCGCGCAAGTTATTGATGTAACAGAGGTTAGTACCGATAGAATTATTTTTGGCGCGACGGTCAAAATCTTTGATGTCGAGACGGAAACTGAAGTGGTTTACCGTATCGTTGGTCAAGACGAGGCGAATATCAAGCAAGGGCTTATCTCTATTAATAGCCCGGTTGCCAAGGCTCTGATCGGTCATCGAGTTGACGATGAGGTTCATATCAAGGTACCATCAGGAATCCGTGTTTACGAAATTATCGAGATTGACTATATATAGGAGTTGTTCTGATGGCTAAATTTAATAAAGATATGACTTTTCATGAAGCTTTACGGACGAGTTCCCAAGTTGCCGCTGTCCTGGGCTCCTTTAACCTCGGTTGCGTCGGTTGTATGGGCGCGCAGAACGAGACTCTGGAGCAAGGTGCGATGGCACACGGCCTTGATGTCGAGGTTTTGCTGGAAGCCTTGAATAAAATTTCGTAACCCAGACAACAGCTTAACCTCTGGCATGATGCGGCCTGATTCCGCAGGGTAGGGAAGATGACACCAGAGCGCATCGACCAGTCCCGTCAATTACTGGCCACCCCTGTTTTGCAACTGAAAGGGGTGGGGCCGCGCGTCGCCGAAAAACTCACCAGACTCAACATCTTGACCGTTGAAGATCTCCTCTACACTCTCCCTCACCGCTACGAAGATCGTCGTGAATTCAGAAAGATAGCCTTTTTGCGTGAGAATCTGCACGAGGTTTTCACAGGTGAAATCATTACCTGCGGCGAAACCGTCACTGCGCGTGCCCGGCGCAAAATGTTTGAAGTTGTTGTCAGTGATGGCTCCGGTCACGTCGCCCTCAAGTGGTTCCATTATCGTAAAGACTGGATGGAGAAGCGCTTTAAGATTGGACGACGGGCGGTCTTTATCGGTGAAGTGAAGCGCTACGGTCCGATCCGGGAGGTTCATCATCCCGAAGCCGAGTTCCTCGCCGATGGTCAGTCCCTGGATGATTTCAAGAGCGCCGATCCGCTGGCGTTTGGCCGGATCCTGCCTGTTTACCCCCTCACTGAAGGCCTCACCCAATACGCCGCCCGCAAAATCTGGAAACAGGCGGTCGACTTGTTCGCTTTGCATGTCACAACCATGCTGCCCGCAGAACTCCTGACCAGGCACAAACTGCTGCCGTTAGCTGAGGCGCTGCAACAGGTGCATTGGCCCGACAACGAGGCCAGCATCGAGCAGTTTGAGCGCGGTCAAGACGCTGCGCACCGTTCCCTGGTCTATGATGAGTTCTTTTTCCTCGAACTTGGCTTAGCCCTCAAGCGCCGAGGGGTGGTGTTAGAAGCGGGTATTCCTTTTGCTGTGACCCATAAATACACCAAACCGTTA
The DNA here is from genome assembly GCA_030145195.1 of Desulfuromonadales bacterium. Lineage (GTDB taxonomy): Bacteria > Desulfobacterota > Desulfuromonadia > Desulfuromonadales > BM103 > JAQYVY01. The sequence goes on along the minus strand of JAQYVY010000022.1, from coordinate 12,889 downwards.
GCCGCGATGCTGCCTTACCGACTGACCGAAGCTCAACGCCGGGTTCTTGGCGAGATCAAGCAGGACCTGATGGCCCCGCATCCGATGCATCGACTGATTCAGGGCGATGTCGGCTGTGGCAAAACCATTGTTGCCTTAATGACCGCGCTGGTGGCGATTGAGAATGACACCCAGGTGGCGATCGTTGCGCCGACCGAAATTCTCGCCGAACAACATTATCAGCAATTTCACCCTTGGTTCGAAAGTCTCGGCCTTAAGACCGTGTTGTTGCGCGGTAAAATGCCGGTAGCGGAAAAACGTCATATCCTGGAAGAACTCAAGTCCGGGCAGGTGCATCTGGTGGTCGGCACCCACGCAGTTTTGCAGGAAGGGGTTGAGTTCAAGCGACTCGGTCTTGGCATCATCGATGAACAGCACCGTTTCGGTGTCAGACAACGTGCGGTGTTACGCGAAAAAGGCAGCCACCCACATATTCTGGTGATGACCGCAACGCCGATCCCGCGCACGCTCTCTTTAACCGTTTATGGCGATCTGGCGCTTTCTGTCATCGACGAAATGCCGCCCGGCAGAACTCCGGTCACAACCCGCGTGATTTCCGAATCACAGCGCAGTCGAGCCTACGATCTGATGCGGCTAGAAATTAAACAGGGTCATCAGATCTTTGTTGTTTATCCGTTGATAGAAGAGTCAGAGAAGAGTGACTTGCTTGCGGCGACCGAAGGCGCAGAGCAGTTAAAGAATGACGTCTTTCCCGAAGCTAATATCGGTCTGCTGCATGGCCGTATGAGCGCCGCTGAGAAAGAAGCCATCATGAACCGGTTCAAACAACAAGAGCTGGACATCCTGGTCTCAACGACCGTGATTGAGGTCGGGATTGATATTCCCAACGCATCGGTGATGGTGGTCGAGCACGCCGAACGCTTCGGCTTGGCGCAGCTGCACCAACTGCGTGGTCGGGTAGGGCGCGGCGACGCAGGCGGCACTTGTGTCCTCTTAAAATCATTCAAATGCAGTGCTGACGGACAAAAAAGACTGGAAGTTATGGCCAGCACCACCGACGGCTTCAGAATCGCCGAGGCCGATCTGGAAATTCGTGGGCCGGGAGAGTTTCTTGGTACCCGCCAGAGCGGCCTGCCTGATTTCCGGATTGCCAACATCCTGCGTGATGGCCGAATCCTCGAGTCCGCTCGGCAGGATGCTTTTGCTTATGCAGACAGTGAAGATTTTGCCCGCAATCAAGAGCTGTTGCTGGTGCTCAAGGAGCGTTGGGGAAATCGCCTGGAACTCGCTGGGATTGGTTGATACAGTCGCCCTATTTACATCCTAAGGAGCAATTGTTTAACGCAAAGGCGCAGAGGTCGCAAAGAGAAACCAAAGAAACGAGAGGTTGCTTGGTTTGTTCTTCTTGAATTGCAAAACATTTATCTTGAACCTCACCTCCATCTAACCGTCAACGTGATATGCAAATAGGGGCCGCAATACATAGGCCCCAACCCTGAAGCCACGCAGCACTATACAAATCATTTGATCCGCCGGTGTTGTAGACACGAAAGGTGATATGCCCTCCGCTAGGAGACAGCCTTTTTGCTTACTTTTTTGGCGTTGAAAAAAGTAAGGCGTCTTGGCGGGACGCGACCCGCCGGTTCTGATCTTAACCTAAATACAAATTTCCAGAGAAAAGCATCTCAAGGCAATATTATTTATTATACCTATAATTACATACACTTATGTCTACAAATGTAGGTAGACATTCGTAGACATCTATCGACTTAAGCCCCGATGTCCGATGACAGTTCCACTTTGAAGACGTAAGTTAAATTCAAACGGTCGTTTCAATCTGCGAACAGCCCGTCAGGAGGACGTCATGAAAAGACTGCTCAGTTACAGCTCAATCATCCTGCTTACTCTTCTCGCTGCTTGCGCACCAGTCGCCTACCACGGTTCGTACAGCCAGTCGTATCCACAAGCATCAACAGTCTATGTTCAGCACCAGAACAGTTACCGCGCTCCTGCGCCCTATAATCATCGGGAGCGCGTCAAGGCTATTTATAGAGGTGAAGAGCGCCGGTACGGTGATCTGATTGAGGTCACCCTATATCCAGGGCAGGTCTATGCAAGCACCTATCGTTATAGTAATCAGTCGGTCACGATCAGGATCGCCGACGGTGACCTCGTCAGATTCCCAGTTCATGACAAAAGAGGTTTGAAAACAAACCTTTACGCTCATTATACGAACAATAATTTACACTTTGATATTGATTTGAGCTGTAACAGATTGCACAGTTCAATCAGTTACAATCTTGATCAAAGCTGGGAAGTAGGGCGGCGATATAGCAAAATTGCGGCTGGTGGTAACTATGATTTCAAAGATTCTCACTTGAGAATTCATGCAGTCCCGGTCCCTGGTTACAGCAAACATAAGCACGTTGCCAGACCACTTCAAGACACCAAGGTTATAGTTCATAAACAGCCGCAGAAACAGCAATATAAAAGCCAGGACACAATCGTTACGGTCAAGCAGAGCGGCAAGTCTCATGTCCAGCAGGTCAGAGTTGAACAGCCTAAGAGCAAAAAAGTTGTCAAAGCCCAGTCTCAGCCGAACCGTGTGACTCAGCAGGTTTCCGTGCGACAGAGCCAGCAGCAAGTTGTCGCTTCGCAGCCGCGACAGGCCAGGCAGAAGGTCGCGGTTTACCGGGATGCCGCACCGCAACGACAGAATAAGCATTCGTTAGACATAAAAGACCGGACACGCATCAAGGTTGGGCCACAGCCAGTCAAACCCAATCGCAAGAGGCAACAACCACAGGTCACGACTGAGCGCCAAGAAGTTATTAAAAACCAAAGAATGCAGGACCCAGAAGTGATTTCAAAAGATCCTGCAAGGCAGCAGAAGGTCAAAACAGACCCTCGGTCACGCAAAGATCAGAAGGCTGTGGCCAAACAAAAGGCCCGCAGTGAAGTTGATGTTGTGACAGAGGATGGATCAGAAGATTCGTCTGGCGAGGAAGCAAGCAATCATGGCAAGCAAGTCTCTGCTCAGAAAAGAGATTGGAGTAACGGCAAAGATACCGAGGTCCAGGAAGTTCTTGATCAACAACAGGGTAAAGTTAACTTTGGTCAGCGCCTAGGTCGTAACAACAAGTAGATGTATCACCAAGATTGTGTTTGGTGTCGTTAAGGTCAACCGAACTTTTCTTCCACCGCAGGCCATGCTTTTTCGCAGGAGACGATCCCCTCGGAAAAGCATGGCTTCCATATTTGCTCTGTAAGACGTTTTCTTTTTCAGAAATGGCCGAAAGTATGGACCAACGGTGGGTCTTTTTTGTCGTTATGGGTCCATGTGGCAAGAGAGGCATCACGGACCCCGCTGGTTGCTTCATTCACGCCTTTCAGCCCCAAGTATTTTCACCTTATCAAAGTTTACATAATATATATTATGCGACGTTACGTATAGTGGGATATATTATGCGAGGAACTGAGGGATTTATCCCCTGCTGAAGAATTATGAAAAATCAAAGGGATGAGAGGAACAGAATGGGCTGAATCAAGGGCGCTTAAAAGCAAGGCTTACCCCTGACCCAAAAAATAAAAAGCGCTTACAGGGCAAATTTAGCTGAAGCGCTTTCAAGGCTTGGGTCACAACACACTATCAACAAAACCCTTCACATACTCCAAAAAGTGTTGCTTGATCGGCTCACGATCTTCAGTTGTGCCAATCACATTGCTGCGTGAGCATAGGTTGTGACGGCTTTAAGTTTTTTACAAATCAGGAAGTGTTCTGCTTTCGCGGGTGAGACAAACACCGCCCCACCCTCTCTAACGACCAAAGACCGCGGCGACCAGAGGGTTGCTTGCTATTCCCATTAAGACCCTGACAACCAGTAAAAACCAAAGCCGGGAATGACCAAGCTCTTTTTAAAGGTGTCGGGGCACTCGCCACTGTACAGATCGATCAACTTTCCGTATTGGGGAGCCCATGGGCCGAGATCCTGAAGATTGAGGTATTGGGGTTTGCTATCGAAGTTGGCAACCACCAGCACCTGCTCATGATGGTTGTTCAGGTGATAACGCCCGAACACGAACAGGTGCGGGTTTTCAACAGAAATGAGTTCACGGTTGTTGAAGTCGGCGAACACGTGAACTTCTTTACGTACTGAAATCATCTTTTTGAGGGCGCTGAAAATTTTGTATTCGACCGTGCCGGACGTATTTCTGCGCGCTGCCTTTTCCCAGTCGATTGCCGGTCGATGCACCCAGCGGGTATCGCCCTGCTTTTGGGGGTCATCGCGGAAAGAGTCGTCATTCAAGGTCCCGAGGGCGTCACCGTAGTAAAGCAGCGGAATCCCGCCGAAGGACATGATCATGCCATGCAGTAGCAGGATGAGCTTGATGGCATCATCAACCCCCCGATCATCTTCGGTTTCAAGGGCATACTCCAGACCGACCAAAGACGCCAGAGAGCCAGAGATGCGAGCGTCACCGGTTTTGTCATTCTGACCGAACGGCAGGCCACGGGCATGGGAATCACCAAACTGACCGGTGAAGTAGTCGATGAGAAACTTGCGGTGACTGGTCGGCTCGTAATCTGACAACAGGATATCCCGATCGTCAAAACCGAGACCAATATCGTCGTGGCAACGGATGTAATTCAGCCAGGTTGCCCGCTCCAACTTGACCGGCAGGTTCTTGATCCCCTGGTTCAACAAACGGGCATTCTTGGTCGCGACCGCGTCCCACATCAGCGCCATGAAGGTCGCGTTATAGGCGATTTCACATTCCTTGGCGATCACCGCATCTTCACCGAAATACTTGATGACCTCGACCGGTGCAACGATCGCCTCGGCAATAAACAACACGCCCGGCGCTGTCACCTGGCAGCAGTCTTTAAGCAGCTGCAACAGCAGGTGTGCCTCGCGTTCATTCTGACAGGTGCTGCCAATCTTTTTCCACAAGAACGCCACCGCATCAAGCCGTAGGATGTCGGCACCCCGGTTGGCCCAGAAGAGGATGATATTGAGCATTTCGATGAAGACCGCCGGGTTGCTGTAGTTGAGATCCCACTGGTAGTCGTTGAACACCGTCATAACCCAGCGACCCATCTCTTCGTCCCAGGTGAAATTTCCGGGCGAGGTTTCCGGAAAGACCTCCGGCATGCTCTGCTCGAACATGTCAGGGACATTGCGATTCTCAAAGGTGTAGTAATAATCCTGGTAGGTCGTGTCACCGGCGCGGGCCTGTTGCGCCCAGTAATGGCTGTTGGAGGTGTGGTTGACGACAACATCCAGCACCAGCAGCAGGTCACGCTGCTGCATCTCCTCGGAGAGGGCTTGCAGATCGTCCAGAGTGCCAACCTGGGGATCGAGCTCACGAAAATCGCTGACCGCGTAGCCTCCGTCGCTGCTCCCCTCGGGGCACAGCATGATCGGCATGACGTGGACGAGATTAATGCCCAGCTCCTGGAAATAACTCAGCCGGGATTGCAACCCAGGCAAATCCCCGGCGAAGCCGTTGCAGTAGAGGGCCATACCGACCCATTTCTGGTTGAGAAACCAGTTGTAGTCTTTCTCCCTCTCCAGATCGAGTTGTCTGAGAGTCTCGGGGCGCTTGATATACTGTTGCGCCATGGTCTCGACCAGTCGCAGTGCCTGCAGGTCAAAATCGTCGCGATCTCCATAGAGCTTCACAAACAGCGAATGGATGGCATAGAAATTAGCCCCCAGCCGGGTATAGAAATGGCGCAGGTCCTGCTCGGAGATTTCAGGCCGAATCTGGTTGAGGATGTCATTCAGTAGGGAGTGGGAGACCTGTTCGTACATAAATCATCCTTGAAAGCGTGTCGTTGCTCTTGACTACAGCTATTTCAGCGTCAGCAAAGTGAAGCGCATGAGTTGATAAAGTTTCGATAAAAATCGACGTCGGTCGTGGTGGCGCCGCGCAGAGAGATGATCTTGCCGGCGAACCGCTGGGCAGCCGCGACGGTCTCGCTGACCGACCAGCCGGCGCGTAAACCATGGATATAGACGGCCGTAAAAGCATCTCCGGCACCCACGGTATCAACCAGGGGCGACGCTTTTTGCGGGGCCACCTGATGGTACTCCCCTTTGGCTGTACGCACCAGGGCTCCTGCTGCGCCGCGGGTCAGGATGAGCTGCTCCAGTTGAAATTGTGACTGTAGCCGCGCCATCTCTTGCCGGAGATCGCCTGCATCGAAGCCGAGCAGGTCGAGTTCAGCCTGATTGAGCTTGACCCAGCGGGCCTGTTCCAGCCAGTGAAAAACTTCGGCTTTTTGCCACCATGGGGGTCGCAGATTTACATCCAAAAATAGCGCCGGCCGATTCTCTGCCAGCTTGGCAAAGGCGTTACGGGCGACCGGGTTTCTAAGGCCCAGGGTGCCATGATAAACCATGCCGTCGGCGGGTACGCTGCTGAGAGTCTCGGCGGCGATGAAGTCATAGGCACAATCGGCCAGGATCTGGTAGCTCGGTTCATGCTTTTCGATCCGGACCTCGACCCGTCCGGTCGGGTGCTCCGAATCAATTTGAACACCGGCGGTATCCATCCCCCAGTCGAGCATGGCGGTGAGGATGCTCTTGCCGAGCGCGTCGTCGCCGACCCGCGAAATAAATCGTGGGCTGTCACCCAGAGCCTGTAAATGCCAAGCGACATTGAACGGCGCCCCACCCAGAACCTGCTCTCCAGTCGGAAAAGAGTCAAAGAGTACTTCGCCAAAAATGGTCAACTGCTGTGATGATCTCATGAGGCACATTCCAACTGTTTCAACTGGTCACGATATTCCGGAATAAAATACCCGATCCCTTGCAAAACCCCGGCGGTATAATGACCTCCCAGCGGGGAACTCTGCTCATCGGCAAGATAGAGAGCTGATTCATGGCCATTCTGTTTGGCAAGTCGACACGCCTCTCGTTTGACCTCGTCACTGGCATTGGCAACCAGCACCGAACGGATGGCGCTCGCGAGGACCGGCAGGTCGTTGCCGCTGTCACCGGCAAACAGGACCTCCTCGTGCCGATAACCCAGCTGCTGTTGCAGAAATTGCATACCATGTAATTTGGTCGCGTTGCGTGGCAAAATGTCGAGCAGGCCGAGCTGTTCCGGCTCGTCAATACTCCAGATCAGGCTGGCCGCCACCCCCAGCCGGTCAAGACGCTCGGCAACCTGGGAAAGCACCTGCTCTTGATCTGCCTGTAGCGACAGATAATAGCTGAGCTTGAAGGTGTTCTGCTTGCTCTCTTCCTGAAGCTTCAGTTCAGTCAACGAACAGAGGTGCCGATGCAACTGCTCATGGCTGCTGCCCCGCCAGTCAACTGCTATGATTTGATCCCAGAGGTTCAGGGCCCGCCATTGACCGGCAACAATATGATAAATCTTCGTACCGACGTCCGTCACCGCATAGTCAGGTTCGGGCAGGTCATAGCTTTGGATGGCCTGCCTCACCAGATTCTGATGCCGCCCGGTGACGTAAACCAGCGCCACTCCGGGCAGACTACAAAAGTTTTTGAATCGCTGATGGGCAGCGGGATGCTCAATCTGGCGACCGTTCGGGATTACGGTTCGATCCATATCGCAGCACAGCAGCAGGCGCTTCTCATTCATGGCCGTTGACCTTCGCCTGGGTCACTGCAGCTGGCAAAAAAATCGTAGTGTTCCAGAGCCTCCAAAATTCCTGCGGCGTTCGGTTTGCTGGAAAAATAGATGCGCTCGACATCCACCAGCTGCGACAACTCTTCATGATGACGGTTGGCCACAACCGCAGCCAGGGTGTTGCCGCGCATCATGTCTTCATCGGCACCAGACCCTCCGGCGACGAAGATCGACTCCAGGGGGATGTTTTTGCGTGTGGCGATGTAGCGTAGCGCCATCCCCTTGGAAGCCCGTAACGGCATGATATCGAGATACTGGCCGAAAGCCGTCTGGACATGGACCGCCTGCTCCTCCTGATGAAGCAGGCATTTGATCTCTTCGATATCCGCAAGCTCGGGATCAATGTAATAACTGAGCTTGAATCGGCTCTGTTCCAACTTGGGCTGCTTTTTTAACCCCGGATAGCCCCGTAACAGATCCCTGACAATATGGGGGGCCCACTGGTGATCAATGTGCCTGGCCCAGCCGATATCGGCTGTCAGTTTCGGTGCGTGGTAGATTTCTGTGCCGCTGCTGGTGATCAAGATGTCAGGCTTCGTGATACCGTGCTTTTTCATCAGCTTCAGGGCCGAATCAAGGCGTCGGCCGGTGGCAATAATAAACTGCGTACTCTTGCGATGTTGGCGCAACACCTCGACCAACTGCTTTAAAGACTGAGCGTCTCCAATCAGGTTCTGGTCAAGGTCACTGACAATGACGCGATCCCGATACAGACCGGGCCGGCGCCGAGCCGGCTGACGCACCAGGCTCTCGGAACGCTGAACAATCGGCCGCAGCAACTTCAGGTAGCGGTTTGCATGCGCTGTCCACGAATAGTGCTCACGAACCCCTAGAAGACCATTCTCAACACAACGGGCCCACAGGGACTGATCCTCAAGAAGTTTCAGTAAGGCTTCAGCAATGTTTTCCGGCTCCAGCGGGTCGATAAGAAAGCCGTTGTTGCAATTGCCGAGGATATCGCTCGGGCCGCCATCTTCGGTGGCAACAATGGGCAAGCCGGAAGCCGCTGCCTCGATCAGGGTCAGGCCGAACGGCTCAGTTAAGGCCGGATTGACAAAAACACCCCCGGTCGCTGCAGCGATTTGATAAATCAGTGCGACCTGATGGCGTTGATGATGTTTCGGCATCGTCACCTTGCCGTAGAGATCATGACGATCAATGGCCACCAGCAGTTCATGGAAAACTTCTTGCGCCCCGTCTTCGAGCTCATCGATATCATCGCGATTGCCAGCAATAATCACCAGGTTGGCCAGCTCCTGTAGTCTGCTGGACTGACCATAGGCCTCAACCAGGGCACAGATATTCTTGCGTTTATCCGGCCGGGACAGGGCCAGGATAATCGGTTTTTTCGGGTCTTTTAGATGGTGCACAAGCTCCGCGAAAAGCTCGGATTTCAGTTCTCCCCCGCTGGGCGGCAGGAACTGTTTAAGATCAGTTCCCGGTGGCACCACCCGCATCTGATCGGGCTGGTAGTGATCGTAAAGCTCGTACTGTTCTCTGATTTCCTGGCGGGTGCTGGTGATGACACGCTCGGCCGTTGCCAAGGTCTTCTCTTCGGCCTCGATGCGCCGACTCATATTAAATCGCTCTTCAATCTCCAGTGACGTCAATCCGACCGCCAGCAAACGACTCCGTTTAACCCGACCAAGAGAGTGCCCGGTATGAATCAGGGGGATGCCCAATAAATTTGCCAGATGCGAACCGACATAACCGGCGTCGGCGTAATGGCTGTGCAGAATGTCAGGCCGCTGGTTGCTGTCATGGAAAAAGCTGGCGAGATTGTCAGAAAAGCTGTCGAGGTGATCCCACAACTCTTCTTTGGAAATATAGCCCTCCGGCCCAGCATCAATCCGCACAATCCGCGCGTTATCTGCCAGTCTTTCAATCGGCTCAGCGTAGATATCGTCAACCTTCGCGTCCACCACCCGTCGGGTGATGAGGTCAACCCTGGCAACTTCAGGATGGCGAGCCAGGGCCTGGGCAAGCTCGACCACATAGAGAGTCTGTCCGCCCGTATCGGCATCGCGACCCAGTTCCAGGTCTTCGGCTCGAATCAAGCCGTGAAGACTAAGCAAGGCAATATACAATGGGCCTGTCGTATCGCTCATCATCCTCCCTTTTAACTTTTCTGTAACCCGCAACAAAAAACCACTAGTTTTATATTAAACCACAGTTTAGCAGCTAGCCCACTATTTCAGGGAAACGCCAATTTCTGCCAGTTATAACAATTAATAAAATTTAAGCAGGGATCAGTTTATAAAAACTGACCCCTGATAGCAACTTAACTGACATTAGAATAGGGATTGTGTCCCCAGGTTCCCTGACTCCGTTTCTTGCATCATTGGTCAAACCGATTATCTTTAAATCAACCACTTGCACCGAAGATGACCATGCCAGCTGAAGCATTTCTCCCCTTCCGCCGCACCGACCTGATCGAACTTTGCCTGGCTGATAAACATTTTAACGCCGAAGAGGCTGCGTCCTTGCGCCAGTTCTGTGAGCTTCTGCATGGAGATCGGGGACACATAAGTTATGTGTCCCCGATCTCCATAGTCACTCCCAGAAGGGACACTCGATTTTAAGTGCCCCAAACGCTGCATCTTAACTACTTCGGTACTGGAATCAATATCAGGTCAAACAGGCCTTCGCCAGTGTCTGCCCCGGGATAGTGCTGGGTGACGAGAGGTGCAAAGTCTTTTGCTGTAACCCTGAGGTGAATATGCGGTCGACGACTGCCGAATTCGGTCGCTGCATGACTGACGAAATAATAAGTACCGTTCTCGGCGCTCAAGAGAGTTGCCCTCCAGGCATCGCCATAACGGCCATCCGGTCCGGTCATCCAGAATTCAATCTTGGCAGCGGCAATGGGGCTGCAATCGTGTGCGGCTTTGATAGTGCCTACGAGCAGATAGCCGGTGCCAACACTGTTACGATAAGGTGCATCGGGACGATAGAAAGGCCCCATTTCATCTTCCACAGTTGGTTCACATTGGTATGGTGCTTCTTTAGCAATCACAAGGGTTGACCATGTAGTAATGATTGCCAGTACAAGCAGGATAGGCATTAAGTATCGCAGCGTGGTTTCTGTTCTCATGCTTGGAGTATATCAAAAAATCGAGATTAAACTGATTGGCAGGCTGTCGGGCTATCAGATAATGCAGGGCTTAAAAGTGACACCCCATAATCACAATAAGTTAAATAAATAACCAATGCCCCCCCTTAATAGAGGCGGATACCCGGTCAGAAAGGTGTCGCGCAAGTTCCAAGGTATGCTACAAAATAAAGCAATGACCACACCACAACATAAACCGATCAATCCGGCCCTGCGCTGGGCACTGATGATCTCAGGCCTGATCGCTACCGGCCTGGGCGTCCTCGGGGTTTTTTTGCCGGTCTTGCCGACCGTTCCATTCCTGTTGCTTGCCCTGGCCTGCTTCGCCCGCAGCTCCGAAAATTTCTACAACTGGCTGCTCGACCATGCTCATTTAGGGCCAATTATTCGCCCCTACATCGACGGGCGAGGTATGTCGCGCGCCAGTAAAGCCAAAGCAATTGCCCTGGTCTGGACGAGCATTACTCTCTCAGCCTTTTTCCTGGTGGACATCCTCTGGATTCGCTTGCTGCTCTTGCTGATTGGCTGTGGCGTGACTCTCTACCTACTCTCCCTCCCAGTCCACAAACCTGAAGTCTAGAATTCGGTGTTGTTTATCTTCTTGCGACAAGAAAGCACCGGAAAGGAAGGTGTCAGCCCTTGACTTGGGACATTAGTTGTTTTGCTTATGTCCAATGTCGAGGGCTGACCCCTTTTAACTTTTAACCTTTTAAAGAATCAGACTGTATCTGTAACTGACTTATTATACACGGTTATTTGTTTGTTCTTGACGGGGGGAAGAGAGAATGTCCCCTCTTACAGTTCGTTGATTTTTTGCGGATTGATGAGCATGGCGTAATTAGCCATCTCGGCAACGTTTTTGAGCCTGAGCTTGGTTTTAATAGCCACACGATGTTTGGCCACCGTTTTCGGGCTTATAAACATGGCCTCCCCCACTTCGGTGGTTGACTTACCCTTGGCAAGCAACCAGAAAACCTCTTGTTCGCGTACTGACAAGGTATCGAAGTCGGCAAACCGACCTTGCTCTTGCCAATCTCCTTTCAGGAACGACGAGATTGAGGTCTGCTTGAGGTTAGGACTTAACCAGTAGCCCCCACTTTGGACAACTCGTATAGCGTCGACTAAATGCGAAACAGGGTCACCCTTGAGGACATAGCCCCTCGCCCCAACTTCCAGGGCATGATTGACGGAAAGGTCGTCTTGAAAACCAGAGTAAACGACAATCCCGATTTCTGGCTTTTGCTGCAGAAAGAGCCTGATTGCATCAAAACCATCAATACCCGGCATCCTCAAATCCATAACAATAATATTGGGGTCGCATTTATGCAGTTTTTCGAGTCCTTCCTGACAATTTAAAGCCATGCAGACAATCTTGATTTCCGGGTATTTTTCGAGGAACAAAAGAAGGCCCTCTCCTATCACCGGGTGATCGTCAACTATCAGCAGGCGCAAATTTTTCATTAACTTCTCTCAAAACGAGGTATTAACACAGATTGATTTGCGCTTTAATTCTACCAACAATAACTGAGACGACAACTCAAGAGACTATTTGGGTGTATGTTCTTTGAGGCCCCCCCCTTTGACAGCGGCAAACCAAATCGCGTCAAAAAAACGCCATCTCCTTGAAGGGCCGATGGCGTTGATCGTTTTTTTACCAATGCAATTTAAAATTAAGATTTGTCCTGATTCCTGTCCATGCCCTGAACCATATCTTGGCCCCCGCCTAACGGCTTGTCCTCGGTCCGTAGAGGATCGGCTCAAATGTTCCGGTACTAAGGTTTGCATTGCTTGCCCCCTTCCGATCCTTGTCGATCCAGACTGAAAAGACCTGACTGCCGTCGGGGGTTGCGCGAAGTTGGGCCTCGGCCTGCCTGTCAACATTGTCTCCCCGTGCCAAGCGGATCGATGGAGCAAAGTGGTCGCCGCTGTCGAGGGTATAAGTAATGAAAAGATCCAGGTCTTGCGCAGAGTCTGTGACGGGATTTTTTCTCTCCGTACCCCAGGCCGCGAAGAAGATGTCCCTGTTCTGGCACATCTGCGGAGTGTCCGGGCAGTCCGGACCGCTGCCCGGCGTACCCATCAGGCGCGGTTCTTTAGCATCGACGTTGCGGTTGC
>JAQYVY010000071.1 GCA_030145195.1 Desulfuromonadales bacterium | reverse complement strand
ACAAGCCTATCGCAACGCCTGTGGCGATACATGGGCCCACCGGTAAAACTCGTTAACGGAATATTGCGGGACATAGTGCTCGTACTTCAAGTGGGAAAGCACCAGATCGGACACATTGTCGAGAACATAAGACTCACCACCAAGCTTGACGGCCAAGATTGCGTGAGAAATGTTCCGAATATTGTCTTTCAGCAAGACGATGCGCATGTCATCAGTGGCAAAGCCAAGCTTGCTTAAAGCATAATACTTGGTGACACTGTAATCTTCGCAGTCCCCAGACAACCGGAGGAACTCACCCGGCGTCGCCCAGTAATCACTGACACCGTATACATCTATATCGAGTCGGTACGGCCAGCGATTAAAGTAACTGTTCACCGCTTTAAGCTGTTCCATCGCGGGCAGGTCAAGGCTCTGCCGAATAATTTTCTGCCAGCTGAGTGCGGCCGCCGAGCAAACTTCTTTGCTGGCGTCACAACTATAAAAAGCTTCTGTCTCGGCCTCTGCACTCTCCATCACCCGCGTCCAGTTCGGCAAAGCCTTCAGGGTGCTACGAAATTCATGACTGCGAAACAAGCCTTTGCCGGGTGGGATCGCTGGCGCTATCTGATCCGTAGCTTTGGCGGAAGCTTTGGCGGAAGCTTTGGAGCCACAACCCCAAAGCCCGACCAGCAGGCTGATTGTCAGAATAAACAAGAAAGAACGCAGTCTCGACATCTCCGTCACCTCGACTAACGTTCCCGCAAGGCGTTCTGCTTGGCACGCAGAATCGGCTTCAGCAGGTAGGCCAGCACTGACTTCTTGCCGGTGAGAATGTCAATACTGGCTGTCATACCCGGGATAATCGGCAAATCCTCACCGCGATAGCTAATGGCATTTTTCTTCGTACGCAATTTGACCTTGAAAAAACTTTCGCCATTGTCCTCCTCAATGGTATCGGCACTGATGGCTTCCACCACACCCTCCAAGCCACCGAAGAGTGAAAAGTCATAGGCGGTAATCTTGATCATTGCCTTTTGCCCGGGATGCAAAAACGCAATATCGGCCGGGCGAATCCGCGCTTCTATCAACAAGGTATCGTCAAGCGGCACGATCTCAAGAATCGACTCGCCAGGACGCACCACGCCGCCGATGGTATTAAGATTGATCTGCTTGATGGTGCCGCGCACCGGTGAACGCACATCAGTCCGGGTGACACGGTCTTCTCCGGCCGACATGATCTCGAGCAAAGACTTCAACTCACCACGGCGACTGTGCATTTCATTCAACGCCGCAGACTTGAACTCGGCCAAGCGTTGCTCGATACGGCGGTTGGCTTCATTGGCCGCTTGGCGAATCCGTGGAATCGCCAGGCGCAAAGCATCAATATCACCTTGCAACGATGAAATATCACGTTCCAGCTCGAGGTAGTCGACCCGAGGATAGACGCCCTGGTCAACCAACGGCTTGGCAATGTCACGCTGTTGCTTGGCCAGTCCCTGGCTGCGTTCCAGTTGCTCTTTGCGGCTGCGCATTTCAGTGATTTCCTGCTGTTTCTGACTGTGCTGAGACTTCAGGACACTGAGTTCCGCCTGCAATTGCTCCTTTCTTGCCTTAAAAATTGATTGCTGGTCTGAGAGAATCTGCGGATCCGTTTTTTTAAATTGATCAGGAAAAACCAGTTTTGACTTGACCTCAATTTCTGCATTCAAACGTACAATGGCGGCTTCATGTTCAGCGGCCTGGGTAAAAGCATCTCGATACTGGCTCGCCGCCAAAGCATTGTCAATCCGGATCAGGATATCTCCTTTATTGACGATCTGGTTCTCCTGAACCGTGATCTCCTGAAGAATGCCTCCTTCCAGATTTTGAATCGTCTGAATCTTTTGGGAAGGAATCACCTGCCCCATGCCACGGGTCACCTCATCAAGCACGGTAAAATGTGCCCAGAGCACAAAAGTGACCATCAACAAAGCGATGACCAGAGTGAGAACAAAAGCGATCGAATGGCCTCTGCGCTGAATGGCCGCATCCACTTCGCTCATGAAATGCAGATCATCTTCCTCGCGAAAAGCATTCAGCAGACCGCGCCGTGCCTTGTGATCATAAGTGTCTTTTATCTCTTTGCGTTCTGGCATAATTTAAATATCTCTATCGTTTCGACGCGCCAACCTGGCCGCCTTTCAATGCCTTCAACACATCCGCCTTGGGGCCATCGGCAACAATCCTGCCCGCATCCATGACGACCACTCGATCCACCAGATGCAAGAGGCTGGTGCGGTGTGTGAAGAGCAAAAGGGTCTTATCTTCCAGTGATTCCAGCAGCCTCTGGCGCAAGATGGCTTCGGCATGGTTGTCCATAGCGCTCGTGGGCTCATCAAAGATCAGGATTTCCGGGTCAAGGAGCAGCGCCCGGGCAATCGTCACCGCCTGACGCTGGCCGCCGGAAAGGTTCATGCCCCGCTCACCGACCTGCCAGTCAAACCCGGCGGGATGCCCTTTGACAAAATCGGTCACGCCAGCAAGGTTTGCGGCACTCAGAATGGCCGGGCCATCTACATAGGGCGCACCGAAAGCGATATTTTCACGGATGCTGCCATAAAAAAGGTAGTTGTCTTGACTCACATAACCAATATGACTTCTCAGATCAGCCACATGCAACTGACGAAGATCAACCCCGTCCAGCTTGACTGACCCTTCCTGCGGCTCGTACAGGCCGAG
The DNA here is from genome assembly GCA_030145195.1 of Desulfuromonadales bacterium. Lineage (GTDB taxonomy): Bacteria > Desulfobacterota > Desulfuromonadia > Desulfuromonadales > BM103 > JAQYVY01. The sequence goes on along the minus strand of JAQYVY010000071.1, from coordinate 6,960 downwards.
ACAGAGGCGCCCTAAAGTACTTTTTCCCGAACCGGTCCGACCGAGGATTGCCACCTTTTCTCCCGCTTTGATCCTCAAGGTGACCCCAACCAAGGCCGGGGTTTGGCTGTTTGGATACTGAAAATGGACATCCTCAAAGCTGATTGACGGCTGCAGGTTCTGCGCCTGGATAAACTCACTATCGATTGGCCGTTCGTTGGGTTGAGACATCAACAGATCAAGTGATTTAAGGGCCATGCGCGATTGCTGCAAGCGCGTCAGCATGGCAGCCACCGCACCGAGCGGCGCCATCGCCCGACCGACCAGAATGTTACAGGCGATCAAGCCACCCAAAGTCAGCTCACCTTCTGAAATCAGGTAAACCCCGCCGATAATAATCGCTACGCTCACCAATTGTGCCGACCACTGCGAGAAGGAAATAGAGAAGTTAGAAAGCGCGCGGGCTTTACTGGTCGACTTGGCGTTCATACCGACCACTTCTTCCCAGCGCTTCTGAATCTGGCCTTCGGCCATGCTGGTTTTGATCGTCTCTATGCCGGTAATGGCCTCCACCAATAGCGCGTTTTTCTGGGCCCCTTCGCGGAAACTTTTTTCAATGATCCGCTGAAATGGCATCTGCAGAAAGAAACCAACCAACACCACAACCGGCACCGCGACCAAGGGTGCATAAGCCAGCGGCCCAGCGATATAGGCAATCAACGAGATAAACAGAAAGATGAAGGGCATATCCACCAGCGCCATCAAGGTGGTGGAACTGAAAAATTCACGCAACGACTCGAATTCACGCAGATTATTCGCCAGCGTTCCGGCTGACTCAGGTTTGTGGTCGAGGCGCATGGCCGTCATCTGCTGCATCAATTTGCTGGCGATAATAACATCAGCATTTTTGCCAGCGACGTCAGCAAAATAACCACGCAGGTTGCGCAACAGAAAATCGAACAGGTAGGCGATAAAGACCCCCAGCGCGAGAGCCCACAACGTATCAAAGGCGTTGTTCGGCACCACCCGATCATACACATTCATGATAAACAACGGGCTGGCAAGAGCCAGGATATTGACCATCACCGTTGCCAGAAGGACATGCTTATAGATCGGGAAGAACTTAAAAATGGTCCCCCAGAACCATTCCCTCGTATCAACCAGCCTAAGTTCGCTCGCCCGTTGATCCAGCTTCCCTTCCGGATGTACCAATAAGACGTAACCGGAATACTGCTCCTGCAACCGCTCTAGAGGCAAGCGCTTGCCGGTCCCACCACCTTGGGGGAAAACCACTTCGGCATGAGAGTCCGTTAAGTTTACCAGGACGCAGGCCTGATCATTCTGTAACACCAGGATGCAAGGCAGGATCAAAGTGGAGATTTTATTGATATGGGGTCGATGAAAGGTGCGGACAATCAGACCCGCTTGCTCTGCCGCGCGGACGCAAACAGACAGCGGCGGCCGTTCGCGCCCCTGTGGCATGCCTGCCTTAAGGGCGACGGTGGAAACAGGACGTCCAAGAAAACCGGCCACCAGAGAAAGGCAACGCAACACCGGCGGCTCGTAGTCAACCAGTCCCGGCGAAACAAAATCGCTGGAGCGCCGTCTTGGTTTCGGCTTTTGAGCAGGCTCCGAACCTGTGTTTTTTTCTTCGACAGGTGTCGGCTGTGCTTTGATTTGGCTGTTTTCTTCTGGCATGGTCCCTCGTCAGGGCCAAACAGATGAGTTCATCAGCTTGGATTCCCCCACGACCCCTAAGCATTGCGGCAACGTTTAAAATCAATAATTCAGACCATTTACACGGTCTATTATAGCATTAAATCAGAGGAAAGCGATCACCCTCTCTTAACTTTTCTGAATTATAAACGATTTACCCCATCCAAAAGGAAGAAAAAATCTGATTATAACAACTTGGCAAGAACTAATTGTTTGATATAATCGAGTCTGATCGAAAGATTTAACTATTCATTGTAATATCAGATATTTCCAAACATTTAGTTATCACCATCAGGGACAAACAAATGAGGAGGCAGAAAAAAGATGACGACAAGGTTTTCACTGAAAGCGCTGCTATTAAGCATGGTCCTGCCGTTTGCTTTACTTCTCGGCACCAACGCCATGGCAGAAGGCACCACGGTCAGGTTGTCCGACACTGTGACCACCGCTTTGGAATACAGCCCACGTTTAAAAGTACTCCAAGCCAACCAGGATGCCATCGGATTTGAGCACGACCGTGCTTACGGTGGTTACTACCCACAAGTTGATGTTGCTTTCGGCTATGGCGCCGAAGCCCACAGCGATATTGGTACGCGCCTGGCGGGGAATGAGCACAACTTCTACGATCGACTGGAAGGATCAATCCGTCTCTCTCAGCTCCTCTACGATGGCAAAGAAACCAGAAGTCTAGTCGAGATCGAAGAAGCAAAGATGGTTTCTGCCGGATACCGGACCTTTGACAATGCTGAGGCGATTGCCCTCGATGCCATCATCGCCCACATGGATGTTTACCGCCAACGTGAGCTGCTCGGTCTGGCACAAATGAACGTCAATGACCATCTCGAAATCCTCAACAAGCTTGAAGAGCGTCAAGAAGGCGGCGCCGGAAGCATCGCTGATGTCGATCAAACTCAGGCTCGCCTCGCGCGCGCCTACGCCTCCGTTGCCGAAATTCAGGCAGCGCTCCACACTGCCGAGGCCAACTACCAGCGTTTCGTTGGCAAACTGGCTGGCGATGTTGAATTTTTCAATGCGCCCCCCGGCATCGCTCCCAAAACCCTTGATGAGGCAATCAAACAAACAGCAGCACACAATCCCAAGACTCTGGCGCTGGATGCCAACGTTGCCGAAGCCGCTCGTAGAGTTGAGTTGAGCAAAGCCAACTTTCTACCGAAAATCCACGCGGAGCTGAGTTCTAGCTACGAAGACAACGTTGAAAGCGCCACAACTTATGAGCACAACAACCAGGCCATGGTGCGTCTGCGTTGGAACATTTTCAATGGCCACTCCGATGTTGCCGACCGCAAGGCCGCCATGGCGCGCAAGGTGCAGGCAGCAGCCCACCGGGACGACCAACAGGACATGGTCATTGAAGAAGCAAGAATCACCTGGGCCGAACTGGAATCCGCACGCAAGCAAGTGGTCTCCTTCGGTGATGCCCTGAACTTCAACCAGAAGACTCTCGATTCCTACGTAAAACAGTTCAACGTCGGCCAACGCACCCTGCTCGACGTGCTTGACGCCCACAACGAAAAATTTCAGTCAGCGGGCCTGATGGTTACGGCCAAGACCAACGAAGTCATCGCTACCGAGCGCCTGTTGGCCCTGACCGGCAAACTGAACGCCAGCCTGCAGATTGACGAAAAGCTGTATTCCGGCCAAAACTGAACCGGAAACAACTTTAGCCTGCCAATTACTGGTTGAAACCTTAAATAACCTGCAACAAAGAAAGGCCACCTCACAAGTTGAGGTGGCCTTTAAAGTTTCAAGCCAGAAAGCGTGGATGACCGCAAAATTTGTTTTTGAGAAACAAGGAAACTGCCTGTCGAGTCCGACAGCTTCCTAGACCAGGCCGCGCTTTTGCGCATATAACGTCAAATCAACCCGATTTTTTATTCCTAACTTGCCATAGATATTATGCACATGAATCTTGACTGTCCCTTCGCACACCAGCAGATCCTCGGCAATTTTGCGGTTACTCAAGCCTTGCGCCACCAGGCACATGATCTCGGTTTCCCGGGGGGTAAGAATATTCGCCAACCGTCTGACCCCGGCCTCACGCCGCAGCATCTTCTCAAAGGCCTGGCCGATCGACTGCTTTTCCATCCACAAACCACCGGCAGCCACCTTGCGAATGCATTGCACAATAAGGTGTGACGGCATGTTTTTCAGAACAACCCCCTGAACCCCTAAACGCAGGGACTCTATTGCTTGATCGTTATCCATAACCGCAGTCAAGATAACAACCTTGACCGGCTGAGAACTGTTCATCAGCTCACGCAGCAACTCGACCCCATTACCATCAGGCAGAGTGAGATCAAGGATCAACAAGTCCGGCTTAAGCCTGCCAATCTCTCGACGCACCTCAGCTGCAGAGGAGCAACAGGCCAACAAGTCGAGATCGGCTTCAGATGACACCAAGTGCTTCAGGCCCAGCAAGAAGGTGGGATGAGGATCAGCCGCAATCAGGGTAATGGCCATAATACCTCCACAACAGTTTGCAAAACAATTTAAGTAAGCACTTTACCGTAAAAATCTCAATAAAGACACCCGTTGCAAAACCAGTAGTCCAAAATTGGAGACTCACAACAGAAGTGGTACGTTCATCGACAACACGCATAAGGGCGCATAGTTTCGATGATTTTCCTAAAAAATATACCAAAGGATATAGATTCTTCAACCTATTGATCAATTGTTCTTACAGCAAAACAGTCTAGAATATGCTTAAGAGAGGTAGTTCTAATGGATAACCATAGTGAAAAAAGGGTTTCGCAGCGCATAGAGGTTGAGGTTCCAGTCGCTCTGGACCACGGCATGGCGACAACACGCGACATCAGTTGGTCGGGTATTTATTTCCTGACCGATCAGTATTTTGCGGCCGGAAAAGACTTGAACTTTACTCTGGATTTAACCCATGCCCTGCCGGGCAAACCAATCCAACTGGAATGTCAGGCCACAATTATCCGCACGGAAGAAATCGGCGACAAGCTTGGCGTCGCTGCAAAGATATGTGATTTTCAGTACCTGCATTAGATAAAGACGACTTGGACGTAGTCACGAAACGGTTTCATATAGCAGACAACTAGCTGGCTGAACGCAGGGAGACAAGACCATGGCAAACGAAGAAACCCTAAATCAAGACGCAGCGACACCCTCTGCAGAGAGCAACACAACCGCGGCGAACATGATCATGCCAACTCCTGCTCCCGGACAAACCGAAACCATCGTAATGGAAGCTGGTCAGATTGTTCAGGTTCCGTTTGACATCGCCAACCAGACAATCGCCATTGCTGGCGATGACCTGCGCATTGAGTTTGAAAATGGTGCGGTTCTGGTGCTTGAAGATTTCGCGGCCCTGGCCGATCAAGGTCAGGCTCCGCTGTTATTGATGGCTGATGGCAGCGTGGTACCAGGTGATGTCCTGCTTACCGCCTTGACGGAAATCCCGGAAGAGACAGCTGCTGGCGAAGCACCTGCCGGTGGCGGCGCCAGCGCCTATGGCGACGATCTGGGAGATGCTTTGGGTGGTATCGACAAGCTCGGCGTTCAGAATCCAGACGCGCCGGCAGCTGCAAGCCCGCAGGCACTTGACGACGAACAAACACCTGCACCTGACGTTATCGACGGTTCCCCGGAGATAACTTCGGGCGATGCTACTCTGGACGAAGAAGACGTAGAGGGCTTTGATGGTAATGTGGGCGACAGCTACGCCGATGGTGGTGACATGGCGGAATGGTCCTCCACTGGTACACTCGCATACGATTATGGCCCAGACGGTCCGGGTACTGTTGAAATTTCCAGCCCGGATGATCCAGGCGCAAGCTGGAGTCCGGCGACAATGACGCTGACTGCGTCCGATGATAGCTGGACCCTAACTGACAACGAGAACGGCACTTATACATTCAACCTGCTTACCCCGTTGTCTCACGCAACGCCAAACACTGAAGATGATTTCGTACTGGACTTCACGGCGACAATCACTGACGGGAATGGTACCAGTGCCTCGACTGACTTCACAGTCATCGTTGACGATGATGGGCCAACCCTGACGGTGGAGGCAGACACGGAAGGCGTCGCTGAGGCGCTGACGGTTGAACTCGATGAAACCGAAGGGAATGATCGTGAAAACGTCGATCTGGATCCGGCAGAAGTCGCCGACGGCAACACCGACGACGACGGGCCTGGCCTGGCACAGGTCACAACAAGCGTGGCAGGTGGCCTGACCGGCCTGTTCGCCATAGGTGGCAACTATGGCGCCGACGGTGAAGGCTCAACCAACGGAGCGCTGAGCTTCGTCGGCTTCCCTGACACCGGTGGTCTCTTGACCAACCTAGAAGCAACCGACGGTGGCGCCATCACCCTGTTCCTGGAAAGCGGCGATATCGTAGGCCGTGACACTGACAACGACCAGGTGATGACAATCAAGATCGTCGGCAACCAGCTTGAAACCACACTGTATGAAGCGATAGATCACGGCGAAGACAGTGACCTGTTCGATGCCAATGTCGACATGTTGCTGGATGGTGAAGCAACCATTCAACTGCAATACGAAGTGACACGAGTCGACGGCGATGGCGACGAAATCGTTGTGGCTGACCAGATTGACCTGATTGACAGCGAAAGCTCAGTGTTCAGCTTTGACGACGACGGGCCAACCCTGACGGTTGAAGCCGATACGGAAGGCGTCGCTGAGGCGCTGACGGTTGAACTCGATGAAACCGAAGGGACCGATCGTGCAAACGTCGATCTGGATCCGGCAGAAGTCGCCGACGGCAACACCGACGACGACGGGCCTGGACTGGCACAGGTCTCAACAAGCGTGGCAGGTGGCCTGACCGGCCTGTTCACCATCGAAGGCAACTATGGTAATGACGGTGAAGGCTCGACCAACGGAGCGCTGAGCTTCGTCGGCTTCCCTGACACCGGTGGTCTCTTGACCAACCTGGAAGCAACCGACGGTGGCGCCATCACCCTGTTCCTGGAAAGCGGCGATATCGTAGGTCGTGACACAGACAACGACCAGGTGATGACAATCAAGATCGTCGGCAACCAGCTTGAAACCACACTGTATGAAGCGATAGATCACGGCGAAGACAGTGACCTGTTCGATGCCAACGTCGACATGCTGCTGGACGGTGAAGCAACCATTCAACTGCAATACGAAGTGACGCGAGTCGACGGCGATGGCGATGAAATCGTTGTGGCTGACCAGATTGACCTGATTGACAGCGAAAGCTCAGTGTTCAGCTTTGACGACGACGGGCC
>JAQYVY010000070.1 GCA_030145195.1 Desulfuromonadales bacterium | reverse complement strand
CAACCTTTTGCGTCCATTCGGAGAGGCTGTGGCGCCATTGTGGATTGCTGGCCATGGTGTCGCCAGGGCAACGGGGCACCCCGACAAAGGCGAGTGCATCGACGAGCCGCTCGGCAAACCTGGCGCAGGCGTCAAGCTCTTCAGGTGAGATGTCGTCAGCATAGATCATGGCGCTGTCCTGGTCGGTGCGTAGGGTCTGCTCCCCCCGGCCCTCGCTGCCCAAAGCCAAGTAGGCCGCTTTCTCTGGTAGCAGCAGACCCTCGTTGCTTTCCATGAGCTTGATAATGCGTTGGGTGAAGGCGTCGTTGAAGTGGGTGATTAGTTGCACCAGACCTCGGGTGCCAGCGCCAGTTCCGGTTGCACATCGGACCATATCCAGTATGCGGCTATTGATGTCACGCAGTCCCTCGATGGATTCGGTGACTTCTATTTCCTGGGTCAGATAGAGAGGGCTGCGGGTTTGTAGACTGAGCAAGTCTGTGTCGTTAATGACGCCGACCAGCTTCTGCTCTTTGTTGACGACGGCGAGGCGATGGATGTTGTGTTTGGCCATTTTAAATATGGCCTCGAAAACATAGGCATGATGATGGACTGAGGTCACGCTCGTTTGCATGATATCGCGAACCCTGTGACCTATGATATTGCCGTTTTTGACCGCAATCAGGTCTCGGAGGTCGCGAACGGAGAGGACACCGACCGGGAGTTCCCCTTCAGTGACAACCAGTCCGGTAACATCATGGTCATGCATCAGGCGTGTGGCGTCAATGATGCTGGTGTCCGGTTCGCAGGTTATGGCCGGAGTGCGGCATACGCTGTCGATGTGCAGAAAGAAAAAGCTTTCTTCGCAAAAGTTGCTGCCAGCCATGTCTCCTCCTGGAGAAATTAAGTTAATCTTAGATATTCTCTCTGTTTTCGCTGTTTGATGCAATCGTTCTTTGTGACAGTTGCTACTGGATAAAATAACAAGAAATCCACCAAAACGGCGCATTCACTACCAAACGTGCGTTTTATTGTTATACTTGTTACCGATCTGTCGGACCCTGAGGAAATGCTTTGATATGTGGCATGCTTACAATGTTATTTGACAAAAACGAAACAACGTTATATTATTTTGTTGACTCGTTCTTGAGAGAAAGGCTATCTTCACCTCAACCGAGTCCTACTGGGCGTTTAGTTATTTGACAAAGAAGAACAAAGTTTAAAAATTGAGTTTATAGTCTTAATAATGCGTGTGTAACAGGGGCATTTAGCAATGGCGTAAGACCCCGCTATCAAACATGATAACTGTGAAATTAAAACCTTGTCTTCTCAAGTCTTAAGCTTTTTTGAGAGACCCTAACCGCGGCGGATATTACATTTAATGTAATGTTCGTGCAGACAAAAGGAGGTGTCAAACGGCATCAAGTTTTTGTGGTAACTCAAAAGTGTTTATTTACCTAACCTGAAGGAGGTTATTATGGATCAAAGCGGTGAAGCATATTGGAAAGCAGTGTGTACGTTAATAGTTCAAGTTCTGGCAGTTTGGTTTTTCGTTTCGTTCGGTTGTGGCATTTTGTTCGCCGACGCGCTCAACAGCATTAGCCTTGGTGGTTATCCGCTGGGCTTCTGGTTCGCTCAGCAAGGATCAATGTATGCTTTCGTTATCATGATCTTTGTCTATGCCAAGTTGATGGGTAGAATCGACGAAAAATTTGACGTTCACGAAGAATAAAGGAGCTATTAAATGTCACTTCAAACTATGACCTATCTCGTCGTCGGCGTTACCTTTGCTCTTTATATCGGTATCGCCATTTGGGCCCGTGCGGGCAGCACTAGTGAGTTTTATGTTGCCGGTGGTTCCGTCCCTCCCGTTCTGAACGGTATGGCAACCGGCGCTGACTGGATGTCCGCGGCCTCTTTTATCTCGATGGCTGGCCTGATCGCTAACATGGGCTATGGCGGCGGTCTTTTCCTCATGGGTTGGACCGGTGGTTACGTTCTCCTCGCAATGCTGTTGGCACCTTACCTGCGTAAGTTTGGTAAGTTTACTGTGCCTCAGTTCATCGGTGATCGTTACTACTCCAAGGCCGCAAGCTGCGTCGCAGTCCTTTGTCTGCTGGCCGCTTCGCTGACCTACATCATCGGTCAGATGACTGGTGTTGGTGTTGCTTTCTCTCGTTTCCTGGGCGTTTCCAACTCGACTGGTGTTTTCATCGGTATGGGCATCGTTTTCATGTACGCAGTTTTTGGCGGCATGAAGGGCATCACCTACACTCAGGTTGCCCAGTACTGTGTTCTGATCCTTGCTTACACGATCCCAGCAATCTTTATCTCGATGACTCTGACCGGCAATCCTATCCCACAGCTTGGCCTCGGTGGTGGTTTTGTTGGTACTGACATGTCCCTGCTGGGTAAACTTGACCAGGTCGTTATGGACCTTGGCTTCCCGCAGTACACCACGATGACGCGTATCAGCACGCTGAACATGTTCGTCTACACCATGTCCCTGATGATTGGTACTGCTGGTCTGCCACACGTCATCATGCGTTTCTTTACGGTTCCCAAGGTTAAAGATGCACGCGCCTCCGCCGGTTGGGCGTTGGTCTTCATCGCGATCCTGTACACTACAGCTCCTGCTGTTGCTGCTATGGCTCGCCTGAATCTGCACGCTTCGGTTAACACAGCTGTTAAGTCTGGCGGCGATCTCTTCGCCGTGGAAAGCAGCATCAAGTACGATGAGCGTCCCGCCTGGATGAAGCGTTGGGAAGTCACAGGTCTGCTTAAGTTCGCTGACAAGAATGGCGACGGCCGTATCCAGTACTACAACGACAAGAATCCTCCTGCTGGTGCTGTTGCTGCTGGCTGGCAGGGTAGCGAGCTTGTAGTTAACCGTGACATCATGGTTCTCGCCAACCCGGAAATTGCACAGCTGCCTAACTGGGTTATCGCACTGGTTGCTGCTGGTGGTCTCGCTGCTGCGCTGTCGACGGCTGCGGGTCTGCTGTTGGCGATCTCTTCGGCAATCTCGCATGACCTTTTCAAGAACATCTTTATGCCTGACTTGACTGAGAAGCAAGAGCTGATGACCGGTAAGATCGCCATGGCATGTTCCATCGTGGTCGCTGGTTATCTCGGCCTGAATCCTCCAGACTTCGCCGCTGGTACCGTGGCCATCGCCTTCGGTCTGGCCGCTAGCTCGATCTTCCCGGCTCTGATGATGGGTATCTTCAACAAGAAGATGAACAAAGAAGGCGCGATGGCTGGTATGCTGGCAGGTCTTGGCATCACCATGGCCTACGTATTCTTACATAAAGGCCTCTTCTTTATTAAGGGTACAATGCCTATGATGAATGGTATCCTTGAGGCCTTTGGGGGCAATAACTTCTTCCTGGGTATCGAGCCCAATGCCTTCGGTGCAATCGGTGCAGTTTTTAACTTTATTGTCGCCTATGTGGTCAGCAAGATCACGCCGGAATGCCCTGAGCATATCCAGCACATGGTTGAGAACGTGCGTACCCCGCGCGGTGCTAAGGCCGTTGATGGTTCTCACGCTCACTAAGTTTTAGTGTAAATGCTGACCCGGCTTTTGCCGGGTCACTCGACCCCGCCAGCAAGTCTGGCGGGGTTTTTTTACAGAATCCTATTGCCTGCCCCCGCATCATCAGGTAAAAGGTATTGCATCTATACCTTGCTTCTTTCGGGGCGACCGGATGAACACATTCTCTAGCCCAGTAGCGTCAGGGCTCTCAGGAGTATTGAATGGTTTTTGACATAAGTATCGCTATCTCATTGATGTTGTTCTTTGCGCTTTTCCCTATGGCCTTCTTCTGGTTGCGGCGGGCATGGAAGATCTTTGTTAAGCATGATTATTCCAACGTAGCCCTGAAACGCGGTGAAGGACCACCTAATCCTGAGAAGTGGGCTCCTGCAACTGGAATTGTCAATCTGGCAGCAGGTGGTACTGCTCTTGTCACTATCGTCGGTGTTCTTTTGACCTTTGCTGGTTTTGAAAACGTTTTTTCCCCCTACAAGACGTGGAGTTCTATCGCCGGTGTGACGCTCTGGATGAAAATATTCGCTGACTTTATCGTCAGCCGTCAGGCTCATCCCTTTGAACTTGGCAGAAAAAAAGACAAGGAAAACGAAAAAGCAAAAAAATAAGGAGCAATCATGTCGTATACGATGATTCATTCTTGCCTCCGGGTCATGGATCTGGAGAAATCTGAGCAGTTTTACCAGGCGGCTCTTGGTTTCGAAATTGTTCGCCGTAAGGATCACCCAGAGCACAAGTTCACCCTCAGTTACCTGCGTTCTCCCGGGAGCGATTTTGAGCTTGAGTTGACCTGGAACCACGATCAAGCAGAACCGTACGTGTTAGGTAATGGTTATTCGCATCTGGCCGTCGGCGTGGCCGACCTTGAAGGCTCACATAAACGACATGAAGAGATGGGCCTTGCACCCAAGCCGCTTAAGGGGCTGCCAGGGCAGGGCGTTCGTTTCTATTTTCTCGAAGATCCAGATGGGTATTTGATTGAGGTGGTTAAGGTCTGATTCCCTCTTTTACTGATAAGTCATAACAAAGCAGGTCCTGTCGAATGACAAGACCTGCTTTTTTTATTGCTCCTGAGCGATTTTAAACCATAAATGCTTGGCTCACGCCCGTTCATTGCATTCACTCAAGCCGCACCAAAAGTAGGCGCCATGAGGCGAAGGCGCAAAGGAAGACCAGAAAAAAGGTTTTGACCTTCTTTGCGGCTTTGCGTGAGAAATGCTTTTGGCCTGGTTCTTGTGGTTCTCAGAGCAAATGCGACGGGTACCGGGGGATGATGAAGTTTGTGCGTCCCGGAGTGCTCAAGGTTTTGCGCTCCTTTATCGGCCCCGCACGCCGCCTCACTTTCTTTGCGTGTGCAAAAGAAAGTAAGCAAAGAAACACACCCGAATCCTTGATTCATTACTGGGACACAAAACGAAATCCATTGTGACCCCCTAAAAATGTCCCGCAAGAGCGTTTCGTAAACCGCATCAGGTAAATGCTCACGAAAATAGTAATTTTTTAACTTGCCACGCCCCCTGCAGACGACTATAGTCGGCGTCTTTTTCCGCACACCTCCCCCCGAAACTCCACTCCCTTAAGGATCATTGATGTTTCAGTTTCTTGTTAGAAAAAGCAACAGCTGTAAAGACGACCTCCTCTCCGGCTTGACCGTAGCCCTGGCCCTGGTTCCCGAGGCGGTCGCATTCGCCTTCGTCGCCGGGGTCGCTCCGCTGGTCGGCCTCTACGCCGCCTTTATCGTCGGCCTGATCACCGCGATCATCGGTGGTCGGCCCGGGATGATCTCTGGCGCGACCGGCGCTCTGGCGGTGGTGATGATCGACCTGGTCGCCGAGCACGGCATCGAGTACCTGTTTGCCGCGGTGGTGCTGATGGGCATCTTTCAAGTTGGTGCCGGGGTGCTGCGCCTTGGCAAGTTCATCCGCCTGATCCCCCACCCGGTGATGCTCGGCTTTGTCAACGGTCTGGCCATCGTCATCTTCCTGGCGCAGCTCAGCCAGTTCAAGGTTGCCGATGCCGATGGGTTGCTACAGTGGATGCAGGGGCCGGCCATGTACCTGATGCTCGGCCTGGTGGCGCTGACCATGGCGATTATCTACCTGTTGCCCAAACTGACCATGGCTTTCCCTTCGGCTTTGGCGGCGATTCTGGTGGTGACTGGCCTGGTCCACGGCCTGAACCTCGACACTCGCACCGTCGGCGATCTCGCCTCGGTGGCTGGTGGCCTGCCGAGCTTCCATTTGCCGATGGTGGCAGTGTCCTGGGAGACTCTACTGATCATCCTGCCGTACGCGGGCATTCTCGCTGCTATTGGCCTGATCGAATCGTTGATGACCATGACCCTGATTGACGAAGTCACCGAGAGTCGCGGTCGTGGCAACCGCGAGTGCATCGGCCAGGGGGTCGCTAACGTGGTCACCGGCTTCTTTGGCGGTATGGGCGGCTGTGCCATGATTGGCCAGAGCATCATCAACATCAACTCCGGCGGCCGCGGTCGTCTGTCGGGGATTGCTGCCGCGCTCTACCTGCTTAGCTTTATCGTGCTGGCTTCAAGCTTGATCGAAATGATCCCCCTGGCGGCGCTGGTCGGCGTGATGTTCATGGTGGTGGTCGGCACCTTTGCCTGGTCAAGCCTGCGCATTCTGAACAAGATCCCGCGCAGCGACGCTCTGGTGCTGGTGCTGGTCTCGGCAGTCACCGTCTTTACCGACCTGGCGATTGCGGTTGGCGTCGGTGTAGTCGTCTCGGCGTTGGTCTTCGCCTGGCAGAACGCCCGGCGGATCTTTTGCGAAACCGCCGTCAATGAAGAGGGGACCAAGACTTACCGGTTGCATGGGCCGCTCTTCTTCGGTTCGGTGCGCTCCTTCCACGACCAGTTCACCCCGAACGAGGATCCCGACGAGGTAGTGATCGATTTCCGCGAGTCGCGGGTCTGCGACCACTCGGGACTTGAGGCGGTGAGCAGTCTCACCGAACGTTACCTAGGGCAGGGCAAGAAGTTGCGCCTCAAGCACCTCAGCGCCGAGTGCCGCGCTCTGCTCGACAATGCCGGCAGCATGGTCGAGGTCAATGTGATAGAGGATCCGCGGTATCGGGTGGCGGTGGATGAGTTGGCATAAAAAGGTCGGGGACTGTCCCCTGAGGTAAACCAAGTGGCAAGTTAAACGTAAAACAGGCCTCTGGAAAATCTTTCCAGAGGCCTGTTTCAAAGTGGAGCCGTTGATCCGAATCGAACGGACGACCTGCTCATTACGAGTGAGCTGCTCTACCGACTGAGCTACAACGGCAAACTTTGACAAGGTTCAGATATTTAGCACAAACTCCCCGCTCTTTCAATCAAATTGCACTCTCTGTCTGATCCTTAAATCGGTCGAATTTCCATGGAAAAGTTGCCCGTCGTAGCTTCTCCAAAAATCTTAAACCAGCCCCGCCGCCAGATCCTCCCATAGATCCTCGACATCTTCAATCCCGACTGAGATCCGCAACAGCTTTTTGGAAATCCCTTGCCGGAGTTTGTCCTCGGCCGGAATCGCTGCGTGCGACATCGACCAGCAGTGCGTCAAAATAGTTTCGACGCCGCCGAGGCTGGGGGCAATGATCGGCAACTTAACACCTTCAAGGAGCCTTTTGACTTGTGATTCCTCCTTGAGTTCAAAAGAAAGCACCGCTCCGGCGCCGCTGGCCTGAGAGAAGTGCAGCTCACGGCCGGGAAAGTCGTCCAGGCCGGGAAACCAGACGCGGGCCACGGCGGGATGGGCGGTGAGTCGCTCTGCCAGGGTCTGTGCGGACGTCTGTGCTGTTTCCATACGCACCTTGAGGGTCTTGATCCCTCGGGAGAGGAGAAACGAATCAAAGGGGGCGAGGACAGCGCCAAAAGCATTCTGGAAATATTTCAAGCGCTTTGCCAACCCGGCATCTGCTGTCGCGACCAACCCGGCGAGGATGTCGCTGTGACCGCCGAGGAACTTGGTGGCGCTGTGGATGGTCACGTCAATGCCGAGATCGAGGGGGCGCTGCAGCAGCGGGGTCATAAAGGTGTTGTCGAGCATGCTGAGCAAACCGTTCTCTTTGGCGATCTGCACCATGGCGCGCAAATCGGTGATCTGAAACATCGGGTTGGACGGGGTTTCGAGAAAGAGCGCTTTGGTCTGCGGCGTGATGGCCGCCTTGACGGCGTCGACATCGGTGGTATCCACCAGGCTGAAGCTGATCCCCTGCTGGGGCAGCACGCCGGTGATGAAACGCCAGGAGCCGCCATAGAGATCGGACGATGCGATCAAATGGTCGCCGCTTTTGAGCAGCGCCAGCGTACTGCCGATCGCGGTCATCCCGGAAGCGTAGGCAAAACCGCGCACGCCGCCTTCGAGCAGCGCGATCGCCTCTTCGACCTGCTCGCGGCTCGGGTTGCCGCTACGGGCATAATCGTATTCCCCAGAAACGCCCGCTTCGTGGTGATAAGTCGAGGCCTGGTAGATCGGTACGGTGGAAGCGCCTGTGGCCGAGTCACGATCTTTGCCCTGGTGAACCAGTAAAGTTGCTGGACGATATTTTTGATGTGACATGTGCTGTTACTCCTGTAATTGGTGAGCAATTTTAGTGCAAAAACTAAACTCATTTAACGCAAAGACGCAAAGACGCAAAGACGCAAAGACGCAAAGACGCAAAGACGCAAAGACGCAAAGACGCAAAGAGAAGACAATGAAAGGCCCAAAGAAGATCTCTATGGTTTAACGGTTTGAATTTTCCCTTTGCGACTTTCTTCACCTCTTTAGTGTCTTTGCGTTACGTTTTTCCTTTGACCTTATGCCAGAGGTACAATCACCTCAAGCCAAGGCTTGTTCAAGATCAGCAATAATATCCGCAACCGATTCAATCCCGACGGAAAGGCGCAGCAGCGACTCACAGATGCCGAGACGTTCGCGGTCCGCGGCTGGAATGTCGCCGTGGGTTTGCACCGCAGGCAGGGTCATGAGTGATTCCACTCCGCCAAGACTTTCGGCAAAGGAAATCAACTTCAGACGTTTAAGCACGGCGGCGGCGGTTTCCTTGTCAGTGACCCGGAATGAAAGCATACCGCCAAAACCTTTGGTCTGTCTGCATGAGAGTTCGTGCCCCGGGTGATTTTTTAGCCCGGGGTAGTAGACCTGGGTGACTTTCGGCTGCTGCTCAAGCCAGAGGGCAATCTCATGGGCGCTTTGACAGTGGCGCTCCATCCGCAGCGCCAGAGTTTTGAGACTGCGTATCAGCAGCCAGCAGTCTTGCGGCGGCAACACCGCGCCGCAGGAGTTTTGTAGAAAGTAGAAGCGTTCAGCGAGGTTCTCTTCACGGGCGATCAGAACTCCGGCGCAGAGGTCGTTGTGGCCGCCGAGGTATTTGGTCGCACTGTAGATGACGACATCGGCGCCAAAGGCAAAGGGCTGTTGCAGGACCGGGCTTAAAAAAGTGTTGTCGACCGCAAACAGCAACTGGTGCTTGCGGCAGAGCTGGCCGAGGGCAGCGAGGTCGGCGATGCCCAGCAGGGGGTTGCCTGGGGTTTCAATCAGCAGGGCTTTGGTCTGAGAGGTGATTGCTGTTGCTACGGCCGTTGTGTCGCTGGTATCGACGTAGCTCACCGTCAGGCCAAATTTGGCAAAGACCTGATTGAGAACCCGGTAGGTGCCGCCGTACAGATCTTCACTGACGATCAGGTGGTCGCCCTGGGTGAAGTGCAGAAAGAAGGTGGTCAGGGCCGCCATCCCGGAAGAGAAGGCGAGGGCGCGGCTTCCACCTTCCAGTTTCGCCAAACCCTCTTCCAGCGCCTGTCGAGTCGGGTTGCCCGAACGGGTATAATCGTAACCGGTCGATTCGCCAACACCCGGATGACGATAGGTTGCGCTTTGGTAAATCGGCACACTGATCGCTCCGGTTTGTTGATCCTGGCCGACGCCCAGCTGAACCAGTTGGGTCTCCTGAGATGTTTTAGCTGTTTGCATGTGATCTCCTCAGTTATGGGAAGAGACGAAAAAAGCCCCTTCTCGTATAAATGAGAAGGGGCTTCAGAGAGACAGAATAATAGGTTCTCTAATCGCCGCCCTCATCTTTTCTCCGGAAAGCCGGAGCAGGAATTAGCACCTCGCACCCGTCACTATGACGAATCGGTTGCTGTGGTTTCGCAGGGCCTGTCCCTCCACCACTCTCGATAAAGACGCTGCTCAATAAAGAGCAACTATGTTGACTGAAATGATAAAGAAT
>JAQYVY010000069.1 GCA_030145195.1 Desulfuromonadales bacterium | reverse complement strand
GCTCCTTCAGCGCAACTGTTGCACGAGACTGGCATCGAGACTTTTGCCATTGGCCTCAGTGGCGATGACCCGGCCGCTGTCATGCAAGGGATCTCACTGCTGGAGCAGGCCACGGTCGCCGCACCCGATGAAACGCGCTACTGGGTCGACCTGGCGGACTCTTATATCGCTTCGGGAAATGCCTTGCAGTACCCGTATGCGATCGATATCTACTGGATGTTATATCAGGAAGGCGACCCGCAAAAAGACGCCTTGCTGGCGCGGCTAGCCGAGGCGTACACCTTAGTCGGCAACTACGACGCGGCCTTCACAGTTGCCAAAGCACGCCTGAAACAGGCTGCCGTCAGGCAGACGGACAGGGCGGCACTGCAACTGGTCATGCTGGCACTCGGTAATGGCAACCTCACTGAAACCAGTCGTCTGTTGGTTGATAAAGCTGACGATGTAGACGATCCCGGCTATCTTTTACTGATGGCATCCTCGCTTGAAGAAGTCACAGGCAATAACGTTGAAGCCGTCAAGCTTCTAGATCAGGCCCTCTCTGAGCTGAAGAATCCTGAGCTTGTCAAAATGGCGAATCAGGTTCGAGAGAGGATGTCGCCATGAGAGTTACTCATTCCGGCCTTCTACTACTAAGTTACTTCCTCCTCGCTTTCAACCCCTTGGCTGATGCTGAGACCACCGCCGAACAACGTGGACAGATTCAGGCGGCACGAAGTGAAGTTGAAGCCCTGAAAACACAAAAAACCCCGGACACAGTTTTTCAATTCAATACGGGCTTGAGCCAACCGCAGGGTGTTGCTGAGAAAGTCAGCCAATATCTCTCCCCCAAGGCCAAAGAGCTTGCCGATATAGATGTCGATGGCTTTAACGATGCACAGCTTGAAAACGCTGAAAAGAAGCTGAACCAGCAATATCAGGACAAGGGCAAGACCCGCCGAGAGAACGCCCAGAAAATCAACCAGAAACACAAGCGCTACGAGCAACTGGAAATTGAGATCGACAAAAATGGTACAAAAGCACAACAGCGTCTCGAAGCAGCACTTGAGAAGAAAAAACTAAACAAAGGCAAAACTTCGAAAGCAGTGGAAGCGGAAATCAAGGAACAAACCCGTCGGGTCAACAAGGCGAAGGTAAAAAAACAATATGTTCGCACTAAGAAGGCGAACCTCGGTAAATCACGAAACACAGCCAAGTATCTCAAGTTGCGAAGAGAGATCGCTGCAACCAAAAGTAAAATCACCAAAATGAAAAAAGCCCTGCGCCGCGGTGCCAAGTTTGACGATGGCAGCGCGATTCTTGGCATAGTATTAACCGCCATAAGTTCAGAGCTGGAGGAAAATGCTCAGGCGAGCCGGGAAGGACGAAAACCACTGGCAGCCAACAAACTGATCAACTTTGCCAAAAACATCAGTGGCTATTCGACAGTCAAGGGCGTACTGGAGAATGTCGAACTGGCCAAGATGGAGGCCCTGGTCGACACGCTCGAATTCTACGAGAAAAACGATTTCGACTTGAGCGACCCGGAAGTTCAAAAGATGGTCATGCAACGGGCCGAAGATTCTGCCCGCCGCGCTGTGGCCAGGACAGCCATATATGAAGGAGCCAAAATTGCCCCGTTAACTGGAGATTTGATCACAATCAAAGAAAGCTTCGACTCGGCGGGCCAGGCCTATGTTGCCGCAGAAGAAGCAGAATATATGCTGGCCACAAATGAACAGGACCAATTTCAAACCAGCCTGCGGGCCAGGGTTAAAGCCAATGCAGTCGTTTCTGAGCTGGAATACACCGCCCAGCAAACCAAGCTCCTGATCGCCTCGTTGAGCAAGATGAGCAACAAGCTGCAGCAACTCAACAAGCACGCCGAAGCCAACCGGCAACAGCTCAGCGCTTCGATCCAGACGCTGGAGGCTTACAACCAGCAGGCTGAAGCGCTGAAGAGTCTGAATCCCGGCGCGATGCTCGAGCCAGCGGCCGTCGAAGGTTTGCTCAAGCAACTAAACGCGATCAAGGCCTCAGCTGATGAACAGGCCGGCAACATCAACCGCGTCAAGTCAGAACATAACGCCGGAGAGTTAACAGTTCAAGCCGTCGCCACTCAGGCAAAATTCATCGGCGACCTGTTGCAGCCTGCGATCTCCGACTATCAAGCGCTGGCACAGACTCTCTCCAGCATCGAAGCGCTGAGCAAAGGAGCGGAACTGACCGCCAAGGTCCCCGAGGCCCTCGCGCTCGTCAAGCAAGCCAAAGCCGTAATGGCGCAGGATGCCAAAATGGCGGCCGGACTCTACGAAACCTACCGTAGCCAGGCAGACACTCTGGAACAGCTTTACCAGCAGCACCAGGCGGCGAGAGCCAAACTGCCCAAGCTGCTGGAATATGCGTCTTCGAGTAAAAATCTGGAAGAAAACCACCGGAATCGCATCACCGCCACCCTTGATCGCGCCAACGGCATCACGATCAACCAAACGGCGTTGAAGCGCGCGGTCGCTGAGGTGCGGGGCCTGCGCAATACAGCTGAGATGGTGGCGGCTCTGGCCAGTCTCGATAAGCCGCCGCAGGTGGTTGATGCTGCGCAAGTGAACGCCATATCGCAACAGGCGCAACAAGCCTGGGGCAATCTTTCCGGCCCGAATCAAGCCGCCGCCGACAGCCTGCAGATGGCACAGCAGCTTTTACATGAACTGGTAGCGCTGGCAGGAGAGGCAGAGCCGCTTGAAATTAAAGCGGAAGAGCCGCAGGAAAAACCTGACAATAAATTACAGGGCAAGCTCTTCGCCGGCAAAAACTGGCTGGATTTAACCCCCGATGATATTGAACAAATCATTCTCAATGAAAATAAAGAAGATGAATATATCCACAAAGATTATTTCGGTTTCAAAAGCTATGATTTCCCGGAAAACATTAAACCAGGGGATTATTGTGATGAAATCAAGGATCAATATTGTCCCAAAGACGGAAAACTCTACCGCAACCTGGAGCAAGGAACGACTGAGGTTAAGTGGGGCGACAAAAAATACCAGGCACCCTACTGGATCGCTTTTAAACTGCGAGAGTTCTATGTCGACCTCAATTTAAATCCACCTAAAATTGAGCCACTCAAAGATTACTTCCGACTCACCTCTGACATTAAAAATGCCGAATTTCACAAAGAATCGCCGACAACGACTTCGATCACCCTGCCGCATGCCGACGAAGCCATCGTCTTCACCAAAACTCATTCCAGTGGAATCTCAGAAACAAATCTGTTTGCGCGCAAGGGACCGTTAGTCATTCAGATCAATGGCGACCTTGAATGTTGGACGGGAAAACATGAAGGCCGTGATGAAAAACAGCAGTTTTGGGAACATTACGTCAGGACGCGCAAGGAATGGATAACCAACAGGCTGAGCGATTCATTCGTGGAACGATGTGTCGACTGGTCACACCAAAAAGACGTAATCCTTGCAGAATTTGTTGACCAGCTTCTCGATGAGACTGATGGGGTCCTGAATAAGCTGGATCAAAGATTTTATTATAAACCAATGCATTTCAGCTTAGCGCTTGATGGCTTCAAACAAACCTTTGCCGATGAATCTCTGGACTTCAGTGACGCTGCGGTGTTCCGCTTTTTCCGGTCGGAAGAAGTCAAAACAGGCAAAAACTCAACAACTTCGATCAATGAAAGCTATGATGTTCAAATCAACATGGAATCGGTCCACTATAGCGAGAGCTACAACGATGTGATGCGCGAACGAGATCAAAAAATTGATAAAGAGCTAACCACCCAAATGTTTGAGGACCAGGAATTCAAAGATATAAAAGTTAAGCTTGAAGGGGTTGATTATGTTCGCATGAAGCAAAAGAATAAGACTTATGTCAGTACGAGGATCACCAAATACAGCACCAGGGGACGCTTGGTGGGCAGAATAGCCAACGTCTATTTCAGTATCCGTTACAACACCAACTCTCTGAAAGGACACTCCACACGTGTCTTGCAAATCGCCAAAAACATCGCCAGCCAGATACAGAAGGCGCAAAAAGGTTGGTAACATTCAAGAGACTCTATGCATAACCTATTGAGAGGCACATATATTTTCGACCTTGGCAGACGAGTCCTCTTCTCGGCCCTGTTGATCACCCTGTTTTTTATCCCGGCAACTGTCGGTGCAGAGAAGAGCTTCTCTGACGCAACAGGGGCCTTCTCTACAGTTATCACTTCAGAATGGGAAACAACCACGACGATGGACGGGATTGAGTTTACGAAAGGCCAAGCCCTCCTCTCGATCGAAAACCTCCGCATCAGCACAGGCGAAACCAGCGAAATCCTCGCCCTCTTTACCTCAACAAAAGAAACCGCGGCGGCTTTGGCTGTCGGCACACCGATGAAAATTGACAAACCCTACCCCGGATTGCGTACAACGCTGCAGGGTAGCAACTATTCTGCTGTGCTGGTGATTCTGAAGACTCCGAGCGGGTTCTACCTGATCAGCCTGGAAGAGGCGCAGCCCGACCAAAGCAACCGGCAGGTTTTTGACACACTGTTGAACAGCTTTGCCCTCGTGGAGACAACAACAGACCCTACCGGTACTGAGTCAGCAGCAACAGCTGCAACTTATAGCAAACTGGTTGCGGCTGTCAGCACACAGACCCAGCTGGAGCCAGAGATCATCAACGACCTTTACCAGAAAAGACCCGGTCTGTTCAGCACGGTCAAGGCCACGCTCGCGACCATCCAATCGTTTGACCAGCTGGCCGCAGCCAAAGACGTAGAGTCTCTGGCTAAAGGGCTCACCTGGAAAGATCAAATTTCCACTTCAGCCTCGCTCCACGATTTTTATGCCGCAATTCGCAGCTACAAGGTTTCGCTCGGATTACTGCCCAAGGGCACCAACCCTCCAGAGCCGAACAGCGAGCTCTTGCAAAAGTACAGTACCGCCCGAACCAGCGGGCGGATACCGATCATGGCTTACAACCTGGCCGTCGCAACGACTGGTGAGTTCCCCGGTCGCCAACAACTCTACGCGCAGGTACTCAAAGCCAAAGGGCATACGGCAAAAACGGTGAAGCCGGAGTTGGCCAACTATCTGAAAGGGAAAGTTGACCTCTACTGGAGGAATCGCCTTGAGGCCAGCTATCAGCTTAAGCAACGCCAAAACGACCGTAGCCGCTTCGTCGATTCGCTGTGGAGTCAGCGTCAGCAGGCATTGGACACCATCCGCTCCGCAGCACAACCGTAACAAAAGTCAACAAGCCCCCACAGAACGACGCCGCGTTCGCGAGTACGCCCCATGTTAAAGCCGAGATTGTATTGACTTTTAGTGCAAAGGTTTTGCTCAGAGCACCAACCTGCATTACTATGATGCTATGATTTCTTTGATTATCAACGCCGACGATCTTGGCAGCAATAGTGAGCGTGACCGGGGAATTCTCGAAGCCTTTCAACAAGGCATTGTCACCAGCAGCTCACTGCTTGCCAACGGCCCCTCCTTTATCTCCGCAGTCGCTCAGGCAAAAGAGGCCGGGATGCCGGTCGGGGTTCATCTCAACCTGTCTGATGGAATAACCCTGACAGGTGAAATCAGCGGTCTGACTGATCATCAAGGACAACTACCAGGCAAACAGAAACTCAGGCAATGCCTGGCGACCGGTGCTTGTGACCGCACCGCTATTCGCCAGGAGCTGGCGGCCCAGATTGAGCGGCTTTTGGTCGCGGGGCTACAACCCGACCACCTGGACAGCCATCAGCATTCCCAGCTGTTCCCCTGCCTGATGACCATGGTGACCGAGCTGGCAATGGAGTACGGCATTGAAGCCATGCGCACCGCTCTCACGGCCGAAGCTGTCGAGCAGGACCCTGACGGACCCCTGGCTAACGAGCTGGCGCTTTATCGACAACTCGGCAAGGAGTCACACGCAACGATTATCACTGCCGGCATCAAGACCACGGATGGGCTCTGGGGCATGCCGCTGTTAAACCGCTTGAACACCAACAGCCTCTGCCACCTGTTGGAGAACCTGCCGCAAGGTCGCTGGGAACTGATGACGCATCCCGGTTATTGCTGCGCTCAAGGTGGCACCTTCAACGGACCGGAACGGCTGGTTGAGTTGCAGGCGCTGTGCGCTAAAAAAACGAAAGAGGTGATTGCACGACGGCAAATCCGCTTGTGCAACTTTGGAGAGCTGCCATGCGCATCTTGATTGTTGTACCCAGCCAGAGTCGTGTGACTGGCAATTGGGTCTCGGCGCAACGGTTTCAGGCCGGACTTGAAGAGCGAGGACATCGGGTGAGGGTAATCGACACCCCGCTGCAACCAAAGCCTCTCTTCAGAGAGACGCTCATCGACTTCGCCCCTGACATTAGTTTATTGCTCCACGCCTATCGTTCCGGCAAACCGTGGCTGGAAGCGACCTGCAGCTTACCCCTTCCCTTTGTGGTTTTATTGACCGGCACCGATGTCAACCATGGTTTAGATGATCCGGAACAGGCCTCGGTGATCCGCACCATCTTGCAACAGGCCAGAGTTGTCCTGTACCAGAATCCGATGCTCGCCGCTACACTGAGCGCCAACCACCCGGAGTGGACGCACAAGCTACAGGAGCTGCCGCCGGGGATCACTTTGGGCAATCAACCCTATAACCTTCGCCAAAAGCACAATCTGGCTGCAGACAAAGTTCTCTTCCTCTGTCCGGCCGGGTTGCGCCCGGTCAAAGGGCTCGTTGAATTGCTGGCCATGTTCGATCTGGTGGCAGCAGAATCGCAGTCGTTTCAGCTCGCCTTTTGCGGGCCGATCCTTGATGAGAGCTATGCCAACAGTTTCACCCAGGCGGTGCAGCAGAGACCCTGGGCCTGCTACCTGGGCACCATCCCCGCCCCTGCCATGGCCTCGGCCATACAGAGTGCCGATGTCATCCTCAACAATTCGGTCAGCGAAGGGCTGTCAAACGCCCTGCTCGAAGCCGCCGTTCTCGGCGTGCCGATTCTGGCCCGAAACATTCCCGGCAATGCCACCGTCGTGCAGCACGGCAGCAACGGACGACTGTTCAATGACGCCCAGGAGTTTTGTCGTGACGCGCTGCAATTTATCAACGATCCCGACCTGCGCCGCAATCTGTCGCAGCCGGATCGGACAAGTTACGATCCCATACACGAAGCGGCCGCGCTGGAAAAAATTTTACAGCAGGCTTTAATAAAGTCATAAAGGTCGCCAGCTAATAGGTGTCTCGGGCAGGACTCAACCCCAAACCGGCTTAAGACCAAATCACAATGAACGCAGAGACGCAAAGTCGCGAAGGTAGGTCGCTACACCAAACTTGTTTTCGGAGCGTTTGAGCATACTCGATAGGTTCGCAAAAGCTGACAGCAAGAAAACTGAAGGCACGATACATCAAGATTTTCTCTGCATCTTTGCGCCTTTGCGTTAAAACAACTCTTTATTTCCAGGTCTTAAACATAATGATCAAGCCGATTGAATATCACTGTGAAACCATCTATCCTTAATTTGTAAGTGGTTGTTTTTCGTGGACCGTCCATAGCCTTCCGGATGGAGACTTCTGTGCAAAAACGTTTTGGCGAAAACCTGAGCCCAGCAATTAAGTACTGGCTCTTTCTGGTCGGAATCATCACCACGTTTTTCCTGGTGGTCTTTGGCAGCCTTGCCGCAGCCTACCTGAATCTCCCTCCTTCCGAACAAACCCTCGCCGCAGAGCTGTTCGACAAGCTGATCCCCTTCCCGTTTATCGGCTCGATCATACTGGTGACCTTCATCTGCACCATGGTCAGCCTGCTGTTTCGGTACTACATCATCCCGGTCCTGAAAATGGCGGAACAGACGCGACTGATCAGTGCCGCAAATCCTGACTATCGGATTACCACCAAAGGTGCGCTTGAACTGAAAATCCTCGCCGCTGTCATCAATGAATCGGCGGATGCCTACCAGACGTTGCAAAATGAGGTTGAGGACCGCATCCATCGGGCAAATCAGGAGATCAGAGAGGAGCGCAACCGGTTCTCGGCCCTAATTTCGGAGCTGCCCAACGGCGTGGTCGTCTGCAACAACGCTGGCCAGATCATGCTCTATAACCTCAAAGCCCAGGAAATGCTCCAGACAACGCAATCGGAGCAGGAAACGGGGGGAAGCGTCGGTCTCGGTCGCTCAATTTTCGGCGTCCTGGATCGTGACCCGTTGAGCCATGCCCTCGAAATTATGAACCAGGCTTTTACTCAAAACCAGGCCAAACCCATCCTGGGCGTGATGACCAAACTCTGCCAAGAGCGCTTCATTCGGGTGAATATGGCGCCGGTCACAATTCGGGAAGAAGAGACCAGGCGTATCTCCGGTTTTATTTTGTCACTGGAAGACATTACGGGCGAAATCAAAGCGGACAACGAACGAGACCAACAGTTACAAAGTATGCTCGATGCCTTGCAAAACTCTCTGGGCCATATCTATAAAGGGATTGATGTCATTTGCGACCTGCCCCCTGCCAGCGGCAACAAAGCATGTAACCAGCACCGGGCTTCTATCGAGCAGGTCAGCAAGGACCTTGAAACACATCTGGCGCTGGCCAGAGAACTTTATAGCGAACATCGCAAGGCCTATGGTAAGCGGGAGAATGTCCTGGCTGACTCGCTGCTGGCGATCATGACCAAAAGTGTTTGGGATCGTTTTAGCGTAGAGCTGGTTGCCGACACGACTCTGCCGTTGTGGCTGAGCATTGACAGCTACGCCATCGTTCAAACCCTGACCAGCCTCGCCGGGCGGCTTAAAGCTGAGCACGACATCAGTCGGCTGCAGCTGCATATTGATGCCGCAGATGATCAGTTCGCGGCCCTGACGGTCAACTGGGCGACCCAATCAGTTTTCTGCCACACGCTCACCAGCTGGCAAACGACTCCGCTCTTTATGCAGAAGAGCGACACCCCAGACACCCCCGAAACAATTATCGCCAGACATGGCGGTTCAATCTCAACCGATAAAGGCGCCAACGGACTCTGCCTGGCGTTGCGGCTCACCCTGCCGAGTGCGCTGACTGATGAAACTGTAGAAAGGCCTTCAACGCCTGGTTCCAGGCCAATTTCTTATGAATTCGACCTTTTTCACCAACCTGGCCAAGACGCCCTCAGCCAGATCCCGCTACGCAAATTGACCTATGTCGTGTTCGACACCGAAACCACCGGACTAAACCCATCAGACGGCGATGAAATCATCCAGATTGGAGCTGTGCGGATTGTCAATGGTCGCCTGCTGCCAAATGAAACCATCGACCAACTGGTCAATCCACAGCGATCGGTGCCACAAGCTTCCGTGGCAATCCACGGCATCCAGCCGGAATTACTCGCAAGCCAACCGACCATCATCCAGGCGCTACCGGCTTTCCACTCTTTCACCAAAGACTCAGTATTGGTCGCCCATAATGCCGCCTTCGATATGCGCTGCCTGCAACTCAAGGAAGAGGCAACCGGGCTGCGATTCGACAACCCGGTTCTCGATACGCTGCTGCTCTCCTCGGTGGTACACCCGAACCAGGAGGGACATTCTTTAGATGCCATCGCCGAACGCTTCAACATCAGGGTCATCGGCCGGCACACGGCCTTGGGTGATGCTCTGGTCACCGCGGAACTGCTACTGAAGCTCATACCGCTGCTAGAAGCCCAAGGGATCATTACTCTGGAGCAAGCTCTACAGGCGTCGAGCGAGTCGCCATTCAACAAGATCAAATACTAAAGGCCCTCATCATAGACTCTGACCAAATCCAATCTTTCTATTGAAAAACCACTCAACCAACCGATTGTCGGAACACCAGCGAGAGAACGTCTAGCGGCTATAGCTCCTTTTTTAAGTTGACATTTCAAGGTTGATTCTTTATCATTTCAGTCAACATAGTTGCTCTTTATTGAGCAGCGTCTTTATCGAGAGTGGTGGAGGGACAGGCCCTGCGAAACCACAGCAACCGATTCGTCATAGTGACGGGTGCGAGGTGCTAATTCCTGCTCCGGCTTTC
>JAQYVY010000021.1 GCA_030145195.1 Desulfuromonadales bacterium | reverse complement strand
GCTAAAGCGCGGCAGAGGTTGACACGGTTAACAAAAAGTTCGCGCCGGGCAGAGAGCTGGGTGCGTTGCAAGAGCTGTTTTGACAGAAGTGCGCCGAGTACCCGCTGGTAGTCTACGGCTCCGTTGAGGTAGCGGTCGCGGATGCGTCCGGTGGCTTGAGTGGCCAGTTCCAGCTGGCGGTTGATGCTGGCAAGGTACTCGCGCTGCCTCTGCTCCTGGGTCAGAGCGTTTTCAACTTCGGCCAGGGCCTCGAGAACCGTCTGGCCGTAATCGTGGAAGCTCTCTGCGGCTACAGCCTGACTGCGCTCGACTTCGGCCCGGCGTCGTCCACCATCAATCAGCGGCGTTAACAGGTTGGCCGCCAACGAGGCCAGCCAGTCGTCGAACAGGTCTTCAATCTTTTCTTCTGTGGTGCTGGCCCGACCCGTTAAACTCAGCCGCGGGAAACGATCGGCCACAGCCGCGGCGACCCGTTGATCAGCGGCTTGCAATTGCAGCCAGGCGGCGCGCACGTCCGGACGTCGTTCCAGCAGTTGACTCTGTAGCCCGGTTTGCGGCAACGGCGGCAGACTGCCAAGTGTACCCGCCGTGATCTGTGAAGCCGGGTCAGGAGCGGCCCCCAGCAGCACCGCCAGTTGGTTCTGCAACACTTGCGCTCGGCCAATCGCCAACGCCCGTTCGCCACGTCGACTTTCAACTACTTGGCGTTGCTGCAGCAGATCTGCGATGCCGACTTGTCCGGTGCGGAATTGCAGACTGATCAGTTCAAGCGCCTGCTCGTTGGTGTGCTTCTGCTGTGCGAGAATCTCGATCTGGCCACGTTGTTCGAGCAGTTGGAACCAGGTCGTTGCCACCTGGGCCGAGAGAGTCAGGGCAGCAGTTTGCAAAGACTCGGCCGTGGCGAAGGCATCGAGTTCGGCTGCATCGCTTGAAGAGCGGATCCGTCCCCAGAGGTCGACTTCGTAACTTGCGACCAGGCCAAGGTTGAAGCTTTGCGACGAGCTGGTACGGGAGTTGGTGTGGGAACTGGTGGTGTTGAAGCCGGCCTCCGCCGTGAGCTGCGGGAATTGATCGGAGCCGGCCTTGCGAGCCACCGCCCTGGCCTGGTCGAGACGATCCCAAGCGCTCTGGAGCGTAAGGTTGTCCGCCAGGGCCTGAGTGATCAGGCGGTTAAGGGTTGGATCCTCGAAGGGCAACCACCACTTATCTGGCTGCTGCGATGGTCCGCTGTCAGAGAAACGGGCCTGAGGGGTAACCGCTGAGGGCTGGTGGGTGATGACCGGAGTGCAGGCAACGAGCACCAGAATCAGAGAGCTCAGCCATAAGCCGCCTCTTCGCCTGCCAAGTAATATGTCCAGAGTCTTTCGGTTTTTCGTCATGCGCGAGAACTTTCAGTGAGTGTGCGAGTCGGGATCATTAAACCAGATACATTCTAGACGAAACCAATGCGCAAAAGTCTAAAAAAGTGTGTAAGCCGATGTTTTTATTCGACTCAAATTTATTTAAGCGGTGACTGTAAATATGGTTACTGTTACCGCATTTATTCTAGATAGGCTTCGATCCCTTCCAGACCTTCCAGCCCGCCGCATGGCAAGGAAATGTGGCCGCCAGAAATATGGGCTTCGCGCGGGTTGATGCGAATCACTGTGGTGTTGACTTTGCACCCGATGTTTTCACTGAGGTGGCGGATGGTTGGAATTGCTGTGCCGGCGCCCATTTCGATAACTACGATGGGGTCATGTTGGTGCTGGGCCAGAAAGCTGTCGAAGCGCATCTCCTGGCCGTGGGTGCGTTGGGCGAGCCATGAGTAGTCGCCGAACATCAGGATGTTGGGTCGCGCTGGATGGTTGCAGTTGCGACAGGCGGGTACGTGATGTGCGCGCATACTGACAAAATCGACGGGGATCGTTTCTTCGTTATCCCAGATGTCGTTACTGCACGGTGAGAGGCACTGCAGGTGGTGAATCGAACCGTGGACTTCGAGCACTTGGTCTTCGCGGTAGCCGGCTTTTTGAAAATGACCATCAACGTTGGAGGTGACGACGAAACTGTCCTGTCTAAATTCGGCGGCCCAGTCTTGCAACATTTGGAAGCCGCGATGCGGCTCGGTCTCGCGGTAGAGGTTGGTGCGGTGGCCATAAAAGCCCCAGCCGAAAGCCGGATCACCTTCGAAATTAGAGGGATTGGCCGCGCCGATGAAGTTGATGCCGAGTCGTTGATACATCGGGTAGGCGTTCCAGAACCCCTGGTCGCCACGAAAATCCGGCAACCCGGAGTCAACACCCATGCCGGCTCCGGCGGTGACACACATGGCGCGAGCGTTGCGGATGGCGTCTGCGGCTTTTTGATATCTGTCCTGTAGGCTCATAATCATCCTCTCCTGAAGTGTCGGGCTTTTCAACCCAAAGAAGATTGTAACCTGATGATGCAGGGCGTTACTCCGTTCAGCTCTTTTTGATTCCGACAGTGACCATGGTTGGTTGCAGCAGCGTGACGGCATCTTGTGGGTTGATCCCAATCAGAAAACCCCGTTTGCCACCGTTGATGTAGATGCGTGTCAGGCTGCTGATCGTTTCTTCCATGTAGACCGGCATGGCTTTACGGCTGCCGAACGGTGAGGTGCCGCCGACCTGGTAGCCTGAGTGTTTGAGGGCGATCTCTGGAGGGCAGGGGGTGACGCTTTTCACGCCGAGGACTCTGGCCAGTTCCTTGGTGGAGACTTCGAGATCGCCGTGCATTAGCACGATGAGCGGCTGGTTCTTCTCGTCCTGCATGATCAGGGTCTTGATCACGCTGTGCTCATCAACCTTCAACTCGCGGGCTGAAACCGTCGTGCCGCCGCGGTCTTCATAATTATAGAGATGCGGGGTGAACTCAACCTTGGCTTGTTTGAGCTGTCGGGTTGCCGCTGTAACGGGAATTTTCTCTTTCGCCATGATGTGTTCTCTTAACTTTAGGGACTTATAACAAAACAGAGGTAAAGATAAAGCTGGTACTTTTTAACGCAAAGACGCAAAGAGCTTTGGATATGACTTTTATAGCTTTAGAATAAATAGACAGACCTCTGCGGTCTTTGCGTCTTTGCGTTAGAATTGTTTTCAGGGCTAAACAACAGTAGCTCTTACCTGAAAATCCAGGAGCCAACCATCATCATCAGACTGACCACCGTGACAAAAAGAGCGGCCGCGCCTAGAGTGTTGAAGAAGGGCCGGAACAGCTGACGACCACGCACTCCGATGGGCAATACCCATCCAAACATTGCTCCGCCGATGCCGCCGCCAAGATGCGCGGCGTTGTCAGCGCCGACCACCAGGCCAAAGACAAAGGCGATCGCGGCCCAACGCAGCATATGATTGCGGTAGGTGTGTGCCATCTGGCCGCCGACCCGGTGGTAGTAGCTGATGGCGAAGCCGATCAAGCCGAACAGGGAACCGGAGGCCCCGACGACCAGAATCCACCGTTCTGCGATGAAAATCTGCCAGGCGAGACCGGCAAAGGTTGCGGTCAGGGCGGTCAGGACGTAGAGGGAGATAAAGCGGATGCTGCCAATTTCTTCTTCGATCATGGGGCCGATCTGGTAAAGGACCACCATGTTGAAAGCGAGATGGATCAGGCCGCCATGCGTAAAAGCGTAGGTGATGCAGCGCCACCATTCGCCGTCGGTAAGCACGCTTGGCCAGTATTGGGCGCCGAAATCAAGGAGGAGATAGAGGTCTGGATTAAGTAGCGATGAAGAGCCGAGACCGTGTGTTATCCCCCATACCACCATCAGGCCGTATAGCAGCAGGTTGATACCGATCAAAACTTTTGAAATCGACCAGTTTCCGGAAGCTGAACCGCCCTGCCGCAGGTTGCGCAGGTTGCGTTCCCATTTCATTATGCGCCATTGCCAGCGCGTACCGTTCATGCCAAGATTGTCAAAAAAAGTTTTCCAGTCCATGCCTGCTCCAGTAAAAGAATAATAGGTGAGACTATCATATCGTAAATTCTACAGGCTATAATATATTCGTGGTGTTGTTGTGTTTGAGGGTCGTGTTGTAATTTACGCTAGCCTCAATGCTTAATAACTTATTCTGCTTATCCATTTGACTCAACTTGAGCTCTGATTGCAAAACTAAAAATTGTTTCAACTCGGGGGCAGTCAATCAACTTAAGGTCGAAATCAAAATCTTGTCTCACGCAAAGCCGCAAAGACGCAAAGGTTGACCCTATAGCTTAAGATTTTCTTCGCGCCTTTGCGTCTTGAGTGAGCAACGCGAACGAGCGTGAGATTGACTATAGACCTTGCCTAACAGCTCTTTAGTGGAACGAAGTAGATAAGCAGATAACTTATTCTGGAGTTTTAGCTGTTTGTATGTGTCCTGTCGTCAAAATATTTTCTATTGTCCTGCTCTGGATTCTCCTGGTAGCGGTTGGCCCGCTTGGAGGCGTCAACGCTCTGCTTGACCGGCAGACTGGTGAGCGTATTTCCGTCCTGCTCAACAGCCGGGGGACCCTTTCTGCGCCCTTGGTTGGTGTTGCCCGACTGTTTTCACATGAGCAGATTTTAGAGTTATACCAGCAACGCGAGTATCGACCGGTCTGGACGGATGGTTGGTTGCTTAAACCGGAGGCGCGGTCTCTTATTGAGCATCTTCGCGAAGCCGGTGAACATGGTTTGTGTGGCAACGATTACCTGTTGGCAGAGCTGGAAGGTTTGATCAGGATTCAGGATGATTTCTCTCGACATAACCTGCCGTTGTCACCGAATAATCGCGCGGTCCTTGATTTGTTTCTTTCTCAAGCGTTTCTGACCCTGGCTACCCATATGGTAGAGGGTCAGGTTGACCCGGCTCTGTCGCATGTTGATTGGAATGCTCGGCGTCGCAAGGCCGATTTGGTTAAGCTGCTTGAATACGTTGTACGGACTGGGCGTATCGCTACGGTTCTTGATGACCTTCTGCCACCTCATGAAGGGTATCGTCAGTTGGTTGCTACTCTCGATGAGTATCAGACGGTTGCTGCCTTGGGTGGTTGGCCTAAAATCCCACCCGGACCATCGTTGCGTC
This sequence comes from Desulfuromonadales bacterium, assembly GCA_030145195.1. Taxonomy (GTDB): domain Bacteria; phylum Desulfobacterota; class Desulfuromonadia; order Desulfuromonadales; family BM103; genus JAQYVY01. The sequence continues at coordinate 53,763 of JAQYVY010000021.1, read as the reverse complement.
TCGGCGATGTCGATGAGCGGGTTCATGCTCTGCGTAATCTGTTAATGCTGACGGGTGATCTGAATGAAGGTGTCCCTGCTGAACCCGTCTATGATGATATCACCCATAGCGCCATGAAAAATTTTCAGCTCAGACATGGGTTGGTCGATGATGGGGTGGTCGGGCCGAAGAGCTTGCTGGCGTTAAATGTACCTATTGAGAAGCGGATGCGGCAGATTGAACTGAACCTTGAACGCTGGCGCTGGATGCCTAAAGATTTTGGGGCTCGCCATGTTCGCATCAATGTTGCTGATTTTCTGCTGGAGGTGATGGAGCAAGGGGTCCCGGTCCTCAGTCTGCCGGTGATTGTCGGGACGAAATATCGCAAAACCCCAATCTTTTCCTCCCGCATAACCTATCTGGAGTTCGCTCCCTACTGGACGGTGCCACCGACGATCCTGCGTGAAGATAAACTGCCCAAGATCATGGCCGATCCAAGCTATCTGCAGCGCAAGCATTTCAAGGTACTTCGTAAAATTGGCAACGAGTGGATCGCTGTGGATCCAGGTGAAATCAACTGGTCAGGGGTGACTGCGGAAAATTTCCCCGGGATGCTGAGAATGGAGCCGGGACCGTGGAATCCTTTGGGTCGGGTCAAATTCATGTTCCCTAATGGTTTCAATGTCTATCTTCACGATACCAACGAGCGCTACCTGTTCAGTCGTAATGTCCGCTCTTTCAGCTCCGGCTGCATTCGCGTAGAAAAACCTGAGGCTTTGGCGGAATATCTGCTCGGTGTTAACAGCGACAGCGAGAAGCTGTCTGAACTGTTTGCGCAGGTTTCACCGAGCCAGGTCAGTATCCGGCCGATACCCGTGCATATCCAATACTGGACCGCCTGGGTTGGCGGCGACGGCAAGGTCAACTTCCGCCCGGATGTCTACCTGCGCGATCTTGATCTGGATTTTGCTCTTTCCGAGCCGAGATATCGTGTCCTGGAACAGCTTAAGGCCGGTTCGGATGCGGGACGTTGGGGTGGCTTGTAGTGATGCGGAGAATGTTCGTTGTCTAGCAGTCTGTCGGACTATCAATGAACTGGCTGCAAATTCGCCTGTTTGGCCCATATCTTAGCTCCTTTTCGACCAATAGCTACGGCTATTACTCTCAAATTAGCTAAAATCTGGTCTCAGGCACCCAAGTTTTCGCCTCAGCCCTGATAGTCTGACAGGCTGCTAGAAAAGATCTTTCAGCCAGCCGAACGCGACCATGGTGCCGATTGCTGAGCCGAACGAAGAAAAGAGGAAGACCAGCAGGACGCGGGTCAGGCGATTGCGCCACCAACCGCTTAATTTGGAGATGTCTTCGGCAACCTTTTCCATGTCGCGAACCTGTGGCGAAGCGACGAAGGCCTGGACTAGGCCGGTGACAAAGCCGGCACCGATGGTAGGGTTGAGGGAGGTGATCGGTGCGGCGACGAAAGCCGCCAGAATTGTCAGCGGGTGGCCAAGGGCCAGCAGTGCTCCCAGTGCCGAAAGTAGACCGTTGGCAAGAACCCAGGCGACAGCCGCATTGGTGAGTTGTTCGGTGTCGCCAGCTATAAACCCTGCGATGAACAGACCAAAGACAATGGCTGGAATTAACCACGGCAGTGCTTTTGACAGTTGGGTCTTCTCTGGAACCACTGAAAGTTCGGCAATCTCTTCGTTGGTAAAGGTTCGCTCGAGTTTCTTGACGATTCCGGGTAAATGGGCCGCGCCGACGATGGCGACAATCTTTTTCCCTGGAGCTTGACGAATATGGTGAGCCATGTAGGAGTCGCGCTCATCGACCAGGATGGTTTTGACGGTCGGCAGCACCTCGCTCATCTCATCGAGCATTGCCGAAAGGGTGTCGGTTTCTCGAAGCTTCGCTAACTCCTCTTCATCCATCTTCTGTGAGTCAAACAGGCTGGCCAGCAGGGTCGCCAGTAAGGTCATTTTCTTCCAGAAGCCAGCTTTGCGCCAGGCCCTGAGCAGTGTAGTACGAATTTCCCGATCGACCAATTCTACCTTAATTCCCAGCTCTTCAGCGGCTTCGGCTGCAGCAGCCAGTTCCGCTCCGGGTTTGACGCCGGTTTGTAATCCCATCCGTTTCTGAAACGAAGCCAGAGTAAGGTTTGCCAACAGAAACGGTGCCTGCCCCTGTTTTAGAACCTGGATCAGATTCAACGACTCCCAGTGGCGCGGGTTGCGCAGCGCTCGGTGACGCTGCTCGTCAAGCTCAACACAGACGGTATCCGGTGCTTCCGTTGCGATGACCTCTTTGACTGTATCGATGGAGTCCTGTGAAATATGTGCGGTGCCGACCAAGAGATACTCCTGATCGGCAATCGTGACGCGTTTTATGTCGTTGTGCTCTGCTGTGTTCATATGGCCCTTCCGAAAATTCGGGAAAAGATAGTACAAGCTCAGGATTAGATGAAGGAATATTCCTCTGCTCCAGGGTGGTCAAACAGGTAAAAAGACAACGAATGATTGCCACTAAGGCACAAAGGCTCCAAGAGGTATTGGTTGCTCCGCTGCCTGGCAGTTATGTAGGTCTTTCCCTTTGAATTGTTCAATAATAATGGCTCTGTTTCTTAGCGCCTTGGTGTCTTCGTGGCGATCATGCTCCGCTTGCGTGATAGAAATAAAAAGACGCCGGATCTCCCGACGTCTTTTCTTGTGCCCTCCACACCTGCCGTGGGTTCGTGACCTCACGACGACGGTCAACTAGGTGGGTGGAACTGTGAACGCTTCAGGCGTCCTGCTTCGAGGCAGGCTTGCACACCACTTTCACAAGAACCTTCCCGATTGAAAAATATTCCGCGTGGGTATAGCAACCTCACATACAGGGCAGAGAGCTTAACTTGTGTTGTTAGTATAAGGAATACGGCTCCCTAACTCAAGGGGAAAGCCATATATTCCTGAGCGCGTACTGCTTAAAAAGATTGCAACAGCGGCAAGATTTCAGGCAGCCTCGAAATCTCATTGTCGAGGTGAAATGTCAAGTGACTGTTATCCCGAGCTTTTATAGGTGTTTCATATGTGGCACGGGTTGTGCGTTATAGTTAAGGGTGATGATTGTTGAAACTCTACCAAATATCTCCGAGCACAAATCTGCTCGTCTTTTAAAGGCACTGGTTGAAATCAGTCAGGAGCTCTCTTCGACTGTTGACCTGGAGGAGTTGCTGGCGCGGTTGTTGAGCATCGCCCGGGATGTGTTTCGTTTTGAAAACGCAATTATCCGATTGCTTGATGAGGACGGTGTTCACCTCTCGGCCGTGGCGGCTTATGGCTACACGGACGAGGCCATTAAGCAGACCGTACTGATCGGTCAAGGGGTTATGGGTCGGGTCGCTTTAACTCAACAACCCATTTTGGTTGAAGATGTGCGGCAGTTGCCTGATTACGTTGCTGGAATACCGGGGGCGCGCTGTGAACTGGCAGTGCCGTTGATCAACCATGATAAATTGGTTGGTGTCTTTAATGTTGAGAGCCCACGACCGGGAGCTTTCTCAGCTGAAGATATTGATCCCTTGCTGACTTTGAGCCGGCAGGCGGCGATCTCTATCGAAAACGCCAGACTTTACGAACGACTCCGTTCCATGTCGGAGGAAAATAGGCAGCTCAATCAGCTCAATGAGAGGATTCTTAAAAGCGTCAATCTTGGGATTTACACCGTTGACGTGGACCTGCGGATCACTTCCTGGAACCGCCGGATGGCTGAAATGAGTGGTTTGACCGCTGATGAAGCGATCGGCTCCTTGTTGCCTGAGCGTTTCCCTGTGTTGGTTAAAGAAGGGGTTGTTTCACGGATCAAGCTGGTGCTGCAGAGTGGTCGTAAGGCAAAGCTGCGGCTGTTGCACCGAAATCTTGACGGCACCTTCCGTTTTCAAAAGCGTCGCCTGGCACCGTTGCATGATGGTGATGAGGTGACCGGTGTGGTTGTTATTGTCGAGGACATTACTGAATTCAAGAAGCTGCTTGAACAAACCATCCAGACCGAGAAGTTGGCCGAAGTCGGAAGGCTCTCTGCCAGTATTGCGCATGAAATCAATAATCCTTTGGCTTTAGTGGCTTACGCCACCCAGCTGATTCGACGAGACGGGCCGTTGAATGCTTTCCAGGAGGAAATGGCTGAAAAGATCGAAACTGAAGTCAATCGCATGAAGAACTTGACGGGTGGACTGCTCTCCTTTTCCAGCAACCGAGAAGCACACCATCGTCTGGTCGATCTCAACGAACTGATTGTTGAGGTCTGTACTTTGTTGCGTTTCGAGATGCAGCGCAATTCTATTCGGCTCGAAACTGATTTTGAGACGGTGCCGGTTATCAATGCAGATCCCAATAAGCTCAAGCAGGTCTTGATCAACCTGGTGATGAACGCGGCTCAGGCGATGAACCATGACGGTGAGGTGGTTTTGAGTACCAGAAAACTCTCAGATAACATGCTGGAATTGATCGTGCGTGACCAAGGCCCCGGAATTGACGTCGCTCTACAAGAAACCATTTTTGAGCCGTTTGTAACCACTAAACCGGAGGGCGAGGGCACCGGCCTCGGTCTCTATATCTGTCGGAATATCATTCGGGAACATGCTGGCACAATTACCGTAGAAAGCTGTTTGGGCGAGGGTGCCGCGTTTCGGATTCAGCTGCCTATTGACTGAGCGATTAATCTTTGCGCTTCTGTTGATTTTTTGTGCATTCTTCTGATGGTGAAACGCATGCAAGACTGTAAGTGCCTGTAATTTATTGATAAGTTTTTTTGGCACGGCAGATGCATTATTATTGAATCGTCGACGGGGCACAACGGAAACGGCTTAACGCCCTAAAAAATATGAGCACGATAGCGGGACAAAGATGTCCCGGTTATGTTGCAAGGCAAAGACGCCTTATCTTCTGTGATCAGAAGATCTGGCGTCTTTTTATTTTGGTTAAGAAACAATTTGTAATCAACCTCTGGAAAGGAGAAAGAGAAATGATGAAAAAAATTGAGTGTATCGTCAAGCCATTCAAGCTCGATGATGTCAAGAATGCGATCACTGAATTGGGCATCTCCGGTATGACCGTCAGTGAAGTGCGTGGTTTCGGGCGGCAGAAAGGTCATACCGAGCTTTATCGTGGTGCTGAATATCAGGTTGATTTCCTGCCCAAGATCAAGATTGATCTGGTGGTGTCGGAAGAGCAGGTGCCAGCAATTATTGCCGCGGTACAAAAGGAAGCCTGCACCGGTCGTATCGGCGACGGCAAGATCTTTGTGAGCGATGTTGAGCAGTCAATCCGAATCCGCACCGGCGAAAATGGTATCGAAGCTCTCTAAACCAAAAAGAATCTGAGGAGGATAAAGTCATGAAAAAGTTTTTTATTGCCCTGTCAACTGTAGCTCTGGTTGCCCTGCCAGTTCTTGCTCTGGCCGAGGATGCTCCAGTCTCTGAAATGACCTACATTCTGAATACCTTTTCGTTTTTGATCATGGGGATTCTGGTTATGTGGATGGCCGCTGGTTTCGGTATGCTTGAAGCTGGTCTGGTTCGTTCCAAGAACGTTGCGACTATCTGTTTGAAAAATATCTCGCTGTTCGGCATTGCCGGCGTTCTGTTTTACCTGTGTGGCTATAACTTGATGTATGCCGGGGTTGACGGTGGTTACATTGGTTCGTTTGGCCTTTGGGCTGCTGATGATGCTGCCGCACTGGCTGGCGATTACTCGGCTGGCTACTCTAGTTCATCTGACTGGTTCTTCCAGATGGTCTTTTGTGGCGCGGCCTGTTCGGTGGTTTCCGGCTGTGTGGCTGAACGGATTAAAATCTGGTCGTTTCTGGTTTTCTGTATCGTCCTCTGTGGCATCATCTACCCGATCCAGGGCTCTTGGGCTTGGGGCGGCGGCTGGTTGTCCGAGATGGGTTTCGCTGACTATGCAGGCTCCACTCTGGTTCACTCTGTCGGCGGCTGGGCGGCACTAACTGGTGCCATCATCCTCGGCGCTCGTAAAGGCAAGTACGGTAAGGGCGGTCGCGTCAACCCAATGCCTGGTTCCAACATCCCCATGGCGACTCTCGGTACTTTTATTCTCTGGATGGGTTGGTACGGTTTCAACGGTGGTTCGGTGCTCGCTCTGGGTGATGCTGCTTCAGTTGTCGAAATGGGTAATGTTATTGCTAATACCAACCTGGCTGCCTGTGGCGGCATGCTCGCGGCGATGGCCATGGTTCAGGTTCTTTACAAGAAGGTTGACGTCACCATGGGGCTGAACGGTGCTCTGGCCGGACTGGTCTCGATCACTGCCGGTCCGCAGACCCCCTCCCTCGGCGCTGCGATTTTGATTGGTGGCGTCGGTGGTGTGCTGGTGGTCCTGGCGGTTCCTTTCTTCGACAAGCTTAAGATTGACGATGTCGTCGGTGCGCTCTCGGTTCACCTGGTCTGCGGTATCTGGGGAACCATGGCCGTTCCCTTCACCAATGCTGAAACCAGCTTTATGACTCAAGGCATAGGGGTCCTCTCTATCGGCGCCTTTGTCATCGTTAGCAGTTCCGTTGTCTGGCTGGTCATCAAGTACACTATAGGTCTCCGTTGCAGTGAAGAAGACGAGTATCGCGGTCTTGACCTCGCCGAAATCGGTATGGAAGCTTACCCTGACTTCCAGACTGTCCACCTTGGTGGCATGGGGACTGCTGCATATGTTCCAGATGCCGCTCCAGCTGCAGCGCGTGTCAATAGCCCGGTAAAACAAAATTAATCAGATTTGTCTCTCCCGCGAGGCAGCGCGCCTCGCGGGAAAATTAAACATCATTGATTATCCAAGGAGAATGAAGATGAAGAAGTTTATTGTTGTTGCTCTGGTTATGTCCCTCGCTTTGGTCGCCGTAAGCACCCCGGCCATGGCTGCTATCGAAGTTGAAGGTGATGCTTACATTGGCGTTTTTGATAAGTACTTGTGGCGTGGTTTTGATCTGAGCGGAAGTAAGTCCGTCGCTCAGGGTGGCGTTGATGTTACTTCTGGCAACTTCACCTTAAGCTACTGGACTAATGTGCAACTCAGCACTGACAATAGAGAAGGTCTCAAGAGCGGCGAGGCGACCGAGAACGATATTGTGATCGACTACTCGCGGGATATCAATGACTTGGTATCGATCAGTGTCGGTAATATTTATTACATGCTGGATGGCGATAGTGCTGACCTGCCTGACACCAACGAACTCTATCTTACTGTTGGTCTGTCAACTATCCTTGAACCTTCCGTGACGGTCTACTACGATTGGGACGAAGCCGATGATAACGGCCTCTACTACACTGCGTCTGTGGGCCATTCCTTTGACTTGAGCGAAAAACTCAGCCTGAGTCTCGGTGCATTGGTGGGTTACAACGATAAAAGCGATTACGCTGTTGGTGCCTACAGCGACTGGCACAATTATGAGTTGAGTGTCGGGGCTGACTTTGCTGTGACCGATCAAGTGACGGTTTCGACCTCCTTCCTCTTTTCTGAAGGTATCAGCAATGCCGCCAGAGATGCTATCGACAGCGAAACCGTTGGTGGTGTGACCGTAACCTTGGCCTTTTAGGTCATAGAGAATTCAATCGTCAAGATTTGCCTCCTGACGATTCGGCCGCCATCCCTCTTTGGGGTGGCGGCCTTTTTCATCGCACCGAACCTTGGACACATTGACGGGAAAACTGCTGCAGTGGTTACTTTACGTGACAGTCGCGACATCCTGTTGGTCCCGCGCCCTCTTTTTTATGGCAATCTTTACAGAGCGGGTGGGCGACCTCCTTGGTCAGTTCAAACTTCCCCGGCGCTTCTGCCCCATGGCAAGTCGTACAATCGTATGCTTCGGCGTGCATGTTATGCGGGAAAGTGATGTTGCCGTAGCTGGCCTGGAGCACGATTTGCTCTGGTGAGGGCACCTTCTTTGTCGTGTCGGTGATGGCTGTTGCGACTTGCTCTTCAGCTTTTGTCATTGCCCCTGTCGCGGTCTCGGTCGTTGTCTGAATGGCTTCTTCAGCTTCCTGTGTGAACTTAACCCCCGGCGGTTCCATCGTCACGGTGGTTTCTTCGGTAACGTTTGCCGCTTTTTCGGCCAAGGTTGTTGCCTGGTCGACAATAGCCGCGGTCGTTTCAGTGGCCGCCTCTGTTGCCTCGACGGTCTTATCTGCCGTTGGTGTTGGTGTTGTTTCCGCAACGGGCACGATGATTTTTTCTTTAATAACGGGCGGTTGTTCTTTGACAACCGTTTCGGCCTGCGGCTGAGCCTGTTCCGCAGAATCGCAACCGAACCCCACCAGCCCAACTAACAGGATCAACACAGATAGGAACCTCAGCATAATTCTCTCCTTTTTTGGAATTGAATAAAGTTTAACTATTCTATCAGTTGGTTTGTCTTATGCCAGGGGGGGGGCTGACTTTGGGGGGAGCGAGAAATTGGTTGGTCGAGGTCAGGTGTTTGGAGATTTGAGAGCGAATGTCAGGGTTGTATGCCAGAATTTACTGAAATCCTGAGGGTTAGCCGATGCCTCAGCCTCTTCTGTTTAAGTCGGACCGTCTGTCAGGGGATGATGTCGATAGTGGTGTTATCTGCAACCAGTTGCCAGATCTCTTCAATCGCCCGGTTTGATACAGCAATACAGCCGTCTGTCCAATTGAGATCGAGCATGACTTCGGCGCCATCGGCATATTTATTCGGAAGGCCGTGAATCATGATGCTGCCACCTGGGTTAACGCCTTTCTGGTTTGCTTGACGGCGATCTGTCAGGTTGGGATATGAAATGTGAATTGAGCGGTAAAACTTGCTGTTGGCGTTGCGCCAGTCGAGCTGGTAACGACCTTCCGGGGTCCGGCGATCACCTTGGTAAAGTTTATGTCCAATCGGATTTTTGCCTAATGAGACTGGAAAGGTTTTGAGCAGCTTTTGGTCTTGAAACAGGTAGAGTGTGCGGGCTGATTTTTTAACAATGACATGGTTGGCGCGTAGCTCGGTGGAACTTTGTGCCTGATTGGCAGAGAGAGCGGTGAGCAGTAGAATCGAGAGTAAAATAACGGGACGCATCAAGCCAGGCAAGCTGAATCTCCTTTGCTGCATCGGTTCAGCCCCTCTGAGCCTATAAGCCTCGGGGGGGGGCGTAGCGAGAATCTTTACTAAAGAGGTCAGCAAAACTCGTGCCGTAAGTGTTGCGATTCAGTCTTTCTCTGGAAAGGCGCTGTAAGAATAGCGAGTTGGATGTTTTGTTGTGGATTGTCGAAGCTCAAAATCTGCTGAGAGGTCTTGAGAAATATACGTTGTTTCACGGTGTTCTGAAACGGCTGCAGAGCTCTTAGCAGTGTAACAGCTTCCTGAATTGTTCCCCTTCTGGCGTTTCGCACGGGAGTCAGTCTGAGATTGAACTCAGGGCCTTGATCCAGGCGACATCGAGTTGGAACGGTTCATCCAGGTGGTTGGCGATGAACAGGCCGAAGCTTTGAACCCTGGATTTGTCAAAAGGTGACACGGTGGTCAGCTTCTGGCCGTGGTGAGTTGGAATGAAACTATCAAAGGGAAGTTGAATCTCTTCCCATTCATGATTTTTTGTCTCAAACTCCGCCTGGTAACTGATACCGTCAAAGTAATCGTCGGTGCGCAGACTGAGCTTGTACTTGCGGCCGTCTCCCTTGATGCAGAGGGTCACTCCGCTGGCTGCGCTCAGGTCGTAATCGGCTGATTCCGAACGGATTGAGGCGAACCCTCCATTGTTTTCAAGTGAAACCTTTCCGGTAAATCTCATGCCGATTCCGTTAAGATATTCGGTACGACTTTGTGATGATCCCCCCATGATCCGGTCGTCGATCACATACCACTCTTCGGTCGTTTCCTTGCAGGTAAAGTCGATAATTATTGTTTCAGCATGAGCGTTCATTATTTTCTCCGTTGCTAAAATAATCAGGTCATTACATTCTTTCTGCTACCGCAAAATACTTCTACTGCGAGTTGGGTTGTGCTGTCAACAGGTTCCCTTTTTACGATGCTAGTCTTTGTTCTCAAACAGTTGTTACGGTACTGGCAGATCGTTTTCGTATCGTGTTATTGTATGGGTCATAATATCTTGCAATTTATGTGGTGACCCGATCATGTTTATTATGAAAACTCTTTTTTTGTTGATTTTTCCCGGCGGCGTACTCTTTGCCGCGGTGCTCTATCTTCAATTTAACGTCTCCATTCCACCCTCATGGCAGCCTCTGGCGTCTTTTTTCCCCATCGTGGCGGTTATCGTCGGTGTTCTACTTGGCTGGAGATTCAACCGAACCCGAATGCTCTGGGTTATTCTGCTGTTGGTGCTCTCTGAACGTGCCTTGACCTTTGCGACACCTTATGGTCGTGAGTGCCTACTGGCCGTGACGCCGGTTCTGATTCCACTGAATCTGCTACTCTTTTGCTGGTGGTCGGAGCGGGGCCTCTTCACCTTGCATGGACTGAGTCGGATGGCAATTCTAACCGCAGAAGTGGGAGGGCTTGCTTGGCTTTATCTGTACCGGGCTGGGGAGACGATTGCATTTGTTGAGCGTCCCTTGGTCACCACAATCCCGTTGCCGAACCTGCCTTTCTCGCAACTCTCTCTGCTGATTATCCTCTTCTGCGCTGCCGGTTTACTGTTGCGGTTCTTCAAGAAGCCAGAGGCGCTGGAGAGCAGCTTCTTCTGGACTCTGTGGTTCGTTCTGGTTGGCTTGGCCTGGCCAGACGACTTTGCCCTCTGGGGTGGTTTTGCGGTTTTTCTTATGGTTACGGCACTCGTTGAGAGCAGTTTCAGTATGGCCTTTAACGATGAGTTAACCGGTTTGCCAGCGCGACGGGCTATGAATGAATATTTGCTCAAGGTCGGACGACGTTACACCGTGGCAATGGTTGATGTTGATCATTTCAAGAAAGTCAATGACACGCATGGACACGATATTGGCGACCAGGTCTTGCGGATGGTGGCTACCTGCTTGCGTCGGGTGACCGGCGGTGGCCGAGCTTACCGTTATGGCGGCGAGGAGTTTGTGGTTATCTTCCCCAGTAAGGATCTGAAACGCGCTTTGCCGCACCTTGAAGAGCTTAGAGAAGCGATCGCTCAGGCCGGATTTTTAATTCGTGGACGGAAACGACCAAAACAGAAGCCCGAAACTCTTACGAGCAAGAAGTCGGATAGCGCCAAGCTTCAGGTGACAGTCAGCATCGGCGCTGCAACTCGTGATGATAACAATACGACCTCAGAACAGCTACTCAAGGCTGCTGACAAGGCTCTTTACCAGGCCAAGAAGACTGGCCGTAACCGGGTGTGCAGCTGACGATCCGGTTTGTTTTTGGTCTTATAATTGACAAAGCCTTTGCCACAGAGTCACGGAGGCATCACTTTAGCAGCCTGTTTTCTCACTATGTCTCTGTGACTGATATTCCTTTCTCATAGACTCATGATTTTAAGAACTATAAGCAAAAAGCCGATCACTGCTATCTCGCGGTGATCGGCTTTGTTGGTTTGTTAAACTGAACTGTTCAGGAAACCCGGTCTTCCGGATAAGCCGTAATGTTGTGAATTGAGAGGTCCGATCCACGGAACTCATCTTCATCCGTAAGGCGGAAGCCGAAGACTTTGATAATAACAGAGTAGACCGCGAAGCCGGTGGTCAATGCGTAGGCAACGGCCAGAAGGCTGCCAGCGAGCTGTGAGATGAAGCTGATCCCTCCGAGGCCTCCCAGTGCGGTATAACCAAAAATGCCGGTGGAGATACCTCCCCAAGTGCCGATGATGCCGTGCAACGGCCATACCCCGAGGACATCGTCGATCTTGAGAACCTCTTGTTCCCACTTAAAACCGTAAACGAAGATCAAGGCACCGATGCCGCCGATCAAAAAAGCGGAGAACGGATGCACCAGATCGGATCCGGCACAGATGGCAATTAATCCAGCCAGGGCACCGTTGTGGGCGAAACCGGGGTCGCACTTGGTGGCCACGATGGCAAAGATAACGCCGCCCACCATGGCCATCAGCGAGTTGACCGCAACCAGACCGGAAATGCCGCTCAGATTTTGCGCGCTCATGACATTAAAGCCGAACCAGCCAATGGCCAGGATCCAGCTGCCGAGCGCCAGGAACGGAATGTTGCTGATTGGAATGGCGTGGCTCTTGCCGCGGACCCAGCGACCCATGCGCGGTCCGAGCAACAGAATTGCCGGGAGTGCCAGCCAACCACCCATGGAGTGGACGACTACGCTGCCTGCGAAATCGTGGAAAGGCGCGCCAAAGGTCCCCTCAAACCAGGCCTGCAGGCCGGAACTGTTCTGTCCCCAGATGAAAGACTCGAAGATCGGGTAGGTCAGTCCGGCAAAGATGCCACCCGCCAGAACTTGCGGCCAGAAGCGGGTTCGTTCGGCAATGCCTCCAGAGATGATTGCCGGAATGCAGGCTGCAAAGCAAAGCAAGAAGAAGAAGCGAACCAGCTCATAGCCTTGATTTGTGCCGATCATGTCTTCTGCGGAGACGAAAAAGTGTACACCGTAAGCTATCGGGTAGCCGATCAAGAAGTAGACAACGGTTGAGACTGACCAGTCGGTGAGGATTTTGACCAGAGCGTTGGTTTGGTTTTTCTTCCGTACCGTACCGAGTTCAAGAAAGGCGAAGCCAGCGTGCATGGCAAAAACCATGACCGCGCCAAGCATCAAAAATAAGACGTCGCCTGAATGAGCGAGAGATTGGACAGCGTTATCCATGGGTTTCAGACCTCCTTGTCTGCTCTGTTAAGGTACCGACCACATTGTCAGTGCCTTTACAAAGCCCTTTCAACTCCTGTGCCGAAATTTTACTTCATAAAATCAGGTATTTATGGATCATGTGTGGGTTCGCCCCTGATGCTTTTGCTTAAACTTAAGGCAAGGGTGTCTTGAATTTAGGCAGGTCAGGTGATCGGTTGGCTCGGAAGAAAGTTTATGCTAACTTGTTAGACGGTACTTGCACTTAGGTTAATCTCGTTTTGGTTAAAGTCCATTTCGCCGGGGTTGCTATACAGCATTAACTTTATATGGAGGAACCGCTATGGCTGAGAAAACGCAGAGAAATTTCGTAGTCAATTTTACACGAGGTTTTTTCTCCCCGTTTCGCAGTGTGCGTATTCTGCGTAGTCATCCGCGTTTGATTCAGTACATCCTGATTCCTTTTTTGATCAATGTTTTGGTTTTTTCCGGTGCGGTTTATCTGGGTCTCGAATTTTTTGGCTCCACTGTGGTTGAATATATTCCGCAGGGGGAGGCCTGGTACTGGTCGATTCTTTACTGGTTTCTCTGGGTTGTGGCCGTCTTGTTGACGGCGATTTTGGTCTTTTTTAGCTTCACCGTAGTTGGTAACCTGATCGCTTCCCCCTTTAACGATTTACTCTCAGAGCGAACCGAGGAAACTTTGACCGGTGCAATCAACGACGAGCCCTTTTTGTTCCGCCAGTTTTTACGGGATGCGTGGCGAACGATTCTCCTCGAAGCAAAAAAAATGTGGATCTTTGTTGTGATCATGGTGCTGATTTTGCCTTTAAATTTGATCCCCGGGCTCGGCAACAGCCTCTACACCGTTCTGGCCATCAGTTTGACACTTTTTTTTCTCTGCATTGAGTATCTCGGCTTTGTCATGGTGCGAAAACGCCAGTTTTTCAAGGAGCAGAAAAGCTATATCTTCGCCCGAAAGTTTCTTATGCTTGGGTTCGGTTGCGGGGTGTTGGCGACTCTGTCGGTTCCTTTTTTTCAGTTCTTCTGTATTCCGCTGGCTGTCATTGGTGCAACCAGAATATGGTGTGAAGATGCAGGTTTGATAGCCATCGCAACGAAATCCGTTGTCACCGACAACCCGGCAGTGGTCACTCAGGAGTCGTTAAACGTTGATTAATCTCTGGTCGAGAAAAATGATGCCTTTGTATTCTCATCTTCGTCACTATTTGCCTCTCTTTTTAGCCTTTTTCACTCTCTTGCTCACAACTTCTCCGGCGTGTGCCTCTGTGAAACACCTCCTTAACGATGCTGTTACACATCTTGAACAACATCAATATGCCGAAGCCCTTGAACTTTTGCACGACGCCGCGTCTCGGTTGCCTGATTCGGACCGAGTGGATAATCTTCTGACGGTCGCTTATCTCGGTCAGGGTTTTCAACTGTTGCGAACTGGTGATTTTTCGGCTGCTCGGGAGTCTTTTATTGAGGGGCGAAACTATGCTGTAGACGATTTGCGCCTTTGGCAGGGCGAGGCTATAGCCTGGTATCGGCAGGGGAAGTATGCAGAAGCCGTTACTGTCTTAGATCAGGCGATTGGTATTAATCCTGAGCATGCCGATATTCAACTTCTCCTTGGCAAGGCCTATTATGCCGATGGCCGCATGCCTGAGGCGTTGGATGCCCTGACTCGGGCCCGTGAGCATGTTGATTCTGCACAGATTGATCAGTTGCTGAATAAGATCCAGCGGGAGTGGCAGGTCGAGCAGGAAATGGGACGGGAGGTGAGGGGGCGTTTTCAGCTCTCTTTCATCGACGGTGAGCAGGCTGCCGGGCTGGCGACCTCAATTGTAGAGGCACTCGAAGATGTTTATGCCGAGCTTGGCTCTGATTTAGCTTACTATCCTGATGTCACTGTGCCGGTATTGCTTTACACCAAGCAAGATTTTACGGCCGTAACGGCCTCGCCCGATTGGGCGGGCGCAGTCTATGACGGTAAAATTCGCCTTCCTCTCGGCAATATTCATCATATGACCCCTGTCTTTAAGTCGCTGCTCTACCATGAGTACGCCCATGCTGTAGTGCATTTTCTGGCAAACCGGCACGCCCCTGTCTGGCTGAATGAGGGCCTGGCAGAAGTTGCCGGTCGCAGAATTCACCCTTCTGCGCTGACAGCTCTTGAGGCCGCCGTACAGAGTCATAACCTGTTGTCATGGGAGGGCACCCTGGATAAGTCTTTCTCAGCTCTTGTTCCCGAGCAGGTGCCGTTGGCTTATCAACAAAGCTACTCTCTGGTCAACTTCATGGTCGAGCGTTACGGCTGGCACAAAATACGAGAACTCCTGGATGGCCTCGGTAGTGGACGGGATTGGCGCGTGGTGATCAAAGAGGTGTATCAGGATTATGGTCTGGATTGGCCTGCCATTCGAAATGAATGGCAGGCCAGCCTCTAACTTCTTGTATTACTCGGTTTTTTCCTGAGGTTGTGCTGGTGGTTCTGAGACTTTGACATCCTCAATCTCTTCCTCAAGTTCCGCCGCTGAAACCTTAAGATCGTCGAGCCGTTGTAGGATTTCTTTGACTTCGTCTAAACTCATAATGTTCTTCTTGCCCTCTTCGCGCAGATCATCAATCAGCTTGCCGAGGTCGGCATGCGCGGCGTTGATTTTCTTGTGTAGGGCCGAAAGATCAATCTTCTTCTGCACCAGTTGTTTGTATCGGCTGGCCTTGAAGGTTGCGTTGCTCCACGCCTGCCGGGTGTTACCCCAAATTTTTTCGGTGGTCACTTTAATGTTCTCGGTTGCATCTTTGAATCGATCATGCTGCTCTTCCTGCTCTTGAACCGATTCCTGCTCTTGAACCGATTCCTGCTCTTGAACCGATTCCTGCTCTTGAACCGATTCCTGCTCTTGAACCGATTCCTGCTCTTGAACCGATTCCTGGGTTGATTCCTCTATTTTTTTGTCCTGTTCATCACGGGGCATCTCTTGATCCATCATGATTCCTCCGACATGATAAAGTTATTAGCTCTTTCGAAATTATACTATCAGCTTTTAAGTTATCGTCAAGACTCAGGGTCGTGACTCAGGGTCGAGTGTTTCAAAAGCTGTCTTTTTTATATGATTGCTTGCTACTGCAAATGTGATCGTCTAAACTATGCAGGTTTAGAATTTCAAGGAGGAATACTATGGCTTCAGCCGAAAGAGGACATACCAAATATCAGGTCAACTTGCGTCGCTATTTACGCGAGACTGGTGTCGATCGAGACCTAACCAGAATTATTTGTGAAATAGCCAATGCATCAAAATACATTATTAATGCAATCCGCACTGGAGACCTCGGTGTGGCCGGTACCTCCAATCTCTATGGTGAACAACAGCTGGCACTTGATGTTTTGTCAGATCGCATCATCCAGAAGCGGCTGATGTATTCCGGTGTTATTGCCAAGATGGCTTCGGAAGAAGTTGATGAAATCGTAGAGGTAACAGTTCCGAACAACGGTCGTTATTCTATTGCCTTCGATCCGCTTGATGGCTCTTCTCTGGTTGATGTTAATCTTGCCGTTGGAACGATTGTTTCGGTCTACGAAGGGGACAACCTTTTACGGCATGGCCGTAATCAGGTCGCTGCCCTTTATGTTCTTTATGGCCCACGCACAACCATGGTGGTTTCAACTGGAAAAGGTGTGCATGAATTTGCAATGAACCAACTGATGGAATTCGACCTCGTGCAGGAAAACATTCAGTTGGAAGGCCCAGCCAAGATCTATGCCCCGGGAGGTTTGCGCAGTAAGTATACAGAAGGGACCTTGAAGTTTGTTCGCTCTCTCGAAGCAACTGGCACGAAGTTGCGCTACTCAGGTGGGTTTGTTCCTGATATCAATCAGGTTTTGATCAAGCGAGGTGGAATCTTTATTTATCCACATCTTACTGACAATCCGCAAGGTAAGTTGCGTCTCCTTTATGAATTAAACCCCATGGCCTTTCTGGTTGAACAAGCGGGTGGTGCTGCTTCGAATGGTAAACAGAGAATTCTGGATATTAATCCTGAGAGTCTTGATCAGTGTGCACCGGTTTTTATCGGTACCAAGGAAGCGGTGGCATATGCTGAGCAATGTATTCGAGAAGAAGAGGGTTGAGTGTCTCTGATAGAAAAATAAATTTGTGAGGGACGTCATTACTTCCTGATATATTGAAAAACAAAAAAGCCCGGCAGATAATCTGCCGGGCTTTTCTACATGCATTTTATGAAACGTGTTTAGCCAGCTAGTTCCTTGCCTTTTGAGTAACCCAAGTTGTAGGCCTTCTTGTTCAGATCTTTGAAGGCTGCGGGTACTTTGCGCAGAACAGCTTGTTCGCCGGCATCTTTGGAAACCACACCGGTCAGACCAATCACTGCACCGAGGGCAACAACGTTGGCGACGATCTCACGACCAACGTCATCCTTAGCCATGCGTGTGATCGGTAAGCGGTAGACCGTAAAGTTGCCTTCCGGAGCATTGTGAACAAAGTCGGCGTCGAGTAACAGGATACCGCCTTCTTTGATGCCATTTGCATACTTGTCGGCAGCCTCCTGGGTCATAGCGAGACAGGCATCGACGACCGTTGCCTTCGGATAGTCGATTGGTGCATCAGAGATGATGACCTCGGACTTAGAAGCGCCACCGCGAGCCTCAGGGCCGTAGCTCTGAGATTGAACGGCATTTTTGCCTTCAATGATGGAGGCAGCCTCTGCGAGGATGATTCCGGCCGTGATCAGTCCCTGACCACCCGCACCGGAAAAGCGAAGCTCATAACGTTCAGCCATGGTTCTTTCTCCTTTTCGTAGTGATCAGGCGCTTTGCGCCTTTTTGATAACATTGGCGTACTGCTCGCAGTACTCGGGCTTCTCTGTATCTTCAAACAAAACACCTGTCAGGAACTTGCCTTCGAGCTGCTCTGCGGTCATTTTGGGTGCAGCTTTGACCGATACAGAATTTGCCTTGAGATGTTTCATCATATCAATGACAGACCGGAACTTGTTGCGACGGCCATAAGTGGTCGGGCAGTCGTCCAGAACCTCAATGATAGACATGCCCTTATGCTTGATACCCTGAGCGATCAACTTGTCAATCTCACGGGGGTGGGCAGCGGTCGTGCGGGCGACGAAGGTTGCACCAGCGCCAATAGCCAGCTTGGAGATGTCAAAGACTTGATCGGGGTTACCGTATGGGGTGGTCGAAGCGATTGCACCGGTGGGGGTGCAAGGTGAGAACTGACCACCGGTCATGCCGTAGATGAAGTTGTTCATCAGTACGTAGGTCATGTCGATGTTGCGACGGCAGGCATGGATGAAGTGGTTGCCACCGATCGCAGTACCGTCGCCGTCGCCACCGCAACAGATAACGGTCATTTCCGGCTTAGCCATCTTGACGCCAGTGGCGAAAGCAGCGCCACGACCGTGAGCGGTGTGCAGGGTGCAGGCATCCAGGTAGCCGGGAAGGCGACTGGCGCAGCCAATACCAGAAACGATGGCGGTGTTTTTGCGATCAAGCTCGCAAGTATCCATGGCCCGGATCAGCCCTTTCATAACAATGCCGTGACCGCAACCTGGGCACCAGATGTGCGGCAGCTTGCCGGGGCGGATTGACTTGTCGTAATCGTAAGCCATTAGAGGACCTCCTTAACTTTGGCCATAATCTGACCTGGATTGAGCGGATCGCCGTCAACCCGGCCTTCATGGGCCACAACGCAGTTGCCTTTGGCCGCGCGCTCAACTTCGAAAACCATCTGACCGAGGTTCATCTCAGGCACGACGATCGCCTTGGCTTGCACTGCCAACTCAGCGGTGCGCTTATTGGGGAAGGGCCAGAGGGTGATCGGACGGAACAGACCGGCTTTGATGCCTTCTTTACGCAGTTCATTGACCGCGTAACGGGCTGAACGAGAGGTCGAACCGTAGGCCCAGATGATAACGTCGGCGTCTTCAGTCAGGTACTCTTCGTTTGACTCAATGTCGGCAACATTGTCCAAAACCTTGTTGACCTGACGGCGCTCTTCAGCATCAACCAGGCTGGCTTTGGTGGTCGGGAAACCATCGTCAGCCTTGTTCAGGCCGGTGACATGGTATTTGTACTCAGAACCGAAAGCAGCCAGTGGCGGGACCTGACCTTTGGTCGAGTCGTAAGGTTTGTAGTCTTCTGGGCTAACGCTAGGCGCTTCACGATCAATGACTTCCAACTCGCCTGGCTCAGGAAATTCAATGCGTTCACGCATGTGGCCAACGATCTCATCAAAGAGAACCTGAACCGGCATGCGGTATTTCTCGGCCAAGTTAAAGGCGCGAACGGTTTCGGTGAAGATTTCCTGGCAGGAAGCAGGAACCAGGGCAATCGCAGCATGGTCGCCGTGGGTACCCCACATGGCCTGCATAACGTCAGACTGACCGGGGCCAGTTGGCATGCCGGTTGAAGGGCCTCCACGCATAACGTTAATGATGACACAAGGAACTTCGGCGATGCAGGCATAGCCGATCAGTTCCTGCTTGAGGGAGACGCCAGGACCGGAGGTTGCCGTGATTGATTTAGCACCGGTCAAGGAAGCACCGATGACAGCAGCCATGGCGCCAATCTCGTCTTCCATTTGAATGAATTTACCGCCGACCTTGGGGAGTTCAACTGAAAGAACTTCAGCGACCTCGGTCGAAGGTGTGATGGGGTAACCACCGAAGAATTTGCACCCGGCATAAAGAGCACCTTGGGCGCAGGCTTCGTTCCCCTGTAATAGAGCAACTTTTTTAGCCACTTTACTCTCCTCTACTAAAATTAGGTTGTTTACTCGTCATGGACTTTGATGGCGAAGTCTGGGCAAAGCAGTTCGCACTGCATGCACTTGATGCAATCTTCCGGCCTAGGGGCTGTGACCAGGAAGACATCCATCTCCAGGACATCCTTCGGGCAGAATTCGACGCAGATACTGCAACCTTTGCAGTTACGCTCGATAATTTCGAGTCTGGCACCACTCATTCTGTTTTGTCTCCTTTGTTCTTGGATTTTCGCTTAACTTAGCGAATTTTGCGGCGAAAGATAACATGATCGCACCTCTCGTTCCACAGTTAATTTGGGTTAAAATGTACTTTTGAAAGCATGTTTAATATGGCTTAAAATATCTAAGTAAATCGTACTGAATTACAGTTTAGATAAGTAAAGAAGGGCAATGTCGCCATTGCCCTTCTTTCGGGTTTGGCTTTAACGTGAAGGCTTACAGTAGACCCATTTTCTCTAGGTCGGCAATCAAACCTTTAACTGCTTTGGCTGAGTTGTCCATCAGTGCTTGCTCGGTCGCGTCGAGTTTGAACTCGACGATTTTTTCGACACCACCAGCACCAAGAACGCAAGGAACACCAACGTAGTACCCGGAGACACCAAACTCGCCGTTGAGCAGGGCGCAGACAGGCATAACGCGCTTCTGATCTTTGAGGATCGACTCGGTCATGGCGATAGCAGCAGAAGCTGGGCTGTAGAAGGCGCTGCCGGTCTTGAGCAGGGCAACAACTTCGCCACCAGCAGCTTTGGTGCGCTCGACCATGGCAGTCATGACTTCTTCTGCTTTGGCAGCGGAGCCATACTTTTGCTCAAGCAGTTCCATGACCGGGATGCCCTGAACGCTGGCGTAACGGATCAGAGGAACCATGGTGTCGCCGTGACCACCAAGAGTCATTGCGGTAACATCCTTGACGGAGACGCCGAGTTCCCAGGCGATGAAAGCTGCGAAGCGGGCGGAGTCGAGAACTCCAGCTTGACCAATGACGCGCTCTGCCGGGAAGCCTGTGACTTTGCGGCACAGGGTAACCATGGCATCAAGTGGATTAGAGATAACGATGACAATTGCGTTCGGAGCATTGATACGAATACCATCGGCAACGGCAGTCATGATTTTGGAGTTGACTTCGATCAGGTCGTCGCGGCTCATGCCGGGCTTGCGAGGCAGGCCAGCAGTAACGATAACAACGTCAGAACCAGCGATGTCAGTGTAGCTGTTGGTGCCTGTACAGGAGACGTCAAAGCCGTCAATAGGAGAAGCTTCTGCCAGATCGAGAGTTTTGCCCTGAGGCATATCCTCTACGATGTCAAACAACACTACGTCGCCCAGCTCACGAAGGCAGGCCAGTTGAGCCAGCACGCCACCAATCTGTCCACCACCGATCAATGAAATTTTTGCTCTTGCCATTTTCTCTCTCCTTAAAAAGGTTGAAATAAAGATCGGGACGGAGTCAATTGACTCCGTCCCATTCGTGTTGAATTACATGCTGTCAATTATTGCGTTCAGGGTTGCGCTTGGACGCATCGCCGCCGCCGCTTTAATTGGATCAGGGCGGAAGTAACCACCGACGTCGACTGGGGAACCTTGGCAGTCGATCATTTCAGCATCGATCTTGTCTACGTTCTTCTCGATCTCAGCCGCAACCTTGGCAAAACGTGCTTTCATCTCTGCATCTTTGTCCTGAGCAGCCAGAGCTTTCGCCCAGTAAAAGCCCAGGTAAAAGCTACCACCGCGGTTGTCAATCTCTTTGACTTTACGGGAAGGCAGTTTCTGGTTCTCAAGGTACATGCCGATAGCAGCGTCCAAAGTTTCAGCCAGGACAGCAGCTTTAGGGTTGTTGTCAGCCGCCGCTGCTTGCTCCAAAGATGGAACCAAAGCACAGAACTCACCGAGGGAATCCCAACGGATATGTCCTTCTTTGAGGAACTGCTCAACATGCTTCGGAGCAGAACCACCAGCACCAGTCTCAAACAGTCCGCCACCAGCCAACAGAGGCACAATGGAGAGCATACGAGCAGAAGTGCCCAGTTCAAGAATCGGGAAGAGGTCGGTCAGGTAATCACGCAGGGCGTTACCGGTTGCAGAGATGGTGTTTTCACCTTTGCGAACCCGCTTGATGGAGAATGCTATTGCGGCTTGCGGCTCCATGATCTGGATGTCGAGACCAGCAACATCAAACTCAGGCAGGTACTTGTTAACCTTTTTGATGATTTGCGCATCGTGGGCACGGTTTTCGTCGAGCCAGAAAACAACCGGCTCGCCGGAAGCCTTGGCGCGAGTCACAGCCAATTTGACCCAGTCCTTGATCGGTGCATCTTTAGCCTGACAAGCGCGGAAGATATCGCCGTCTTCGACCTTCTGCTCGAGCAGGGTCGCACCGGCGAAAGTCACGATACGGATGGTACCGGCGGCGGGAGCTTGGAAAGTCTTGTCATGGGAGCCATACTCTTCAGCCTTTTGCGCCATCAGGCCAACGTTGGCAACACTCCCCATGGTAGAAGGATCGAACTGACCGTTCTTATTGCAGTCTTCGATAATTTCTTTATAGATGGTTGCGTAGCAACGATCCGGGATCATGGCGATGGTATCTTGCAGTTGGTCCTGCAGATTCCACATCTTGCCACCGTCACGCACAACGTTAGGCATCGAAGCGTCGATGATAACATCGTTAGGCACATGCAGGTTGGTGATGTTTTTACGGGAGTCAACCATGGCTAGCGCTGGCATCTCTGCATAGCAGGCGTTGATGTCTGCTTCAAATGCGGCAGCTTTGTCAGCCGGGAGACGGTTCAGTTTTGACAGGACATCACCGATACCGAAGTTGACGTTGGCGCCGATTGCTTTCAGGTCATCTGCATGCTTGTCAAGGGCCGATTTGAAGTAAACCGAAACGGCATGACCGAACATGATCGGGTCGGAAATTTTCATCATGGTTGCTTTAAGGTGCAGAGAAAGCAGAACACCCTTCTCTTTTGCTTCTGCGATCGTTGCGCGGATGAAATCACGCAGAGCAGCAACATGCATAACCGAAGAGTCCAGCACTTCACCTTCTTGCAAAGACAACTTCTCTTTGAGAACGGTCACAGCCCCATCAGTAGCAACAAACTCAAACTTGACGTCAGTTGCTTTATCCAGAGTCACCGAAGTCTCGGTCTCGTAGAAATCACCACCGTCCATGTGTGCAACACGACACTGAGATGTGCCGGGAGCAGGCCACGGCTGCATCATGCGGTGCGGGTTTTTCTGAGCGAACCTCTTAACCGAAGCAGCCGCGCGGCGATCGGAGTTACCTTCACGCAGAACCGGGTTAACAGCAGAACCAAGGCACTTAGCAAAACGAGCTTGCAGTGCTTTTTCTGCATCATTTTTAGGCTCTTCAGGGTAGTCAGGGATGTCATAGCCCTTTTCCTGCAGTTCAGCAATGGCGGCCTGCAGCTGAGGAACCGAGGCACTGATGTTCGGCAGTTTGATAACATTGGCTTCCGGCTTCTGAACCAGATCGCCCAGCTCTGACAGGTAATCAGCAATCTTCTGCTCTTCAGTCAGTTTCTCCGGGAAGTTCGCAATAATCCGACCGGACAGTGAAATGTCCATGGTCTCGACGTCAACGCCGGTGCCTTTGCAGAATGCCTGAACGATCGGCAGAAAAGCGTAGGTAGCTAATGCTGGTGCTTCATCAATTTCGGACCAGATGATTTTTGCCATTGTGTCTCTCTCCTTTGTGGTTCTAATGAAAGTGCAACTCGATTTTGTCTTTAATTAAAGACAACTTTTTAGGAATATGTTTGCCCGGTTAGATGTGCAACCGGGCCAACGTTTAAATGACTGATTTGCAAGGGGAAGATGCTGGTGTGACAGGCCAACTTCCCTGAGTTGTTCTGCTGTGAAAACGTAGTTCTACCTCTCTTGTTGGAAGGTGTATACAGTATACAAACGTAAGGAGAGGGTCAAGAAAAAAAATGTCGACTTTTTGGGGAGGATTAGATTGAAAACAAACAGCTTTTTAACGGTTTTCTGACTGAGATTTTAATGTGTCATGAGGAATGGGAAAAATATCAGATTCACGAGCCTTTTGACGTGCCGATTCGCGGTCTTCCTCGGTGAGGTCTCGACGAATGTTCAAGGTTTGGCCGGGGAAGATTTGACGGGGGTCTTTGATCTGGTCGCGATTCGCCTGGTAGAGAAGTGGCCAAAGCAAACCGTCATTGTAAACAGTGGGTTGTGCCGAAATAGTCCAAAGGTTTTCTCCGTCAATGACCGGATAGGTTGTCGTTGGTGACGGTGTCGTTGGCTTCTGGATGTGAGGCGTTTTGTGAACTTCAGCTCTAATGCTCGCCAGACGGGCCTCTTCTTCCGCCTGGGCTTTGAACGCGGATTGACGTAATGCCTCTTCACGTTGTCGGCGCAGTTCTTCCTCTGTCTGGCGGGCCTTGCTTTCTTCTGTCAAGGTAATGGCTCGGCGAGCGTGGGTCAGGGCAAAGTTCAGTGATTCGTCGGCAGCGCTGTAATCGGCTCCCTGCATCGCCACGCGAGCATCCGCCAAGGCAGATTGTGCCGCCTGGTATTCTGCTGGAGCGTGTTCCTGGGCCTGCATCTCATGGGCGCGCGAGACTATATATGCTGCGGCATCCATCTCCGCAAGGGGAGGTTTGGCGCACGCGCTCATGAGACAGACAAATATTAAAAGACTTAGGCAGCGTAATGTCATTATCGTCGATCCGACGGTCTTAGACCGCAGGAAGTTTCTCTCCGAATCATGTTCCTGGTTGGGTGTTAAGGCTGTTTCGGTCGCGCGGCCAGGCGGATGCCAAGCTCACGCAACTGCTTTTCGTCAACGGTTCCTGGCGCTTCTGACATTAAGCAGGTCGCTTTCTGGGTTTTTGGGAAAGCGATGACGTCGCGAATAGACCCGGCACCGGTCAAAACCATCATGACCCGGTCGAGGCCGAATGCAATGCCGCCATGAGGTGGCGCTCCGAACTCTAGGGCGTCAAGCAAGAAGCCAAACTTCTGTTGAGCTTCCTCTTCACCAATACCGAGCAGTTCGAACATCCGGCGCTGTACCGTCTGGTTGTGAATACGAATGCTGCCGCCGCCGATTTCCGAACCGTTAAGGACCAGATCGTAGGCTTTGGCTCTAACTTTGCCAGGATCGGTGTCAAGCAGTGGGATGTCTTCATCAAGTGGCGCTGTGAACGGATGGTGGACTGCAACGTGGCGGCGTTGTTCACCGTCCCACTCCAGTAGCGGGAAGTCGGTCACCCAGACAAACTTGTAACTGTTGGGGTCGGCCAGTCCCAGCTTGTTGCCAAGGTGACCGCGAAGGCGGCCAAGGGCTTCATTGGCAATGGCAGGCTTGTCTGCACCGAAGAGTAGCAGGTCTCCAGGCTCGGCGTTGAGGGCCGATCCGATGTCTGCTAACTGCTGTTCAGTAAAGAACTTGGCGATCGGCGATTGCCAGTTGCCGTCTTCCTGAATCTTGACCCAGGCCATCCCTTTGGCGCCGTAGATGGCAACAAAGTCAGTCAGGCCATCGAGTTCTTTGCGGGAGAAGGTTGCACAGCCCTTGACATTGATTGCTTTGACCAGACCGCCCTCATCAGCGACCGAGGCAAAGACCTTGAAGCCGCAACCTTTGACCAGCTCGGTAAGGTCAATCAGTTCCATGTCGAAACGAAGGTCGGGATTATCGACTCCGTAGCGATCAATGGCTTCAGCATAAGTTATGCGTGGTATTGGCAGGGTCACGTCAGCGTTAATGGCAGACTTGAAAACGGTCGCAATCATTTCTTGCATGATAGACATGATGTCATCACGATCTACAAACGAGAGCTCGCAATCAATCTGGGTAAATTCCGGCTGGCGGTCGGCGCGCAGGTCTTCATCGCGGAAACAGCGGACGATCTGGAAATAACGGTCGAAACCGGCAACCATGAGTAGCTGTTTAAAGAGTTGCGGAGATTGCGGCAGGGCGTAGAAGTTGCCGAGGTTAACCCGGCTGGGGACCAGATAGTCGCGGGCACCTTCGGGGGTGCTTTTGGTCAGCATCGGTGTTTCTATTTCTAGAAAACCTTTTTCAGTCAGGTAGTTACGGACCGTCTGGGACACCTGATGACGCATGATCAGGTTCTTCTGGATTCCCTCGCGGCGCAGGTCTAGATAGCGATACTTAAGGCGCAGGTTCTCGGCGACTTCGCTGAATTCGTCGAGCATGAAGGGTGGAGTCTTGGCCACATTGAGAATGCGCAGTTCGCTGATTTCAACTTCGACTTCACCGGTCGGCATTTTCGGATTGACGGTTCCTTCTGGACGCGGGGAAACCGTACCTATGGCAGCGATGACAAACTCGCCGCGAATAGCTTCCGCCTTGGTGTGCGCATCCGGGTCGCGATCCGGGTCAAGGGCCATCTGACAGATGCCAGTCCGGTCGCGCAGGTCAATAAAGATAAGGCCGCCATGGTCACGCCGACGATGGACCCAACCCATAATGCAGACTTGTTTGCCGATATCTTCTTTGCGCAGTTCACCGCATAAATGCGATCTTTTCCAGTCTCCGAGTATGTCGCTCAAGGGGCTTGCTCCTTAAATTTGTTGAGATGTTTTTGCACGCCTTGCCAAGCTTTCTCGATTTAGGCAAGAGCGTATTATATCGGTGCATGCAGGGAGCGTCAAGCGTCATGAATTTCTTTAAGCAGGCGGGCTTCAATGCTTTCCAGTGTGACTTCTTCCTGGTGGCTTTCATCCATGTAGCGCAGTTGTGCCGTTCCCCGGGCGAGTTCGTCTTCACCAAGAATCAGCACGCGGCGGGTGTTCAGCTTGTCGGCGCGGCGCAGTTGGGCTTTGAGGCTTTTGCCGGTGTATTCCATCTCTGCAAGAATGCCTTGACGTTGTAGTCGGGTCAGAAGGTTGAAACCAGCTTTGGTCGCGGCAATGCCGAGGGTGGCGATAAAGAGCTCTGGTCGCGGCGGAACAAGCTCCTCTTCACCGAGCATCAGCGCCAGGCGCTCCAGGCCCATGGCAAAGCCAATGCCGGGGAGTGCCGGCCCGCCCAGATCGCTGATCAGACCGTCGTAGCGCCCGCCAGCGGCGACTGCATTCTGGGAACCAAGGCTGTTTGTGACCATTTCAAAGGTGGTCTTGGTGTAATAGTCGAGACCTCGGACCATGCGCGGGTTGACAGTGTAGACGACCTCCAGATTATCGAGATAAGCTTTAACCTGACTGAAATGATCATCACAACCGGAGCAGAGATGCGCGAGCATGTCTGGGGCCTCAGAGGTGGCTTCCTTGCAGCCGGGGACCTTGCAGTCGAGAGCTCGCAACGGGTTGGTCGTATAGCGGCGCTGGCAGTCGGCGCAGAGCAGATCCTGTCGCGTTTCGAGAAAATCACTTAATGCTTGACGGTAGCCTGGGCGGCACTCTGGACAGCCGAGAGAATTGATTTGCAGCGAAACGTCGGGGATGGCCACGGATTCGAAGTAGTGACTGAGCATCGCCAGAACCTGAGCGTCAATCTTGGGGTCATCGATGCCAATGACTTCGGCCCCGATCTGGTGAAACTGGCGGTAGCGGCCTTTCTGCGGGCGTTCATGACGAAACATTGGCCCGATATAGTAAAGCTTGGAGACAGGGTCCTGCGCATAAAGCTTATGTTGGATAAAGGAGCGCATGACTGGAGCTGTGCCCTCGGGGCGCAAGGTCATGGAGGTGCCGCCCTTGTCGCTGAAGGTGTACATCTCCTTCTCGACAATGTCGGTGGTCTCGCCGATGGAGCGGCAGAAGAGCTCGGTTTTTTCAACCACCGGAACCCGAATTTCCCGGTAACCAAAGGCACCAAAGATTTTTCGGGCCTGCGCTTCAAGGTATTGCCAGGTTTCAATATCTCCTGGCAGGATGTCGTTCATGCCTTTGATGCCGGTAATGCTCACTTTTTGATTGCTCCAGATTGCTTGGTTAAAAGAAGAAATCAGTTTTAATCGCGGAGGTGCAGTTCGTGCAGAGTAAAGGTCGAAAAACAACCAACCTACAATTTTGAAAAAATATGGTTTGAAGGCTCTTCTCTGTGTCTTCGCGTCACTGCCTTAAAATGGGTTTTATTGGTATCATTGTTATTCTGTACGCATTATTACAATGCGTATGGTTTTTTACTCGTTCTCACGCAGTCCGTCAACCCGGTAAACAGCGACAGCTGTATTTTTACCCTTGAAGGTTATTGGTTCCAAGGGGGTGACCTTCACCTTTGCGGCGACCAGACGATAGGTGTTTTCCGAGATCAAAACTTCACCTGCTTGGGCTACCCCTTGCAAGCGGGCGGCAATGTTTACCTCATCGCCGATGACAGTATATTCCATTTTGGTTGAGGAGCCGATATTCCCGGCGACCACCGGGCCAGTATTGATACCGATTCCCATAGGCAGGGGTGGCTGTCCTGCGGCTTCGCGCTCCTTATTGTATGTGTCGCCTGCCTGTTGCATCTCAAGGGCACAGGTGACTGCGCGCAAGGGTTCGTCGCCAAGGGTGATCGGCGCACCGAACAGTGCCATAACTGAGTCGCCTATCAGCTTGTCGACCATGCCCTCGTGGTTTGCGACAACCTCAATCATTCGGGTGAAATAATTGTTCAGCATTTCCACGACCTGCTCCGGCGGCATTTGTTCGGCCAGTGAGGTGAAATGTCGAATGTCGGAGAAGAGCACCGTGACTTCTCTAACTTCCCCGCCGAGTTGCAACTGGTCGCGTTTTTCGAGAATTTGTTTTGCCAGAGGCTTGCTGACGTAACACTCAAAGGTGCTTTTGATAAATGCCTGATCGCGTAAACTGGTCGCCATCTCGTTGAAGGCTTCGGTCAGAACCCCAAGTTCATCGTTACTTTTTAGTTTAATATGCTGATCCAGATTGCCGTCACCGATAGATTTTACACCCCGAACCAGAGCCTTGAGAGGTCCGACCATCATTCCCGCCAGCACTGCAGCGCCGATACCGCCCAGAACCAAGGCCAGTACGGCTAGCCCGGCAAGGTGCAGACGCATCTGTTGAATGTTTTCGTTGATCAGTGCTTCGGAAAGGCCCAGATGAATCTCGCCGATGCGAATTGGCGGTTTGGCGATGGTCATGATTGGGACTTCTAGATCAAGCAGGCCGATGCCTTGGATGTCAAGTACCCGGTAAACTTTAAAGTCGTTTGTCTGCCGTATAAATTTGCCGTCCGTCAGGGGCTGGTAGGCTTTGCCGATCTTCTCCATGCTGGTATCTGCCCGGATCAATCGGTTGCGATCAAGGATCAGGGCGTACTCCACGCCCGGAGCCCGAACGGCATTCTTGACGGCGGAGAAGAGGTATAGATCGTCACCAGTCAGGAGCGGGTCCTCAGCGTTAAAGGCCAGGCCACGAGCAACGCCGAGTCCCTTGTCAATGCTTTCTCGCACCAGGGTCTGGTGCAGGCGTTGTTCCAGCAGTAACATCACGGCAATCATCAGCAGACTGCTGAAAAGGGCTAGGGCTAAGGCGAATTTAAACCGCAAGCTGGAGAATCTGCTGATTGATCTAGACACCTCGGTACTCCTGAATTTGGCGCAATTTGCGCTGAGTCTTGGCAATGTTTTGTCGGGACTTTTCGTGTCCTGGATCCAATAACAGCACGGTTTCCCAAGCTTTGATCGCCTCGGCGTATTTGCCCTGGGTGTAGTAGGCAACACCTTGCAGATAGAGCCTTTGTTCGTCTCCAGGTTGTGCGCCTGACAGCTTGACGTCTTCCAGACGCTGTCGCAATGCCAGTGCACCTTTATGGAAGGCATCCTGTTTCAGGGCTGCAGACAGGTATTGTTCTGCGGCGGCATGATCACCGTTTGCGAGGGCCGTTTCACCCTGAACAGTTAACTTGTTCAGGCCGTCTGCCTGTTGTTTGCGACTCAGGCGCAGGCCATCGAGTGCCTGTGGGTTGTCCGGCGACAATTTGAGCACGGCTTGGTAGGCTTTAGTCGCAGTGGCATAGTGACCCTGCTGCGAGGCCGCCGAACCGATCGCCAACTCCTTGTTGATCGAGGCTTTTTTGCGGGTGGCAAGAGCCTGCTGCCCGGATTGTGCTCGGGCATGGGTGGGAAGTAGCTGCAACGCCTGGTCATAGAGTTTCTCTGCGGCGTTGAAATTCTGCTCGGCAATGGCCTGCTCTGCTTCAGAAAGTAGCTCCTCAGCGGTTTGGCTTAAGGCTTTATCCAGGCGCGCCAGTTCGTTTTGAATTCGTGGGCTCTCCTCAATTTTCAAGGCCTTGGAAAACCAGTCGCGGGCGGTGTTGAACTCTTTACTCTCGAGTGCCTGGCGACCGCTGTGAAGGTATTCTTCCAGTCGGTTGCTCAGTAGTTCTTTGGCTATGGTCAGCCCGGTCACAGCTTCCGATAGGGTGGAATCCAGTGTCAGGGCTTCGCTGAAAGCGGCGCTTGCCTGCTCAGCCTGACCGGCATCGATTGCTTGTTGGCCTTGTTTTAACCATTGCTGGGCTTTCGTACTTTTTGCTTGATGGACCCGCTTAAGACCCTCTGCTGCTTCCAGATTTTCTGGAGCTATGTTGAGAATGTGGGCGAAGGTCTGTTCGGCCTCATCCCAGCTTTCATTCTGTAAGTGAGCTTCGGCTGTGGCCAATTGAGTCTGTAAACCCAATCTTAAGGCGAAGGTGATTTTCTCGCGCAGGATCAGCCCGTCGGAATTGTCCGGCAGGAAAAGCAGCCCCTGAGTGACTTCTTGAAAGGCAAGGCTCAAATCGGACGCATCCAGAGCTGTCTGTGCATTAAAAAAGTGGGCAGAAGCCAGCTTTAGTCTGGTTTGTTCGATCTGGTTGTGTAGGGCTTTGGCCCGGAGGTTCTGAGGCTGGAGCTTGTTTGCTTCTTGCAGGGCTGCTGCGGCTTCGTCCAGTTGTTGCTCTGCTAGGTAGAGTTTCGCCTCGACAATCCATTCCTGGAAAGCCCCTTGTTCGGCCAGCAGTAGGTTTTGTTGGGCACCAGCATGAGCCGGATTCAGGGCGACGGAACGTTGCAATGCGTTTTCGGCGGCCCGATAGTAGCCAAGCTCGAGGTTCAGAGTCCCGGCTAAGAACAACTCATTAAAACGGGCGTCTTGGCGTTCTGCCAGAGTGGTGACAGCATCCAACGCGGATTTCAGCTTCTGTTCTGTCCGTAAAGCCAGCGAACTGTTGTAAAGGAGTGGTCGCAAACTTTGCTGCAGATTGTCATCAGCCTCAAGATACGCTTGGTTGAGCAGCATGACTGCCAGGGAAGGGTTGCTGTTGGTGTAGGCAATATAACCGAGATAATAGAGAGCCGTCGGACTCTGCGGTTGAAGTTCCAGAGCGGCTGAAAAGCCTGCGGCGGCTGCGGTCAGATCATCGGCAGCGAGAAGATCCTGGGCACGGTTGAATTCAAGGGCGAAAAGATAGTCACGGCTGACCGGATCGTCGGGAAATTGTTTCAGGTATTTGCGGAAGGCCTGCAATGCCAGGTTGGTGTCGCCGCGCCGGGCGTACAGGTCACCGAGTTGGCGTTGGACTTCGTGGCGGTCAGGGTTGAGTCTCAGGACTTTGTGAAAGAACCTGATTGCTTCGTTGGCGTTGTCCGCTTCAAGGTAGCGCAGAGCTAAATTCAAGTAGAGATCGTCCAGAGGATATGTCCCCGGCATATTTGCCGCACCGAGAACTTCCGCCTGTTCAAGGTAGATTTCAGAACTGTCGAGATCGCTCAGGCGCAAAGAGGCAACACCCAGGTTGTAATGTGCCTCGATGCTGTCGCGGTAAGCCGGGTAGGCGGTTTGAAGTTCGCTCATGGCTGCAACATTATTGCCCTCCCGCAGCATGGCGACTCCGAGCAGATAATGCAGGGTCAGATTGCCGGGGTCGGCAGCAAGGGCCTGTTGGTAGCGTTCAATAAGTTGGTTTGGGATTGGGCTGGGCAGCTCAGCCCAGGTTGTTTCGGGGGAACCAAGCAGGGTGGTGAAGATGAAACTGCCCAGAGCCAGGGCAGCCAGGGCACGTTGAATCATGGAGGAGTAAGCTCCGTCGCGCTTATCGCGACATTGCGCTTACCTTTGCCCACGTACATCGCCTTGTCGGCCAGGTCGATCAACTCGTTTTGGACGGTTGCGTGAATGGGGTAGGTGGAATGGCCGACTGTCGCGGTTAAATGTCCGGTTTGCCCTTGACCGAGTGTGAATTCAAACTCTTCAACACCCCGACGGATACGCTCGGCGACGATTTTGGCGCCGCGAGTGTCGGTTTCGACCAGCAAAGCTGTAAATTCATCACCACCGTAGCGAAACAGCATGTCGGCGTCACGAACGCATTCACGTAACAAGTCGCTGACTTGTCTGAGAACGTCACTGCCTACCAGATGGCCATACTCATCGTTGACATTCTTGAATAAATCCAAATCGATAAAGGCGACCGAGAATTCCAGACCATAGCGCTCCGAGCGGCGGATTTCCTGGTCCAGCGCAATATGCATGTAGCGGTGGTTGTAGAGTCCGGTCAGGTCATCGGTGTAAATCAGTTCGCGGGCACCCTGATACTGACAAGCGTTTTGAAAGCCAAGTGAGACTTGTTCGGCAAGAAAAGTCAGGGTTTCCTGAGGAAGGGTTTCTGGTAGGTCGGTACCAACCTGATTGCAGAGAATCAGTGCGCCGTGGGTCTCGTGGTCTGTGTTTAATGGGAAAATCCAGAGCGAACGCAGATCTTGGTGTTTGTCGCTGATTTGGGCACAATCTTCAACCTTCAAACTTGTGGCCTGTTGTAAATTGCTGGTGACGGCCATTAGCTCTTTTGCCAGATCTTTGGCCTGCTCTTCGCTGAAGCCATCGCTGGAGGTTACGTGGCTGATGCTGTCTTGGGTAGCGCGAAAAGCCAGGCCGCGGCCTTGCCCAAGTTCGTGAATCAGTGTGCTCAGTGATTCCTGGAAGAGGCAGTCGACATCGAGTTGGCTAGAAAGGTGCTGCCCTTTCCGGTAGAGACGAATCTGGCTTTGCAGCAAGCTGTTCTCGGCGAGCAGTCGTCGTTGTTCCAGACAGGCCTTGACTGTGTGCCGCAACTGATCGGGATTGCACGGTTTTATCAAATAGTCGCGAGCACCATTTTTTAACGCCAGGATCGCTGATTCGACAGTGGCATTGCCTGTAGCAAGGATGAAATCAGGAGCGAAATCGTAGGTGCGCGTTCGGCGAATCAAGTCCAGCCCGCATATGTCGGGCATGACTAGATCGGTAAGGACGACATCGACACCGCCGCGCGACAGACGAGCCAACGCCTCTTTGCCGGAGTCCGCTGTTTCGATATTGTAGGAATTCTCTTCGACCAGAATTTCACTGAACAATCGCCGGAAAAAGACTTCGTCATCTACAATCAAAATTGTTGGTTTGAGCATGGATTGCCTCTCCATTCAAGTGAGCTTCAAGCTAACAAAGTCGGCGATTTTAGTCAATTATTAATGGTTCTGCAAACAAAAGAAAGTTACGGTAGATTCAGTGGTTTATGGGTTGCTGAGATACGGACAAGCGGTCGGTGTAAATTTCTACCCAACAACTTGTGGTGTTGCTCTTGTGGGGCTTTTCCGTGTCTTCCGTGTCTCTGTGGTCAAAGCGCTGTATTGGTTGTCGGCCCGGTATTAAAGGCTGTTTTGTGAATCGATCTGCCAACGACCGTCTCTTATGTTAAAGGGCAGAGTGCCTTCAAGATCGGTCCGGTAAATGGGTACCTTCTGCGCGGCACAAGCATCAAGTGTTGCCTGATGCGGAAAACCATACGAATTGTTGCGACCTGCCGAGACAAAAACCACGTCAGGCTGCATCACGCTAAGATAATACTCAGGTTGTGACAGACGGCTCCCGTGGTGCGATAATTTTAAAAGGCTAACGCGTCCCGGAACACCATCTCGTACTAATTGTTGTAATCCTGATTTTCCCAGGTCTCCGGTCAAAAGTGCACCTTGCTGGTCATTACCGACAAAGAGCGCAATCGATCTTTCGTTCAGGTCTTTCGCTTTTTGTGATGGGGCATAGAGACTCAATCGACATCCTTCTTGTTGCACAACATTGGTCCAGCCTTGTTCGAGTTGCAGTGGTGTGATGCCTTTTCGGGCCATAACCTTATTAAAATCTGGCGGGAGTTGTTTACTGTTACAGGCGATCCAGACATGATCGACGGCGAAGTGCCGCAGAATGTGGATCAAACCATCACTGTGGTCTGGGTGGTTGTGGGTCAAGATTACGCCATCGAGGTGGTTGATTCCAAGTCGGCCAAGCGTTGGTGCCACCAACCTTTCCCCGGGGTCGATGCCGGTGTCGGGAAGGCCGCCGCCGTCGATCAGATAGTGGCTGCCGTCGGGCAGTGAGACCAAGGTTGCATCACCTTGGCCGACACTTATGGCCGTTATCTTTAACTCATTCGATTGTGGGTGTATCAACCAGGCGAAAGCGGCGGCAGCGATCAGAATCGTGGCTTGGCAAAGCCGTCTTTTGGCTTGACGGCCCGGTAGTATTAAACAGCAAATAATTCCGCTCAACAGCAGTAGCTGGGATCTGGCCATATAGATTTGCATAGCTTGCAAGCCAGGCCATAGAATCATTCTCTCGACACAGTCAAGTGCGAGCATGATCAGTCTGGCCGATAATTGCAGCCCGCAGTCTGCCAGGGTGAGGGAGAGTGGTGCAGCAGCGATGGCGGCAAGACCGAGAGGAACAGCGCCCCAGGCAATCAGCGGGATAGCAACCAGATTGGTTAACAGCCCCGCAGGAGCAAACTGATGAAAGGTCCAGAGTGTGATCGGCGCTGTTGCGAGCGTTGCCGCTGTCGTGGTCAAGATCATGGTCAACGGCCAACGCAGTAGCGGAGAAAGTCCAGTAAGGTTTTTTTCCCAACGCGGTAGCCAGATCAAAATTCCTGCTAATCCCGCAAAAGAAAGCTGAAATCCGGGTTGGAATAGTGCCAGAGGATTTGCCAGCAACAGTCCGAAGGCGACCGTTGCGAGAAGTGAAAGGGGAGGGGTGCGGCGACCCGAACTGAACAGGAACGCAACAACAGTCGCCATCAAGAAAGCCCGTCGGGTCGCCCAGGCATTACCGGTCAACAGCAGGTAAAAGGCCAGTGGTAGAATCAGTAAAATCGGTAGGATTAGCTGTGGTGGGCACCAGAGAACTAGGCGTTCGCTGCGCGTGTAAAACCATTTGCCCGTGAGATAGAGGAGCATGGCGAGCAGGCCGAAATGGAGTCCGGAGATGGCAAACAGATGGGAGACGCCGCCTTGCGACAGCAGTGTTCGTTGGCTCTTGCTGATGCCGCTACGCATCCCAACCAGCAGCGACTGGGTCGGTCCGGAAGCCTCTTGTGGAACCACTGCGGTGATCCGTTCGGCTATCGCTAGCCGCCAATTTTCGAACCATGCGGTGCGGCGAGCTGGATGGTTGGCCATGACGGTCAGCTCTTCGGCTGAGGCAATGAAGGCTGTGAGATAAATGCCGCGTGCGGCCAGATAGAGTGGATAGTCAAACTCTCCGGGAGTCCCAAAGCGGGTTGGTTGCCGTACGCGGGAGCGCCAGCGGACGATCTGTCCTGGCCGGGGACTGAGCTCTCCGGCCTCAATATATAGCAGGATTTTACCACTCGAAGAGATGGCCTTTTTGTCGCGCAGTACCAAGTGCGCTTCGGTCAAAAGACGAAAGCCGCCTTCTGACCGTTTATCGATCGAGATCACAGTGGCTTCGATGATCAATGGTTGGTTGTCGGCAAAACGGATGATTTGTGTGACGTGTGCAGGCGGTTCGAGCGTCTGTACGGTGTGAAGGTACCCGGCCAGAAGTAATGCCGCGCCGAGCGGTAGCCAGCCCCATGAAGAGCGGTGCAAGAGAACCCAGAGGAGCAGAAGAAGGCTGGCAAGGAGACCAAACACCTCCACACTCTTTAGCTGGAGGGCCGTCGTCAGTAGAATGCCGGCCGTATATGCGGCCAGCAACACAAATGGAGGCAAGCTTTAACGCTCGACACCAAAGGCTGCCAGTAGGGATGTCAGACTGTCGAGATCAGCGGTTGCAGGTTGCGCTGCCTGGTTGGTCCCCAGCAGAGTCTGGGTCGCTTCAGGGCTGATCCACCTGGCCGTCAAGGTTAGCTTGTCGATGCCGCCACCGGGTGGTAGCCGCAGGGTGATGGTGTTGTTGCCGGAGAAAAAGAAGAGGGGGCCAAGCTCTAGCTGGTCGAGGTATGGTTTGCCTTGAAACTCTATCTCATAGTGATCGTTGACCAATATGTTGATTGGTTTGCCTATGGCTCTTATTGAAACATCGTAAAACCCGGCTGTGGGCAATTCAAAGGGGAAACTTACCTGCGCCGGTCGAGAGCTTGTGCGCAACCATTTGCCGCCGCTTGGCACGCCCAGATGTTTGACGGTTACCACCTCTGCTTCGGTTGCTTTGATATTCTCAGCCTCAAAAATAAGTGGTGATGACTCAAGCGGGAAGGCGTCTGCCAATTGCAGCAGTTGCAACATGGTGGTATTGAGCACGGCCCAACTCAACGGTTCTTCCGGTTGCCAGCCCTGATCGGGCGTGATGGCCGCCAGGTTGGGTGCCGCCAAAGCAATGTAGTCTATTGCGCCGCTAGGCGGCAGGACGACCAGGATTTCCTGAGCCCCGGCTTCCAGAATGAATTCGCCGACTTTTGATTCGATGAATTTTTCTGTGCCGTCAGCGATCGCTGTTTGGTCCCCAATGGTGAACTGATGTCCTGGTTTACGAATTTTGGTCTGTAACCGGTAACGCCCCTTAACGGGCAAGACAAAGTTTAAGTGAACTTCGGTTGGTTGATTGGTCCCTTGCAGCCAGCCTTTTCCGCTGTAATCACCGTAATTACGGAAGGACATCAGCGAGACAGCGTCTTCCCCTTGGGTGAAAATATCTTCTGCCTCCAGACGGAGGTTCCTGTTGCCGGTGAGGATGTTCATGTAGTCGGGATCTTGCGGTTCGTCCGGCAGGCCGAACGTCCAGCCGAGAGTGTCGACCAGGGCAACCATCCAGTCCCTCTGGGTCAAGTTGGCTCCATAGGCCGGAATTGTGGCCGAAAGGACCATTAAGGCGGTGAACGCAAGATGGAACGAAAATTTGACAACAGGATGTACTGACATGATTTTAGAATCCCCTTCAGAGTATGATATTTAATAACATTGCATCCTCACAGACTACCATAGTGTTTGTTTCATGAAAAGGTTGAGCTGCCAAATTCCTCTTTGCTTTTTCACTTTGGAAAGGCTTGATTTATTAAGAGTCGTTTGCTAATGGCGCAAAATTTTGTCAGACTGTCATTGTTCCTTGCCGCAGTGGTAAAGACAACAACTCTTTTAAGTGTCGCGTTTATGCGGAATTGCCGAATTGAGATTATAAAAAGCTTCTGAATGGAGATAAATTGTGAGGAGTCATCGATGAATAAATTGTGGTATTGCCTGAGGGGGGTTGCTCTGGCAGTTGTCGTAGCCATGGGCTTGGCTGGGTGCGCGATTAATCCCGTGACTGGAGAGCACCAACTGATGCTGCTCAGCGAGCAGGAGGAGTCTCAGTTGGGGCAGGCTACGGACCAATCCGTCATAGAGCAGTACGGGCTCTATGAAAATGCCGGGTTGCATAATTATATGAAGTCTTTAGGCCTGAGCATGGGGCGCAACTCTCACCGGCCCAACCTCAATTGGCAGTTTAAAGTCATGGATTCCCCGGTGGTCAACGCTTTTGCCGCTCCGGGCGGATATATCTATGTGACGCGTGGGTTGATGGCGGCGGTGAATGACGAGGCGGAACTTGCCGGGGTACTGGGGCACGAGATCGGTCATGTCACAGCCAGACATTCGGCTCAGCAGTACAGCAAAAAGATGCTTGCCAATATTGGTCTTGGCCTTGGCCAAAGCTTGATGGGGGATTATGGTGAAGCTCTCAACCCCATCATGGAGGCTGGTGCCGGTCTACTCTTCCTCAAATTCAGTCGCGATGATGAGCGGGAGGCGGATGCTCTTGGTGTCGAATATGCGACCCGCGCCGGATACGATGCCGGGCGTATGGCCGATTTTTTTATTACTCTGCAGCGGCAGTCTGTTGCTGAAGGAAGCAAGGGCGCTCGACTGCCGGATTTTTTCTCGACGCATCCAAACCCGGTCAATCGTGAGGCCGATGTTCGTCGTGCGGCTCAAAACTGGCAGGCGAAATTCCCGGGCACGCAGTTCAGGGTGAGCCGCAAGGACTTTTTGCGTCAGATAGATGGTCTGGTCTATGGTGAAGACCCGCGTGAGGGCTTTCAAGAAGGCAATTGGTATTATTTGCCAAAGTACCAGGTGCAGCTACCCGTGCCCCTCGGTTGGTCGCTGGAACGGGAGGGTAATAATATTCAGTTGGCCCATCCGCAACAGCGGGCGGTTGCTCTCTTCGCCATCCGTTCTGATAGCAGTATTGATGAAGTCGTTGCCAGTTTTTTGAAAGCTACTGGCGCTGTGGTTCAGCAGAATCGGACCTTTATGACTTCTGGTATGCCGACCCGTTTTATGGTTTCGTCTCTGGCTAATGCAGAACAGCGTGCGGTTGTGGTCTCAAAGTTATTTCAAAAGGGACGTCATGTTTTCGCTTTTCATGGTTTAACGGATGAGGCTGATTTCGATGAAATGTCCGAGTTGATGCAACAGCCCGCCCAAGGGTTTAGCCTGATCAGTGATCAGGCCATGCTGAATCGTCAACCGCAGAGAGTTTTGGTCAAGACTGTTTCGAAAACGGCAAGTATGGAAAGAGTCTTACAGTCCTTTAAGGTTGATCCGTCGTTTTGGTCCGAAGTCGCCTGGCTTAACGGTCGCCGCCTTGGCGACACTTTGTCTGCAGGAGAGATGATTAAAATTGTTCAGTAGTAGGGCTCGTTTGACCGAGGTTCTTTACTCTTACAATAGTGCGTTGGAGTGA
Source organism: Desulfuromonadales bacterium (assembly GCA_030145195.1). Lineage (GTDB taxonomy): Bacteria > Desulfobacterota > Desulfuromonadia > Desulfuromonadales > BM103 > JAQYVY01. The sequence goes on along the minus strand of JAQYVY010000021.1, from coordinate 15,325 downwards.
TCACTGAGCGCTGTCATGTTAATTATTATGACTTGCTGAATTGGGCCAATGTGTGCATATTGTGCAGGGTCCTTAGTAGTCCTGTAACAGCTAAAATAATGAATGAATTCAAGAGGGTGTTATGACTAAATGTGTCATGATCGTTGATGATTCGGAAACCGTCCGTCAAGTGCTGGAGCTGACTCTTGTAAACGCCGGGTACACGGTCATCGAGGCGGTTGATGGAATGGAGGCACTGAAGAAATTGCCCAACCAACAGATTGACATGATGATTACCGACCTTAATATGCCTGGAATGGACGGGCTCGAACTTATTGAGAAGATTCGTCAAAATGCCGACTGCCGTTTCACGCCAATCGTTATGCTGACCACCGAATCTTCAGAAGATAAGAAGAAGGCTGGCAAGGCTGCCGGAGCCTCTGGTTGGGTTGTTAAACCCTTTAAGCCTGAGCAGTTGTTGAAAGTCGTCAAGATGATACTCGGCTAATACTTTTCAACGTGAGAAAGAAGTTGTACTTGAACAGTTGTTCTGCAGTCGCGATCTACATAGTTTGGCAGACTCGCGACGAGTCAAAGTCCCCTTGATGAGCATTCTCTATGACAGATAACAGTACGGGCGGTGCCCCAAGATTAAGCCGGTTCGAAGCTAAGTTGACCGAAAAGGATTTTGCTCGTTTCAGTCTCTTGGTTTACGACCAGTGCGGCATTAAATTGCCACCGCATAAACGAAGCATGCTAGAAGCCCGCCTGCGCAAACGCCTGCGCGCCCTCAACCTGAACACTTTTGAACAGTATGCAGACCTTGTTTTTAGCCATGGGGAATCTCCAGAAGAACTGGTTAAGCTCATCGATGTTGTCACCACCAACAAGACCGATTTTTTCCGGGAACCGGCACACTTCGATTTTTTGGTAAAAACGGCGCTTCCTTCCCTGATCAATAACTTTGGCGTTGGTATCGACGCCCCCATGAAAATATGGAGTGCTGGTTGTTCCACCGGTAAGGAACCTTACACCTTGGCTATGGTGCTTAATGAATACGGGAGGACTTGTCCTGGTTTTGATTTCGAAATCTTGGGGACCGATATCTGTACCGACGTCCTCAATAAGGCGGTGCAGGGGGTTTATCCCGCCGACAAGGCGGCTCCCGTACCCGACGAAATGAAAAAAAAATATCTGCTCAAGTCTAAGGATTCGACTCAGCGCATGGTCAGGGTTGTTCCCCAGTTAAGAGCTCAGATTCGTTTTAAACGGCTCAATTTTATGGATGATGATTTTGGTTTTCGTGAACCTTTTGACATCATTTTCTGCCGTAATGTGATTATTTACTTTGATCGACCGACCCAGGAAAGGTTGCTGACCAAGCTGGTTAATAACTTGATTTCGGGCCGCTTTATTTTCCTCGGCCACTCCGAGACGTTGCTCGGTCTGAATCTTCCTCTGGAGCAGATGGCGCCCTCGGTTTATCGACGTCTATAGTAGAAAAGCATGGGGGTTGCCCAGACACTTGTCGGACTATGTGGGCCGCATTTGCCGTCGGAGCAGGGATGATTTGACAGACCCCTGTCGCGTTTTGTCGGGCCAGGAAAATGTTTTGCTCTGCTATCAAAGATTTCTGGGAGACCTTGGCTATAAACTGTCGATTCACCCTTTCGCGGGAAAATTCACGGAGCGTTTCGGTTACAGCCCCTCTTTTGCTTCAGCACTTGCTTACGATTCGGCTTCCTGTCTGTTTGTGTCGTTGCAGAAGAATCCCGCCCGATCTGAACTCAAGGAGACATTGCTGAATTTCGGCTCTTTTGAAGGGTTGCAGTCGGAATTTATTTTTAATCAGTATGGAGATGTCGAAAGAAAACTCTTTCTGACGACAATCTAGGATGGTAACTTTAAAGTGATACGATAGTTGTTGCAGAATCCCCTGAGTAATGCACGCCGTGCTTTGGACCAGTGCTTCAAATGAGATTAATTATCTAGATTTTTTTAAGTCACGGTCATACCATTTATGTAATAAGGAGTGAACAGATGAATGACAAGATTCTGGTTGTCGATGATGAAGAGAGCATTCGTTTTACTTTTAGTGCTTTTCTGAGTGATGCTGGATACCAGGTCGAGACTGCAGCGTCTCAATCTGAGGCGCTGGAAATGATAGAACAGAAAACCTTTGATGTGATCTTTCTTGATATCCTGCTGGGCAGAGAGAGCGGCATGAACGTTTTGCAGGTGAGCCGTGAAGTCAATCCGAACATCCCGGTTATCATGGTGACGGGTGCTCCTGAGATCAAGACTGCGGCGGAAACAGTCAGACTTGGTGCTTTTGATTATATTACCAAACCGGTGCATCAGGACGAATTGCTGCATCAGGCTAAAATGGCGGTTGAACACAAAATATTGCTCGACCGGCAGGAAACCTATCGGTTGCGCATGTCTGCGGTTTTCCAGAGTATTCGCGAAGGGTTGCTAATCTTTGATGATGAGATGAAGCTGGTTGAAATTAACCCTGCCGCGGTCAACTTGCTTGGTTGTCGTCGCGAACAGTTGGGGCAAACTGCAGAAGCTCTCGGTGAATCCTGCCCACCACTTAAAATGTTGCAGGATGTTGTTGAATATCGTTGCGAAGGAGAAATCTTTCGTCAGGAAATAATTGGTAAAGACGGCCAACCCTTGACTGTCGGATTAACCATGGCACCACTGTCGGGCCATGCGGGCCGAGAATTCGGTACGGTCCTGGTCATAAGAGACGAAACGCAGACGACTCGCCAAGCTTGATTGCACCTCCCGCCCTAAAGGAGTTTTATGTCAGCCCATATTCTGGTTGTCGATGACGAGGAGAGTTTACGCTTTACTCTCGAAGCGTTTTTGCTGGATGCCGGTTATCAAGTGACCACGGCGGAATCTTTTGCGGCGGCTGGCGATCTGCTTGATCAAAGCCTGTTCGACTTGGTTTTTCTGGATATTCATTTGGGTCACCACTGCGGTCTGGAACTTCTCGCCTTGGTTCACAAGCGAGGTGTCAACTGCCCGGTTGTGATGATCACTGGTGTCCCTGAGGTTGATACCGCTGCTGAGGCGGTTCGACAGGGCGCCTTCGATTATATCCCTAAGCCGATTCGTCAGGAGACCTTGCTGCGAGTTGCCGCTATGGCACTCAAACACAAGACAGTTGTTGATCAGCGGGAACGCCTTCGGACACATCTTGAGGCGATTTTCAGGAGTGTGCAGGATGGCATCGTTCTGGTGGATCAGAATAAAATGATTCTGGAGGTGAATCAGTCATTCCTGAACCTTTTCGGGCTTACATGTCAGATTGTCGGGATGACTCTCAACCAGTTGCCGCAGAATATTCGTCAAAAATTCGTGGATATTGCCGACCAGACAATGGTTCTCAACCAGCCGATTGTGGCTCGCAGAGTGGAGATTACAGACCAAACTCAACAGCGACTGATATTAAATGTGACTACGGCTCCGTGTCCTGGCGATTCAGGAAATCCTCAAGGGATTGTTCTGACAGCTCGTGACGAAACCCGACTGGAAAACCTGGAAAAGAGTCTGAAAAAACGCAGTAAATTTGAACATATTATCGGACAGAGCGAACCTGTTCAGACCATGTTCTCTTTAATTGAGAATCTGGCTGAAGTTGATACCACGGTGTTGATTGCTGGCGAAAGCGGAACCGGAAAAGAGCTGGTTGCCGAGGCGTTGCATTATCGTAGTGACCGGCGTGATAAATCGCTGGTCAAAGTCAACTGTGCCGCCTTGCCGGAAAATTTGCTTGAAAGTGAACTTTTTGGTCATGTTAAGGGCTCTTTTACCGGCGCATTCAAGGACAAGGTCGGTCGTTTTCAGCAGGCCGACGGCGGCACAATTTTTCTTGATGAAATCGGGGATATCACGCCAGCGTTACAGGTTCGTCTGCTTCGGGTTCTGCAGAGCAAGGAATTTGAGAAGGTCGGAGACTCCCAGACAAACAAGGTCGATGTTCGTATCGTCGCTGCGACCAACCAGGATTTGTTGACCAAGGTGAAAAATAAGGAGTTCCGGGAAGATCTCTATTACCGTTTGCGAGTGGTTCAGATTACCATGCCGCCACTGCGTGAGCGCCGCTCTGATATCCCGCTATTAATCGAACATTTCGTCAAACGTTTCAATGAGCGCTTTAATCGTCATGTCAAGGGTTTTGAAGATGATGCTGCCGGTCAAATGATGGGCTACGGTTGGCCAGGCAATATTCGCGAGTTGCAGCATGCGGTTGAGCATGCTTTTGTTTTGAGTCGGGGTGACCTTATCAGTATCAAACATTTACCGCCGGAACTTCACGATCCGATCAATTGTCAAGATGTCGCCGTTGAAAATTCGGACGATGAGGTTGAAACGCTTGTTGCTGCTTTGGAAAAATCGGGCGGGAACAAAAGCCGCGCGGCGCGTCTGCTTGGTGTGAGTCGTCGTACCATCTACCGCAGAATTGATGAGCTTGGAATTGAAACCCCGGGTGAGTCATCCTGAAATCGTTCCTCGATGGCACACTCCTGTGCCAAAGGTTCCATTCGTTCGTTCAAGTCATTCTAAAGCTAGTAGCTAATGGGTTGCTTCGACCTTTATTGTGGCTTCCAGTTGCCCGTTATTGTTGAGTTGTTTAAAAGTTTTTTTGCGAAGGTTGGCTTTCTGTCAATCGGCATAAATATTGCTTTTGTTCTTCATTCTGTGTGTTGGACGAACCCGATTATTGAGACAGATATGCCCAAAAAGATATTAATTGTTGATGATCAACCCAGCTTGCGCCAGATGTTGCGCTTTGTCCTGAGCTCTCGTAGCATGAATGTTATTGAAGCCGAAAACGGTCTTGATGCTCTCGAAAAGCTGATGAATGAACCCATCGACTTGGTGGTTGTCGACTGGCAGATGCCTAAAATGGATGGTTTGGAATTGGTGCGTCGTTTGCGTAAAATGGATATTTATAAAGATACACCAATCGTTATTATTAGTTGCTTGGATGATATCGAGGCCCGAAGGGAAGCTTGCACCCTGGGGGTGCTGACCTGGCTAAGGAAACCCTTTCGTATGTCTGAAATTCAAACTATTGTCGAGGTGGAGCTGGGCATTGCACCCGGTCCAGTGGCCATCAACGACAAAAGAGCCGCTTCAGGTTGCTATTAATGATCGAAGAGACCCGACAAATCGACAATATCCTTGCCTTGCAAAGTCAAAGCCTGGGTGAATGGGAACCTGGTTGTTTTGATGAATTGGTTGAGATCCTGACCGGCGTCGACCAACTCACTGAGGGGGTTTTTCTGGAATTGGGTAGCCGGATTCAGGGGTTTCATGGACGGGCTCACGATATATCTCAAAGTGTCGGTGAGGCTCTGCAGCTGTTGCAGTGTGAGGATAATGAACATACCCTCAGCCACCTGCAACTGCTGATTGAACGTTGTGGCCTCTGGTTGAATGAGACAAATGCTAAATCGGTTGAAATCTGCGATATTTTGATCAATGTCTCAGGCATGCTGGTGAACTTGGAGTTGCCGATGACCGGTTTGCGCAAGGTGTTCAAGACGCTGCAGGCGTTGCGAGTTTCAACGCGGATAGAGGCAGCGAAGGGTAATGGTTCTGGTGCCGCGGTCTTGGTTAAATCACTCAGTGAACTGGGGTTGCAGATCCAGCAAAAAGTTACTGAGATCTTTGAGCGGATTGAGTCCCTTGACCCGTTGATCGAACAATCCTTGGAGAGTGAAAGAGATGTGCAGTCACGGTTGATCCGTCTGGCGCACCAAGAAGTTGAAGCTGCCCGGCGCATCCTGAGTCATTTTTCCGAGACGCGCATCGAGACCGGTCAGTGGACGGATCGTCTCAAGGGTCGCTCTGATGAGGTTGCGCAGAATTTTGGCGAAATGATCGCAGCTTTACAGTTTCAGGACATTACCCGTCAGCGGCTGGATCATATGCGTAACACTCTGGGATCTCTTGAAACTCACCTCGGTGAATATCTCCTAAACTTCGATTCTCAGTGTGACGGTGAGGCTTTGCAACTTTTGGGCTGTATCTGTCGTTTACAGCATGAACAACTCGAATTGTCTGTGCAGGAATTCCAAGGTGCAACCAATAATCTGTCGGTTAATCTCCAGGAAATGGCAGAAAGTGTCGTCTTGATGGCAAATGATACAAGTTCTCTGTCGCGCGCGACGACTGCCGGAAGTGAAAATCGTTTTGTGACCGTGATTGAAGTTTTGCAATCAATTGCGGGCCGTTTGGAAACGACGCGCGCGACCCATTACGATGCAGGAGATATCCTGACTGAGGTCTGCAGTGGAGTCCAGGTTGTTGCCGGATTGGTTGAAGATGTCAATTCCATCGGCGAAGAGATCCAGTTGCTGGCGATGAATGCTACAATTAGTGCGGCGCATGCCCTTCGGAGAGGTGCCGGACTTGAGATTATTGCCAGAAATATTCAGATTGTGGCTGAGGAGTCGACTGAATATGCCAAAGCGCTTGCAAATGAGTGTGTTGTGATCAGCGATAAGGCCCTTAAACTGCAGGCTGTTGATTGTGAAAGTCACGAGAAATCAGACAACCTTGGAGTTCTTCTACATGACGCCGAAAAGCGCATGACGAGTCTTGATGAAAACTGTCATCGGTTGGTTGCTTTTGCCGTCTCAGTTGAAGACGGGTCGGCTGCTCTTTCCGAAGAGGTCTCGAATTTCGTTAGAAAAATTGATATCAATAAGGCTTTTAATCTCAAACTGGTTCCTGTGTTCGAGCGGCTCAATCATCTGTCAGGCTGGGCAAACGAAGATTTAATCGCCGGAGGTGATGCCAACTTGGATAAACTTTTTCGGGAACTTGAGCTTTGCTACAGCATGGATAGCCAAAGGCGGGTGCACGAACGTTTTGTCTCCCGTAACAACGTCGCAACAACATCGTTTAGTGACAATGAATGGTTGGCCGACCAGGATCACGGGCTGGGTGACAATGTCGATCTTTTCTGAGAATTAGTGGCATCCCGAACTTAGGAGTTATTCTTTAGCTATGACAAAATGGGCATTTGACCCCGAGCAAAAATCGGGCATACTGGCAATTGAAGGTGGGCTGACAATCAGGTCTGTCGGTGATCTCAAACAACGATTGGTCGAAGCCTTCAGCGAGGCCGAAATGGTTACGGTTGATGTGTCGACGGCAGAGGCTGTTGACGTTGCCGGAATTCAGCTCCTCTGCGCTTGCCATCGTTACTCGGTTGGTCGTGGCAAGGAGATGAGTCTTTATGTCGGCCAGAACGCGGTGTTTGAGTCGTTTATTGATGAGACCGGCTTTGCGCGTAATTTTGTGTGCAGTCACGGCAAAGACAGCCACTGCCTTTGGGCTGAACAGAAATGATATGTCCATTGAAATGATTTTTAGAGCAATAAAGGAGAAATAGCCATGGGGAAACGGGTTATGACCGTGGATGATTCGGCGACAGTTCGTCAGGTTCTGCATATGACTCTAGAAGGCGCCGGATATGAAGTTGTCCAGGCTGTGGACGGTGAAGACGCGTTGGGGAAGTTGTCCAAAGAGAGTTTCGATATGCTGGTGACTGACTTGAATATGCCGAAACTGGATGGAATCGGGTTGATTAAGGTGGTCCGTCAGAACCCAGGGAATCGGTTTATGCCCATTATAATGCTGACCACGGAATCCCAGCCAGAAAAGAAACAGGAAGGCAAGGCAGCCGGTGCTTCCGGCTGGATTGTGAAACCGTTCAAGCCCGAGCAGTTACTTGCTGTCGTGCGAATGGTTTGTCCATTATGAGCAGCCTTGCCGAAACCTTTAAAGACGAGGCGATGGAGTTGCTGCAGGAACTGGAAGAGTCACTGCTGGCCTTGGAGGAGACACCCGAAGACCAAGGCTTGATTGACCGGGTTTTTCGTGCTCTTCACACGCTGAAAGGCTCAGGGGGATTGGCCGGTTTCGAGGATGTCTCCAGTTTTTGTCATGAGGCCGAAACGGTTTTTGAACTGGTGCGTTCCGGTGATCTTAAGGCTGATCGGGAGCTGGTTTCTCTGACTCTTGCGGCTCAGGACCACCTCAAAGGTATGGTGCTGACAGAGTTTGGTGCCGACCCAGTGGATGATGAGCGGACTGCCGAACTGGTCGCTGCTTTTCAGATTCTGCTGCCCTTTGCCGAGCAGCAGGTCGAGAAGATTTCTGAACAAGCGCTGCGGCAGGAAAGCATCCAGTCGACATATCGGATTCGATTCCGCCCGCAACCGAACTTGTTTCGCCTCGGGGTGCAACCGCAGTTCCTGCTTAGTGAATTGGCTCACCTTGGCGAAGCCATCATCGTGGCCCAACTTGATGCCGTCCCACCTCTTGATGAGCTTGATCCAGAAGAATGCTGGGTCTACTGGGATATCCTTTTGACCACGGCAGAAGATAAAGACGCGATCCGCGATGTTTTTATTTTTGTTGAGGACGACTGTGGCTTGGATATCCAGCAAATTGATGAAGGTGGGGTGCTGGACCAGCCGGAAGATTATAAGCGACTCGGAGAAATCCTGGTTGAACGAGGTGACCTGCCACAGGACGAATTGGATCACTTCCTGAATCAGAAAAAACTTTTCGGTGAGGCTCTGGTCGAGCAGGGGCATGTTAACAGAAGTAAGGTTCAGTCCGCTTTGACCGAGCAGGAACGGGTGCAGGCGTTGCGACGTCAACGCCAAGTTTGTGACGCCGTTGATAGTATCCGCGTCAAGTCGGATCGCCTTGACAAACTTGTTAACCTGGTCGGCGAAATGGTCACGGTGCAGGCTCGGCTGTCGCAGTTTGCCTCCAACCGGGTTGATGCCGATCTGTTGTCTGTTGCCGAAGAAGTTGAACGCTTGACCTGGGACTTGCGCGATCAGGTTCTAACGATCCGCATGCTGCCGATCAGCGGTATTTTTACTAAATTCAAACGGTTGGTTCGTGATCTCGGTGCGGAACTTGGTAAGGATGTTATGCTCGTGACCGAGGGGGGCGAGACCGAACTGGATAAGACGGTTATTGACAGTCTGAACGATCCATTGGTTCACTTGATTCGGAACTGTATCGGGCACGGTATTGAGCTACCCCAAGTTCGGCAAGCTCTTGGTAAACCCGCCAAGGGGCGAATCACGCTCTCAGCGAAACATGCTGGTGCCAATGTTGCGTTGACAATTACTGATGATGGGGCAGGTCTCGATAAGGCACAGATTAAGGCCAAGGCGGTTGAAAAGGGCTTGGTTGGCGCTCAGGCCGAATTGAGCGACCGGGAAATATACAATTTGATCTTCGAACCCGGATTTTCAACGGCACAAGAAGTGTCCAATGTCAGTGGCCGCGGAGTCGGCATGGACGTCGTGCGTCAGGCGGTTGATTCATTGCGTGGCAGTATTGAGGTCAGTAGCGAAGCTGGACAGGGAACGGTGTTTGCGGTCAAGTTGCCATTGACTCTAGCGATTATTGATGGTCTGCTGATTGATATCGCTTCTGAGCAGTACATTCTGCCCCTTTCGGCTGTTGAGGAGTGCGTTGAACTGACACAAGAAGAAACCATTCAGGCCCACGGCCGCAACCTGCTTAATATCCGCGATGAGATCGTTCCCTATGTTCGTCTTCGCAATGAATTCAATCTGCCGGGAGAGCGCCCTGAGATTGAGCAGGTTGTCATTGCCAATCTCGAAGGCTTCCGGGTCGGTTTTGTCGTCGATAACGTGGTTGGTGAACATCAGACGGTTATCAAGAATCTTGGTCGTATGTATCAGGATGCTGACGGAGTCTCTGGGGCGACGATTCTTGGCGATGGCCGGGTGGCGCTGATTCTCGATCTGCCGAGTCTTGCAACGCGCGTTGAAACAAAAGAAAATAGTGCCTGCCGGTAGACCTTTTTTATTGATTATTTGAAGTTTTTTCTTGAGTTAAAGAGACGTATTTTTATGAGATTTGGGGATAAAGTCATTGTCAGGGACGGCTCGGAATTGGACGGTTGTATCGGCGTTGTCTATCGTCTGGAGGAAAATAAAGCTTACGTCTTGCTGGATAAAGAGGTGCTTTGGCCGGTCGCTCTTTTGAATATTGAGCCGGTTGGGGGTTTGCGTTGATAGCCTTTTCTTAACTTTAGGGGTGTTGCCATGAACGAAACGAATGCTGTAAGCAGTTATCAATATGTGACCTTCAGCCTCAGTGATGAGCTTTTCGGTGTCGAGGTTTCCAGAACTCGAGAGATTTTAAGCCTGACGCCGGTCACTAAGGTGCCGCAAATGCCGGAATACCTGCTCGGTGTGATCAATCTGCGTGGGCAGGTGGTGCCGGTTATTGATATGCGACTCAAGCTGGGACTTCCTGCCGGTGAGGAAACAGAAGATACCTGTATTATTGTTGTTGAGTTGCAGGTTGACGGCGAGCCGATGATTGTCGGTGCGCTGGCTGATGCGGTGCGTGAGGTGTTGGAGATTCGTTCCGACCAAATTGAGGCGCCGCCGCGTCTTGGTACCCGGTTGAATACCGAGTTCATCCAGGGCATGGGTAAAGTTAACGAGCAGTTTTTGATCCTGCTTGATATTGACCGGGTTTTCAATAGTGACGAACTGTCTCTGGTGCAAGATGTGGGACAAGTTGAGGAGGCGCAAGCTGAAGCGGGAGAAGCCTGACGGCAAGCGGTAACATCTTAAATGTTGAAGCCCGGAGTCACTATTGACTCTGGGCTTTTTTGTGTCATGGTGATGATGGCGTGAGCAAAATTGTGTCAAACGGAACAGTCGTAGAACTGACAGCGAGTTTCTTAGCGAAAAAAAGCAAAGCCAATGCGTTCACGTCGGCTGTTGTTCGCCTCATAACTACCTCCTTTCGCTCTCTTTCCTGGAAGACTGGATTGATGAGCTTAAGGCTCGCCGGGAAACCATCCCGGAATCTGAGTGAAGAAATCGGCATAATGACTGATGTGCATCTGCGGATGTAAATCATGGTGGACGAGGAATGCTCCAATTTTTAGTTGCCGTGAAGTCGCTTGATAACAGGATCTTGTATGTTAAGTCCGTTGGAAGTCCCTTCCATTAGTGTGGTAGAATATAGAACGAAGTTGTTTGGTTTGATGAGGGCGTAATGGAAAGTCATGAAACGAAGGTTCTGATTGTAGAGGATGATCCTGATTTCGCGGAAAGTTTAGTGATTGCCCTGGGGGTTCGCAACTGCCTAGTTGATGTTGCGCATACCGGCGAAGAGGCGATCAAGAGGTTCCGCGAATCCAGTTATGATATTGCCTTTATGGACATCAAGCTTCCTGGTAAAAACGGTGTTGAAAGTCTGGCTGAGATCCGTGTTTTTCGCCCTGATGCCAAAGTTGTCATGATGACCGGTTTTAGTGAAGCATCCTTGCTCGATCTGGCCCGCCAAGCCGGTGCCATGGATTTGTTACGCAAGCCCTTCCGGCTAAAAGAGCTGTTTGGCTTCATTGAGCGCCTCAACAGCAAAAGCCCTCCGTTGACAACATCCTGAGAATTAATCGAACTTTTGGCGTCTGCTGACATTATATCAGGAGACGTTTTTTTATGACTCGTAAGCTTTTCAAGAGACCAATCTGAAAACAGGGGGGCGAGGTCATAGCTAATTATTGCTGTGTCTGGTAGAATGCTCGATGTTGTTTAGTTCTTCCGTTTATCCTTTTGTCAGGTACCCATCCAGAAGCTGCGGATTGCACAATAAAGTTTCCCCAGGGGAGATTCCCCTTTCCAGGAGTGCGTATGCCTGATCCAGTTCGCGTCCTGATCGTTGATGACTCGGCGGTCGTTCGTCAGGCTCTAACTGAAATACTTTCTTCTGATCCTGAAATTGAAGTGATCGGTACGGCGCCTGATCCTTTGATCGCGCAGAATAAAATTAAACAACAACGTCCCGATGTCATTACTCTGGATGTTGAGATGCCGCGCATGGATGGATTGTCTTTTCTCCGGCAGATTATGGCTGAATCGCCGATTCCGGTCGTCATGTGTTCCAGCCTGACAGAGAAGGGCGCGGAAATTTCCATGAAGGCCCTGCAGTACGGTGCGGTTGAAATCATTAACAAGCCAAAGATGGGTGCCCGGAAATTCCTGGAAGAGAGTCGTGTTTTGATCTGCGATGCGGTTAAGGCGGCTGCCAGAGTGCGGGTCCGCCGACTTTCCAGTCTGGTTAATATTCCTGAACCGAAGTTGACGGCAGATGTCATTCTGAATCGTTCGCGTGTCGTTGAAACGATTAATACCACCCAAAAAGTCGTTGCCGTTGGAGCTTCGACTGGCGGGACAGAGGCGTTGCGAATTTTTTTGCAGTCGATGCCTTATAATGCCCCTGGTATTGTAATCGTCCAACACATGCCGCAGCAATTTACGGCAGCTTTTGCTCGTCGCCTCGATGGTGACTGCCAAATTACGGTAAAAGAGGCCAAGAACGACGATTCAGTCCTTCCTGGCCATGCTCTGATAGCTCCTGGTAACATGCACGTTCTTTTAAAACGTAGTGGTACGCGATATTACGTGCAGGTCAAAGATGGCCCTTTGGTCTGTCGGCATCGACCTTCTGTGGATGTTCTGTTCCGCTCGGCCGCGCGATATGCTGGCGCAAACGCAATTGGCGTGATCATGACCGGAATGGGGGATGATGGTGCCAGGGGGATGCTGGAGATGAAGGAGGCTGGTGCCAGAAACCTGGCACAAGATGAAGAAAGCTGTATCGTTTTTGGTATGCCTCAGGAAGCGATCAAGCTTGGCGGGGTCGATAAAGTTGTGCCACTTGCGAAGCTGTCGGATGAAGTCCTGAGAATTTATCGAAGCCAGACCCGTTAGTTTAAGTGGTGTGAAAGATTGTTGTCTCTGCCTGTAAGGTAGAGACAAGAAACCCAATTTGTGAGGATGCTATGGGTAATTTGTCTGACGAGGAATTGATCGAAGAGATTCGACATAGATTCGAGTTTAATCACAACGCTCTTTCCGATCTGCAGGCCTTGACCCGCAAGCTGGAACAGATGAATGAGAGACTTAAAGAGTCTGAGGCTTTGAAAAGTCAGTTTCTGTCAAATATTCGGAATGAAATCAATAACCCGCTATCGGCTATTATGGGTTTGTCTGGACAGTGTCTCAGTCCAGACAATGATCATGATGTCTGCATGAATGCGGCCCGGATGATTTATGCTGAGGCGTTTTCTCTCGATTTCCAGTTGCAGAATGTTTTCATCGCCGCAGAACTCGAGGCTGGCGACGCGGAACCCTCTTTCGTTCAGGTCGATATCTCAAATATCGTTGCTGGTTGTCTGGATAAATTAGTTTATCGTGCCGATGAAAAGAAATTGCATATTTCAGTGGAGATTGTTCAAGGGTTGATCTTTGTTACCGATGCCCAGAAGCTTGAGACTATACTGATAAATCTATTGGCAAATGCCGTCGAGTTCAGTGAAGTTGGCGGTCGGATTGATGTTCATGTGGCCGTCAACCCCGATGCAAGTTTGTCAGTGACTGTCAAGGATAACGGACCGGGGATTCCGCCAACAGATCAGGAGATTATTTTTGATCGTTTCCGTCAACTCGATGGAGGAAGTACCAAAGCCCATCGCGGTCATGGTCTCGGTTTGAGTATCTGCTGGTCATTGGTTGAACTCCTTGGCGGGAACGTTGATCTGGATAGTCGGGTGGACGAAGGTTGCCGGTTTGTACTGACCTTGCCGAAAGTAGCGTCCGAGGTAAACACCATGGCCAAGGGTGCCAACCTGTTTCTGTTCAATAGCGAAGAATCAGATACCGAAACATTCTGAGTCATTGATGCATCATTCAATAATAAATGCCGAAGTAACGGAACTTCAGCGTCATTATCTCTACCCTGGGACACTCTTTGTGCACCAGCGGCCACACTTGGTGACTACCGTCCTCGGTTCCTGTGTCTCTGTCTGCCTCTGGGATCCTGTTAGTTGTTTTGGCGGCATCAACCATTATCTCTTGCCGCTCTGGAACGGTGAAGGCTTGCCGACACCCAAATATGGCAATATCGCCATTGCCAAACTGATTGAAAAAGTCAAAAGGCAGTCAAAGCATCCCGACAAATTGATTGCCAAGGTTTTCGGCGGTGCTTCCATGTGGGAGAAGGCGGAGGGCCTGTTGGCAATAGGCCAGCGCAACATCGAATTCGCTGAGGAGACTCTGGGAAACCACCAGATCAAAATCATCAGTCGAGATCTGGGCGGACATGTCGGACGGAAAATTATTTTTAATACCCTTGATGGGAGTGTTTTGTTGCGACGTCAAAAGGGTCTGAAAGACCCTGCTGTTTCTTGAATTTCGCTATCGTGAGACTGTTGCCGGCCGCCGATGCTAATGGCAAACTCTATGCAGATAAACGTTAATAAGAAATATGTCGTTTCGGTTGGTATTGTCTGGACTCTTGTTTGTAGCGCGGTCCTGATCTCATACCTGCGGGATAATTATCAAGATTCACTGAGGCGTGTTCAGACTCAAGCTCTGGCCTTGTCGGAACGGGATGTTCTCTATCGTGATTGGGCAGCCAGTCAGGGTGGGGTCTATGTGCCGGAGAGCAAAACAGCGACTCCCAGTCCCTATCTTGAATTGTTCCCCGAGATGAGCGTCGATACCGTTGATGGTCACCGTCTGAGTCTGATCGTCCCAATGCACATGACTCGTTTGGTCCTTGAACAAGATAACCGTCTTGGAGAAACGATCAGCAAAATTGCCAGCCTCAAGTATTTGAATCCTGACAACGCCCCCGACGCTTGGGAGCGGAGTGCGTTGCTCCAACTTGAGCAGGGTGATGAGTTTGTCAGTGGTCTTGTCGACATAGCGGGGCAATCCTACCTGAGGACCATGCGACCTTTATATGTGGAGGCCGCCTGTCTCGAGTGTCACGCTGCACAGGGTTATAAGCTTGGGCAAATTCGTGGTGGCGTCAGCATTGCTATCCCTTTTGAGTTATTTCCATCAGGTCGTTGGCAACATAAGCTGTGGACTATTGGCTTGTTCTTTCTGCTCTGGGGTGTCGGTTTGTTTGGGGTCGTTCTGCTTGGAAGAAAACTGGACTTTCAGGTTGACATCGCCTCAGAAAATGAACGGTTACGTGATCATGCAGAAATGAACCTGAACTTTATGTCCAACTATGATCGGCGAACCAGCCTGCCCAATCGTTTCAAATTTGAGGAACAGCTTTATGAGATTTTTCGTCAGGTAGAGACTTCCGGTGGATTTGTTGCTGTGACGGTTCTGGCGATGGGAAATTATAAGCATATTGTTGATAATTATGACCACTCAGTTGGTGATCTGTTTTTCAAGATGATGGCGGAACGCGTTGCCGCATTGCTCACGCCAGGGGA
>JAQYVY010000068.1 GCA_030145195.1 Desulfuromonadales bacterium | reverse complement strand
CGCCGTTCTGCATGCCACGGCTGACATCCTGTTTGGCGTCGCGGGAGCCATCAGTGAGCTGGGTGACCGCCCAGTCTGACGCGGCAGCAACCTCTTCGTTGGCATGGGCCGCGTAGGCGCAGCGGAAGGGGACTTCGCGGTTGCTGCGCTCCGGATAGGTCACCGTGCGCTGGAGCGAGGGCTGACTGCTTTCAGCCGGACAGTAGCTGTCGGCCCAGGTGACCACCACGCGGTTGCCAGAACTGAAGATGCTGGGTTTACCGGAATCGCCGTAAAACGGCATGCGCACGGTGCTGCCATCGGTATCGCCGTTCCAGTCGCTGTCGATGCTGGAAAGTCGCGCTGTCATTGAAAGATTGATCGGCTCGGTCCAGTTGGTTGGATCGTCGCAGTCTGCGTAAGAATTGTCGCAGGTGCGCACGAAAATATCGCGCGCCGGACGCTGACTGTCAGCTTTCAGCTCATAGACATACTTGCTCGGGTTGTCTTCGACGGCATCGCCATAGATCATCATGAGCGTGCCGTTGCTGAGTTGATTGATGCGCGCCTTGGCCGCCCAGTCGAAGTCCGGATTTTGCTCCGACAGAGTTGCCGACGCGGTGAGGCTGAGCGGCGCAACGGCACCCTTTCTTGGTGCCGCTGCGGCCCAAAAGGTCGTCCCGGCCAGCATTAAAAGCCCCAGGACTCCCCAGCGACTTGCCGTTGCCAAGAGCTTTCCAATGGAAGCGGCCATTTTCGACCTCCCAAGTTCTCATCGAAGCAGGCCAGAGACCTGACAGTTCAGAACAACCTTGATAATTTTCTATTTAGGGATAGTTTCATGAGCAATTCGTGCCCGCTGTAAACCGCCAGGGAAGATCCACCTGCTCTTCCCTGGCGGTCATGCATACAACCAGGCAAAGCGACCTGGCAGCGAACACAAGGTTACTTGTTGTGACCGCCACCGCCACCGCCAGGTCCGCCACCGCCGGCAGGCGGCTTGTTACCACCGCCACCGCCGCCACCGCCGCCGCCACCTTGATCTTTGGCGACGATACAGATGTCGAGGTAGGTCAGGTTGTCGCCCTCATCAACCACCGGCTGGTACAACTCCGCGGCTCCCATGTATTCGGGGATGACCTCCCCAATGTAGTTTGTGCCCCGAGGCAGCTCACGCGCAGCGGAAGGTACTGCCGGGGGAGCAGTCAAATAATAGTAATATTCTGAATCTTCAGGAGGAACTCCTGGTGCGGAGACGAGCGGATCGTCGAACTGGATCATACCGGTGGGGTCATAGAAGGTCAGGCGCCACCAACCCGTTTTCTCCACGCCCTCAGGCATTGCTACATCCGCCATCGGCAAGTTATAGCCGTAGACATACTTGCCGCCGACGCTGGTTTCGACGCTGTAAGATTCGTTTCTATATGTGTAAGCAGCTTCTGACCATCCCCATTCTTCAGTATATATATCGAAAGTCCAGTCACCTACAGCCGGAATATCGTACGCAGCCGTAACAACGTCGCCCTCGTCTTCACCGCCACCGGGGCTTGGACATTCTGCGCTCCCGAGTCCCAATTTTACGATGTTCAGCTTTGCGCTCTCGGTCTTGATGATCTGATATGGTGTATCGTAGTTAAAGGATGTTCCCTCTTCTGTGGCCTTGACCCCCCAGTGCTCGGTAATTCCCTGACCGGAGACGTGCGACATATGGAAGCCCACCTTGCAATCATCAGCGGCCACATTAGCCATATTTTCACATGAATCTCCGAAGCGATTAGCAGTGGTCTTGCTGTAGGGCTGAGTCTCCACCCGGATCTTGGAGCGTTCATTCCAGGAGACAGCCTCGAGAGCGTCACCCCAGTCCAGGTAGGACACAAATGTTTGACCAGGATTGACATCCTGATCCGCCGACCATTCATTAAGAGGATTTTTCTGCCAATAGATACGGTAGACCTCATCAAGGGCAAAACCCTCGCAGGGATGACCAGATTGAATACACTCATCCGCCGTGTAATACTCCTCGGGCGCCATCAGGTTATTGACGCAAGAGGTATTGGGGTAACTGTACACTCCGGAGAACTCTTCCTGGTCACAGCCATAGGAGTAGTCAACACCCAGTACCGCAGCATTCAACGCCGGCACGGACCAGTTGGCTGAAATTTCAGCGTCGAAGATGGCCGGGAAGGACATTTGATTGACATTTTCACCGACATTGATCGGTGGCCCTTTGACTCCTCCCTTTGCGCCCATGGCAGTGCTGCCGAGTGCGAGCAGACACGCCAGAGCCAGTGTTGCGGTTACTGCATAAATTCTTGTTTTCATGGCTCTAACCTCCTCCACCCCAACGTTGTCTCACCGCAACAATTTCGCCTTGGGGGTTAAGGTCAATTCCATGCCAATCATGGAACTGCTGCGGCAATTAGGTATCATCGTTTCTGCGATGTGACCTGCTTGTGTGTTCTCCACCCATGTCAGTTGGTCCGTCGCCATCTGTTATATAAAAAACCGGGCTGCACCTAAATAAGGCAGCCCGGCTATCCGTTTTCAGCGGATCCAAGGTTTTCCGTGCCTGCTTTACAACAGGTTTGGCTTTTTCTTTTTCATAGGTCTCTGATCTCTTTCCATATATTTTAAGAATATTGGGAGAAGACATATTAGCAATGAGCAAATTGCTATTTCTTAATTAGTTTTTTCTACATTTTGGGTAGCTTTTTGCTACCGTAAATTCTGTTCTCCGCTCAAACCTTTCTGGAAAAAAGCCAACGTAACTTTATGCCGCCATCACTTATGGCATGCCCAGCCGACAAGGTATGATTGAAGCGAAATCTATAGGTTGGTTATACAGGAACACGCGTGACTAAGCATGCTTGAGCGGCACGACATACCAATAGACAATTAATCCTTAGCAAGGCAATTATATTAAAAGCGCATAGGGCTGATTTCGACCCCGGGCATTGCCCCCTTTTCACAAGCTTCAGTATTTCAACAAAATACGCAATCGATGTTGATGAAAAAGCTGTTTGAGCTTTGAGGCAAGACCCCAGGCGAAAACAGTTGCGGTCGGAGCATCATCATTCTTCTGCTTAAAGCGGAGAGAAAATGGTGCGTACCAGACCTTGTCGACCATCTCGATTGCACTAAGAGGGATTTCATGGGAACCGAGCAAACAGGAAAGCTCGATGTGATCACTGAAGATCTTCAGTTTACCGGAAGGATATTTAGCATTGAGAACATTGTTGGTACTCACCGAACCGAAAAGGGCTATTCTGCGTGTTTCAGTTCTAATCAGTGGCCCTCCCCCTTCTATGATCTGAAAGCCGACCCGCATTGATGCAAGTTCGACAATCAAACCACTCGCCGCCAGTTCGCTGGCTTCATTGGTAGCATTACTGACATCACGGCCACGAATATCGGCTGCCAGAGCCGAATAAGCCTGGTCAAGCAGACGCATATTCTTTCGGCCTTTATTGAGCGACGCAGAATCATCTGAATGTAATTGCGCTTCGAATTTTTCGCGCAACTGGCCGTAACGGGTTTTAAGTTCAGAGAGGTCGGAGGTCTCGCTCAGACCTAGGAGTTGTCGATACCTTATTGTTGGTGATACGTCAGAAGGGGCCATTGGGATGCGCCTTATAATTCAAATTATCATGTTGAAAAGCGTTGGTTGTAATGTAACAGCTCTGCCATAAACTTCGTAGTTTTTCTCCGGATCTCCTTTGGAAAGCAGGGGACAAAACAGGAAACGCGGGGACAGTTACCTCATTCCTGCATTAACAAGCTAAACAAGGTAACTGTCACTGCATTGATCTTACTGACCCCACGCACTGCCCCGTGAATTAAGTGAGGTGTCCTCGGAACTATGGGGAGGTCAATTGATTAATTCAATCCCAAACCAACCACCAGACCCACCGCAATTCCTAAACCAACGAACATCGCGCCGACCACCAGACCCACCGCGACATTTCCCTCGCCCAACTGTTTAGAGGTATCAAAAGGGGTTATCCAATCCAGGACTTTATACCCCAGGACCATAAACAAAATGGTCAGTAGTGCGCCTAAAATTGCGTAGGTGAAATTTGAGATAACAATAATTAATTCCATAATTCACTCCTATTTTAATATCAGTTTGATCGATTTGATTTTTGTGACATAGCCCAGAGTCTCTTTGCTATGTCTACCGGTCACGGTCGGCAATGTTTGCACAATCGAACTCCATAAATCAGGATTTAACCCGGAGCTTTTCGCCCGCTTTTGTGCCCTGATGATACTCCCCTTGCCAGCATTATAGGCACCAAAGGTAAAATCGAGGCGATCCTGAAAGGGCCGCTCTGCTTTGAATAAATTCCAGATCGAACGATTATACGAGATCCCCGCAGCAATATTCCACTTGGGGCTATGACCGCCGCCTTTAATATACCGATGACGCTTAGTGATCTCTTCATAGGTCGCGGGCATAATCTGCATCACACCAACCGCCCCCACATACGATTTAGCATCTTTTTTAAGGCCCGATTCAGCGATGGCCTGCGCCTTGAAATGATGCCAGTTGAAAGCCGGGCCAAAATTACGCTTGGTGTATTTTGAGAAGTAACGATCATATGTGGTGACATTATTGTAGTGGCGAAAGTCCTCGCTATAAGCCGTTGAACTTATGATTAATACGATGAAGATGGGGATGAGTCTGGTCACGAAGGATTCCTCATTATCTGTTCAATGTCGGGGGCTATTCTATCTGATTTCGGTATCTACCGTGGTTTTTAATTGGGGACACTAAAAAGGGACACTTCCGGGAGTGTCCCCGATGCCAGAAAAAGTGCGGACTACAAGAAATATCACAAAAACGCACAGGGGGCCTTTAAGAACAGGCCCCCCGCCATTGGCTGCAGACCAGCATAATCTCATGGCCCTACCGATGAACGCGTAAAAACCTGAGCTATTGGAGTACACATGCCCTGCGCTAGGAGCTAAGCTTTTTTGCTTACTTTTTTAGCGTTGAAAAAAGTACGTCGCCTGGCAGTGCGAGAACTGCCGGTTTTGCCAGTAGCTAAAAGGAAAGGGTCAGTCCTTGATCTGGGACATTTGTTGTTTTGCTTTTGTCCAATGTCAAGGGCTGACCCCTTTTCCGGGCCTACAGCGTCGGCTCACTCTATGATCCGAACACCGTGCGGCGCATCGAAAGTTTGTGGCAAGCACTTATAGCGAAGCCCCTGCCATTGCATCAGACACAGGAGCAGGCAGGTCAATCATTTTATACGGCGGCATTCTTTGATGCCTACTTTTCGAACTATATTGAGGGAACGCAGTTCGAGATTGGTGAAGCAAAGCAAATCATCGACTCTGGGACTCTCCCAGCCAACCGGGCAGCCGATGCCCATGACATTCTTGGCACCTACCGTGTTGTGGGCAGTATCGAGAACATGCAGAGGACACCGGACTCATTTGAGGCTTTGCTGTCCCTGCTTTGCGAGAGACACAATGATCTCATGTCCGGTCGACCGGAGAAGCGTCCTGGGATATTCAAGGAGTCCGTAAATTATGCCGGCGCGACCAGATTCGTTAGTCCTGAGCTGGTAAAGGGAACGCTTGCGCAAGGATTCGAGTTTTATCGCTCGTTGCCGACGCCGGTCACAAAAGCGTTGCTGCTGATGTTTCTCGTCGCAGAGGTGCATCCCTTTGATGATGGCAACGGCAGACTGGCGAGGACTATGATGAACGCCGAGCTGGTTTCGGCTCAGCAGTCTCGTATCATCATCCCGTCGGTCTTCAGGAACGAATACATTGCGTCACTAAAGCGACTGACAAACCATTCGCAACCCGACTCTTTTATCCGGGTCATGACCTTTGCCCATGAGTTTGTGTCCAGGATAAGTTTTGAAAGTTATGAAGAGGCCAGAGTTCAAATGCAGCGATCCAATGCATTCGAGGATCCGGCGGATGATAAGAAGTTGCTTATGCCTCCCGAACGCTAAAATGAGCTCTGCTTTTTTAGTGCTATAGCATTGAGAGAAAGTTAGCTAAAGGCATCGACAAGGGTTGCCAAGGGCAGAAATAGCGTAAGTGGGTTGCTCTGTAATTCGATGAAACCATACCCTTCATAAAATCTTTTCGCTTGATCGTTCTTCGCATCCACAAAGAAGCCCACAATCCCAAAATTATCTGCCAATGCGATCGTGCGCTTCATTGCTTCTACCATCAGCAGGCCTCCAAGTTTCTGGCCTTGGCATTCGACAGAAACAGCCAATCGCCCTAATTTTGCAGAAGGAACTTTATTGGGCAATCTTTTAGCGTACTTTCGGGGTAACCCTTCCGTTACAACTTCGCAAATTGCCAAGGTAAAATAGCCCAGAATTTTTTCTGGGCTATCAGTGTCAACACAAACAAAAGTTTTAGATATCCCCTTCTCGTTGTGTTGCTTTGCCGTTTCTTGAAGATATTTATTTAATGCCTCTTCGCCACAATCGAAACTGGTTCTGTCGTGACCTCTATCAAGAGGCAAAATTTCACGCATCAAAATTGTTCCTTGTGTGCATGAAAAGCCGTTTTTAGTTTATCGTTTGCCTTAGGTGGATTGTCTAAAGCTTCAATGAAATTTTTAGACGCTTGTGAAGACAAGGAGACAAACCTATTATCCTCAATCACTTTTTTTGCCTTCTCGTAGGCAGATTGAACAACAAATTGGTTAACTGTAGAACCAACGAGAGTTGCCGCTTCGGCCAAAAGAGTATGCATGTCTTCTGTAACACGTGTCGTGATTCTAGGGTCTTTTACGTCAAAAGGTTTTTTTTGGGCTGTAGCGCTCATCTCACACCTCCCTGTGTGTTGCTTGTAAGGATGTTACCAGTGTGGTGCCATTTTGGCAATAAATAAGTGCCATTTTGGCACCATTAACGCTTGAATTAAACCTTAATAGAACGCACCGAGGATTCACGCATCGAACAGGCCGGTGACATACCCGCCCTACTTTTGGCAGGAACTACTGGACGGTTATTTCCAGGGTCGAAATAATTTTTTCGGGATGGTCTTTTGATTGGAGTCTCAGTTCATAAAGCCCCTGCTGCTCGGGAGCCTGCATCTTTACCGAAACAAAGGATAGCCCTTTGACCTGAAGCGTGACTGGCTTCAGACACTTTCCATCACGAGCGACACAACAGAGCCGCATCTGATCGAGGCTTTCACCTGGGCAAAGGATCCTTACCGACATCTCTTCACCGGGGTTAAATTGTCGTTTACTCAGCACGATCCCGCCGCCTGCTGCCGGTAAGCCGACGTCTTTGCCAATGTCCGCATAGATTGCGAACGCCTGACTCTGAACTGATTGCGGCACCAGTTGCCGAAGATTGAACCAATCGAAATGCATCATGGTCGCAGGCAACCAGATCAATAGATATCCCAACGTCGCCGCCATCACCCATCTGAATTTTCTGAAACCGGACGGGGTATCCCGCTTGAAATCCCTCAATTGGCGCAGGTCGTCATAGATCACATACAAACCGACTAAACCAAAGGGGACTGCGACCAGCGAGAGCAGCAGTCCGAGGAACGGAATACCAGACAAGATCGCAACAATTAGCCAGAGCCCGACTATTTTTAACAGGGACGCGAAGAAGCGAGTGGATACATACTGGCTACTCACCAGCAAGGCCGACAGACCCTGATCCTTTTCTATGACGAGAACATACATTGAGAGGGAAAACAGCAGACAGAACAATAGACCGGGAAGAACGAACAGAGCCAGGCCACCGAGGTACATATAACAAAACAGTATCTGCAGCCACAACAGTTTGAAGATATAGGGACGACCAGCCTTCAAGGCTATCCGCAAGGGCAATTCGTCGATGATATAGATAATCATTCCAGCCAGGCCGTAAGACAATCCGGTCAGCGATAAGCTTACCACCAAAAGACCCGTTAATAATGTAGCATGGGGAATGCTGACAAAGAGCTCAGGCAGGTAACCAGGCAGGAGCAGCAGCCCGGATGGCAGCAGGCCAAACAGTAAGGTTAACACCGAGAGCGCAGCCAGTCCCATGGCCTTAGGTCGAAAAATTTCAAAGGTTTTTTCAAGCATGGCGGCGAACGATAAAGGTTCCGCCAGCACTTGATCGTTGCGACCTTCCGCAGTTTTCTGCTGAGAGAGTTGTTGCCAGTCCATCCAGTCTTCCGGACGATCAGAATGAATGGTATCCCCCTCAACCAAAGGCTCCTGAGGCAATATAAACTCGAAGCAATGCGAACACTTCGGACATTTCACAGACTTCATGTTTTTCGGGATAGCATCCCTCGGGAGGTCTTTAATAAACCCGCAAGCGGGGCATTTAATACATACAAGCATTACTAATTTAAGACTCCGAGAAAGGCGACAAGGACGAAAAGAAGCTGGATTTATTTTATTTCACACACAAAAAACAAAACATTGGTTATTCTATGAGAAAAGACTGTCATCGACAACTTGATTCTTTGAGGCGTTAGTCGAGCGGGATATCTAGAGGTCTTCAGCAGGCCCCTGCCCTGCTCATTTTCAACGAACTGTGTTCAATATCAGGTTGATTTCTCTCCGATTCTGGTAAACTAACAATCAACAAACAATTGCTGTTACCACAGCCAAGGAGACATCATGCGAACTTTAGCCTTTACCCTGTTCATCGCCCTCTTTTTGCTCACTGCCTGCAATAAAGAGGAAGCACCACCCACCCCGCCAGCGAAACCGAAGCCGATACAGGCCGCCGAAAAAGCCGCTGCCATCGCCAACATGAGCACCGCACAAAAAATCTACGAAGAGAGCTGCTCAGCGTGTCATACAACCGGGATAATGGGCTCGCCCAAGATTGGGGACAAACAAGCCTGGGCCGGTCTTATGGAACAGGGTCTGGAACAAGTCACCAATAACGCTATCTCTGGCGTCGGCAAGATGCCGCCGAAAGGGGGCAACATGGGTTTAAGCAATGCTGAGGTGAAAGCTGTGGTTGAATATATGATCGAACAGAGTAAATAGAGACGGGATGATACTGTCACTGAATTCGATTCGTTTTCCGTATGATCGATCTATAGATAAAGTCAAAACCGGCAGTTCTCGCACTGCCAGGCGACGTACTTTTTTTGCAAGCGCCAAAAAAAAGTAAGCAAAAAATGGCTTAACTCCTCGCGGAGGGCATGTGTACTCGAATAGTTCGGGTTTTTAAGCGTTCGTCTACAGGATTATTCAGTTCTGCTGATCTGCACTCAATGACGGGGGGCCTGTTCTTAAGGGCCCCCTGTGTGGTCTTGATATCTCTGTGAGGGTGTTGGATTTCAGCCTCACATATCTTCTCTTCTGTTAAACCCTTTATCACAAATTCTTGCACTTTCCCGTGTGCCGTAGCCGGAGTCGAATGGATTAACGGCGAAACAGCAGGGCGAACTGTTTGAGCGTAGCGAGTTTTCGCACTGCCGACGTTCATCTTTTCGATGGAGGGGAATTCATTATCGGGACACAATGGGTTTCGTTTTGTGTCCCAGTAATGAATCAAGGCTTCGGGTGTGTTTCTTTGCTTACTTTCTTTCGCACACCCAAAGAAAGTGAGGCGGCGTGCGGGGCCGTGACCCCGTGTGTTTTATGATTTTGATGTTTTCAAGTAATCATCTTAAGGAAAACCGGCGGGTCGCGTCCCGCCAGACGCCTTACTTTTTTTGCAAGCGCCAAAAAAAAGTAAGCAAAAAATGGCTTAACTCCTCGCGGAGGGCATGTGTACTCCAATAGTTCAGGGTTTTAAGCGTTCGTCTACAGGGTTATGCAGTTCTGCTGGTCTGCACTCAATGGCGGGGGGCTTGTTCTTAAGGGCCCCCTGTGAGTTCTTGTAGTATTTGTTGATGGCTGCATGTTCTCTGGAATTAACTTCATCTCTACTCGGAAAACAAAGGCAGCGTCGTGCCAGACCCTAAGGACCTGTAAACCAGAGCAAAACACAACAGCAGAGAAGTGCATCGTTTATATGGCGAATTGTAGAAACGGGGGCCCAGAAGGAAGGGCCCCCTTGGTCTCTTTGCCACGCAGCACCGGGCTGGCGGAAGGCACAATCGGTGGCAAGAACACCGCCTCTGCGCAAAAACAAATGCCCAGCGCAGCGTAGATCGTTTCTTTGG
>JAQYVY010000020.1 GCA_030145195.1 Desulfuromonadales bacterium | reverse complement strand
TTTACTGGTTTCTCTTGGCGTCTTTGCGTTAGGTTTTTTGCTTTAGATTCTATTGTCTGGACACAAAATGTATTGTCTTTGTTTGATTTGTAATCCCGAAACAATAAGTTGAGAGGTGAGAACCTTGAGCAATACCAAAGTTAAGCGCCGCACGATCCTTGATCTGCAGGCGATGAAATCCTCGGGTGAGAAGATCGCAGTTTTAACTGCTTACGATTTTCCTTTTGCCCGAATTATGGATCAGGCCGGGATCGACATCATTCTGGTCGGTGATTCGGCCGGTTCGGTGGTGGCGGGCTACGATACCACTTTGCCGGTCACCATGGAGGAGATGCTCTATCACACCCGTGCTGTGGTGCGTGGTGTTGAGCGGGCGTTGGTGGTTGCCGATATGCCGTTTTTGTCCTATCAGGTTGATCTCTCTGAGGCCAGACGCAACGCCGGTCTGCTGATCAAAGAGGGTGGAGCCCAGGCGGTCAAGCTTGAAGGTGGCGAGAATGTGGCTGAAACCATTCGGGCGATTGTCGCCATGGATGTGCCGGTGGTCGGCCATATCGGCCTGACCCCACAATCGATTCATCGCATGGGTGGTTACCGGGTCCAAGGGCGCGAAGACGCTCAGGCCAAACAGTTGCTGGCGGATGCGGTCGCGGTCACTGAGGCTGGGGCTTTTGCCGTGGTGCTGGAAGGCATCCCGGCTGACCTGGCTAAACAGATTACCGCCGCCGTCGCCATCCCGACCATCGGCATCGGCGCCGGTGTCGATTGTGATGGCCAGGTGCTGGTGATTCACGACATTCTCGGTCTCTGCGAGAAATATTCGCCCAAGTTCGTCAAGCGTTTTGCCGATGTCTCTGGCACCATCCGCCAGGGGATTGATGATTACATCAGCGAGGTCAAGGGCGGGTCATTCCCTGGGCCGGAACACTCTTTTTAATTCTCGGCACGCGGAACGAGGTACGAGCAAGTTAACAACAATCAAAAGCAGAGGTGTTTGGCTCTGGGTTGTGATGTTCGCTTACCGCGTTCCTCGTCCCACGCCACTGATTCTATGGAAACTATTTCTGATATCAAAACCATGCAGGATCGTTGCCTGCAAGCACGTGCCGCCGGGCAAACCATTGCCTTTGTGCCGACCATGGGCTTTTTGCACGATGGCCATCTTTCGTTGTTGCAGGAGGGGCGCAAACGCGCTGACCTGTTGGTGTTGTCGATTTTTGTCAACCCAACGCAATTTGCTCCGGGCGAGGATCTGGATTGTTATCCGCGTGATTTCGAGCGCGATGAAGCTTTGGCGCGCAAGGCGGGCGTCGACCTGATCTTTTATCCGACCGCAGAGATGATTTATCCCTCTGGTTACGCGACCTATGTTGCGGTCGAAGGTCCGCTGACCACGACCCTGGAAGGGGCCTGTCGCGCGACCCATTTTCGTGGTGTGACTACGGTGGTCGCCAAACTCTTCCTGATTGTGCAACCGCATCTGGCGCTGTTTGGGCGCAAGGATTTTCAGCAACTGGCGGTGATCAGTCGCATGACCACCGATCTCAATCTGCCGGTGAAAATTATCGGCATGCCGATTGTGCGCGAAGCCGATGGTTTGGCGATGAGCTCACGCAATGTTTATCTGTCGCCGAAAGAGCGTCAGCAGGCGCTGTCACTGGTCGCCTCCCTGCGTCAGGCGCGGTCCGTCGTCAGGGCTGGCGAGACCGAGGCGAAAACGGTTCTGGCTTCGATCCGGCAACGCCTGGTTCAAGAGTCGGAATTGGTCATTGACTATGTCAAAGCCTGCCATGCCCAGACACTCGACGAGGTTTCGACTGTCGATGCTGAAACGGTTATTCTGCTGGCGGTACGGGTCGGCAAGACCCGCCTGATCGACAACCAGCTCTTAGCCGAAGAGGTCAACTAACCGTGCCACGAATTATTACCGCCCGGTACTTGCTGCCTATTGCTGCGCCGTTGCTAGAAGACGGCGCGATGTTGGTTGAGTATGGGCGGATTCTGGCTGTTGGCACGCGTAAAGAGTTGACGGCAGTTCTTCCCGGCGCGCCAGTGATTGATTTTGGCGAGGCGGTGCTGTTGCCGCCGATGGTCAATGCCCACACCCATCTGGAACTGACCCACTTCCCACAGTGGGCCGAGGCCGCTGGCGAAGCTTCTGTGCCAACCTCTTTTGTCGACTGGATTCTGCGCCTGATGCGGGTGCGGCGTACAGTCGAGGACGCCGCTTTTTCGGTCTCGTTGCACGTGGGTTTGCAAAAGTCTTTGGCCGCCGGGACCGGCGCGGTTGGTGATATCCTGACCTCCTATAGCGTCGCAGATGCGTATCGTCACACGCCCCTGCGCGGGGTGGCCTTTGCCGAAGTGTTGGGCCGCGATCAAGAGTCGGTCGCCTCCCGCATCAACGCCTTTGATCAACAGACGGCCAAGGCCTCCGAAAGCTCTTTCGCTTGGGGGCTTTCACCGCATTCGCCTTACACCTTGTCCGCCGAAACTTTGGATCAGGTCTTTGCCGCCGCCTCAAGTCGCAAACTCAAAAGCTGCATTCACCTGGCCGAATCGGTCGAAGAGAGTCAGTTCCTCGCTACCGGGGATGGTGTTCTGGCCGAAAGGCTCTATGCTGCGGCCGGTTGGGATCCACAGCTCGAACCTCCACCTGGTTGCAGTTCGGTCGCCTACCTCTGTCGTCAAGGTCGGTTAAAAAAAGGCGATTTGGCGGTTCACGCGGTTCAGGTTGATGACGCTGATGTTGCGCTGTTAAAATCCTCGGAAAGTACCGTGGTGCTCTGCCCGCGCTCGAATGCCGCCCTCGGTGTCGGCGTCGCCCCGGTTGAGAAGTATCTGGCCGCCGGAGTGCCGTTGGCGCTTGGCACCGATAGCCTTGCCAGTGCGCCGAGCCTTTCGTTGTGGGATGAAATTGCTTTTGCTTTCAATCAGTATGACGGTCAAGTTGCAGCCACCACCTGGCTGGAGATGGCGACCCGTGGCGGTGCGAAAGCTCTTGGCCTGGGTGGTCGCATGGGTCAATTCACCTCCGGTCGTGAAGCCTCTTTTCAGGTCGTTGCCTTGCCGCAACTGCCATCTGCGCATGACTTGGCAGAGGCGCTCTGCACCGCGGGTCCAGATCTGATGGTGCAGGGGCTATATCTTTCGGCACAGAATATCTTGCTTCATAACTAGCTCCCCCCTATAATCGCCGCTCTTTCTTCGCCATCTCCCGTGGTTCCGGGTTACAATGAAGCAGTTGTCAGTGTGAAAAGGTCTTTACCGGCAGGTTGTCATGATTGAAGAGATTGGTACTGTTGTTGAGCTCAAAGGCAAACACACCGTGATGGTGATGTGCAAGAAGAGCAGTTTGTGTGAAAACTGCGCCAGCAATGGCCACTGCGCGCTCGACGATGATGCGCGCACCCGCATCATTGAGGTGCATAACAGTCTCGGGGCCGGGGTTGGCGACCGGGTGCGGATTGTTACCAGTACCCGCTCGTTTCTGCAATCGTCGTTTCTGCTCTATATCGTGCCGCTGATTGCTCTGGTGATTGGTGCCATTGCCGGGGAACTGGTTGGCGAACGCATTATCGATTCGGGCCTTGATCCTAATCTGCTCTCGGCGATTTTCGGGGTGTTTTTTATGACCGGTAGTTTTGTGGTCATCCGGGTCGGTAGCAGTGCTTTAAGGCACGAAAACTACATGCCAAAGATTTCAGAAATTCTCAGAGAGGATTCCTGAAGCACTAAGCAGTAAGTCGTTAGCTGTAAGTTTTTAAGCTACAATCTTAGAGCTTAAAGCTGACAGCTTACATCTGGATTTTGTAATGGGTATCAAGATAATCGCAAATAATAAAAAAGCCTATCACGAGTACTTCGTTGATGAAGTCTATGAGGCCGGTCTTATGTTGCAGGGGACGGAAGTCAAGTCGCTGCGCATGGGGCAGGTCAGCATCAAAGAGTCGTATTGTCGCATCCGTAACGGCGAGGTGTTTATTGACAACATGAACATCAGCCCTTATGAACAGGGGAATCGCGAGAACCACGATCCGCTGCGAGAGCGCAAGCTACTGCTGCATCGTGATGAGATTGACAAGTTAATCAAGAAAGTTGCGGAGAAGGGTCTGACCCTGGTGCCGACCAAGATTTATTTCAAGGATAGTCGCGCTAAAATCGAGGTCGGAGTCTGTCGCGGCAAGAAGTTGTTCGACAAACGCGAGACTTTAAAAAGAAAGCAAGCCGATCGCGAATCGGATCGGGCGATCAGGGATAGAAGTTAGTGCACCATCGCTGCTTGTGCTATGGTTGGCAATCGTTAAGTTGCAAGTTTTAAGGGTTTCGCTGTATAATGCTGACCTAGCTTGTCACTTTTAACTAAGAAATTACGATTTATATGGGGGTGCCAAGGTTTCGACGGGGATTGGAAGCGCTGGTTGCATGCCGGAGTGGGCTGGCTCCGTAACAAAGCCCAACACATACAAACGCCGATACTGACGTTCGTTACGCACTAGCAGCTTAATTGTTGCTACGTCTCTTGATTCATCGCCCATGTGGGACTCGAGACGTTATTTAGTGGGATAGTTTCAGGGAGTGTCTGTGGTCCTGAGGCGAAACTTAAGCAGACTCGCCTGTAAAATATCCTGTTCGTGGGAGATCTTGCCGGTTAATCAAAACACGAACTATGCATGTAGACGCTTGTCGTGAAAGATTTTCGGACGCGGGTTCGATTCCCGCCACCTCCACCACTTGTACCGGACAGACTAGCCCTAAGTGGTACTATCTGTTCGTTGTAACCCCAAAAGCCCCCATATTCTGGGGGCTTTTACTTTTTTTGAGTCCAGCAATACTTTTTTAAAGTGTTTGACATCTGGTTTATCTGTGGCTATTACTGGGGGTACGTGGACTTCAGGTACGTTTACTGGGGGTACATGGACTTGCAGGTAACGTAGATACCCCAACAGAGGTCGATATGCTTACTGACATTAAAATCAAGCAAACCAAGCCGAGGGAAAAGCAGTTCAAACTTTTTGATGGTAATGGCCTGTACTTGCTGGTCACTCCAAAGGGAGGCAAATACTGGCGTTTAAAATATAGGTTTGGTGGTAAGGAAAAAACGCTTGCGTTTGGCACATATCCAGAAATCTCTTTGAAGGGCTGTTTTCTTGAAAGTGGTGATGCTAATAGCTGGGTTGATGGAGCACGAGACCTCTGTATCAGGGCACGTAAACAAGTTGCTGCTGGTATTGATCCCGGCGAGGAGAAGAAAGCAAAAAAACTTGCTGTTAATAAATCAGAGAGTAGCTTTGAGGTTGTTGCCAGAGAATGGCATGAAAAGTTTTCTGTGAGATGGTCAGCGACTCATACCAAAACAACGCTTGATCGGTTGGAAAACCACGTTTTCCCGTGGTTGGGTAATAAACCGGTCAACGAAATAACGGCTCCTGATTTGTTGATGGTCTTGAGGAAGATAGAGTCAAAGGGTCATCTGGAGACGACGCACCGTGTTCGTGGCATCTGTAGTAATGTTTTTCGTTACGCCATTGCGACTGGCCGTGCAGAGCGAGACCCCGCTGCGGACCTTGTCGGTGCTGTCCCGCCATCAAAGAAGAATCATTTGGCTGCTATTACTGACCCAAAGAAAGTGAAAGGCTTACTTAAAGCGATTGATGGTTATGATGGTTATGATGTCGTTAAATTGGCCCTTCAACTGGCCCCACTGGTTTTTGTACGCCCTGGGGAGCTGCGGATGGCGGAGTGGGCTGAGGTTGATCTTGAGTCTGCTGAATGGAATATTCCCGCTGAACGTATGAAGCTGAAGGCTGCACACCTAGTCCCTCTGTCCAAACAAGCGGTTGAAATTTTAACTGAGTTGAAAGTGCTCACAGGTAACGGGCGTTATCTTTTCCCCGGCGTTCGTTCTGTTGACAGGCCCATCAGCGACAATACCTTGAATGCAGCCTTGCGTCGTATGGGTTACGAGAAAGATGAGATGACAGCTCATGGTTTCCGGGCTATGGCACGTACGATCCTTGATGAAGTGTTGCAGGAGCGGCCTGATCTGATCGAACACCAGTTGGCACATGCTGTTCGTGACCCTCTTGGACGGGCTTACAACAGAACCAACTTTATTGCTGATCGAAAAGTTATGATGCAGAGGTGGGCAGATTATCTTGATGGGCTTAAGGCCGGAGCCAACGTTATTCCCCTTCGTGTTAATCAGTAGACCTGCCTAGGGGGGGGGCGTGGGTGCCTATGCTGACGGTAGGTGGGTGCTTATATATCAGTTGTCCTGAGTAACCCAGCCAAAATAAAAAGCATCATTTTTGCTCTCCCTTGAGTGACATCAAGACCAACCAGTTCCTTTCTGTGTCTCTTTCCCAACAATCACCTGCGGAGGCCGTTCTGACATGACAAACAAAATTCACAAAGATGTATTTTTGCGACTCACCCAAATTGTTGGGCAGAAGGCTGTTTCTTCTGAGCAAGCAATCGCAAATAAGGCTCGTGGGGTTGGGCCAAGAAAGGCAAGGGCTGCAATTGTTCCTATAATCCCCGTTAGCAGCTCTACGTGGTGGGCTGGTGTTAAAGATGGTCGCTTTCCAAAGCCTGTGAAGCTCTCTGAGCGGTGTACTGTCTGGAGGATGTCAGACATTAATGCCCTGATCGAAAAGGCAGGTGCCGAGTAATGGTAATTCCTACACCGATCAAGGCCATTCGCCTGAAGTGTCTGGATTGCACCAATAAGCAACATCTTGAAGTGCGTCTATGCAAGTCTTATGACTGCCCAATTTGGTATTACCGTATGGGGCGTAGACCAAAACCCGTTGATCTTGAAAAAAATACCGGGGCTATCTAAGGTTTTTTTGAACAATATGATTGGCGCAGGGTTTGGGTCGTGTAACGAAATAACGTTATCTCCCGTGGCGCTTCTGATCAGTAATAATCTGGGAGATTGATATGGTAGGGCGTTTTTTCTCGGTATCGTTACAGGTGATAAGAGTTGTTCTTGATAACACCGGTACTGTTGAGGCTGCGTTAGCTTACATAGTATTGGCAAGGCACTCCAAAGGTGGCTGTCTTATAACAACAGCCGGAGAAGGGGCTATTCGTAATTGTTTTGGTGGTAGCAGACATAAAGCCGACAAACTGATCAAGGTTCTTCGTAAGACTCAATGGGGCTCTGGGGATCAAGACGTGGCATTACTTGACACTGGTGTCTGGAATCACCTCACAGGTAACAGCTTGCCCCTTTATGGCAACAATATACGTACAAAGGTCTTGCCTGTGCCTGAGGGCCCCCGTGTGTGGCTTCCCAATGATCTTGTTGATGGGGTTGGGGCTGGCAAAAACAACCCTCCGCTTAGAAAAATTATGGATCACTTGCCAAAACCAGATCGTGCAGACACGCTATGGCTGCTGTTGAAGCTCTATGAAAATCACTCTTTGCTTGATTACGGTGGGATTGACCCTGCCATTCTTCGCAATCCATGGGAATGTTACAAAGAGGGTCAATTTGTTGAGGACATTCCTGTTGGGCTTTTGGAAACAAAGGGAGGTTTGTTCTTCTGCTCTGCTATCCCTCCAGAGACTCCAGCCAAGAACCCCCATACAAACAATTTGTTTATATCAGAAGTTACAAAAGGTGACTCCGAGCGTTTTTGGGCGGCATTGGCAAACCTGCGGAAACTTAACCTGATCTATGAAGTTGCGATGGTATATGACGGTGATGTTACTCACCCAGAGAGTAACCCGCTGTACCCGCTTTATGTTTTTGATCGTTATCGCAGGAATAAAGCTAAGGAAAAGGGTGGTCTTCCCTCAGGGCTGGCAAGTGACATGTTAAGTGCTGCAGTGGGGGTTCTGGGTGATATTCACCGTAATGTTTTTTGTGTGGGAAAGAGACTTTTTGTTTATGTCTCTGAGACTGAAAATGCTGAAGTCTGCAACATTATGAGATTGCAATATCTGCCACGTACCGAAGATATGGTTGCTGGGGAACAGCAAGAGGAACATCAGATTAACTTATGGCGCAAACGTTTAGCTGAGGTTGATTCGTGGTAATTGTGGCAAAGGATTAGGTGGTTACATCATTAAACGACACTTCAAGGGTTAAAGGTTTAAGGTTTTCAAGGTTTCAAGGTTCTCAAGGTTCTCAAGGATAAAGACCCAAGTACTCATAATATACATAGTCCATAATCTGCCGAATTAACGAGGAGGTCGTCATGGTTGCTGACAACGACAAACTTACCATTCCCAAAGCCTTAACAAAGCGCCCCCGCCGCAAGGATGCCAAGGTCAACGTCAAAAAGGCTCTGGAACTGCGCCTGAAAGGAGTGTCACAAGCAGACATCGCTCGGCACTTCAACTGTTCCCGATCAGCCGTCACTCAGGCCTTGGCACCATACCGTGATCTACCGTTAGATCAACTTGATGCGTGGAAGTCTCATAAGGGAGATTTGCTGGAGGCATATCAGGTTGCTCTGTTGCAGAGCCTAACGCCCAGTGACATAAAAAGCATGGCTCCAGCCTCAAGGATCACCGCTGCAGCGATACTGTTTGACAAGGCAAGGCTTCAGCGAGGAGAGTCTACAAACAACATCAGCCTTTTTTCACGGATTGTTATGGCCGCCTGTGGGGATGAATAGGTATAAACGTTTATGTCCTTGACTTGTTTCTCTCTTTGACATAAAACACGCTGATTGGTAATATTGTGTAACGTAACGTAACGAGTGTGCGGAATCAGCTATGGCTACATATAATCTT
Source organism: Desulfuromonadales bacterium (assembly GCA_030145195.1). GTDB lineage: Bacteria > Desulfobacterota > Desulfuromonadia > Desulfuromonadales > BM103 > JAQYVY01. Next base: position 51,208 of record JAQYVY010000020.1, on the reverse strand, counting down.
CAAGCCTTCATTGACGCCTGTGCTGATCCTGCATGTATGTTTGTTCGCCCTTCTGCAGAGGTTACAGCAGACGATGATTTTAAACTTCGCACTAAAACAAAGATTTATGAGTTTATTAACTCAGGCGGTCTAGAATCACCAGTACATATAACTGATGAACCTCTTCGTAAAGGAGCGACCGGCGATCCGGGGATAATTGTAGCAGCATATAGCTTTTACTCAGGGCCCCTATACGGATATTTAGCTTTTTTCTATTCGACAGCTTCCAAAAAATTTATCATAAAGTCATTTAAGAAAAACACTGATCCTGACCCACGAAAATCAGTAGGAAATCGCAAGATCGGGAAATAATTCAGTGAGGAGTTCAAAATGAGTACAAAAACTTGTTGTCCGGTGTGTTGTTCAAGTGAGCTCACGGTTGAAGTTAAAAAGGGCAGTGTAAGGGTTCCTTTTGGTCCCTTAGTTGATGTTGATAAGCAAATCTTTACCTGCCAAATATGTGGAGAGGTTGGTGACTTTACTGGTCAGAACGATCATTTGGTTGACAAAGCAACAGCTATTTCCATTAATCACTCCGTTGAGGACATGTTGACCTTTCTCGCCAATAATGGCGTAAAAATGTCATATCTTGAGCGTTCTCTTGAACTTCCTGTAAGAACCGTTTCACGTTGGAAGCAAGGGAAATTATCTGCTTCGGCACTCGCTTTACTGCGATGTGTTAGCACGTACCCTTGGTTGCTTGAGGTTGCAGATGAAGGTTTTAAAGCGGAGGCATCAAAAGCACATTTAGTTCGGAACGCTTGCGCTAGTGCGGGTGATTATTTTAAAGCATGTGGCATTAATGTTAGCGCCTCAGTTGCGACTGCTTCTGACAGAGAAACAAATGTTACAATAAATTTGTCGAAGGGTTTTGATGCCAGAGGAGTAGAGACGACTAACGTAGGTCATATCTTCCCAACTTATTCAAAAGTAGCAGGTTAATATTATGATAATTACAGATTTTATTGTATGTGATGACATTCGTAGTGAATTAGGTAGCAAGTTCTCGCTAATGGGGATTTATGCTAATGATATAAAGTTTTCAAAGGTGCCAGATGAGGCTTGGCCAATAGCGTTTAGGCTTTCTTGTTTTATTCGTTTGGTAAACAGTTTAAAACCCAAAAAATATAAGTTTGAAATTAAGGTCATGTTCGATGGCAATGAACTAGTGCAAGCAGAGGGAGAAGCTCCGCTCTCTGGGGATGTGACTATTGTCAATTTGCCAGTAGTGTTCCCCTTGGTTAATATCCCTTCTACAGGTGACATGTCGATTGAGTTTAAGTTGCGTTCTGGCAAGAAACTTATTGTTGAACAGAAAAAAGTCATGAAAATTTCAAACTTACAAGAATAACTTATTGATAATCTACTTTTAGGGGTGCTTTTCGGGGTATATGACCTTATGAAAAAGACGTTTGTTCTTGAATATCGGTCAGTTATGGCCACTTTTTGATTCCCGCCACCTCCACCAAATGAAGCGCCCGACTGATTGCCAGTCGGGCGCTTTTTTGCGTGGAAGGGTCAGCACTTGACCTTGGACACTTCTGCAACCAGCCACTCAATTCTCGACCTTAGCCACTTGATTGAGAAGTTAGAAAAGCAGAGGAGTCAGAAGACCAGCAAAGAGGCGATTTTCACAATTCGTTGGCGGGTCATCACAGTAACAATATAATCCTTCTGTTATTTATTTTATTGATTTATATAATATAAATGTTATAAATAATGATAAAATAAATAATATAGAGGTTATAAAATGCAATCAAAACATCGCCGCATCATGCGGGACCAGTTGGATAAAACGTTTGAAACGCTAAGCAAGATCAGGGAAGTGCAGCCGCCTGTTAAGGGATGGCTGCGTGCAATCCGTGAAGCCCTGGGGATGTCTGGTAAGCAGCTGGGTGAGCGCATTGGAGTCAGCCAGCCACGAGTCGTCCAGATGGAAAAGGACGAACTCGGCGGGGCACTGACATTGAAGACCATGCGCCAGGTCGCAGAAGCCATGGATTGCATGTTTGTTTATGCCCTGGTCCCTCGCACCAGCCTCGAACAGACCATGCAAGATCAGGCCAAAAAAGTCGCAGTCAAGCGCCTTTCCCGAACCTCACATACCATGCTGCTAGAAGATCAACAGGTGTCGAATGATGATCAGCAAAAGATGCTCAATGCCAAGATGGAAGATCTTATCCGCGAGCTGCCTAAGGACTTCTGGTCGGACAAGTGATGAATTTCGAATATCCCAGAGGGGCAACACCGCTCGATCTCAATGAGGCTCAAGGGCTCTTGTTGTCACACATTGGCACCAGAGCTGAGCTTGATCGATGGGAGCAAGAGAATATCTCTGAGGCCGAAGACCGCGTTTTCAGGCGGCGGCAGAAGGATGTTTTGACTGAGAAATATGCTCGCGCTTTGCACAAAAAGATGCTTGGCAATGTCTGGCGCTGGGCAGGGAACTTTCGTCGTAGCCAGAACAATATCGGTATCGAGTGGATGCAGGTGCCGGTTGCTCTGCATCAGTTGTTTGATGAGGTCGATGGTTGGCTGGAGTACGGGGCGTACCCACCCGATGAGATAGCGGCCCGGTTCCATCATCGGTTGGTTGCCATTCATGCCTTCGCAAATGGCAATGGCCGACACGCTCGCCTGATGGCAGATGTTCTGCTGGTTCATCTGCTGGGACGGGAACGTTTCAGCTGGGGGCAGGAGAACCTGACCAATGCTGTCGAATTCCGCCGTCGTTACATAGAAGCCTTGCAAGCCGCAGACAGTCATGACTATGGGCCATTACTGGCCTTTGTTCGTTCGTAAATAGATTCTGGCGTGAGGCCAAGCCTGCAAAGTTGCAAGATGCGGTGCATAAGGGGGGAAAGTTATGTAACTTACCAACAACCCCTAAAACTGAATTGCCTTTTAGCGAAGCTTACGTCACCGCCTATTCCTTCAGTCGCCTAGCCAACTCCCTAATGTGCGCCGGACCCACTTCGCAACAACCACCGACTATGGCAGCTCCCTGGCGGACCCAGCCCTCTGCGAAATCTGCATAAACATCGGGCCCCAGGTTGGTGCGTTTTTCGAGGACCTCGACCGTGGCACCATCGACCAGGAAATCGTCGTTGATGGTCACAAAGCCGTTGGCGTATGCGCCCACCTGGCAAACCTGATTGGTCAGGAGCGGCATCGCCTGGTCGACCGCTTCGGGGGGAGAACAGTTAACCAGTAGCGCCGCGCAGTTGAAGGCGTCGAGAAGCGGCAGCACGTCGGTGAGCGGCTCCCCGGAGCGAAGTCGGCGGCCATCGCTGTCGTCTACGGTCACCGCCAGCCAAACCGGCTTGTTGACGACCTGCGCCCCCATGACGGCACCCCGTGCCTGTTCAACCGACGACATGGTTTCACAAAGCAACAAATCGACATAAGGCGCCTGCAAGCGTGCGATCTCCGCATACAGTTCGGCGGTCTCTTCAGCCGGCTTGACAAGGTCGGGACGATAGGAGCCTTCGACCGGTCCAAGCGACCCGGCTACCAACCCGCGGCCATGTTCGTCACGGGCCGCGACGGCAAGTTGACAGGCCTGGCGGTGCATTTCGTCAAAGCGATCTTCAATGCCGAAGCGCTGCAGACGCGTCCGGTGAACGGCATAGCTGTTGGTGGTGGCCACATCGGCGCCCGCCCTGAAATAGTCGCGATGCACGGCATGCACCAGCGCGGGGTTGTCAATCATAACCTGGGCGGACCAGAGTCCAGTCGGAGCGTGCTGCGAGCGCAGCAAAAGTTCCTGGCCCATACCGCCATCTAAAAGTGTGAGAGTCATGTTGTCAATCTTAGCAGATTTCTCAGCCGATGATTTGGGGACAGCCACGCGTGCCTGTCCCCGGAGCCATTGTATGCCCCTGCCTAGTCTACGCTCAGCTCAACGCCTTCAGGATAAAGCCGCGGGAAAAAATAACCCACAGCACGAGTGGGGAAGGAAAGACGCACCGGACCTTTCTCCGTTTCAGAACGCAGAAGTTTCTTATCCAGAAGATCCTTGAGAATACGTCGTGCCGTACGTTCTGCTTTTCCAGTTATTCTCGCAGCCTCACCGCGAGGCACTTCTCCGCGCAACAAAATCTCCCGCAAAAGATACCCTGATTCAGGTTGTAGCTCTCCAAGGGCTGTCTGGCGATCTACATAACCCATGATGCGTTTTTGCAGCCCGTCAAAATTGAGCAGGGTAGACATGAACCCAATTTGGTCAAGAGCCATTTCCAGGTAAAAGGTGCAAAAGGAGGATAGCCCCTTGTTCGAAAGGTTGCCACGACCATCCATGTCTCCTTGACGATGGCTGTCGGCACCCGCAAGCGTAGCCAGGTAGCGATCTCGATTGCGCGCCATGCCGCGAGAAACGGTCCACATGCCATGACCATCAATGCGTGCTTTGACGAGGTAAGCATGTGAAAAGAGACGGGTGACCCTGCCGTTGCCATCCAGAAAAGGATGAATCCAGGCCAGTCGATGATGTGAAGCTGCTGCGGCAATCACTTTCTGCACTGCACTCAACCTTGGACTCTCATAGGAGGCATGGAAGTGCATCAAGAAATTTTGCAGTGAGCGAAACCCGGGAGCGAGGTGCAGACCTACGGCAACCTCGTCTTGGCGAAGTTCCCCAGGTCTCACAACTTTCACCTCTCCTTCAGGAGTTTTTATATGACGGAATTCATCGGGAAGTCGCTCGTAAAATTCACGATGAACCCAACAGAGGAAATCCGGTGTGCAGATGTCAGTATGAACACTCTCTGCCAGCTGCACCTCTATGAGTCTCTGGACCTCTACATGTGCGGCGCTCTCTATTTGTAGTGCTCGTTTCGCGGGGTCAAGAAAGTAGTCCTTGGCTAAAGCTCGTTCAATATCAACAGGATGAGTGTTATGACCTTCGATTAGGTTTGAGTAGTAGCTATTCATCGACCGCACCAGTTCGACAATCGCTTGCTGGGACGTTGGATGCAGGGTTGCACTGAGCGCGGCTGATTGTCGAATGACCTCAACAGCCAAATCGGTAAGGCTTGAATCCTGGCCCGATGGGAACATTGGCTCCATTTGAGAGCTGCGAGTGTAAATAGGTTCTTTGGTCATTTGAAACTCCAGTCTATGTCTTGGCAAGGCTGACTTAACCGAAGCTTACATCAATTTGTTTGTTATGACCAGAAAAATGGCCGATATTTATCAGGTATAGTATTTTATGTGTTCGCAATTAAGCTACTAATAAATAGATGTGTTTTGTTGGTTTGTAACAGAAAAAAGCAATTTATATGTAGATTGTGGCCGATGTTTTGGCCGATGTTTAAGATGAGGCTTGCAAGGTTGCACACTTCTCCCCACCAAGACAGCCTGAGAAGAGTTAACACGACTCACTGCTGGTGCCACTCTCCTGTTTTCCAATCAAAATGCTCTCTGGGCCGGAAGTTGTCTTTGTATGCCGTGGGATTATCTCCATCTACGAAGTATCCGAGGTAATTCCACTGAAGCCCCTGCTTTTGAGCATAATCAAGCCCCGCCAAAATACTGTAGGTCCCGAGGTTCAGCTTGGAGTGCTCTGGATCAAAGCAAAAGTAGACACTCGACAAGGAAATCTCTCCGCGGTCCAGCCACCCAACGCCAACCAACTCTCCGGCTAAAGAGATAGACACCTGCAAGCCTGGGCAGGATGGCGCATAGAAACAGAACAGGAAATCCTCAAGGTCGCAATCTTCGCGGCCAAACCGAACCCGGCTATGGCTTTGGTAAATTTCGAACACCCTGGGGCTGAAGTCTAAAGGACCGAAGGTTACATCTAAGAGCCTGCCTTTGCTAAGAGCCCGCTTTTGGTTACGCCTTGGTCTGAAGTCATTAACCGGGATTCTTAAAGGGGTACATGCCTGGCAGGAACGACAGGAGGGCCTGAAAAAATAACAACCAAACTTACGCCAACCTTCTGACAAGAGTTTGTCCAACTCTTTTGCTGTTATGTCCGTAGCCAGAAAATACTCATCACAACGGATTTGCTCTGGTAAGTAGGAGCAAACAGAGGTGTCTCCAAGTTGTTGCGGGGCAAGCAGGTTCATCTGTCCAGCTTAAATCGAGGTCACGAACAATGCTATAGAATTCTATGTTAAGCGTGCCGACTTACAACCTTGGCTCGGAATACGCGTCACTCCGATATTTTGCGGTGTGGCCAAGGGAGCATCGAACGTAACGTCAGGTAGGTATTGAGCAGCGTTAAGCGCCAGTTGTCCATGAAACCACGAAAATGAGAAATTCGTTCGTTGTCAGGGGGATAGTAAACCGAGATGTCGACGTCGCGTAATTCGATGCCTGCCCAAGCAGAGCGAACGAGCACTTCGATCTCGAAGTTATAGCGGTGAGTTAAAAAGTTTAGCTCTTGAAAGATCAACAGCGGATAAGCCCGAAAGCCACTCTGGGTATCTTTAAGGCGGCTTCCGGTTTGTAATCGCAACCAAAAATTAGAGAAACTTCTGCCGAAACGTGAAGAACCCGGGATCGATGTCTGAGCGAAATCACGATGTCCGACAATTAATGCACGAGGGAACTCTGTTATTGAAGAAAAGAATTTTGGCAGGTCTTCAGTACTATGTTGTCCATCAGCATCCAGCGAAATCATGTGGCTCATCCCGCGCTGTAAGCCCCATTCGGCGGCGCTTATAAGTGCCGCTCCCTTACCCTGGTTGCGCGGGTGGCGTAGTATTTCAACAGGCAGATCGCTCACGGCTGCAGCGCTTCCATCAGTGCTGCCGTCGTCAACCACCAGAACCGTAGGGTGGCGTTTAAGGCTTTCTTCGACAACTTGTCTCAAGGTTGTCGAATGATTATATACCGGCACGACCACAAAGGTTTTGTCTGGAAAGGCAGAAGGTTTCATTTCAATCTGTTCGGTAAGCAATTGCTTGTGTCTCTGCTGTTGGTGCCATACGCAACAACAAGCGATGTCCGATATCAAATCCCCAGTTGAAACTGTTTTGTAATACGACCACCGCCGTACGGCTCTTTACGTCGAGTCCAAGGTAACTGGTGTACCCGGCGACGACTCCGACCTGATACGAAATCTGATGGTCGTTGATGTTATCCTCCACCCAGGCGATTGCGGCTGCTTTACTCTCTCTTGGGTAGCGGACTTTTAGAGTGTCTAAATATGCGGAGCAGTAAGCGCTCTCATCATTGCATAAATGTGCTTGAGCGAAACTCAAAAGATCGCGCGCAGTTGAATGTATCGCTGCGGAGCCTTTCATTATTGTTGTGAAATCCCAGTCCGGTACGGCAGTGCCGCGTCTAATAAACTTGGGATGATCACCGGCATAGCCTCTGGCCCGTTGCGAATAGCCTGATATTTCACTCGGCTCGTACCCGGTCTGAGTCAGGTTGAGGGGCGCGGTGATTTTTTCTTTCAGTAGCAGGTCGAGAGGCTTGTTGCTCTTTAACTCCAGGATGTAGCCGAGCAAGCCATAACCAATATTCGAATAGTGCGGCTCTATCTCTGCTGGTGCCGAGAAACTCGACATGAAATTAAGCACGTATTTATCGTCTAAGTGCTGGTAGAAGCTTTCACCCGTAAAGAGATACTTGATGAAAGACGTCATGGTCTGGAAGGTCATGGGTTGGCGCGGTAAGCCAGAAGTATGTGTCGCCAGCTGTCGGAGCGTTATCTTGCTGGCAGCATCGCTGAGCGGAGTGTCTTCTGGCAAAAGCTCCTTAAGAGTATCGTCCCAGGAGAAGGCCCCATCTTCAATCATTAATGCCGTCATTACTCCCAGGAAGCCTTTGCTGAGAGAACCCACGGGGAACAACGTATCTGCATCAGGTGTGATGCCGCTGGTTTTATCTGCGACACCGTAGGCAAAATAGTGCTGAGTTCCATCGGGAGTCAACACGCCGATTACTATGCCTGGGGTGTGGCCATTTTCAACCATGGGTTTTGCCAGCTCTTCAACTTCTGCGGTCAGGTTCTGAGTCCGGGCATAGCGTTCCGCTTCAGCACCTGTAGCGTCGAGTTGAATCGTGCTCAAGGTTCCACATGCTGTGGTTGAAACTATTAGCGAAATTGTTATGAAAATTCTTGTCAGTATTGAAGACAAATGTGAAGACCTTTATTTCACCCATTTGCTTTATTAGGAGATTCAAATGGATTGTATTGTAATAGCCCTGTCACTAGATCCACAGTATTGATGGTGCTCTCAAAACACCACATATTGTGAATTATCGCATGTCGCGGATGCCGTTCTGGAAGATCTTTTTTCCGCTCTTTTCTATTGTGCTGTTTTGAGACTAAATAGCTTAAATCCTTAGCACTTTACATGATTGACTGGTAGCTCTCAAATCAATATCTGGCTCTCGGCCTTTAGGTTTGACATGGCTATAGGCATAAGGTAAAACCTGAAGTCAGTTTGTTTTGTGTGTTTTAATAATTGATGTAAATAGACTGCTATTTAGCAGATTGACTCTATAGCATTTGGGGAGTGAGACGTAAAATGAATTTAAACAGTATTCGCATATATTTTAAAACCCTGGCCATTATTGGTTTTTTATTCCTTGCTTCGTGCAGTAGCCTACCTACGAAAGCAGATATAGAAAGAACAAAAGTTACACTATTTGAAGCACCTAAACTTTACACTGCCTGTAATTTGTGGGGGAAGCATCGCGTGATTTACGCTGGCAGCAGTCGAAGGGGCCCAATGCTGCCCATTGGCACAGAAATAACTTCAGTTAAATTGGAGTCAAAGGAACTAAAAACGATTCTTCATTACAATACAGATCAAGGGACTGTCGTAGAAGAAAAGAAGCGAATGAGTGATGGTTTCAGCCCGAGTTATAGCGACAACATTAGTTTTGTAACCAGAGAGGGGCTCGAATATGAACTGGCTTTTTCTCGTCGACGCCATCCCGGGCTCACAATGTTTAGTTATCTCAACAAGCTTCTAACAGCACAAGATATGAATGAAACGCTAAGCCAGTATGATGCTGAAATTTTGACGGCGATCAATCAAGGTGCTGTTGTTGAAGGAATGACAAAACAACAAGTTATCAACTCTGTTGGCTATCCTATGGAGAGATTTACGCCAGACTATAAAAGAAGTAGTGTCTGGGTCTATTATCCAACGAAACGACAGCGGGGCGGAAGTAAACTTGTTGATGTCTGTTTCGATAGCGATGGTTACACCGCTGAATGTATGAGTGCGAAGATAGACAATAAAGTCCTTCTCAATTAACCTTGCTTACATTCTCTAGAACCCAGTTTCTTCGGTTCGAACCGCAGTGACTCGTGGCTTGGCTTCGCTTAGCAGACAGAGTCACTCGTATTACGGGAGCGCGCTTCGGCCCGATGCTTAAGCAGGCAACCATTTAATCCCCCGGTATATAAACTCCCTGTGGTACTATATGGACCTTCCTTTCCCGGTTTTATTAAACGACCAGCAGGCTCTGAAACGCTTAGTGTCCGCGCGATTTCTCTGAAAGATCTTGATGCAGATTGAAGTGAAAATATTTGACTGGTTTGCTCTCGCGCCAGCCCTTTGCTGTGAGAAAGATTGGTGTGCCTGGGCCCATTCTGGTCACAAACAAAGTGTTGAAGAGCTTGCCTATGACCTTATCCCGGCTAATTCGCGCCGGCGAATGAGTTTGGCGAGCAAGCTGGCCGTGCAGACCGCTCTTTCACTGTCAAAAAAGCATAAAGTCGATTCAGCAATCTTTGTTAGCCGCCACGGTGAATTACAACGAACCTGCAAACTGATAACTGAGATTTTGTCTGGAGATGAGGCCTCACCTATTGCCTTCTCTCAGTCTGTACACAATACTGCCTCAGGTTTGTTTTCAATTGCAGCGCAGGAAAAGTTTCCCATCACTTCGCTTGCCGCTGGCAAGGATAGCTTTCAGCAGGGGATGATAGAAGCGTGTGCGCGTTTGAATGGTTCGTCTGACAACACGATACTGCTTGTCTATTTCGATGATGTTCTTCCCGAGGTCTATTCATCCTTTGTTGATGAAGAGCTGTTCCCGTGTGCTCTGGGGTTGATCCTGAAAAATGGCGAGGACTGGAAAGTTGCGTCTGCGGACGCGGTTGAGTGGAGTGATAAAGCCTTGATGCCTCAGGCGCTTCAGTTTTTGCAACACTACCTCAATGAAGAGAGTCAATTTACTGTTTCGGGGACTCGTCATGATTGGATGTGGACTTGCGTAAAATAAATCAACTGTGGCGTCTCTTTGCCACCGCATTCGGCTTTTTTACCTTTGGCGTTGGCGGGCTTTTTCTGACCTTGGTGTTTTTCCCACTGGTACATCTTTTCGTCTCTGATGTTGAAAGACGTAAAGCTGTTGCTCAAAGTACGATCCGGCAGGCTTTCCGGTTTTTTATCGCAGAGATAAAATGGCTGAGAGTGATTGATGTCAAAATTGAAGGTCGTGAGCTTTTAGAACAGGATCGGGGCTGCGTGCTCGTCGCCAATCATCCGACTTTGATTGATTATGTTTTGATAACCTCATTGTTGCCACAGTGCGATTGCATTGTTAAAGAGGCCTTGTGGCACAACCCTTTCGTCCGGGGGGCAATTACCGCTGCCGGATATGTTGATAATTCTGACACCGCTGAGATGTTGTCAAAGTGTGACACCTTGCTGAAAAAGGGACGCGTATTGCTGGTTTTCCCCGAGGGGACAAGAACGATCCCCGGAGAAAAGTTGCAGCTTAAGCGCGGCGCGGCCCAGATTGCAGTTCGTTCTCGCTGCGACTTGAGGGTCATCCATATCCATTGCGCTCCATCTTTCCTCAATAAGGGCAAAAAGTGGCATCAATTACCTGTTGTAAAGCCATTTTTCTTGGTTCAGGTGATGGAAAAAGTTAATATACGCAACTTTGCTGATGAGTCGACTGCTGATTCTGTCGCTGCGAGAAAGTTGACAGAGTATTTGTCCAAAGCGTTAACTCTTGAGACTTGTTAAAGAGAGAATCTCTATGATGGATCTGGAAAACGAAATTAAACAGCTGGTTGTTGAATCTTTATGTCTCGAAGATATTCAACCTGAAGATATTGAATCGGAAGCACCGCTCTTTGGTGATGGACTCGGTTTGGACTCTATCGATGCTCTTGAGTTTGGCATTGCGCTGAGGAAGAAGTTCGATATTAATCTCAACTCGGATGACGTTCATACCCGTGAAGCCTTTCGTTCCGTCTCTACTCTCGCCAGCTTTATCAAATCACAGAAAATACAGGATTGACGATGGCCGCTTATACCGATGATGATGTTTTTCAGAAGGTCCGTAACGCGATGGTGGATCTGTTTGAACTTGAAGAAGAGGTGGTAACCCTTGATGCGCATTTGTCACAGGATCTTGGTCTCGATAGCATTGATGCAATCGACCTGGTTGTTAGGTTGAAAAATGAAACGGGCATGAAGGTTAAGCCGGACGAATTCAAGACGGTTAGAACCGTCAGCGACATCGTCAAAACGGTCAAAGGCCTGCTCGTAGAGGATGATGTCTAGGTTCGCCTCGATTATTGCCGGAGCGGCCATTCTTGCTTACCCACTGGCGGTGTACTGGGGGCTAAGCTCCTTCGGTATTGGGAGTACGGCATTCGTTGTTGCTTGTCTGTTCCTGCTTCGACTTTTTGTTCCGTCCGGTTCGAGTGCGCTCTCAAAATATGTGATTGTGATCCGTTCTCTGGCCGTTATTGGTTTCTCCTTGGCGCTTGTTTCCTGGCTGATGCAAGAGGCACAATGGTTTTGTTATTATCCTGTTGTCGTTAACCTGATTTTTCTGCTCCTGTTCAGTTACACACTTCTCTCGCCACCTTCGATGGTTGAGAGATTTGCTCGTTTGAGGGAGCCTGACTTGCCAGAATCGGGAGTCAAATACACAAAAAATGTGACCCTGATCTGGTGCTTTTTCTTCGTCTTTAATGGCTCTGTCGCACTCTATACCGTGTTTGTTGGCGATTTGAAGCTTTGGACTCTTTATAACGGATTTATAAGCTATCTGCTTATTGCCGCTCTTGCCGCTGGTGAATATTGCTTCCGGCATTATTATCGCAAAAGGCTTTCATCTTGATTGGCTCTTTTACTGATCTGCTTTCACGAAAGCGTGCCGATGACGATCCTGTTGCTCTGAGCCGTTCCGGGCAGGTGATCCTCTGGCGTGACTTCCGGCGTGATGTCGGCTCTCTCGTTTCACGACTCTCTGTGATGCGCGAAATCCGTTGGGCTCTTTGCTTCGAAGATAGCTACTGGTTTGCCGTCTCACTCTATGCTTTGGCTGTTGCTGGCAAAGACATTGTGGTCCCCGGCAACATCAACAGTAAAAAGGCGCTCGTTCTGCTGCTGGATCATTACGATGCAATCTTGAGTGATCTTCCCTTAGCTGTTGATTGTCCTTTGCTGACACCTGAGACTGGAACAACGCTGGTTCCAATCCCGGAGCGGTCTTTGCTTGCAACCAGCGTTACCTTGTTTACTTCTGGTTCGACCTCGAACGCGACAGCAATTAAGAAAACTTTTAAAGAGCTTGATGCCGAAATCGCTGTCCTCTCTGCGCTCTTTAGAGAGTTCTTTGTTGGCAGAGAGGTTTTGGCAACCGTTTCACATCAACATATCTATGGGCTTTTATTTCGCGTGTTATTGCCTTTGGCGCTGGGGGTGCCGTTCTCGGCAAAAAGGCTCGAATATCCTGATCAGGTTTCAAGGCACTCCTCGGAGAAGAGGGTCCTGATCAGTAGTCCGGCTTTGCTGAAAAGATTAACGGCAGAAACGGTTGATCATGGTTATCGTAAAGTCTTCTCTTCCGGAGGGCCTTTGTCGTGCCAAGCTGCGCAGGAGTGCCGGGCGCTGTTTGGTGAGTTGCCCCTTGAAATTTATGGAAGCAGTGAAACCGGTGGGATAGGCTGGAGAGAACAACGCTCCGAGGATGAGCCGTGGCAGTCCTTTCCAGAAATAGAGCTCTGTTGTTTAAATGAAGATCGGTTGGCAATAAAATCATCCTTTCTGGCTTCAGAAGATTGGTACGCAACGGATGATCGCGTTTCGCTTCTGCCTGACGGAAGATTCCACCTGAAAGGTCGCGCAGATCGCGTCGTTAAAATCTCCGAAAAGAGGATTTCTCTGCTGGAGATTGAACACTGTCTGCAGCGGCTTGTGGAGGTCCGGGAAGCTGTTGTTGTGCCGTTGCCTTCGTCGGCACGTTTAGAGCTCGGAGCTGTCATTCTGTTAACGGATGAAGGTTTGATTCATTTAAAGCAACGCGGTAAACAAAATTTTATACAAAGGCTCAGGCAAACTCTGGTTGAATATATTGAGCCCGTAGGCGTGCCTCGCCGGTTCCGGTTTGTCGATGAAATGCCAGTAAATAGTCAAGGGAAGTATGAAGTGAGTAGTCTCGAGGAGTTGTTCGTGTGATGTCGTTTGCTTGGTTGCCCGAGATCACCGGGCTGAAGATTACAGATAGCCGGGCTGAGTTTTTTACAGTTCTGCCTGATGATCTGCTCTATTTTAAAGGGCATTTCCCGCAGGAGCCCATTCTCCCCGGGGTTGTACAGATACACTGGGCGATGTTGTGGGGGCAGCGTCATTTAGGTCTCAATAAAAAATTTATCGGTATGAAACAGGTCAAGTTCCATTTGCCCGCCAGACCAGAGGATGAGTTGAATGTTTTTCTGGAGTGGGCTGCCGAAAAGTCGCTCTTGACCTTTCGTTACTCTCTCGCTGGAAAAGATCTTAGCAGCGGTCGCATAATGCTTGGTTGATGGTCTGCTGTTCCGGTTTTTATTCCTCATGTGCACAACCAAGGTAAAGCGGGAGACTAAGCCGCTTTCTGGATCTATGAAAAGCCAAATTTCTGGTCAACGTCATTGGTCGATCGTAAAGGAGCGGGGTGGCATATTCGGGTTAACGTTTATGCTATGGGCTTACCGTGTTGCTGGTCGTGGGCTGTTCAGCCTGCTGCTTTACCCGGTTATGGCTTACTTCTGGTTGACAGGACACCAGGCACGCAGGGCCTCCAATGACTATCTGCAACGGCTTCGGAGCTATGCTTTGACGATAGGGGAGACATTGCCCGCAGGTCTGAACAGCTTCAGACATTTCCTCTGTTTCGGTCACTCAATCCTTGATAAAATTGCGGCCTGGAATGGCGATATCACGCTGAATGACGTCGATTTTCCTTCAGCTGACCTTTATCGTGAGGTCGTTGCCTCCGGTCAAGGGATTGTGGTCATCGGTTCACATCTGGGCAACCTTGAGCTATGCCGGGCGCTAGGCGATGAGGCCGGTGATGTCCAAATTAACGCCATCGTCTTTACCCAGCACGCGCAACAATTCAATCAGCTGTTGAAGTCAGTTAACCCGCGTGCCAATGTGAACCTTATTCAGGTCTCTGAGATCGGCCCTGATACGGCGATCATGTTGAAACAGAAGATTGATCAAGGAGAGTGGGTTGTCATTGTTGCCGACAGAACTCCTTTGCATACGAAAAAGAGTGTTGTTGAAGCGGATTTCCTTGGTCACAAGGCAGCTTTCCCCCAAGGGCCTTTTGTGCTGGCCTCACTTATGAAGTGCCCGGTTTACCTGATGTTCGGTCTTAACGAAAAATCCGGGCTGAAAATTTATTTTGAGTTCTTGTCAGAACCGTTGGTTTTGCCCCGGGCGAACAGAGTGGAAGCTCTTTGTCCAATCGTTCAGAACTTTGCCGATCGCCTGGCCTCTCATTGTATGAATGCTCCCCTGGACTGGTTCAATTTCTTTGATTTTTGGAAGGGACAGAATGAAAAAAACAAACCGTGAGACCGTAGTGTTTGGTCGTGATCACATCTCAATAGAGAAAATAGTTTCTATCGCTCAAGGAGCCTCTGATGCTGTGCTTTCAGAGGCTCCAGATTATCGGAACAAGCTACAGAAAAGTGTCGATTTTTTGGACGCACTGTTAAAAGAGGACGGTCTGATTTATGGCGTGACAACAGGCTATGGGGATTCGTGTACGGTTGACATCCCGATGTCACTTGTTCCGGAACTCCCTGCACATCTGGTCCGTTTCCACGGCTGCGGCATGGGAGACAATTTCAGTCGCGTACAGTCGCGGGCAATCATGGCGACCAGCTTATCCTTTTTGTCCCGCGGCTTGTCCGGTGTCAGGCCCGTCATCCTTGAACGATTGATCGATCTCCTTAATCACGATGTTGCGCCGAGGATTCCGCAGGAAGGATCTGTCGGCGCGAGTGGCGATTTGACCCCAATGTCTTACGTCGCCGCGGTGATTGCGGGCGAGCGTGAGGTCTTCTACGAGGATCAGCTGATGCCGACAGCCGAGGCGTATCAAAAACTCGGCCTGGAGCCGATCCCCTTGCGCCCTAAAGAAGGTTTGGCGCTGATGAATGGCACCGCTGCGATGACCGGGCTGGCGTGCCTGGCTTATGATCGCGCAGAGTATCTGATGAGGCTTGCTGCGCGCATTACCGCCATTGTTGTTGCCGCTATCAAAGGCAACACTTTTCATTTCAACGAACAGCTCTTTGCTGCGAAGTCACATCCAGGCCAACAACAAATCGCTGCCTGGATAAGGTTAGACCTCGACAACGAAAAGCTGCCTCGAAACAGCCACAGACTTCAGGACAGGTATTCTCTGCGCTGCGCCCCCCACGTTATCGGGGTTATGGCTGACAGCATGTCCTGGTGGCGGCAGATGATTGAGAATGAGGTCAATAGTGCTACCGATAACCCACTGATCGACGGTGAGAATGAAACGGTGATGCACGGCGGCCATTTTTATGGCGGCCATATTGCGATGGTGATGGATTCCATGAAGGTCGCTGTTGCAAATATCGCGGATTTGCTGGATCGACAGCTCGCGCAGTTGGTTGATCCAAAATTCAACCATGGCTTGCCCGCAAACCTGAGCGGTTCACAGCCGGATCGTTCTATGATTAATCATGGCTTCAAGGCGGTGCAGATTGCCGTCTCTTCCTGGACGGCGGAAGCCCTCAAGTTGACCATGCCTGCGAGTGTTTTTTCTCGGTCTACCGAATGTCACAATCAGGACAAGGTGAGCATGGGTACGATTGCCGCAAGAGATTGCCTGCGGATTCTGACCCTGACTGAGCAGGTTGCTGCCGCCAGTCTGATCGCAGCAGGCCAGGCTTTGGAGCTCAGGAACAGAAGTGAGGATGAAGAAATGCCTCAGGTCGCTGAGAGACTTGAAAGCATGTGGCAAGAGTGTCAGGCGGAGTTTCCTTTCCTGGACGAAGATCGTCCTCTGGAAGCGGACCTGCGTCGTTTTGTTTCCCTGATTCAACAAAAAAGATGGGATTTGTATCATGGTTGATTTAACAGCAGAGATCACAATCAAAATTCCCTTTCAGGATGTCGACGTGATGGGAATTGTCTGGCATGGAAACTATTTGCGCTATTTTGAAGAGGCTCGCGCTGAGCTTATGGATAAAATTGATTTCAGCTACTTCGAGATGAAGGCCTCTGGTTACGCTTGGCCTGTTGTTGAGGCGCAGGTGAAATACGTTAAACCTTTGTTGCTCCAGCAGGTTGTGTTGGTACGGGCAAAACTGGTCGAGTACGAATGTCGGCTCAAAATTGCTTATGAGCTGTTCGATGCAGAATCTGGAGAACGGACAACCAAGGGTCAAACCACCCAGGTCGCGGTCGATATGCAGAGTAATGAGATGTGCTTTGCTTCTCCTCAGGTTCTTCTGGATAAACTCGGGGTCTCTTCATGAGGACACTGTTCCTCTGTCTCTGCCTTGGGGCCTCGTTGGTGGTGCCTTGCTCCGCCGTCACTTTCCCCGAGTTGGAAAGTAATCTGTCTGGTGTTGATGTGCTGCGAGCGCAGTATCGACAGACACGTTTTATCTCGGGGCTAGATGCTCCCTTGGACTCCTCCGGCACATTGCTGCTGGTCAGAAACAAAGGGGTTGTGTGGTCGCAGGTGGAACCCTTTCAGGTGCAATTTGTTCTGACCGATGAAATGATTGCCGAAACTTTTGGTGACCAGCCCCGTAAGATCAAAAGCAAGGCTGATCACGGCGAGCTCTTCCGGTTTGTCGGCTTCTTTTCGTCAATCTTTGACGGAGACAAGGCGGCTCTGGAAAAAACGTTCAAGATTGATTTTGTTTCTCTGAATGATGATCGCTGGGAAATGAACCTGACCCCCAATATTGCAAAAATCAAGAAGGTCTTTTCCGGCGTCAAGTTGCAGGGCCGCCTCTTGGTCGAGGATGTTGAGATCGTCGAGGCTAGTGGCAACCGAACTGTGATTCATTTTGATGATCTCTCAACGTCTCCCACTGTATTGAGTATTGATGAGAAACAATATTTCGCGAACTAATCAGGCCTTAGCCTTGCTCTGGGTTGCCCTGTCGGTCGGCGCTATCTTTCTGATGGCGGCTTTCTGGCACTCCGGAGACCTGCTGGAAACGGACCTGATGACTCTGTTCCCGGCAATAGAGAAGGATGCCGAGGTTGAACAGGCTCTGCATCGCGTCAGGCAAGACGTCGACAGGCAGCTTGTGTTCCTGGTCGGGCATGCAGATCTGAGCGTCGCGAAAGTCTCTGCAGCACGATTGGCGACAGCGCTTGACCAGCATGCCAAGATTGAACGTGTGCTGTCACGCATGTCGGGCGAAGATGAAAAGCAGTGGTGGCAGCTCTACTCTCCTTACGCGTCACAGCTTTTGACTGACGATGTCAGATCAATGTTGAGGCGAGGGGAGGGCCAAGGCTGGGTGCAACGGGTCATGGCTCAGGTCTATAGCCCCTTCGCTGCTGTCGGTGCTGAAGAATTGCGGACCGATCCCATGTTGCTGACGCGCAACTTTTTTATGAATCTGAAACAATATCAAGGCAAGCTGCAGCACGATGATGGTTGGCTGGTTTCCGAGCCGGTCAATGATATTCATTATGTTCTGGTGACGGCAGAACTTGCGATCAACCCATACACTCTGGTCGGTTCAAACACTTTGATAACAGAGCTCTCCCGCGTGCTCAAGGGACTCGAAAATGACCAACCCGGATTGAGGTTTTTGCAGCATGGGACGCTCTTCTATGCCGCCCACGGGATAAAACAGGCACAAACTGAAATCTCGACGATTGGCGTAGGCTCCGTTCTGGGCGTGATTCTTTTGCTTGGCGCTGTCTTTAGACGTTTTCAGCCCTTTCTGTTGGGGGCTCTGTCGGTCACTTGTGGTTTGCTTTTCGCATCAGTTACGACGATCCTGGTTTTGGGGAATATTCACATTTTTACACTCGTGATCGGTGCGAGCCTCATCGGTGTTTCAATCGACTATTCCTTTCACTACCTCTGTGAATGGTTGTCGGATCAGGAAGGCTGGCAACCGTTGGTTGCTTTGCGTCGTATCCTGCCTGCGATCTGCATGGGGTTTTTAACCAGCGTTATGGCCTATCTGGTCCTTTTGCTCACTCCCTTCCCAGGGTTGAAGCAGTTAGCTGTCTTCTCAAGTGCCGGTCTGCTGGCTGCTTTCCTGACCGTTGTTTTGCTCTATCCGCTCTTGTTGAAGTCGCCTTCAGTGCGGCCTATGCCGCTGGCTGGAGTGCTTAATTTCTGGCTGGGTTTGGTGCGGACGCCAGCGGTATCACGTGCTCTCCGATTGTCGCTGCTGGTGCTGGCGCTCTTTGCCATCCCTCAGCTGAAAACAAACGATGATATCCGTCAACTTCAGGCCGCGCCGGAAGGGTTGAGACGGCAGGGTCAAGAGATTGCTGCCATTGTCGGATCGACTATGAGTCAACAAATGCTGGTTGTGCGCGGCCGTGATGACGAAGAGGTTCTGCAGAAACTGGAAAACGTCTCTTCTGCTTTGAACAATGCTGTCAGCGAGGGCGCTCTGGAGAGTTTTCGCAGTCTTTCGGTTTTGGTCCCATCCCGACAGCAGCAGGAAAATGATTTTGTTCTGATTCGTGATCAGCTTATGATCCCTTTGCTTCCGGTATTGCATCAACAGCTCAAGCTTGGGACTCCAGAGCCTGGTGACTCCGGCGATAAAGAGTTTACCCCTCTGACCGTTGACAGCTGGTTGCGTAGCTCGGTAAGCAGAGGTTGGCGAATGATGTGGTTGGGCGGCGTTGGCGAGCACCAAGGAGCAATCATTCCCCTGGATGGTGTTGCCGATGCCGCTGCTATCGAATCCCTTGCCGCGAAATATGATGGCGTTGATTATGTGTCGCCTGCTGATGAGTTGTCAGAGCTGTTCGGGTTCTATCGCGTGAAAATCACCGTTTTACTTGCGGCCAGTTACGCTGCCATCTTGCTGTTGCTTTGTTGGCGATACGGGTTGTCCCGAGCCATACGTATTCTGGATGCACCCTTGTTTGCAGGAGCGGCTTCTCTGGCCGTCTTATCCCTTTTGGGTCTGCCCTTAAATCTTTTTGGGATCTTAGGCTTGGTGCTGGTGCTCGGCATCGGTATTGACTACACACTGTTTATGGCAGAATGCCGCGAAACGCCTGTGTCGACACTCCTGGCCGTTTCTCTTTCGGCCTGCACGACGGTGCTCTCTTTCGGTCTGTTGTCTTTGAGCCAGACGGCTGCAATCCAAACCTTTGGCCTGGTTGTTCTCGTTGGCATATTGGTCGCCTTTGTGTTGGCACCCTCAGCCTACGATCGTTCTCTTCAAGATGTGAGGAAGAGGGGGGAAGGACACCATGATTTACCTTAATGCTGTCGGTATCAGCTGTGCTCTTGGCAGCAACCCAGAGACGGTCTGTGACAACCTCCTGCAAGGCGTCAGTCCGGGGATGCGAGAGACCGAGGCATTGCTGACCAGCGGTCGCCGCACGGTTGTTGGCGAGGTGACGGATCTACTGCCAAAATTGCCTGCGACTTTTGCGCCATACGATTGTCGCAACAATCGGCTGCTCTTTGCCGTTTTGGAGCAGATCAGAGGGCCGGTTGATGCTGCCATCAAGCGATATGGCTCCGAGCGTGTCGGTATTGTGCTGGGCACAAGCACCTCTGGTATTTCTGCGGGAGAGGCCGCTCTTGATCTGTACCGAACAGAGAAAGTTCTGCCTGAGGAATATCACTATCTGCAACAGGAGATCGGCTCGCTCTCCGAGCTTCTAGCGAATTACCTCGCATTGAAAGGTCCGGCTTATACGCTCTCTACCGCATGTTCATCGAGTGCCAGAGCTTTTGTCAGCGCGACACATTTAATCGACGCAGGGCTCTGTGATGCTGTTATCGTTGGCGGAGTGGATACCTTGTGTCGTCTGACCCTCAACGGCTTTGACGGGCTGGAGTCGATCGCCACTGGCGTGTGTAATCCTTTGAGCCTGAATCGTGATGGTATTAACATCGGTGAGGGCGCTGCAATCTTCCTGCTTAGCAGGGAACGTGCTCAGGTCGCTCTGCTTGGTGTCGGTGAATCGTCGGACGCCTATCATGTCTCCGCGCCTGATCCCGAAGGGACGGGGGCCGTAGCGGCTATGCGTATGGCGATAGAAAGAGCAAAAATAACAGCGAGTCGCATTGGCTACGTGAACCTTCATGGCACCGCGACCCGATTGAATGACAGCATGGAGTCAAAGGCGATCGCAAAGGTTCTTGGCTCTTCGGTTCCATGCAGTTCCACGAAACCATTAACGGGGCATACCCTTGGCGCTGCCGGTGCGATTGAAGCCGCGCTCTGCTGGCTGGTTTTAACGCAACCGAATGAGATGAAAACACCACCTCATTTGTGGGATAGTGTGAACGATCCTGACCTTGGCAAGATAAGAATTGCTGGCAGGGAAGATGTTTTGAGTTCACCCGTCTGTATGTCCAACTCCTTTGCTTTTGGCGGCAATAATGTGTCTTTGCTCTTTGGAAGAACTGATGACTGAACAACTGCGCCTGGAAAACCTCCTTCCTCATGAACCACCGATGCTGCTGCTGTCGTCAGTAGTCTCTGTTGATGAAAATGGTTCCTGTTGTGAGGCCTATGTTGCCAGGGAACTCCCTTTTGTTGATGATAACGGCGATCTGCCGGGTTGGGTTGGTATTGAGCTCATGGCGCAGACGATTGGAGTATGGGGCGCGCGACACGCAGAAAATGCAGGTCATGACGTCAATATCGGTTTGTTACTGGGGAGCAGGAAGTATGAATCTCAGGTGGGGGTCTTTCCTGCCGGATCGAGATTAATTGTTACTGCAGAAAAAGTTCTTCTGGATGGAAATATGGGCGTGTTTCAGTGTGCAATCCACCTCGACGATAAAATCGTCGCAAACGCGCAGGTGAACACCTACCTGCCTGGCAAAGAAGAGTTACAGCAAATTTTGGAGAGAGATTTCTGATGAGTCGACAAGTTCTTGTTACAGGTGCCAGTAAGGGCATTGGACGGGCCGTCGCAGTCAAGCTGGCTACAGAAGGATTCCATGTGGTTGCCCATTACAATAGTGACCGTCCTGGTGCTGAAGAAACTTTGCAGCAGATTAGTGCAAGCAATGGCGTCTGTCGCCTGATGCAGTTTGATGTAAAAGATCGTGCGCAGTGCCGAAGTGCCCTGGAAGGCTTCATTGAGGAGAATGGCGCTTTTTACGGCATCGTAAGCTGTGCTGGAATTACCCGCGACAACGCTTTCCCGGCCATGCCGGAAGAAGAGTGGGACGAGGTCATTCATACAAACCTCGACAGCTTTTATAATGTTATCCAGCCTTGTGTGATGCCGATGGTGCAGATGCGAAAGGGCGGACGTATCGTTGTCATGTCTTCTGTCTCCGGGCTGATGGGCAATCGTGGCCAGGTCAACTATAGTGCGACAAAGGCAGGTTTGATCGGGGCTTCAAAGGCTTTAGCCGTAGAGCTTGCAAAAAGAAAGATAACGGTTAACTGTGTTGCGCCAGGTTTGATTGATACCGGGATGGTTACTGAAGAAATTCGTCAAGAAGCCCTGAAAATTATTCCAACGCAACGCTTGGGAACGCCTGAAGAAGTCGCTGGCCTGGTCGCTTACCTCTGTTCAGATGCTGCAGCGTATGTCACCAGACAGGCTATCTCGATCAATGGAGGGATGATTTAATGAAGCGCGTCGTTGTGACCGGGATGGGTGGAGTGACTGCTTTTGGTCAGGAATGGACTACGATTCTTTCCCGATTGAAGCAACTGGAAAATGCTGTGGTGAAAGTTGACGAATGGACCATTTATGAAGGTCTGAACTCTCTTCTCGCTGCCCCAGCGCCTGATTTTTCTGTCCCTGCGCATTACACAAGAAGGCAAACTCGCAGTATGGGACGCGTTGCCAAGATGGCAACTGTCGCCACCGAAGAGGCATTACAAAAGGCCGGACTGCTTGGAGCTGACATTCTTACCTCAGGAGAGGTGGGCGTGGCCTATGGCTCATCTACTGGCAGTCCAGATACGCTGCGAAGTTTCGGTGTCATGCTGAAAGAAAATTCTACTCGCGCTATCAATGCGAATACGTACATGCAGATGATGAGTCACACCGCTGCCGTGAATGTCGCACTTTTTTTCGGTTTGCGAGGCAGACTGGTGCCAACGTCTAGCGCCTGTACCTCGGGAAGCCAGGCGATTGGCTATGCCTTTGAAGCGATCCGCAATGGTTACCAGACCATCATGGTTGCTGGCGGGGCGGAAGAACTTTGCCCTACCGAGGTGGCAGTCTTTGACACCCTGTTTGCAACCAGTCTTAAAAATGAAGAGCCCAAGACCACTCCGAGTCCGTTTGACGTCGACAGAGATGGTCTCGTGATTGGGGAGGGGGCGGCAACCCTGGTTCTTGAAGAAAGAGAGCATGCGGTTGCCAGAGGTGCTCACATTTACGCAGAAATCGTTGGTTTTGCCACCAATTGTGATGCGACACACATTACTCAACCGAATCTGGGAACCATCCAGAAATGTATCGAAATGTCACTTGATTGTGCTGATCTGGCACCTGATGCGATCGGTTACGTCAGTGCTCACGGTACAGCTACAGGATTTGGAGATATTGTTGAGTCAAACGCTACGAGCAACGTCTTTGGCTCGGCAATGCCAATTAGCTCCTTAAAGAGCTATTTTGGACACACCCTTGGCGCGTGTGGTGCCATTGAGTCTTGGCTTGGAATCAAAATGATGCACGAAGGGTGGTTTGCCCCGACCTTGAATTTAAAGAATATTGACCCCGCATGTGGTGACCTTGATTATCTCAACGGGGAGGGGCGTAATCTCGATATTGAATATTTGATGAGCAATAATTTTGCGTTTGGAGGAATTAATACCTCTCTGATTTTCCGCCGTTAAGTAGGACAAAAACCAACTCTTCTGAGCCTGTCCCGTGCCGAAGTTGGTTGTGGGGGCGAGTTTGTCCGTTGCCTGATTGTAATCGAAAATTGCTGCAATAGGCCACTGGTAACAACATTTTTGAAATTGTAAACATTTTTTGAGCATCTGGCCGAACGACATCTAATGAAGTCACTCTGTAATCATTTTATTGAAATTTATGTAAATATTAACTATATTTTTAAAAAGTACTTTGCAGGTAAGAATATTTAAAGGCCCGTAATCGTTTTTTTAAGGGATGATATGGCTGAGGAAGCTGCACAAAATCGGTTGGCTGGCTATACGTTCCTGTGTGATCGCTACCGATTAAACCTTTTGCCGAACTGGCACAGAGCCTCGGTCTGTCAGACCGGAACGCTACGGTCAACGATTCAGGGTGGTCGTGTTGAATCGGTCTATCCGCTGTCTTATTGGCCGGGAGACGGGACGGGGAATCACCTGGAATTTGCCTTGAAGTACGACGGGGTGAATCTGGGGATTCTTTCGGCACTTTTCGAAGTGATCCCCGAAACGGAGCTTACGGAGTGGATCTTCTCGAAACCCACCGGAAAGTATACCCGCAAAATTTGGTTTCTCTTTGAGTTCCTGACCGGAAAAGAGTTGCCGCTGCCGGATCTGACCAGGGGGAATTATGTTGACCTGCTGGAAGCGGACCGCTACTACACCACAGCGCCCGGTCGGTGGGTGCAACGTCAACGGGTAGTCGACAATCTGCTCGGCGGACGATCTTTTTGTCCCATCATTCGGCGCACAGAAAAGCTGGCCGTCATGGAGGGGATAGATCTGCATCAGCAATGCGAGCAGGTCATCACCGCCTATTCACCGGAACTGCTCAGAAGGGCTTTGAGTTACCTGTACAGCAAGGAAACAAAGTCATCCTTTGAGATCGAGCAGATAAAACCGAGCGCTTCCCGTACTGAAAAATTTATCGGTTTGCTGGAGATGGCAGAACACCGGGATTTTTGCGAGAAGCCTCTGCTGATCGATGTACAGAACCGCATCGTCGATCCACGTTTTCGCGATACCGATTACCGAAGCAGCCAGAATTACGTCGGGCAGACGATTTCATATCAAAAACAGCTCGTTCATTATGTCTGCCCGAAACCCGAAGACCTCTCCGAACTCATGGACGGCTTGCTCGCTTCACACCGGATGATGAAAGAAGGTGGTATCCCGCCTGTGGTCCATGCTGCGGCCATCTCCTGGGGGTTTGTTTTTCTGCATCCTTTTGATGATGGCAACGGTCGTATCCATCGTTTTCTCATCCACAATATCCTTTCCCTGCGCGGTGCTATTCCGCAAGGTCTCATGTTTCCGGTCTCTGCCGCTATGCTGAAGAATCCTGCGCTTTATGATCAATCCCTGGAGGCATTCTCAAACCCTCTGATGCAATTGATCGAGTATGACCTTGACGAACTCGGTCGGATGACTGTCGCAGGTGAAACCAGCCGCTGGTATCGGAACATCGACATGACGGCCCAGGCTGAAGCCCTTTATGATTTTGTACAGCTTACCATCGCGCAGGAACTTGTAGAGGAACTCGATTTTCTGTCCAGTTATGATATGACTAGAGCGCTGATTCAGGAAATCGTTGACATGCCAGACCGTCTGATTGACCTTTTTATTCAACTTTGTCTTCAGAACAACGGCCGTCTTTCTGCCAATAAAAGTGAGTCTTTTTTTGCTTTTTTGACTGAGAGTGAACTTGCCGGCATGGAAGAATCGGTGCGGATTGGGTTTGTGAAAGGACCCTGTTCTAGTCATTGATACCGAATTCAACCGGTATTTTGCTCTCAAGGAAAAACGTCCTCTTCATTTCAACAATCGTTACACCTCCAATTGTGGGTAAAACTTAACTTCATGTCCGGCAAAATTTGCCTGATCAGTTATAATCATAACCACACATTACAATAAACAAATTGGAGGTAACTTTATGAGCGACGAGAACAAGTGCCCGGTAACGGGCAAATCAGGCAAAAAACCGTCCAGCGCTGGCACATCGAACCGAGACTGGTGGCCGAACCGGCTGAACCTCAACCTCCTGCACCAACATTCCCTTTTGTCTAACCCCATGGGCGAGGATTTTAACTACGCCAAAGAATTTAAAAGCCTCGATCTTGCAGCCATAAAGAAGGATCTCTTTGCCCTGATGACCGACTCCCAGGATTGGTGGCCGGCTGATTATGGCCACTACGGGGGGCTCTTCATCCGAATGGCGTGGCACAGCGCAGGCACCTACCGCACCGGCGACGGCCGCGGCGGCGCCTGCTCGGGCTCGCAGCGTTTCCCGCCGCTCAACAGCTGGCCAGACAACGTCAACCTTGATAAAGCGCGCCGCCTGCTCTGGCCGATCAAGCAGAAATACGGCGGGAAGATCTCCTGGGCTGATCTGATGATCCTCACTGGCAACTGTGCTCTGGAGTCGATGGGCTTTAAGACCTTTGGCTTTGGCGGCGGGCGCGTAGACATCTGGGAGCCCGAAGAAGATATTTACTGGGGCTCTGAAGACGAGTGGTTGGGAGATAATCGTTACAGCGGCGATCGAGAACTCGATAATCCGCTCGCGGCCGTGCAGATGGGCTTGATCTATGTCAACCCGGAAGGGCCGAACGGCGAGCCGGACCCCGTCGGTTCTGGTCGCGACGTGCGCGATACCTTTGGGCGCATGGCGATGAATGACGAAGAGACGGTCGCCCTGATTGCGGGCGGGCACTCGTTCGGTAAATGCCATGGTGCCGGTGATGCCGCCCATGTCGGTCCTGACCCGGAAGCCGCTCCCATCGAAGAGCAGGGCTTTGGCTGGAAGAGCAACTTTGGCAGCGGCAAAGGCGGCGATACAATCAGCAGCGGTATCGAGGGCGCCTGGAAGCCGAACCCGGTGACGTGGGACATGGGCTATCTGAAGGTATTGTTCAAATACGAGTGGGAGCTCGTCAAAAGTCCGGCTGGTGCAAATCAGTGGCTGGCCAAGGACGTCGATGACGAAGACATGGTGGTTGACGCGCACGACACGTCAAAGCAGCACCGGCCGATGATGACCACGGCGGATCTCTCGCTGCGCTTCGACCCGATCTACGAGCCGATCGCGCGACGGTTTCACGATAACCCCGAAGAGTTCGCGGATGCCTTCGCCCGGGCGTGGTTCAAACTGACCCATCGCGACATGGGCCCGCGCGCGTGCTATCTCGGTGCGGAAGTGCCTGACGAAGAGCTGTTGTGGCAAGACCCCGTTCCTGCGGTTACTCATAAATTGATTGACGCGCAGGACATCGCTGCCCTCAAAGGCCAGCTTCTGGCTTCGGGATTGTCTGTCTCGCAATTGGTCTCAACGGCCTGGGCCTCGGCGTCCACCTTCCGTGGCTCCGATAAACGCGGTGGGGCAAATGGGGCGCGCATTCGTCTTGCTCCGCAGAAAAATTGGGCTGTTAACCAGCCGGATCAGTTGGCGACTGTGCTGCAGACTCTTAAGGGTATCCAAAAGGCGTTCAACAGCGCGCAGACAGGTGGCAAGCTGGTTTCGCTCGCCGACCTGATTGTTCTGGGCGGTTGTGCAGCTGTCGAGCTCGCGGCGAAGAATGCCGGCTCTGAGGTGAGCGTTCCCTTTACGCCGGGACGCACGGATGCGTTGCAGGAGCAAACCGATGTGGAGTCATTCTCGGTCCTCGAACCTGTTGCAGACGGGTTCCGCAACTACCTCAAAACCAAATTCACCGTGTCGGCAGAGGAGCTTCTGGTTGATCGGGCGCAATTGCTCTCCCTGACCGCTCCCGAAATGTCAGTTCTCATTGGCGGTATGCGCGTCCTCAACGCCAACTTCGGACAGTCCCAACACGGCGTCTTCACCAAGCGGCCAGAGACGCTCACCAATGACTTCTTCGTCAATCTGCTCGACATGAGCACCACCTGGAAGGCGTCCTCGGAAGCTGGCGACGTGTTTGAGGGTCGTGATCGCGCAACAGGCGAGCTCAAGTGGACCGGTACTCGCATCGACCTGATCTTTGGTTCGAACTCGCAGCTTCGGGCCGTCGCAGAAGTTTATGGTTGCCAGGACTCACATAAGCGGTTTCTGCACGACTTTGTCGCGGCATGGGACAAGGTCATGAATCTTGACCGCTTTGAGCTCGACTGAGTGCAGCAGCAACGTCAGCGGGCTTTCTGGGGCGTATTTGAGAGTCGGATGACATCGTACCTGTCTTAATGTTACATTCCTCTACCAAGTCTTGAATGGTGCTTCGTCGCACCATTCAAGACTTGGCCCCAAACAACATAACCTTTTCCCAATTTAAGATCCGTTCGCTATGAGTCGACTTTATTTGATGATGTTCCTTTGTTTGTCTTTGACGCTGGCTGCGCTTTCCCAGGCAAGTGAGGACCTTTCTCTCAAGCCAGCTGACGCCGAGACGGCCCTGAGTCCGTCTGCGCAGAACGAGCTTGGCGTCCGCTATGCAATCGGCGAAGGTGTTGCCCAGAGCTATCCTGAAGCTATGCGTTGGTGGTTGCGAGCTGCTGAGCGTGGCCATGCCGGGGCGCAATACAATCTCGGCCAGATGTTTGCGACCGGAACCGGGGTCGAGCGGAACGGTCCTAAAGCCGCCTATTGGTACAGTCAGGCTGCTGAGCGTGGGGATTTGTTGGCCCAATACAACCTCGGCCTGTTGTACGAATCGGGGGAGGGGGGTGAAGTTAATGCCTCAGAAGCGGTAAAGTTGTTTCGTCGGGCCGCTCTTGAAGGTTTGGCCGAGGCCCAGAATTCTCTTGGCAGAAGTTACGAAATGGGCCGGGGGGTCGAACAGGACATCGATGAAGCGAAGCGCTGGTATCGTTTGTCCGCTTCGCAGGGATATGTTCTTGCCGAGAGCAATCTGGGGTTTCAACTCTATGCCGGACGGCGTTCCCCTGGAGACCTCATAGAAGCCTACGCCTGGCTCAGCCTCGCCGCTCAGCAGAACAACGCTATCGCCAAAGCCCACCTGGCAGAATTGACCGAGATGATGACCCCGGCTCAAATTGCCGACGGAAGAGAGCTGGCTGCCGAGTTATGGTCTGGCATCGAGAAATGAGTTAATGTGCATCTGCACAGTCAGGATTCGCGCGGTCGCGATTTGAAATTTGCGAATCTTCACGTATAATTACTTTAACGAATCACTTATCTTAAGAACCATCAAAGGGGCGTTGTGGCGACGGCCCAGAGATAAGTTAAAGACCTGCCGTGGCAGCGGGTCCTAAAGCTTCTTCATACCTCCAAAGAAAAAGAAAATATTACCCCACAGTTCACTACCTCCGAACTGTGGGGCTCTTTTTTGTTCTGAGGCCCTGTTGCTCTAAAACGACTTAAAAAACAGTGACACAATCGAACCTGTAGGAATCCCCCCATATCGATTCAGTGTGAAGTTTGTCAACAATCTGAGATGCCCTCCTGAGATAACTTGCAGGGGGGCATCTGTACTTTGTCGTTGCCGCAGGTTGGCGTCACCAGACTTGATGGTAAAAACTTCTTGCCCTCCGCGCGGCTTTGTTATATCAATAAATCTTGATTTATGAAAAATGGATAGATTGATCTATGCTGAATCTCTTTAAAATTCTGGCTGACAGCACCCGACTTCGTCTGTTGCGTATTTTGCGGCAGGGCGATTTTACCGTGCAGGATTTGATGCAGATTCTCGTGATGGGGCAATCGCGGATCTCCCGGCATTTGAAGTTACTCAGTGAGGGTGGACTCCTGCAAGTCGAAAAGCAGGGCACCTGGCACTACTACCGACTGGCATCGTCTGATAACTTCTTCGATGATCTCTGGCCTTTTATTGATTTACAGCTGAACCATCTTCCCGAGTACGAGCATGATGTCGCTGGCGTTTCACAGGTTATGGCGGAAAGGCGTCAGCGCAGCCAACACTTTTTTGATCAACATGCCAGAGATTGGGACCATATCCATGTTGATCTGCTGGCGCTGCCTGATTATAAAGTCGAGCTTTTATCGTTGGTTCCAGAAGGTGGGCTGATTGTTGAAGTCGGGGTCGGTTCCGGGGCCTTGCTCTCTGAATTGGCAAAACGAGCTGATCGCGTTGTCGGTATCGATTATTCCCCTTCAATGGTTGCGCTTGCCAGAGAAACCGTGGCACAACATGGCCTTTCCGAGAGCGTGGAAGTCCGTCTGGCTGAAATGAACCACTTGCCTCTGGCTGCTGAAACGGTACAGACCGTTGTGCTTAATCAGGTGCTTCATCATGCGGAGCATCCAGCCATGGTGTTTCATGAAATCAAACGTATACTGAAGGCTGACGGACTTTTGGTTTTAGCGGATCTGACTCGACATGATCACGACTGGACCCGGGATCAATTAGCCGATCAGTGGCTTGGGTTCAATCGTGAAGAGATTGAAAGCTGGTTTGTTGAAGTTGGGATGGGACTTACCAGCTATCGCGTTATAGGTAATAATTCAAGGCAGCAAACAGTTTTGTTACTGACTGCCAGCATCAGACCGTAAGTTGACGCTTTAGTAAACAGAGCAGGGCTATAACTTTTATGAGTCTATAACCAAAATAAAAGCAAAGACAAATAAAGCCTTTTTTAAACGGACTTATAACCCAAACAAAGGCTACAAGGTTTTATCGCAAAGACGCAAAGAGGTAGAGAAAGCCCGCAAAGAAAACCATACTAAAATACGAGGATAGTCTCCCTTTGCCTCTTTCTTGGTTTTTCTTAGCGCCTTTGCGTTGGTCTTTTGTTTTCAACTCTTACTGTTTTGGTGTAAAGACGTATTATCTATGTTTGGGTTATAGAGTTGTAACTTTTCAAGTTTGTAAAACCATAAACCAATCACAGGAGAATTATCAGATGTCAATGAATCAGGATTTTAAAGTTTTAGACCTGTCCCTCTCAGTTCTGGGCCGCAAGGAAATCGAACTGGCCGAAATCGAAATGCCGGGCCTGGTTTCTTTGCGCGATGAATATCGCGATCAGCAGCCGCTTAAAGGTGCCCGGATCACCGGTTCTCTGCATATGACGATTCAGACGGCCGTGTTGATCGAAACGCTGGTCGATCTTGGCGCTGAAGTGCGTTGGGCCTCGTGCAATATTTTTTCGACTCAGAACCAGGCTGCCGCGGCTGTTGCCGTGGGGCGTGACGGTACGGTCGATGCTCCCAAAGGGGTTCCGGTCTTTGCCTGGATGGGCGAGACCCTCAATGAGTACTGGTGGTGTACGGAGCAGGCCTTGAATTGGCCAAACGGCCAGTTGCCGAACATGATCCTTGATGACGGCGGCGATGCCACGATGATGGTTCTCTACGGAACGGAGTGGCAGGAGCAGGGTGTGCCCGTCTGCACCGAGGACGACCCGGAAGATTGGCGCGAAATGGTCAGTAACCTGAAAAACTCTATTGAAGGCAAGAAAATCGATTGGACCGCCATCTGCAATTCGATCAAAGGTGTAACCGAAGAAACCACCACCGGGGTGCATCGCCTTTATCAGTTGCAGAAAGATGGCAAGCTACCGTTCCCGGCGATGAACGTCAATGACTCGGTCACCAAAAGCAAATTCGACAATGTCTACGGCTGCCGCCATAGTCTGGTTGACGGCATCATGAGAGCGACGGATGTGATGATCTCCGGCAAGATCGCTGTGGTCTGTGGTTATGGTGATGTCGGTAAAGGCTGCTGCCAGTCGCTGCGCGGCCAGGGCGCTCGCGTGATCGTCACCGAGATCGACCCGATCTGTGCTTTGCAGGCCTTGATGGAGGGTTACGAAGTGAATACCCTCGAAAATGTCGTCGCTACGGCTGACATTTTTGTCAGCACCACCGGCAACAAGGATATCATCCGGGTCGAGCACATGGAGAAGATGAAGCATAACGCCATCGTTGGTAATATCGGACACTTTGACAACGAGATTGAGATGGCGCAACTGGAAAAGGTCGCTGGTGTTCAAAAAGTGAATATCAAGAATCCACGTGAGCATGGCAACCAGGTCGACCAGTGGATTTTCCCTGATGGCCACGCCATTATCATTCTGGCCGAGGGCCGTCTCCTCAACCTGGGTTGCGCTACCGGCCACCCTTCGTTTGTGATGTCGAACAGCTTTACCAACCAGGTCATGGCGCAGATCGAACTGTTCTTGCGTTCAGACCAGTATAAAAATGAGGTTTTTGTTTTGCCCAAGTCTCTTGATGAGAAGGTCGCCCGTCTGCATCTTGGCAAACTTGGTGCACAATTGACGGTCCTCAGTCAGGAGCAGTCTGATTATCTCGGAATTCCGGTAGCGGGGCCGTACAAGCCTGATACCTACCGGTATTAATTATTCTCTGAGAAGTTTGATATAGAAAAAGCCAGGTCCGGTTTAAATCGGTCCTGGCTTTTTTGTTTGTTTTCTTTGGGACGAGAATTAACCTTGAACTCGTAAAAAGAACCAGGTGCCGATCAGGGCCATCAGGATGTTGGCTGCCCAGGCCGCCAGAACGGGCGGCAAGATCGCGGCGGCACCAAAGGCGGCGAAGACGGCATAAAGCAGAAAGTAGACCAGAAAGATAATCAGGCTGGTGACGATGCCGAGAGCGAAGCTGGCATTGCGACCGCGTTGCAGGGCAAAGGGGATGCCGAGCAGAACCATGATCAGCGGTGTTGCCGACCGGGCAATGCGCATATGGGTCTCAACCTGGTAGGGCTTCGGGTCGTGTCCTTCCTGGCTGAGTTTTTCGGTAAAATGAAGCAGCTCGCCGAAAGTCATTTCTGTTGGGTCTTTCCAGAGTTGCAGCATTTCCTCCGGGCGTCGTTGCAGGTCAAAGGTCAGCTTAGGCGTCTTGTCAAAGGAGGCCAGTGCTCTGGTCTCTGGAGAGAACTTCCAAGTGACCGCATTGATGAGTTGCCACTTGCCGTCTTCGACATGTTGGGCCTGCTCAGCCTGAATGCGTCTGAGTGGTTGAAAATGATCGTTGAACTCAACAATGGTCAGCCCGACAATAAGGCCTTTGGTCGGGAAGGCGTGGGCAGCGCTGACGATCCGGTCATGGTCACGAAAGTACAGATCCTGTTTGGATACAGTCTGTGTACCTTTGCCTTTGATTTCGGTTTCCAAAATATATTCAGCTTCGCGTGCTGACCAGGGTACCAGCCAGAGATTGGCCAGAAAGACCAGGCCGCTTAGCAGCAGGCTACCGAGAAAAAGCGGTCTGCTGATGCGATTGAAGCTGATGCCGCCGACCAGCATCGCTGTCAACTGGCTGGTTCGCGAGAGACTGCCAACGGTAGCAAAGGTCGCCAACAGGACCGCCATTGGCAACGCGTTGGAGAGCATGGTCGGCAAATGGTGCAGCGGGTAGAGCAGGTAATGCGTCAGGTTTGCCTGGTGCTCGATGAAGTCATCAACCTTTTCCAAAAATTCGATCAGGCTGTAGAGGGAAACCAGAGCGAGTAGAACAACCGCCAGGCTCTTGCCGAAGGTGGCCAGGATATAGCGGTCAACGGTCAGCATCTTTTTGCGTCCTCTTTTTGATGGTGTCCAGCGTTTGATCGACCCAAATCGCTAGTAGATTCGGTTTTTCCAGAGCGCTTTGACGCAGGAGATAGATTCCTATGATGAATAGTGCCGCGTGGAGGGCCCAGAAGGAGAGCCATGGTGATACGGCGGCTTCCACCGTAAGGGTGTCTGCTGCGGACAATAGGAAATAGTAGCAGAGATAGATAATAAGGCCCATGACAAAGCCGCCGCTGCGGCCAGAGCGGTGCGATTGCATGCTGAAGGGCAGGCCGAAGAGAGCAAAGAGTAGCGGCGCCAGGGGTGAACAGAGCCGCTGGTGCAGTTCGGCCTTCAGTGCCTGGGCTCTGGCGGGATTCTTTGCTTGATCGATGCTGGTCCATAGTTTCCCCGTAGGGAGCTCTTTGGGGCGTTGTCGGCCTGTTCTGACTGTGTTTACTGCTGAAGAAATGTTGGGTTGAACATCGTAGTTGCGAAAGTGAATCAGTTGGTAGTTGTCCACCGAGTCGGTTTTCTGACGGTGAATAACTCCGTCGTGCAGGCGGATCGTCACGGTTTCATTCTGTTCGTCAGTCATGATGTTGCCGGTGTCGGCAAAGACCCAGGAGGTGGCCTCCGGTTTTTTCTCAACAATAAAAAGATTATGCATCTGGTCAGCGTGTTCATCGATTTCATTGGCATAGACCACTAGATTGTCGAACTGGTTCATGAAAATTCGTGGTTGAAAACCGATGGTTGCTTTTTGCTTAGTGATTTCGAAGGATTTGGCTTTAAAGGCACGATAACCCCAGGGCTTGGCCCAAAGCCCGGCCATGCCAGTCAGTAACGCAAAAATGAGTGCCAGGGCGAAGACGGGAATAGAAATCCTCGCCAGGCCGATGCCTGCTGACTTGAGTGCCACGGTTTCGCTGTCGGCCGACATGCGGCCGAGGCCGATCATGATCCCCATGAGAAAGGCCAGCGGTAAGGATATGGTTAGAAAGGATGGCAACAGGGTCGCGAACAGCACCATGATGTCGCTGGGAGAAACCCCCTTGTTGATGATCAAATCGACCAACTTGACGAGGCGTCCCATGAGCAGAACCATAGTGAAGATCAGGAGACAGAGCAGGGTAGGTCCTAGGACCTCCCGAAGGATATATCGATAAACTTGTGATCCAGGCATAGTCACGCATACTATTACAGTCTTAACGAAGTTGTAAACGGGGTTTATGTCGAAAAAGCCCTTGCCTTATAAAAAGTCTCATGCTATACGGATGAGCTGTTCAATACACACGTCTTCTGACCTGAGTCGGGTGCCTGATATTGTATCAGGTCGGCATGCGGGGATGACGGAGACGGCGGCCAAAAACCTAAGAATTAAGGAGCTACACAATGGCACAGATTACAATGAAGCAATTACTGGAGGCTGGCGTTCATTTCGGTCATCAGACTCGTCGCTGGAATCCCAAGATGAAGCCTTATATCTTCGGCGCGCGCAATGGTATCTACATCATCGACCTGCAAAAGACGGTTCGTTATTTCCGGAACGCTTACAGCTTTGTCAGCGAAATCGCCAAAAATGGCGAAAAGGTCCTGTTTGTGGGGACCAAAAAGCAGGCTCAGGATTCGATTATGGAAGAAGCTGTTCGCTCCGACCAGTACTATGTTAACAATCGCTGGCTGGGTGGCATGTTGACCAACTTCTCCACCATCAAGCGCAGTATTGATCGTCTCAAGAAAATCGAAGTCATGTCTGAAGACGGTACTTACGATTTGCTTCTCAAGAAAGAAGTCCTGCAGTTGGATCGTGAAAAAGCCAAGCTGGAAAAGAGTCTTGGCGGAATCAAGAATATGACCCGTTTGCCAGCTGCCATCTTCATTGTTGATCCTAACAAAGAAGAAATCGCTGTTAAGGAAGCCCGCAAGCTTGGAATCCCGGTCGTAGCCGTGGTTGATACCAACTGTAATCCTGACGGTATCGACTATATTATCCCCGGCAACGATGACGCCATCCGCGCCATCCGACTCTTCTCTTCCAAAATGGCTGAAGCCTGTATTGAAGGGGCCGCCGCGCGTGAAGAGAAGCTGCGCAACGATGCCGAAGGCGCAGACCAGGAGGTTGAGGAAAAAGTCGAAGCTGCCGCTGTTGCCCCGGTCGAAAAGGCTGCTGCCCCGGTCGAAAAGGCTGCTGCCCCGGTCGAAGAGGTTGCTGCCCCGGTCGAAGAGGTTGCTGCCCCGGTCGAAGAGGTTGCTGCCCCGGTCGAAGAAGTTGCTGCCCCGGTTGAAGAGGTTGCTGCCCCGGTCGAAAAGGTTGCTGAACCTGCCGCTGATGTGGACGCTCCAAAGAAAGCCTAAACCTATGAAATGAGTTGAAATAATAAAGGCGGTCTGCTTTGCAGCCGCCTTTTTACCAGAGTCGGTTAAGATTATCTGTTTTCAGCTTTTATCCTGAATTTGTAAGTGACTGATGGCAAAGAGAGCAAGTCACTGGATTGCCTGAGCACCCAAAAAAATATCGCTGAACGTTATTGGGTTCAGCTCAGGTTTTTGAAGTAATTATCCAGCCCAAGTGCTTTCCTTTTTTGCCTTCGAAATTTAACTACGTATTCACATTTTAGGAACCAACGGTCATAAAACAGGAGGTCTACAGTGGCAACAATTACTGCAAAAATGGTAGGTGAACTGCGCGCCAAAACTGGTGCCGGTATGATGGATTGTAAAAAAGCTCTGAGCGAAGCGAACGGTGATATGGAGCAGGCAATCGACCTGCTACGAAAAAAAGGCCTCTCCGCTGCGGCCAAGAAATCAGGCCGGGTCGCTGCCGAGGGTATGATTGCCGCTGTCGGTAATGGCACCAGTGGCGCTTTGGTGGAGGTTAACTCCGAAACTGACTTTGTCGCTAAAAATGAGGCTTTCCAAGGTTTTGTTAATGGCGTTGCTGATGTCATTCTGAATCAATCCCCTGCGGATCTCGATGCACTCAAAGACCTTGATTCTGCCGCTTCTGGTCGTAGTGTTGGTGACGAGTTGACCCACCAAATTGCGACAATTGGCGAGAATATGAATATCCGCCGTTTTACTCGTCTTGAAGCGAAGCCTGGTGTGACGGCTTCCTATGTTCATGGCGGTGGCAAGATCGGAGTGTTGGTGCAGATCGATTCCGACAAGGCCGATTCGCCCCTGCTTGCTGAGACCGCCCGTCTGCTCGCTATGCACGTTGCCGCAGCTGGTCCTCAGTACTTGAGCCGTAACGATGTCCCCGCAGATATCGTTGAGCGTGAGAAGGAAATCATGCGCGTCAAGGCTCTGGAGAGTGGTAAACCAGAAAATATTGTCGAAAAAATTATTGAAGGCCAGATCAATAAGTTCTTTGGTGAAACCTGTCTGCTCGAACAGGTTTATGTCATTGATACTGATAGGAAAGTGAGTAAGGTTATAGAGGATTTGGCTAAGGAACTCGGTGGTCAGGCAACCCTCGTGGCTTATTCTCGCTACCAACTTGGTGAAGGCATTGAGAAGAAGGCAGATGATTTTGCGGCTGAAGTTGCTGCGATGACCAAGTAAACAACTCATTTGAAAACCGGAGAAAACATGGCGAAAGAACCCTGTTTCAAGCGTATACTGCTCAAATTGAGTGGTGAGGCCCTTGCTGGTAACCAAGGTTATGGCATTGATCCGGATACTATTAATGGGATTGCGAATGAAATTCGCGAGGTGGTTGATCTCGGCCTGCAGATAGCGATTGTGATTGGTGGCGGCAATATCTTTCGTGGGGTTGCCGCCTCGTCCATGGGTATGGATCGTGCCAGTGCCGACTACATGGGGATGCTGGCCACGGTCATGAACAGTTTGGCCCTGCAGGATGCTCTCGAGAAAGCTGGAGTGATTACGCGGGTGCAGTCGGCAATTGAAATGCAGGAGATTGCTGAACCGTACATTCGTCGCCGCGCAGTGCGACATTTAGAGAAAGGTCGTGTCGTCATCTTCGGCGCTGGAACCGGCAATCCGTTTTTTACAACAGATACTGCTGCCAGTTTGAGGGCCGTTGAAATCGGTGCAGAAATCATCCTCAAGGCGACCAAGGTGGACGGGGTCTACAATGCCGATCCGAATAAAGATGCGACTGCTGTCAAGTACGATCAGTTGACATATCTGGATGTTCTGAAGCAAGGTCTACAGGTTATGGACTCTACCGCAACTTCACTCTGCATGGATAACAACCTGCCGATTCTTGTTTTTAATTTGACCCAACGTGGCAACATTTTCAGGGTCGTCTGTGGTGAGAAGATAGGAACCATCGTCAAAGGAGAATGATGCCATGATTGCCGATGTTAAATCGATTGCCGAAGCTACTATGGTGAAAGCCCTGGATTCGTTTAAGCGCGACTTGGGCAAAGTGCGTACCGGTCGTGCTTCTCTTACTGTGCTTGATGATGTACGGGTCGATTACTACGGAACGCCAACGCCACTCAATCAGGTGGCAACTCTGGCTGTTCCCGAACCGCGCCTGATCACGATCCAGCCTTGGGAAAAAAACCTGGTTTCTGAGATTGAAAAAGCGATTCTTAAGTCTGATCTTGGCTTAAACCCGTCGTCGGATGGACTGCTCATTCGTCTGGCATTCCCACCATTGACTGAAGAGCGACGCAAAGAGATGGTCAAACAAGTCAAACGAATGGGGGAAGATGGCAAGGTTGCTGTGCGCAACGCGCGTCGTGAAGCCAACGATACTTTGAAAAAATTGGAGAAGGACAAAGACATCTCCGAGGATGAACTGAAACGTGGCGAAAAAGAAATTCAGGAAGTGACTGATGCTTTTGTCGGTCGTGTCGATCAGGTGGTTGCGGACAAGGAAAAGGATCTGATGGAGATCTGATCTTCGCACCGAACTGATGTGGAGGTTTTTATCTATGAGAATTACAGAAGAGTGCATCTCATGCGGGACCTGCGTTGATTCCTGCCCGGTCGATGCGATTGTGGAGTCGGGTGAAATTTACGCAATCATCGACGAATGCACCGAGTGCCAAACTTGTGTTGATACATGTCCCGTTAATGCAATTTCCGATTGATTCAGGGCGCCTCAGGGCGCCCTTTCTTAATTTTGAAATGTTTCTCAGCCGGTTGCCTGGTTGATAATGATTGTGATATTTTACTGAACTTGAACTTTTACCTGGATTTACTTGGATCGTTTTTTATATGCAGATTCCGAATCATCTTGCAATTATCATGGATGGCAATGGCCGCTGGGCTGAACGTCGTCATCTGCCGCGTATTCTCGGCCATCGCAAGGGGGTGGAAGTCGTGCAGTCCGTTGTCGACGAATGCCTTGTTCTCGGAATCCGCTGCCTGACACTCTACGCTTTCAGTTCCGAGAATTGGGGGCGCCCTCAAGATGAGGTTGAGGCGCTTATGAGCCTGCTTGGGTCTTTTCTGAAGAAAGAGTTACGGCAGCTACAGAAGCGTGGTATTCGTTTGATGGCGATTGGGGAACTGGAACGACTGCCGGATCCAATCAGCGATGTTCTTCGTGAGATCATGGAAGAAACCGCTGGCAATGATCGTATGGTGCTGAACTTGGCGCTCTCTTACGGTTCTCGTAATGAATTGACCCGAGCCGTGCAGCAAATAGGGCGTGAGGTTGCCGCTGGCAAACTACAGGCGGCCGATATCTCTGAAGAAATGATTGCGAACAGGCTCGATACAGCCAGTCTCCCCGATCCAGATCTGTTGATTCGGACCAGCGGTGAAATGCGCATCAGTAATTTTATGCTTTGGCAGGCGGCCTATTCGGAGCTCTATTTCACGGACACCCTTTGGCCCGATTTCTCAAGAGAGCAACTGCACTTGGCTCTTCAAGAGTACAGCCTTCGCCAGCGACGCTTCGGACTGGTTGGTGCCCAATTGCAGAAAAGCAGCGTTCAGACCACGGAGGAGAACCATTAAACAGCGTATTCTGACCGCACTTATTGCCCTCCCTCTGCTCATCCTTTGTGTCCTCTATGCCAGCCCGGTTCTTTTTGGCGGAGTGATCTGCGTCATCTGTGCTCTGGGATTGCACGAATTTTACCGTATGGGCTTGCCCACAAGCCGCCGACTTGAAGCCTCTCTCTCTGTTGCGACCGGTGTGCTGCTCTGCGCGGGGCTGATCTTTGCTGTCGATTCACCACTCGCTCTGGCTGGCCCCGTTTTCTCAGTAATCTTCCTCGCGTTACTCTATCTTTTCCGTTTCCAGGACATGCAGCAGGTCGGCAGGGACATGGCTGTCAGCATGCTGGGGTTGCTTTATGTGCCGTTGTTGCTGGCGCACGCTGGATTGCTGCGCTTGCTCCCGGACGGTCGAGACTGGATTTTCCTCGTCCTCCTCATCGTTATGGCGAGCGATACTCTCGCCTACTTTGTCGGAAAAACCTGGGGACGGCGTCGGCTTTATGAAGCTGTCAGTCCCAAGAAGAGCATCGAGGGAGCAGTGGGTGGCTTGGCTGGAAGTCTTATCGGTGCCTTGGTCTGCAAACTGTGGTTTTTCTCCGAATTGAGTCTGATGGATGTTGTTTTACTCGGCATAGGTGTCGGAATCTTCAGTCAGCTTGGTGACCTCATTGAATCTTTATTGAAACGCAGTTTCGGCGTAAAAGATTCCGGGACCATTATTCCAGGGCATGGTGGCATCCTTGATCGTCTCGACAGTCTGCTGCTGGCCTTTCCCATAACCTATTACTACGCGATCTGGGTGTTTGCATGAAACGTCTGACGATTCTCGGTTCCACCGGTTCCATCGGTGTAAGCACTCTGGAGATCGTTGCCGCCCACTCGGAGCATTTTCAGGTTGTCGCTTTGACTGCAGGTCGAAATCTTTCGTTGCTTGAAAAGCAGATTGCCTCTTTTCATCCGGAGATGGTGGCGGTCGCTGATCAGGAAGATGCAAAGCAGTTGCAGGCGCGGGTCGGTTCTTCCGGTCCGCGTATTTTGTATGGTACCGATGGCGTGGTCGCTTGCGCTGTCGAAAACGACGCCGCGATGGTGGTTTCGGCTATTGTTGGTGCCGCTGGACTTGAGCCGACTCTGGCAGCGATAAACGCCGGTAAAGATGTCGCCTTGGCTAACAAGGAGACTCTGGTTGCGGCCGGGGAGCTGGTTATGCGTTCGGTTGCGCAATCCGGCGGGCGGCTTTTCCCGGTTGATAGTGAACATTCGGCAATCTTCCAGTCTCTTGAAGGCCATCGTAAAGAGGATGTCAAGCGTTTGATCCTGACCGCTTCGGGAGGACCTTTCCGTAACATGTCCATGGACGGACTTCGGCAGGTGACACCCGCAGATGCCTTGGCTCACCCGAACTGGGACATGGGGCGTAAGATCACTATTGATTCGGCTACCATGATGAACAAGGGCCTTGAAATCATTGAAGCGCATTGGCTTTTTAATTTGTCGGTTGACAGGATCGCTGTACACATTCATCCAGAGAGCATTGTCCATTCTATGGTCGAGTACGTTGATGGTGCAGTTATCGCCCAGTTGGGGATCCCAGACATGAAGACTCCGATTGCCTATGCCCTGTCTTATCCAGAAAGGATGCCGCTTGATCTGCCGCCGCTTGATCTCTGTCGGTTGGGTCAACTGCATTTCTCAGAACCGGATAGTCAGCGTTTCCCCTGTCTTGATTTTGCTTACGATGCTATTCGTCGAGGCGGGACCGCTCCGGCGGTCCTGAATGCTGCCAACGAGATTGCTGTCGAGGCTTTTTTGCAGGGGCAAATTAATTTTCTCGGCATTCCGTATATTATTGAGA
The DNA here is from genome assembly GCA_030145195.1 of Desulfuromonadales bacterium. Taxonomy (GTDB): domain Bacteria; phylum Desulfobacterota; class Desulfuromonadia; order Desulfuromonadales; family BM103; genus JAQYVY01. The sequence continues at coordinate 10,658 of JAQYVY010000020.1, read as the reverse complement.
ATGTTGTGGCGCAACATGAGGTCGGGTCGGCAGACAGCTTGGAGTTGGTGTTGGCGGCCGATTCCTGGGCGCGTCAGGCGGCACATACAATTGTCAGTCAAGGAGATTTGCACGCATGATTACCATTGCCGCAGGCATTGCCATACTGGGTGTTCTGGTGTTTATTCACGAACTGGGGCATTTCTGTGTCGCTAAGTTTTGTGGCGTTAAAGTTCTTAAATTCTCTCTTGGTTTCGGCCCTCGGCTGGTTTCTAGGCAGTATGGTGAGACCGAGTATATGATTTGTGCCATTCCGCTTGGTGGCTATGTCCAGATGCTAGGTGAAGGTGGGGGTGATCAAGGCGAGGATTCAGAGCTCGACCCGGCCGAGGATCACCGCTCGTTTGCCAAACAGCCGGTCTCACGGCGCATGGCGATCGTCGCCGCCGGTCCGATTATGAACCTGATTCTGCCATTCTTGATTTTACCCTTGTCCTATATGATTGGTGTCAATCTCCCGGCCTTCCTTGAAGAGCCTCCTTGTGTCGGTTACGTCCTGCCGGAATCGGAAGCTGCCGATAGTGGTTTCCGCAACGGCGACTGCATCGTCAAAATTGGCGGCACCGATGTTTTGCGCTGGACTGATACTGGCCCGGCTTTGGTTAACAGCGCCGGTGAATCGGTTGTTTTTACTCTGGACCGCGATGGTAGCCGAACCGAACTGGTACTGGATGCCGACAATGGCTCATTGGAGGGATTGCAGGCGATCGGTTTGCTTCCTCTTCAGGATGCTGTTATCGGTGGGTTGGCTCCCAAAATGCCCGCGATTGAGGCCGGGCTTGAAGAAGGTGACCGCATCCTGTCGATTGGTGGTCGTGAAATTCTCTCCTGGTATGAATTGAAAGATGCGATTCAAGTCGTTGGCGGCAATCCGACGATCTTCCTGATCAAACGGGGGGAGGAACTACTCAGCTTAGAACTTGTGCCGCGCAAAGTGGAGGATCGTGACGATTTTCTCGTAGGCATTGCGCCGCAGGAGGTCGTGGTCTTCAAACGTTTCCAGTTTTGGGATGCGATCAAGGCCGGGGCTGATCGTACTGTTAGTTTGATTGAACTGACGTTGGTCTTTATTCAGAAACTATTTTCCGGGCATGTCTCGACGGACAATATTGGTGGGCCGATTACCGTTGTGCAGATTGCTGGGCAGGCTGCGCAAACCGATGTCTCAAGTATTCTGAGCATTCTGGCCTTCCTGAGCATCCAACTGGGAATCCTAAACCTGTTGCCGATTCCGATCCTTGATGGCGGGCATCTGTTCTTCTACTTTTTTGAGGTTGTGTTCCGTCGTCCAATGTCACTGCGTGCCAGGGAGTGGGCGCAACAGGTTGGCTTGATTCTCTTGATCATGCTGATGGTGTTGGCCTTTTATAATGATATCGTTCGCATGATAGGAAGTTGACGTGCCGCCGATTCTTCTAACCATACAAACGGCAGTCCCTGCTGGAAGCCTTGCTCTCTCCGATGGAGAGCGGTTGTTGGCTGAAATCAATCTGGATATCCGTAAAAACCCCACGGAATGGTTGCTTGATGCCGTGGATGACCTTCTCGCTAAGAGCGAACTGCAAAGATCTGATCTTGATGCTATCGGTATTGTCAGGGGACCAGGTTCTTTTACCGGTTTGAGAGTTGGCTTGGCGACCGCAAAAGGTTTGGCTCTGGCAACAGGTTGCCCGTTGTTGGGTGTCTCTTCACTGCAAACTCTCGCTATGCAAATTCCCTTCTCCCGCTTGCCGGTTTGCGCCATGCTTGATGCACGCAAGAAAGAGGTTTACGCTGCTTTGTATTCATGGGAGTCGGGCCGCATGCAAGCCGTCAGTGACGAGCGTGTCTTAAGGCCTGATGCTCTGCTTGAGGGTATTGCCGAGGATACCCTTTTTGTTGGTAGTGGTGCCTCTCTCTACAGAACTCTGATCGTCCGCCAGTTGGGGGGTCGGGCGCATTTCCCACCGTCAATGTTGAACCTTCCTCGGGCGGGAGCCGCTGCTTGTCTGGCGGTTTTGGAATGGGAGGCCGGGCGGCTTTTTTCTCCAGAGGAACTTACGCCGACATATCTAAGAGCCTCGGACGCAGAAATTAACTGGAACCCCTCTGGAAACTAATTAGCGAAAATAAAAAAAAACGGGTAATACCAGTTGACAATTCCGGCTTGCGTTCGTTATTTTTTAAGAGCTGTTTACATTTAAACATCGTAACCCAAGGAGGTACTCATGGCAGAACAGGACCTGAGCGTGATCCAGCAGTTGACAGAAGAGAGTCCCCGGTTTCGCAAGCTGCATGAAGAACACGTACTCTTTGAAAAAAGATTGCTTGAAATAGATGAAAGACCTTTTCTTTCTGAAGAGGATGATATTGAACGGAAGAAAGTTCAGAAACTCAAATTGGCTGGCAAGGATGAGATGGAATCTCTCTTGCGGGATTTTCGCCAAGTATAGATAGAACCGTTTGACGCAAACAGGGGCTGGCATTCAACGGCCCTTGGTTTTTCTCTGGGCCATTGTCCCTTGTTTGAAAGGGGGAGATTGGCCCGGTTTTTTTACTTTTACTCTTTACCTGCCACTTGTCCACGAGTATAAAGATGAAATGTTTTGTTCGTTGGCAAACATGGTTTTAAAATCTTGAAGGATTAGGAGATTCTCCCAAAAATGGCTAAAAAGCGCAGTGATGCAATTACTCAAGGCTTTGAAAGAACTCCTCATCGAGCACTCCTGAAGGGGACCGGCATTCCGCAGGATCAGATGGACAAACCGTTTATCGGTATTGCCTCTTCGTTTACCGATCTGATCCCTGGACACACCGGTATGCGCGACCTTGAGCGATTCATTGAAAAAGGTGTGCACACCGGCGGCGGATATTCTTTTATCTTCGGTATCCCTGGCGTCTGTGACGGTATTGCTATGGGTCACAAGGGGATGCACTATTCTCTGCCGACACGTGAACTGATTGCCGACATGGTTGAATCCATTGCCGAAGCTCATCGTCTCGATGGTCTGGTACTATTGACCAACTGCGACAAGATTACACCCGGGATGCTGATGGCCGCAGCCCGTTTGGATATTCCGTGCATTGTTGTGACTGCTGGGCCGATGATGACTGGGTCTGGCCGAGAAGGGCGCAAGTTCTCTTTTGTCACCGACACCTTTGAAGCGATGGCCCAGTACAAAGCCGGTGTTATCGATGAACAGGAATTGATGGCCTGTGAGGACAAAGCCTGTCCAACCGCAGGTTCTTGTCAAGGGCTTTTCACTGCAAATACCATGGCGATTCTGACCGAGACCCTTGGTATGAGTTTGGTCGGATGTGGTACGGCTCTGGCTGTTTCGTCGCTGAAGCGGCGCATCGCTTTTGCTAGTGGTGAGCGGATTGTCAGCCTGGTGCGTGAGAATATCACCCCTCGACAAATTATGACTCGCGAAGCCTTCGAAAATGCGATTCGGGTCGATCTTGCTCTGGGCGGTTCCAGCAATACGGTCTTGCACCTGCTCTCTATTGCTCGTGAGGCCGGGGTAGAGTTGCCCTTGGAGGAATTTGATCGTCTGGGTCGTGAGACCCCGCAGTTGGCGTCGATGAATCCTGGCGGCAAACACTTCATGGAAGACCTTGATACTGCCGGTGGTGTGGCCGCGGTGCTCTATCAATTGCGTGACCTGATCAATGACAACCCGACTTTAACCGGGCCGACCATTAAGCAAATTGTGGCGAGCATTGCCTCCGTTGACGAAGAGGTTGTACATCCCGTTGACAGCCCGATCCGTGCCGAGGGTGGGTTAGCCGTCTTATTCGGCAACCTTGCTCCGCTTGGTTCTGTGGTTAAACAATCTGGTGTATCAGAGCAGATGATGACCTTTGAAGGTCGAGCGCGATGCTTTAACTCCGAAGAAGGTGCCATGGAGGCCCTGATGGGTGGGCAAGTCGTTGCTGGTGATATTGTGGTGATTCGTTACGAGGGACCCAAAGGCGGTCCCGGGATGCGGGAGATGCTTGCCCCGACTGCGACCCTTATGGGCCTCGGTCTGGGCGACAGTGTAGCTCTGATCACCGACGGGCGTTTCTCCGGCGGCACCAGGGGGCCATGTGTTGGCCATATCTCTCCAGAAGCCGCTGTGGGTGGGCCGATTGCTTTGGTGGAGGATGGCGACAAAATTGTACTCGACATCCCCAACCGTAAGCTTGAGCTGCTGGTCGACGAGGCGGAACTGGTGAAGCGTAAAGAAGCCTGGCAGGCACCTGAACCGAAAATTAAGACCGGCTGGCTGGCACGTTATGCCAAGGTGGTCACCTCAGCCAATACAGGTGCAATCTGTGAGGCTTAAACTCAGTGCTGAGTTCTGTGCGATGAGTGCTGAATAAATTATTTATATGAGGAGAAAAAAGTGAAACTGACCGGATCGAAAATTCTTCTGGAAAGTCTGCTCCTGGAAGGCGTTGAGACGATCTTCGGCTATCCCGGAGGCACCGTCATCAACATCTATGATGATCTCATGGACTCTTCCATCAAACATATCCTGACACGTCACGAGCAGGCGGCTGTGCATGCGGCAGACGGTTACGCTCGTGCCACCGGTAAGGTTGGAGTCGCTCTTGCGACCAGCGGTCCTGGTGCCACCAATACAATTACCGGTATTGCCACCGCCTACATGGATTCGATTCCGATGGTTGTTATTACTGGCCAGGTCCCGACCGGACTGATCGGTAACGACGCTTTCCAGGAGGCTGATCTGATTGGTATCACGCGACCGATTACCAAGCATAATTACCTGGTTAAGGATGTTAAAGACCTGGCACGTATCATCAAACAGGCTTTTTATATTGCCCGTACCGGCCGTCCCGGTCCGGTGGTTATTGATTTGCCCAAGGACGTGCAGATGGCGATCACCGAGTTCGAGTATCCAGAGAAGGTCGAACTGCGTGGTTACAAACCAACCTTTGGCGGCAACGTGCGCATGATCGAAAAAGCCGTCAAAATGATGCTGGCGGCAAAGAAGCCCGTGCTCTATGTTGGCGGCGGCGCGACGCTTACCGATGCTCACGCCGAATTGATGGCGCTGGCGGAAACCCTGCAAATGCCGGTAACCACGACCCTGATGGGGATGGCCAGCTTTCCGAAACGGCATCCTCTCTCTTTGGGGATGCTCGGTATGCATGGGACCTATTATGCCAATATGGCCGTTACCAATTCAGATGTGCTGATCGCTCTTGGTGCCCGTTTTGATGACCGGGTTACCGGTAAAATCTCCACCTTTGCGCCGCACGCCAAAATTATCCATGTCGACGTCGACCCAACCTCGATCAAAAAGAATGTCAGAGTCGATCTGCCGATCGTTGGCGACTTGCGTGATGTCTTGAAAAAGATGAATAAAAAGCTTGCGGAGCACAAGGATGAAGTTGTGCAGGAGAACGAGGCGATTAAGCCATGGCTCAAAGAAATTGCGGCCTGGCGCAAAGATCACCCGATGTCCTACAAACACTCAAAAACGGAGATCAAACCGCAGTTTGTGATTGAGAAATTGCGTGAGCTTTCCAACGATGACGCCATTGTGACCACTGAGGTCGGTCAGCACCAGATGTGGACCGCCCAGTTTTTTGATTTCACCCAGCCACGAACCTTCCTCTCGTCTGGTGGCCTGGGTACTATGGGCTATGGCTTGCCGGCTGCGCTCGGAGCCCAGGCGGCCTTTCCCGAACGCCAGGTTATTGATGTTTCCGGTGACGGTTCCTTTCAGATGAACTCTCAGGAACTGGCAACCTTGGTTCAATATCGCCTGCCGGTAAAGATTGTTATTCTTAATAATAATTTTCTTGGCATGGTCCGGCAGTGGCAGCAACTTTTCTTCGACAAACGTTACAGTCAAACTTGTATGGAGCTGCCGATAGATTTCACCAAGCTGGCGGAAGCTTACGGTGCCACTGGTCTGCGTGCAACCAAGCCGGAGGAGGTCGAAGCTGTTATTAAAAAAGCCTTCGAGACTCCTGGCCCGGTTATTATGGAATTCAAGGTGTCTCGTGAAGAAAACGTGATGCCGATGGTGCCAGCTGGCGCCGGTCTTAATGAAATGGTTCTGGCTTCCTGAGCCGGTTGAAGATATTTAGGAGAACACATAAGTCATGAGACATACTATATCGATACTGGTGGAAAATGAATTTGGGGTGTTGACGCGGATCGCGGGCCTCTTCTCCGGCCGGGGCTTCAATATCGAAAGTCTGTCGGTTGCGCCGACGCTTGACCCGACTCTTTCGCGTATGACAATTGTCACCAGTGGTGACGATCGTATTATCGAGCAGGTCAACAAACAACTCAACAAGCTGATCGACACAATCAAGGTCATCGATTTTACCGGCGAGGACTTTATCGAGCGAGAAATGGCTCTGATCAAGGTCACCGCGGAAGAGACAACCCGTGCAGAAATCTTGCGTATCTGCGATATTTTTCGCGGCAAGATAGTCGATGTTACTCCAAAATGTTATACGGTTGAAGTGACTGGATCGCCGGTCAAGGTCAATGCCATTCTTGATCTTTTACGCCCTATGGGGATCAAGGAACTGGTGCGGTCCGGGCCGGTTGTTCTTGGTCGTGGGCCAAAGGGCTGGAAGGGAAACTGACGGGAGCAGAGCCTGTTGTCGCTACATTTAAGGCGGGCCATGTCGGGATATAAATCTGGCATGGCCCGCTCTGTTGTGATATATAATTGACATTTCATGCTAATGCATAAAGTGTCCGCAGGAAGAAATAGTCCATGAACGTTTATTACGATAAAGATGCTGATCTTTCCTTAATTAAAGGGAAAAAGGTAACCATCGTAGGTTACGGTTCCCAAGGGCATGCTCACGCCAATAACCTCAAAGACTCCGGTGTTGATGTAACCGTTGCCCTGCGTGAAGGCTCCTCTTCAGCGATTAAGGCGGAGAATTCCGGCTTGAAAGTCATGAACGTTGCTGACGCGGTTGCTGGTGCTGACCTGGTTATGATTCTGACCCCGGATGAGTTCCAGTCACAACTTTATCGCGATGAGATTGAACCTAACCTGAAGAAAGGTGCCGCACTGGCCTTCGCTCACGGCTTTGCCATTCATTACAACCAAGTTGTGCCGCGTGCTGATCTCGATGTCATCATGATTGCTCCCAAGGCTCCCGGTCATACGGTTCGTTCCGAGTTTGTCAAAGGTGCTGGTATCATGGATCTAATCGCGATTTTCCAGGACGCATCTGGTACCGCCAAAAAGGTCGCTCTCTCCTATGCCAGCGCTATCGGTGGCGGTCGCACCGGAATCATCGAAACAACTTTTCAAGACGAGACCGAGACCGACCTGTTCGGTGAGCAAGCTGTGCTTTGTGGTGGTGCTGTCGAACTGGTGAAAGCTGGCTTCGAGACCCTGGTAGCAGGCGGATACGCCCCTGAGTTGGCCTACTTCGAGTGTCTGCACGAGCTCAAGCTGGTTGTCGACCTGATGCACGCAGGTGGCATTGCCAACATGAACGACTCCATTTCCAACAATGCCGAATACGGCGAGTACGTCACCGGTCCGAAAGTGATCAATGACGAGAGCCGTAAGGCGATGAAAGAATGTTTGAACAACATTCAGAACGGTGAATACGCCAAGCGTTTTATCCTTGAGGGGGCGTCCAACTACCCTGAAATGACTGCACGCCGCCGTCTGAATGCAGCGCACCCGATCGAACTGGTCGGTGAAAAGCTGCGTAGCATGAAGCCCCGGATCCAGAAGGTCGTTGACCAGAGCAAGAACTAATTAACTCATCCTGTAGCGGGGGCATCATGCCTCAGCTTAATTAATCAAAAGGCGTCATTTACCCATGAAAAATCAGCATCAGCCCGTGGCCGTTGAAGGTTATCCTTTCATCGGCTTATTTGCCTTTATTTCTCTCTTTTGTGCTGCCGTTGGCTGGTCTTGCCTCGCAACCATTGGTCTCGGTCTGACCGCTTTTACGGTCTATTTCTTCCGTAATCCTGATCGACATCCACCGGCAGATGAGAAAGCCATTGTGGCCCCGGCTGACGGCAAAGTTATCTTTGTTGGCAAGGTCCCGGAAGATCGTTACTTCGATGGTCAAGAAGTGACCAAAGTCAGTATTTTTATGAACGTTTTTAACGTCCATATCAATCGTACGCCGATTAGTGGCAAAGTCGCGGCGCAATTTTATAATCAGGGGCGTTTTTTTAACGCTTCTCTCGATAAGGCTGCTATTGAAAATGAACAGGCGGGAATGCTGATCGAAACAGCTAGCGGCTATAAACTGCTCTGTGTACAGATTGCCGGGCTGGTCGCGCGACGAATTGTCACCTATCCGGTGATTGGCGATCTTCTGGAGCGTGGTTGTCGCTACGGTCTCATCCGATTTGGCTCGCGGGTCGATGTCTATTTTCCCGAGGGTGTTGAGGTCATCACCAAGCTGGGTGATAAAACAGTCGCTGGTGAAACTGTAATGGGGTCTCTGCCATGAGTCAAAGTGGAGGTTCATACGGTCGTCGTGAGAGTCTGAAGCGTGGCGTTTACCTCCTGCCGAATCTGGTGACTACCGGTAGCCTGTTTGCCGGTTTCTACGGGATTGTTGCCACGATGAACGGCGACTATGAGCTGGCCGCCTGGTTCATCCTTATCTCCGTAGTATTTGATACCCTCGACGGTAAGGTTGCCCGTATGACCGGTACTACTAGCCAGTTTGGAGTTGAGTACGACTCCTTGGCTGATTTGGTTGCTTTCGGTGTGGCTCCCGGACTATTGATGTATTCTTGGGCGCTCAAGTCTTTTGGTAAACTCGGTTGGCTGGCGGCTTTTGTTTATGTCGTATGCGGTGCGCTTCGCCTCGCCAGATTCAATGTCCAGGTAGACACCGTAGAGTCAAAACGTTTTGTCGGCTTGCCGATCCCTGCTGCGGCGGGGCTGGTTTCCTCCTGTGTCCTGATTTTCTATCACCTCGGTGGTTCCGGTGATATTAAAAAGGTCTCGGTCCTGTTGTTGATCTATGTGCTGGCTTACCTTATGGTTAGTAATCATCGATACAACTCTTTTAAGGATCCAGAGTTGGTTAAGAGGCAGCCATTCAGTTTTCTCGTGCTGGCAATTTTTTTCATCATTGTGATTGTTGCTCAGCCTGAGATCATGCTGTTTGCTCTGGCCTCGGTTTATGCAGCCTCAGGTCTAGTGACCTCTGTTTTACGACGAATTCGTCGAAAGAAGGGCGCAAGTGAGGTCGAAGGTGGGGTTCGGTCTGACTCTGATGCGGTCGAGGAATCGCCATAAAGAGAGAAAAATAAACCAGGTATCTTGACATTGTGCTGAAATGTCTGTTTACTTAATGAATATTCTTAAAGGCAGTGATGAGGAGTAGTAGAATCTATTCCCTGTTTTCAGAGAGCCGGTGGTTGCTGTGAACCGGTACAGGAAGATTCGAACTCGCCTCGGAGCCGCGAACGCGAACAGGCTGTTAGCCCCAGTAGCTTTTGCCGCGATCCAGCGTTATTGGAAAATCAAGGATTCCGGAAATATCGGGATTGGAACAGGGTGGTACCGCGAAGCGTAAGCTCTCGCCCCTGATATGGGGTGGGGGTTTTTTTATTTTTGGAGACGTTTCTACTGCGAGTCAATTGAGGAAAAGGGGGTGGTTCTGTGGAATCTGACCTAGTGGATCTAGTTTGGTTGTCGGGTAAGAGAACAAAAAATATGGCTGTCGGCACGGAACTGTCCCAGTCAATCGCAATCCCACACTGACCTTTAGGAGTTCGTGATGAGTAAGAATAAGACCATTAAGATTTTTGATACAACTTTACGTGACGGTGAGCAATCTCCTGGTGCCAGCATGAACATCGAAGAGAAATTGCGAATTGCCACTCAACTTGAGAAACTGAATGTCGATGTGATCGAAGCAGGCTTCCCGATTGCTTCAGATGGTGATTTCGAGGCGGTGAAGAGGGTGGCCCAGACGATCAAGGGCCCTGAGATCGCGGGTCTTTGCCGAGCTAGCGTCATGGACATTGATCGCGCCTGGGATGCGCTGAAGTACGCCGGAGAGCGTGGCCGGATCCATACCTTTATTGCCACTTCTGACATTCACATGGAGCGTAAACTGCAAATGGCGCCCGCGAAGGTCCTGGCAACAGCTGTCAAGGCCGTCAAACATGCGGCATCTTACACCTCCAACGTGGAGTTCTCTTGTGAAGATGCGGTACGCACCCGCTTGGACTTTCTTGCCGAGATGGTTGAGGCGGTTATTGATGCCGGAGCGACGACCGTCAATATCCCAGATACGGTCGGCTATGCGATTCCTTTTGAGTTTTTCAACATCATCAAATATTTGAAGGACAATGTGCCGAATATCGACAAGACGGTTTTGTCTGTTCATTGTCACAATGACCTCGGTCTGGCGGTCGCCAACTCTCTGGCGGCGATTCAGGCTGGAGCCGGGCAGGTTGAATGTACTATAAATGGTATCGGTGAGCGCGCTGGCAACTGCTCACTGGAAGAGGTCGTCATGGCGCTGCGGACACGGCGCGATATCATGCCTTATGACAACAACATCCATACGGAGCACATTTACACGGCCAGTCGGTTACTTTCGACCATCACCGGGATCGTTGTGCAACCGAACAAGGCGATTGTCGGTGCGAA
>JAQYVY010000019.1 GCA_030145195.1 Desulfuromonadales bacterium | reverse complement strand
TGTCGGTGCAGATGCAATCAACGCTTATGCGCAGAAGCTTCATAGCCTCGGACCATTCGTCTGGGTCTTCCGGCTTGTTATGCTGGCGGCTTTTGCAATTCACATCTTCTTTGGGATTCAGCTGACCCTTGAAAACAAGGCGGCAACTCCTGAGAAAAACGTTCAGATCAAACGGCTGAAAACAGGTTTCGGTGCCGAAACCATGATCGTTTCGGGTCTGGTGTTGCTGGCTTTTGCCATCTATCACTTGCTGCATTTTACCGTGCAGGTGCCTGGTATGGGCGTCTACGAGATGAATGAAGCTACACACATGGTTAATGTTTACACCATGGTGGTTGCAGGTTTCAAAAGCACGTTACCGGTTCTGATCTACCTGATCGGTATGGGCTTTCTGTTCCTGCATGTTAGTCACGGCTTCCAGAGCCTGTTCCAGACTTTGGGACTGAGCAATGACAAGTCCCTTCCGGTCATGGGAATGATCAGCAAGTTGGTTGGTTTGGTCCTTTTGGTAGGATACATCTCAATTCCGCTGCTGGTTGTTGCCGGACTCATCAAGCTTTAGGAGGTCGATTTAATGATACTCGACGGCAAGTGTCCTACCGGACCAATTGAAACTTCCTGGGATCGTCATCGCTTCGAATCGAAGTTGGTCAATCCTTCGAATAAACGTAAATACAAAGTACTCTGCGTCGGCACCGGTCTTGCCGGTGGTGCTGCGGCGGCTTCCTTGGGCGAACTGGGCTATCAAGTCCATGCTTTCTGCTACCAGGACAGTGCCCGCCGCGCTCACTCCATCGCAGCTCAGGGCGGCATTAACGCCGCTAAAAACTACCCGAACGATGGTGACTCCATTTACCGTTTGTTCTACGATACTATCAAGGGCGGCGACTTCCGTGCTCGTGAAGCAGACGTCTGGCGTCTCTCTCAGGTGTCAAACAACATTATTGACCAGTGTGTCGCTCAGGGCGTTCCTTTCGCTCGCGATTACGCCGGTTACCTGGATAACCGCTCTTTTGGTGGTGCCCAGGTTTCGCGTACCTTCTTTGCTCGCGGTCAGACCGGTCAGCAACTGCTGCTCGGTGCTTATTCAGCGCTTTCTCGTCAGGTTAAGGCCGGAACGGTTACGCTCCACGAGCGGCGTGAAATGCTCGACCTCGTTGTGGTTGACGGCGTCTCCAGAGGTATCACCTGTCGCAACATGGTAACCGGCGAAATTGAGTCCCATTGGGGTGATGCCGTTATTCTGGCAACCGGTGGTTATGTCAACGTCTTTTATCTCTCTACCAACGCTATGGGCTGTAGTGTTACCGCTGCCTGGAAGGCTGCCCGTAAGGGTGCCTATATGGCCAACCCTTGTTACACTCAGATTCATCCGACCTGTATCCCCCAGTCTGGTGAGCATCAGTCGAAGCTGACTTTGATGTCCGAGTCGTTGCGTAATGATGGTCGTTGTTGGGTACCTAAGAAGGTTGAAGATTGCGAGAAGCCGGCAGGAGATGTTGCTGAGGACGATCGCGACTACTACCTTGAGCGTAAATATCCTTCATTTGGTAACCTTGCCCCGCGTGACATCGCCTCCCGTGCTGCCAAAGAGCAGTGTGATGACGAGCGTGGCGTTGGCCCCGGTAAACGCGGCGTATTTCTCGATTTCGCCGATTCGATCAAGCGTCTCGGTGAAGACACCATCCGCGGGCGTTACGGCAACCTCTTCGAGATGTATGAGAAGATCACTGATGAAAACGGTTACAAGCAACCGATGCGTATCTATCCGGCACCGCACTATGCCATGGGTGGCCTCTGGGTTGATTACAACTGTATGAGTAACGTCCCAGGCCTGTTCGTTCTCGGTGAAGCCAATTTCTCCGTGCACGGTGCCAACCGCCTCGGTGCTTCTGCTCTGATGCAGGGACTTGCCGACGGCTACTTCGTCATTCCTTACACTATTGCTGGTTATCTGGCGACTGTGAAGCCGGGTGAAGTCAAGGACGATCACGCAGAGTTTAAGAAGTCTGCTGATGAGGTTAAGTCCAACATCGATAAATTGCTCTCTATCAATGGCACCAAGACTCCTTCCGAATATCATCGTGAGCTCGGCAAGGTCATGTGGGAAGATGTCGGCATGGCTCGTAGCAAGGAAAGCCTTGAACACGCTCTCAAACGTATCCCCGAGATTCGCGAAGAGTTCTGGAAAAATGTCAAGGTGGTTGGGACTAATGAGCAGTTCAACCAGGAGCTTGAAAATGCCTGTCGTCTGGCTGATTTCTTTGAGTTTGCAGAAATCCTTACCAGAGATGCACTGAACCGGGAAGAATCTTGTGGCGGTCACTTCCGGACTGAGCATCAGACTGATGATGGCGAAGCAATGCGTAATGATGAAGACTTTTGTTACGTTGCTGCCTGGGAATTCAAAGGCGTAGGTGTCGAGCCCGAATTACACAAAGAGCCTTTGAAATTTGAGAATATCAAGCTTGCCGTAAGGAGTTACAAATAATGAAACTCAAACTGCACGTATGGCGCCAGAACGGCCCAAATGATAAAGGAAGGCTGGAGACTTTTGATGCTCCAGATGTAAGCCCAGACCAGTCCTTTCTGGAGATGCTGGATGATATCAATCTGGTTCTGGCAAAAGCAGGCAAGGATGTCATTGCGTTTGACCACGATTGCCGCGAGGGTATCTGCGGAATGTGTTCACAGGTTATTAACGGAGTTCCTCACGGCGGCCAGGAACGGACCACGGTCTGTCAGCTGCATATGCGGCAGTTTAAGGATGGCGATGAAGTTTTCATCGAGCCTTGGAAAGCACGTGCCTTCCCGGTGATTAAAGACCTGGTCGTTGATCGTGGCGGCCTGGAAAAAATTATGCAGGCAGGTGGCTACACTTCCTGCCACACCGGCGGTGTTGCTGATGGTAACGCCCTGCCTATCGGCAACCCTGTTGCTGAATATTCCATGGATGCTGCCGAGTGTATCGGTTGCGGTGCTTGTGTCGCTTCTTGTCCGAACAGTTCGGCTATGCTCTTCACTGGCGCCAAGGTTGCCCAATTGGCGGTTTTGCCGCAAGGTAAGGTCGAAGCACATACCCGCGTCATGGCAATGACCGAAGCTGCCACGGAACATGGTTTCGGTAATTGCACCAACCATTATGAGTGCCAGGCTTCTTGCCCCAAAGGTCTTGATGTTAAATTTATCGGTAAGTTGAACCGTGAATTTATGAAGGCACTATGTAAGTAATCTGTCGTTACTGTAGTAACTCTAAAAGGGGCGGGCCATCTGGTTCGCTCCTTTTTTTATGTTATTGTGCCAAAGCAGTGCTTGAGCTTATGCGTTGCGGCTGTGAGACGATTGTGAGAAGACTATGATATAGCTATTTTAAACATTTTAATCAAAACTTTAATCCGCAAGGTAGTGCATGCAGGAGGGCGGATGAGATCCTATGTTATACAAATGTTTTTTCTCTGTGTGGTTGCTTATCTGATTTATCAGTATTCCTTTTTGGTCGCATTCGGTGCCATGTATATGGGGGGGCTATTCTTTGTGGCGATGGTTGCCTTTTTTCGGCGCAGTATGGCATCGAGACAATATGCCTGGTCAGAATCTAGGGAGTCCGGTCAAGACGATTAGTTTTTTTTGCTGGTTGAAGCTGCAGATAAATACCAGCTTTCGCCGATAAATTGATGTTTACATGGCCGTTCCCGCCAGGGCTGGTCCTTTTTTGTTCTGTGGTGTGAATAATATTGACATATTCTAAGGTTGTGGTTCTATTGGTGGAGTTACTAAAACCACAATGGAGGAACATGTTTATGAAAAAAACGCAGATGAAACTGATTGTATTGGCTCTGGTTGGAATGCTACTTGGCGGTTGCGTCGCAAAATTAAGCTTGGAAGACCAGGCAAAGCTGGATGCTGCACTGCAGGCGTCTGATGCTGCTATGACCTCAGCACAGAAAGCGGATTCTTCAGCGCAGAAAGCTGCTGCTTCTGCTGCTACGGCGGATGCCGCTGCCAAACGTGCGGAAGCTGCTGCTGCTTCAGCCCAAGACAGCGCTGCTAAGGCTGCTAAAGCATTTGAAATGGGTCTGCGCAAGTAACCTGTTCTCAAATTAGCAAAAAGGCTCCGGGTTTTCCTGGAGCCTTTTTGTTTGGACTCATCGCGAAAAAAACAAATGCAGTCACTCTATTATTGCATAGAGGTAGAGATGCAGCTCTTGATAACTCAAGAGCTTTCTCTGTGCCTCAACTCTAAAGTAGAATTTTCTGTGAATTGAAAAGCTAATGCAACGACGCGATGAATAACTCTTTCCATTGTTACGGTGAAGCCTCTCTCTGCGGTGCAAGTCCAAGACCGAGAATGTTGATTATCGTTGCTGTGCCGTTTTTCTCCTCGATAAGCCTTTGAACTTCTGCATAATCAATTTCATCTGGCCACCCAGTATGTGAAATCATGGTTAAGGCGTTCTGAAACCCGTTGTCAAAACGGCCGAGATAGTCAGGATGGACTTCAAGTAGCAGCTTATTCCCTGACCATGCTGCTTTAACCGGTTGGTAGACAATTTGTACGGGCGTGCCGGTTTCAACCTGGGCATAAAGTGTTGCAATGTCTTGCGGATACATACGCATGCATCCGTAGCTGACGCGGCGACCGACACCAAGCGGGCGATTGGTGCCGTGGACACCATAACCCGGAGCTGATAGCCCGAGCCAGTAGTCACCAAGCGGGTTTTGTGGCCCCGGTTGAACGATCTCAGGAAGCGTTTGATCCTGTTCGCGCAACCCCTCAGGAACCCGCCAGTCCGGGCGCTCCTTTTTGATGACAATATGATAGTTGCCTTCCGGGGTTTCTCTCCCGGCACGACCGATGCCAAGCGGGTAGACTGATGCCTGTGGTTTCTCTTCAGTTATGCGCACGTGAAATAATCGTAGCTCTGCCAGGTTGATTGTCAGCCCAAGTTTTGAGCCAAAAGGGAGTATCGCTTCCCCAGGCAAAATGATCTGGGTTCCCTTCCCGGGTTTCCATGGATCGATGTGTCGGTTGGCGTTAGCGACGACTTCGTAGCCTAGCCCCCCTCGTAGTGCGACCTCCATCAGGGTCTCGTCTGCCCCAACCTGGGTCGTTTCGGTCTCACCGACAACCACGGGAAACTTGGCCTCTTCCACGATGACATCAGTCGCGTAGCAGGGGAGAGAATAGGCAAGAAGGAGCAGTAATGTGATAGCTAGAGATGATTTCATAGTTTCAAGTTGAGGGGGAACGTCAAAGAACGGAAATGAAAAGAGTCCCGGTTCTATTCATCCTTGGTGAACAGGATGGTACTGAATTCCTCTAAGAGCCGATTCTTGACGACCTTACACCCTTGCTTTTCATAAGCCTGCCGTACATCAAAGTTGTACTCCCACAATATCCCAGAAAGCAGCAGGATCCCTCCCGATTTAAGCTTTGCGGCCAAAGGTTCAGCCAAGGTCAGCAGGATGTCGCCGTAAATATTGGCCAGGATCAGGTCGAAGCTCTCCTCGGTTACTGCTTCCAGAGTTCCGGTGATGTGTGTGATCCGGTCGGCGAGGTGGTTGAGACGACAGTTAATCTTCGCGGTGATAACGGCTTTTGGCTCAATATCGACGCAGACGGCATGACTCGCTCCGAGTTTGAGGGCTGCCAGCGCCAGAATCCCCGTTCCACTGCCAAGATCAAGGGTGCGGGCATCGTTAATCCCTTCCAGACATTCAAGAATCTCCAGACAACTTTCTGTGGTTTCATGCTCCCCAGAGCCGAAAGCACCACGTTGCATGATCAGGTCAGTGCGATTGTCAGTTGAAGCGGGACACTCAGGTGGTGTGATACGAAAGGATTTGCCAATTTCAAACGGTTTGTAGTTCATGTTAGCCGATTTCAGTCGTGAAGTTAGAGCCCTTGGCTGCGCAGGATCAGGAGGGCAACGGTGTAAGTAACAGCCGAAAAGAGTGTTGAGAACATAACTATTGTGCCCGCCAGCTCGGCATCGCCTTTGAACTGGTGGGCCATGATGTAATTAGCCGTTGCTGCAGGGGTGCCAGCAATCAGTACGCCGATCCCGAGGTCCATGCCCCTGACCCCCAGAGCGATCAATATCACTGCTGCGAGAATCGGCATCCAGATTGTTTTAGCACCGGTCGCCAGAGCCGCCTTAACCAGGTCACCGCGCAACTTCTCGATGGAGAAACCACCGCCGATTGCCAGCAACGCCAACGGCAGGGTCATGCCGGTCGCAATCTTCAGGCTGCGTTCGAAGACCAGAGGAATGGGCAGGTTGAAAAAGCTCCAGATGATACCAAGGAAGGACGCAAGGATCAGCGGGTTCAGTGCCACTTGGCGAAACCAGAAAGATGCATTTCGCGGTTCACCATCACTACGGTGTGGCCAGAGCAGAGCCAGAATGGCAAAGAGGTTGAGAAACGGCACCAGGAAACCCATCAGAATGCCAGCCTTGGTTAGTCCTGCCTCGCCGTAAGCGTTGAGAGTGATGGCCAGGCCCATGTAGGCAATGTTGCCCCGAAAAGCTCCTTGGCTGAAGACCCCGCGAGTATTGGCGGGATAGTTCCGTATGACCGTGTAGAGATAGGATGCGACAAAAGTGACGGTTACGGCGAGAATTGAACCAATAATCAAGCGGCCGTTGAAATTGGCAAAAAAATCAGCGGTGCCGATCTTGTAAAAGAGCAGTAACGGCAAACAGACGTAATAAACCAACCTGTTGGTTTGAAGTAGAAAAGGAGCATCAATCAACCCCCAGCGGCGAAGTAGCCAGCCGAGTGCAATGACCGAGAAGACCGGCAGGACGATATTGATAATGTCGATGAATAAATGCATCTGCAATTTGTCCGTGGTTGGTTGTTAATGGTGATCAGAATACAGACTTTGGCCTTTGGAATACAGCAGAAAACTTTGATGTTACTGACACGTTGGGGTTTCTTTTTGTGGCGTTTGTGTAATATCCTACACCAATAGCAGGTAGAGGGACTAACCGAGATGAAAATGGTGATATCGAATAAAAATGTTTATCTGCGATTGGCAATTATTGTCGGCTTACTCATGTTGGTCACTGCTCTGCATTATCTGACGACCACGCAGAAAGTGAATGCCCACGATATTTATCGTCGTCTTTACTATGTGCCGATTGTGCTGGGTGGGGTCTGGTTTACCTTGCGAGGAGGTATCAGCACTGCTCTGGTTGCATCGCTGCTGTATGTGCCGCATGTTCTCTATCACTGGGACCACCATCCGAGCATCGCCCTTGAACAGTATCTGGAAATTGTCCTCTATAACGTCATCGGTTGTCTGACCGGTTTTCTCGCCCAACGTGAACATCAGCAAAAACTGCGCTACCAGCAGGCCGCTGAAACGCTTGAAGATAGCTACCGGACGTTGCGGGAGCAAGCCGATCAAATCATCGAAATTGAAGAGCAGTTGCGGCGTGCCGATCGTCTCTCTGCACTGGGAGAACTTTCCGCTGGTATGGCGCACGAAATCCGCAACCCCCTTGGATCTATTAAGGGGACGGCGGAAATTCTGCGTGATGGCGTGGCTGCAGACGATCCCAAACTCGAATTTGCCGAAATTTTGATCACGGAAGTTGATCGTTTGAATCGGGTTCTTGAAGATTTTCTTAGCTTTGCCCGCCCGGAACCGGTCGAACATGGGCGTTTCTTCCTGAATCGGATTGTTCAGCAAGTGATTGATCTGACCCGACAGCAAGCTCTGCACAATAATGTCAAGGTTGAATGGCTGGAAGCTGAAGATGTTGAGCTCCCGGGTCGGGGCGAACAGATTCAGCAGGCGCTGCTCAATCTGGTGCTCAACGCTTTACAGGCTATGCCTGATGGCGGCACCCTTGACGTATTGACCAAGGTGATCGGGAATGAAATGCAGATTGTGGTTGCTGACAGTGGCACTGGAATCACCGTGGAGGATCGGGAACGTATCTTTAACCCCTTTGTCACCACACGCGATACTGGCACGGGCTTGGGCCTGGCCATCACGCAACGGATCATCCATGGCCATGATGGTCGTATAATCTTAGACAGCGTTCCTGGAGAAGGTGCCCGTTTCACGGTCTGCTTGCCGCTTAACTGATTGAACCGGAGGTTTGAATAATTATGAGTCCTCGTGCCGCTGTGGTTGCGAAAAAAATGCCGCGAAAGGTGCTATTGATTGATGACGATGCCTCCCTGCGTCGGGTGACGGAATATTCTCTTCAGTCCGCTGGCTTCCAAGTGGTGACGGCAACCGATGGTGAACAGGGCCTGTCCTGTTTTCATGAAGAAGCTCCCGAGGTCGTTATCACCGATATGCAGATGCCTGGCCTTTCCGGTTACGACGTGTTGCAACAAATCAAGGCCGAAAATCCCGATACTTTGGTGATTGTTATTACAGCGTTTGGTTCCGTCGAGAAAGCGGTCGAGGCGATGAGGCAGGGCGCACATGACTATATTACCAAGCCGTTCAGTCGTGACGAACTTGTCATTGTTGTCGAAAAGGCTTTTGCCTTGCTTGGCTTGCAGCATGAAAACCGGCGGTTGCGGGATGAGCTTGAACACCATGTTGATTTCAGTCATATGGTTGGAATTTCCGATACGATGCAAGATGTTTTCGAGGTCGTCCGGCGGGTGGCCCCCACCGAGGCAAATGTGCTGATTACCGGAGAGAGCGGTACCGGCAAAGAACTGATTGCTCGGGCGATTCATCAGGGAAGTACGCGTGGCAAAGAGCCTTTTGTGGCAATCAACTGCGCGGCAATCCCGGCCAACTTGCTTGAGAGTGAGCTCTTTGGTCATGTTCGGGGGGCGTTCACCGGTGCGGTTCGTGATCGGGCCGGTAAATTTGAACAGGCCGATGGCGGAACGATTTTCCTTGATGAGGTTGGAGAGCTACCGCTCGAATTGCAGCCCAAGCTGTTGCGGGTTTTGCAGGAAATGGAGGTTGAACCGGTGGGCGGCAAGACGCTTCCGGTTAACGTCAGGGTTGTTGCTGCGACCAATCAAGATGTTGAAGCCGCTCTTAAATCGGGTAAGTTCCGAGAAGATCTCTATTACCGCCTGGCGGTCATCCCTATCGAGCTTTCTCCTTTGCGTGAGCGAATTGAAGACATCCCATTGCTGGCGCACCATTTCCTGGCGCGTTATGCTGTGGGAGCCAGCGTGGTGCTCAGCGATGATGCGTTGCAGGCGATGGCAACTTATTCCTGGCCAGGAAATGTCAGGGAGTTACAGAATGCTGTTGAACGGATGATTGTGCTGCGGCGCGGCGACATCCTTGGTTTGAGTGATTTGCCGGAGAAAGTGCGTACAGTTCAAACCCCAGGAGGTCGCTGCGTGATCGAACTGCCCGTTGAAGGGTATCCGCTGGAAGAAATAGAAAAAGAAGCAGTGTTACAGGCGTTGCAACGTAACCGTTGGAACCAGACTCGGGCCGCAGAGTTCTTAAGAATCCCGCGACATACCTTGATTTATCGGATTGAGAAGTATGGGATAAAAAAAACCCGGCAACCGAGTCTCTGACGCTACGGCACACCTATGCTCCCGTGCTACGATGGTTCTTATTCTCCTTAAGATAATTGAGGAAGTGGAGTATCCCCCGGTGGAGTTGCCCTGAGTGGCAACGATTGATAGTATTAACCTTGAGTCGGTGAGTTCATTAGGCTCGGAAAAAGGATGAATATGCAGCTTCTCGTTGATCCAGACACGCTTCGTCAACCGGACCTTCCGCAATTTACCCTGGATGGCTGGATTGATGCTGCCCCTTTTGAACGCTTGCTCGGACTGGAGATCGTGAAGGCTTCTGCCGGACGGTCAGTGTTGACTTTGCCATTCAAGGTCAAACACTCCAATGGCGGTGGAGTCATGCACGGCGGGGCCATGACCACATTGGCCGATACGGCGGTGGCCATGGCGATCAAAAGTGTGTTGCCGCAGGGGACGGTTTTTGCGACCACAGAGTTGAAAATGGCGTTTCTTGCTCCGGTGGTCTCCGGACAGGTCATCGCTCATGCCTTGATCAAGGGGCCGGAAGGGCGAACTTTTTACGGTGAGTGTGAATTGCGTAACGAAGACGATATCGTCTTCGCTCGTTTCTCCTCGGTTTTCAGAGTCGCTCGTAACCAGGGGTTTGATGACTGACCTACTGGTTTGTTGTCGGTTTCTATCGAAAAGGGTTCTGCTGCAGGTTGACTTTTGTGCTTTAGTACGCTTACATGAGCGTATACATTTGGTTTTTCCTATATCCGAATCGTCGCTTACCGCGGATTCGGTTAGTTGCTTAGATAAGGAAGTGTCATGCGTCGTTTGTTATTGATTGTGGTTGTGCTCATTCTGGTCGGAGGTTCTCTCTATCTTGGCTCTGCCAGTAGTTCGCGTCCCCCTCAGGAACCACAGGTAAATGCAACTATTGGCGAGGTTGCTCCGGATTTTTTATTGGAAGATACTACGGGCAATAAGGTCTCGCTTGTCGATTTACGCGGTAAGGTGGTTCTGGTTAATTTCTGGGCAACCTGGTGTCCTCCCTGTCGGGCAGAGATGCCTTCCATGGAAAAACTCAACCAATTGATGGCCGATGAGGATTTTGTCATGTTGGCAATCAATGTGGAGGAAAATGGTCGGACCTCTGTCGCCAGTTTCCTGGAAAAGACACCGCACAGCTTTTCAGTCTTGTATGATGATGATGGGCTGGTTCAGAAACTATACGGTGTTTATAAGTTCCCTGAATCTTTCGTTATTCGAAAAGACGGCGTGATTGATGACAAAGTCATCGGCGCAATAGACTGGGCACATCCTGAAACCGTCGCCTATTTCAAAGATCTGTCAAAGGGATAACAAGTTTTGAATCAAGGTGCCGAAATAACCTACTGGATCGCGTTCACCGCGGGGATATTGTCATTTTTTTCCCCGTGTGTGTTACCTCTTATCCCGTCATATCTGACCTATATTACCGGTTTGTCCTTCAGCCAACTCCAGGAGTCTCACCCCGGTGCCAAGATACGTATGACCGTCCTGCTCCACTCCCTGGTTTTTATTCTAGGTTTCAGCTTCGTCTTCATCACTCTGGGTGCTATTGCTGGGATTGCCTCTGCCAAATTTGAGATGTATCTTCGTGAGGGTCTGGTATGGGTTGAAAGGGTCGGTGGTTTGCTGATTTTTCTCTTTGGTGTTCATATCACCGGGCTGTTCCATTTCGGTGTCTTGCTTGGTGAGAAGCGGGTCCATCTGCATAAGAAACCAAGTGGCTTCATTGGGACTTTTGTTGTCGGGATTGCTTTTGCTGCAGGCTGGACGCCTTGTATCGGGCCTATCCTTGCTTCGATCCTGATGATCGCGGCAACCTCCGGACATGTCGGCCAAGGGATCGGTTTGCTGTCGATATATTCCCTTGGACTTGGCGTGCCATTTCTGATTTCGGGGCTCCTTTTTCATCAATTTATACTGGGCTTCAACCGTTTCCGTAAATATATTCGGCTGGTGGAAATCTTCACTGGTGTCATGTTGATGATCGTCGGTGTTATCCTTATGTTTAAACTGGTGGATAATTTGACGATGTATCTCTATCAAGTCCTTCCGCTATAAAAGGGCCTGTTCCTCGGTCTGTTCTAGTAAATCCCCCTGATTAAAAAACCCTTGACTATGATTAGCCCTTCGATTAAATTGAAATTCATTTTCAACGGAGCGCTTCTATGCTTAAGGCGAAAACAAAAAATGAATTCAAAGACTATCTGCTGGCTCAAGGGCTGAAGTCAACCAGTCAACGCGAATTGATTCTTGAAGAATTTCTGCGCGCAGGGTCTCATCTTTCCACGGAGGAGTTATACCTGCGTCTGCGTAAGAAACAACCGCGTATCGGTTACGCGACAGTTCATCGAACCTTGAAACTTTTTTCAGAGTGCGGCATTGCTGAACGTCGACATTTCGGTGACGGTCAGGCCCGCTACGAAGCGTGCGCCCGCGATGAACATCATGATCACCTGATCTGCGTTGATTGCGGTAAGATTGTTGAGTTTGAGGACCCTCGCATCGAGAAACTTCAGGATGAAGTCGCCTGTTCAAACGGCTTTGCGATTGAGCGACATCGGTTAGAGCTTTACGGTCATTGTCAGGATTGTCGTAGCAAATAATCCTCTGGTAAACTGAACCCCTTTTTTTGTATAATGAATGAAATTGATTATCAATAACATCGTTGGAGTGTGTCTTTAAACATATGCAAAAACAAGAACAGTCTGAAAAGAAAATTATTCTGGTCGGCAATCCGAATGTCGGTAAGAGTGTGGTTTTTAACACGCTCACTGGCAGCTACACGACAGTGTCGAATTATCCTGGGACTTCTGTGGAAGTGTCGCGCGGGAATTGTCAAATTGCTGATGAGCGTTACCTGGTTCTTGATACTCCGGGAATGTATTCGATGTTGCCGATTACAGAAGAAGAGCACGTCGCTCGCAGAATTCTTCTGGATGAAGCTCCGCACATTGTGCTCCACGTCATTGACGCCCGTAATCTTGAACGAATGTTGCCGATGACGCTGCAACTTGTCGAGGCGGGTTTGCCGGTGGTTCTTCTGGTGAATATCATGGACGAGGCCGAGCACCTCGGTATGCAGATCGATATCGCGCTGCTTCAGGAGAAACTCCAGATCCCGGTCATCGGTGGTGCCATAGGCCGTGGCAAACGTGGACTTTGGGATTTGCGTCAGGCGCTGCAAGATTATCAGCCTCTCCGCGCTGCTTTTGCCTATGCTCCCGATCTGGAAAAAGATATTCAGAAAATAAGTGCCATGATGCAGGGCAAATATTTCCTCGACCGCCGCAGCCTGTCTCTTATGTTATTGCAGCGTGATGCGGAAATTGTGCAGCGGGTTAAGGTCCAGGAGGGTGACAACTACGGTGTTGTGGAAACAGCGGTCAATGATGTTGTGTTTGCGCGGCGGGTTGATCTGCATTTGCGGATCAGTCTTGAACGCAAGCGGATCTGCAAAGGGCTGCTCGATGGCGTGATTACGCAAAAGCAAGATCAAAAACCAACTTTGGCGGATCATCTCTCCGCCTGGTCGATGAACCCCTGGACCGGTATCCCTTTGCTTCTGCTGGTGCTTTACTTTGGTCTTTACCAGTTTGTCGGAGTCTTTGGTGCCGGGACGATTGTTGACGTTCTCGAGGGGACGCTTTTCGAGGAGCATCTTAACCCCTGGGTGATTGCCTGGAGCGAACAGTACCTTCCGTGGTACTGGCTCAACGAACTGGTGGTCGGTGAGTATGGGTTGTTTACTCTTGGCTTACGTTACGCAGTGGCGATCATTCTGCCGATTGTGGGTACCTTCTTTGTGGCCTTTGCTGTCATTGAGGATAGTGGCTATTTTCCACGTCTGGCGATGCTGGTTGACCGGGTCTTCAAGAAGATTGGTTTGAACGGACGGGCTGTGATTCCAATGGTGCTTGGTTTCGGTTGCGATACCATGGCAACGGTGGTGACGCGAACTCTGGAAACGACTCGTGAACGGATTCTCGCCACGCTGCTGTTGACATTGGCGATCCCGTGCAGCGCCCAGATGGGTGTAATCCTTGGCTTGTTGTCGGGTGTTCCTGGTTCGTTGGCAGTTTGGCTCGTTTGTATGGTCGGAGTCTTCCTGCTGGTTGGTTTTCTTGCCGCGCAGGTCGTTCCGGGAGAGCGGCCGATGTTTTATATGGAAATCCCGCCGCTGCGCATGCCTCAGCTACAGAATGTACTGGTCAAGACCCTGACTCGCATGAAGTGGTACCTGCTGGAAATCTTCCCCCTGTTCATGATTGCCTCGGTGCTGCTCTGGGCAGGAAAATTGACCGGCGCTTTGCAATGGCTGGTGGAGATGTTCAACCCGGTTATGCAACTTCTCGGCTTGCCGAATCAAGCTTCGGCAGCCTTCATCTTTGGCTTTTTCCGGCGCGATTTCGGCGCTGCCGGACTTTATGATTTACAGACTCAGGGGCTGCTCAATCCGACGCAGTTGACGGTTGCTGCCGTGACGCTGACCCTGTTCGTCCCATGCGTCGCGCAATTTCTGGTTATGCTCAAGGAGCGTGGCTGGAAAATGGCTCTGGGGATTTTTGTATTGGTGACCTCTATCGCCTTTGGCGTTGGCTGGTTGTTGAATAAGATTCTGCTGATGAGCGGGGTGCTCGCATGAAGTGCCATTTCTGCGAGCATGAATTGACTCCTGACATGATCCGTGCGAAGGGATGCGGCAGTTGCATCGGAGGATGCCGGAAAATTCATTGCCCCTATTGCGGGCAGGAGAATCCACTGGATTCGGCGATTCTAAAAAAAGTGATAAACTCAGACAAAGAAGAAGGTCTATAACATAAAAGATAGTTTTAACGCGGAGTCGCAGCGGCCGCAGAGTAAGGTCTTTGAGCGTTTGAATTCGTCTTTATGTGGCCATTGCACAGTAAAAAAAATAAAAGGATTTTTAATATGAAAGTTTCAGCCAAAGCGGAAGAGATTCTCGAAGCTCTCTGGATAGCGACCGAAGAGAAAGGTGAAGATGCGGCTCATTTCGAACGGCTCGGCATTGAAAACGATGATGAGGGCTTGGCTGAACTGACCCGTATGGCCTACGTGGAGGTTCATGGCGAGCGGGTTCGATTGCGCAGGGAAGGGCGCGAGGAGGCCCGCATGACTGTGCGTCGTCATCGTCTGGCTGAACGCCTGATGATGGATATCCTTGATATCAAAGGACGGTCTGGAGATGAACGGGCCTGTGAATTTGAGCATCTGCTGCATCATGGAGTCGACACTAAAATCTGTACCTTGTTGAACCATCCCGTTACCTGCCCGCACGGTAAACCAATCCCTCCGGGAACTTGTTGCGATCAAGCCCGTCAAGAAGGCGAGGTCGGGGTTGTGGCTCTGACCGAACTGAAAGCAGGCGAGCAGGGCGAAATTGCGTATCTGGCAGCCAGTGATGTCAGCAAAATGCAGAAGCTGATGAGCATGGGGGTGCTGCCTGGATGTAACCTTAAACTGCTTCGACGATTCCCCTCGTTCATCTTTAAAGTAGGGCATTCAGAGTTTGCGGTTGACGACGAATTGGCCCGGGAAATTTTTGTGCGCAAGAACCTCTGCTGAGCAATTGGTCCTGCCCATTGTTGTGCCGCTTTAACTCTTGCAACCAGTCCTTTGATTCCCTATAGTTAAGAATCTTCTTAAATTGTTATTTGTACAGGCGACCCTTGAGTACAAGGAGGAATTTGTGGAAACTCTGGGAATCGACATCGGCTTTGGTTTTACCAAAGCGACTGATGGCAAGCAGGATCTGATCTTTAAGTCGGTGCTGGGTGAAGCAACCGATATTCAGTTTCGAGACGAAATGATTACGGTCGAAGATGATGGCGTTAACCACCTGCAAGTTGAGGTTGACGGCAAAGCCTACTTTGTCGGGGAATTGGCTGAGCGTCAGAGCAACGTCCGTTTTTTTACCCTCGATCAAGCACAATTTATTGGTAAATTTGCCAAAGTTTTTGCGTTGGCAGCAACGGCGCAGATGGTCAAGGGCTTCGTCCCGGTCAATCTGGTGACTGGTCTGCCGATTGGCTCTTATCGTCAGTACAAAGATGAACTGGCCAAACTGCTGGTTGGTGAACACAAAGTCACGTTGATTAATGGTGATGGTAAACGTGAGGAGAAGTCGATCAGCATCAACAAGGTCCGGGTTGTACCACAGCCATTCGGCTCTCTCTTCAACCTGATGCTCAATGATTTGGGTGAGATGGGAGATAAGCGTCTGGTCAAGGAAAAGATCGGGATTATCGATGTTGGTTTCAGGACCTCTGATTATACGATTTCCGATAAAATGCGTTATTCCGAGCGTGGCAGTCGCACCACGGACTCCGGTATTGCCAGGGCGTTCAATGTGATTGCGACCAAACTGCGCGAGAACAGCGGCATCAATGTAGAGCTGTACCGCCTTTATGAGGCCATTGACCGCGGCAACATCAAAATCCGCGGCAAGGAGTATGATTTGTCCAGCTTGACGGAGCAGGTCTTCAGTCAGTTGGCGACATCGATCGCCAACGAGGTTGATCGCCTCTGGGTCGATGATTGGGATATCGACGCGATGGTGATTACCGGTGGTGGCGGAGCCGTGCTAGCCAAGTATCTCAAGCCACTGCTTAACGGCGTGGTTATGACGACTGATCCGGAACTTGATATGAGACTGTACAATGTGCATGGCTATCGCAAATTTGGTCAGCATCTCTGGGCACGGGGTAATACCCCTCCGCAGGCGCCAGCAGCACCGAAAACGGATTGATCTCGACGCGCCCCCATTCTCTGGGGGCGTTTTTGCTTTAGCTTAAAACCACAATAAAACTTTTGCCACAGCGGTAGAGAGGCACAGAGGACCCCCCAGCGGGACCGATTCCTTGGCAGTTTTTTCTCTACGTCGCTGTGCTTCCCCGGTCGTGTGATCCTCTGCCTTAACTTTTTTCGGGCACAGAGCTTATCCCAAGGTATTATTGGTAACATGGATTTCAACGTTATTCTCATTTTGATGCAACAGCGTGCCAACCGTCCCTTGGGCCTCAAGGAGATTCAGGAGGCGCTTGATCTGAGTGCTGGCGAACGTAAAGAGCTTGGGAAAAATTTGAAGGGGATGGTGAAAGACGGTTCCCTGGTGCAACTGAAGGGCGGACGCTTTGCCCTGCCCAGAAAAGTAAATCTGGTCGTTGGAACTCTCAGCCTGCATCGTGATGGTTATGGTTTTGTCTCCCCGGTTGATGATAAGGCCCAGGATGTTTTCATCCCGGCACGGCACATTCGGCCAGCAATGCATGGTGATCTGGTGGTCGTCCGACTGGAACGATCGCTACGGACTGGTCGCCCGGAAGGCCGGGTGATCCGTGTCGAACAGAGAGCGCATCAAACGGTGGTCGGACGTTATTTTACCGAGCATGGTGTGGACTATGTTTCCCCCGTCGATCCACACCTTAAAGATGACCTTCTTGTTCCTCCAGGAGCCGCCGGTGACGCCAAATCTGGGCAGATGGTTCTGGTCACGATTGAAAGTTATCCTGAACACTCCCGTGGCGCTGTTGGCCGGGTCACTGAGGTCCTCGGAGATGCCACAGATCCAGCTGTCGAAGTCAGAGTTGCTGCCATCCAATTCGACCTCCCATACGAATTCTCACCAGAAGCCATGGTCGCTGCTGGTAAGGTGCCGCTGCAGGTTAGCCCACAGGAGTTAGCGGAACGCGAGGACCTGCGGCAGCTTGATTTTGTGACGATTGATGGTGAGTCGGCGAAGGATTTCGACGATGCCGTTGCAATCGCTCGACGGGCGGGCGACGGTTATCGTCTTTGGGTTGCGATTGCCGATGTGGCGCATTATGTCCCCGCCGGTAGTGTTATCGATCAAGAAGCTTTCGGTCGCGGCACCAGTGTTTATTTTCCCGGGGCCTGCCTGCCGATGCTTCCAGAGGCTTTGAGTAACGGGATCTGCTCGCTCAATCCGGAAGTTGACCGACTGGTGATGGTGGCGGAGCTGGATTTTGATGCCTCGGGGCATCGGGTCGGGATGCGTTTTTGCCCGGCGGTGATTCACAGTCGGGCTCGTCTGACATATACTGAGGTTGCAGCTATTCTGGTTGAGAGAGACCCTGAGGCACGCACCCAACGACAACCTCTGGTTGAAGACCTCGAAAATATGCGGGAATTAGCCGAGTTGCGTATCGAGCTACGCCAGCAACGCGGTAGCCTTGACTTCGATCTTCCCGAGGCGCAGATCCAGCTTGATTTGAAAGGGCGTCCGGAGAATATTGTGCGCACCGAACGCAATCTGGCACATCGCTTGATTGAAGAATTCATGCTGGCAGCCAATGAGGCGGTTGCCGCCTGGCTCGGACAACAACGGGAACCGATGATTTACCGGGTCCACGAAGCTCCGACCGAAGGTAAAATCGCCGCTTTTCAGGAATTTATCGCCTACTTTAACCAGGGGATTTCAATTCCGGCAGAAGGCCTCAAGCCCAAAGTACTGCAGGAATTCCTGGATCGGGTCGCCGGACAGCCTGAAGAGCATGTTATCAACCATGTCTTGTTGCGCAGCTTGCCTCGGGCTTATTATTCTATTCACAACTTGGGGCACTTTGGCCTGGCTGCTGATAACTACTGTCATTTTACTTCGCCGATTCGGCGTTACCCCGACCTGATGGTGCATCGCGTCTTGAAACGACGACTGGGAGAACGTGAACCCCAGCCAGGGAAACCTTTGGCGTCACTTGAGGAGATTGCCAATCGTGCCTCCATGACCGAGCGCAGGGCGATGGAGGCCGAACGCGATGTCGTTCATTTGAAAAAATGTCAGTTTATGTCGGATAAACTGGGTGAGCATTTTAGTGGTATCGTCACTTCTGCGCATGCTTTTGGTTTCTTTGTTGAACTTCAAGATTACTTTGTTGAAGGGATGGTGCATGTCTCAAGTTTGACTGATGACTTTTATCAGTATGAAGAAGAACGACATCGTTTGATCGGCATGAATCGCCGGCGAGAATTTGGCATTAGTACCTTGGTTAAGGTGGTGGTCCATAAAGTTGATCTTGATCGCCGGGAAATCGATTTTCGCTTGGTGGAGTCGAACCCCGCTCCGATGAGAAGTCGTAAACCGAGAGGGCGGAAGCGTTAGTGACTGTCCCCGTAAAGACAGTCTCCGAAGAGAGTTATCAATGCAGGTTGTAAGAGATCTTGACAGTTTAGATGAAGTGCCCAAACGCACGGTCTTGACGATTGGGAACTTTGATGGTGTTCATCTCGGGCACCGTGAGATTTTCCGGCGGGTTGTGCATAAAGCGAGGGCGTTGGATGGCACCTCGGCGGTGTTGACTTTCGAGCCGCACCCTCTACGTCTGCTGGCACCAGAGCGTGCGCCTTTGCGGATTAACACTCCGGATGAGAAAGTTCGACTGCTCGAAGCGTCCTGCATCGACCTACTGGCGATCCTTGCCTTTACCCATGAACTGGCAAAGCTGCCAGCGGCTGATTTTGTTGAAGAGATCTTGCTCCGCCGGTTGGGGCTGTGTCACCTGGTGGTCGGCTACGACTACGCCTTTGGTCGCAACCGGGAGGGTGATGCCGAGTTCCTTGCTGTTCAGGCGGCGCGACACGGTTTTGGTCTTGATGTGCTGGAGCCGATACAGGCCGGAGCAGAGGCCTACAGTTCCACGCGAATCCGTCAGGCGGTAGGCTCTGGTCAGGTTGCCTCGGCAGTTAAAATCCTGGGCCGCAATTTCACCCTGGACGGTTTGGTCATTCATGGTGACGGGCGAGGGCGCAAACTCGGTTTTCCGACTGCCAATCTGTCGGTTGAAAAAGAGTTGTTACCGAAAGAGGGGGTCTATGCAGTCAAGGTCAAATGGCGAGATGACTATTTCGATGCGGTGGTCAATATCGGGCAGCGGCCGACTTTCGTCGGGGCCGAGCCCTCTCTGGAGATTCATCTGTTAGATTTTCAGGGCGATCTCTATGGCGAGCGCCTGAGAATCTATTTTGTCGAGCGGTTACGTGATGAGAAGCGTTTCTCATCGGTCGCTGAACTACAGCGATCAGTTGATAGTGATATTGGCACCGCTCGTTCGCTGCTTGCAACATCGCATGTCGTTGAATATCATGAATATCTTGATTGCGGAGAACCGAAGGCTTGATTCTAATAGAGTCTTCGGTTAGAAAACAATTTTGATTCTGATTACAGTGTGTTAGACGGCATCTCGCTTGACAGGTATCTTGACCATTAGCTAGTATGGTCAAATTATTTTTAATAAGTGGGAGAAACTAGACTTATATGGCAACTAACCGTCTCGGCGAACTTTTGGTTCGCAACAATTTAATTGACGAAAAACAACTCGCCATGGCCCTTGATGAGCAGAAGACCAGCGGTGGGCGCCTTGGTGCCAGCCTGGTCAAGCTTGGTTATCTCAAAGAAGAAGACCTGGCAGCGTTTCTCTCTCGACAGTACGGTGTTCCATCCATAAATCTCAGTGAATTTGAAATTGATGAGAGCGTCATCAAGCTCATTCCTGCCGAGGTGTCGCAAAAGTATCAACTGGTCCCGGTTAACCGCGCCGGTTCGACCTTGATCGTCGCGATGGCTGATCCTTCCAATATTTTCGCCATCGACGATATCAAGTTTATGACTGGCTACAATGTTGAGGTCGTCGTTGCCGCCGAAGCAAGTATTAAAGCGGCAATCGATAAATATTACGACCAGAGCGCCTCTTTCGACGATGTCATGGGAGATCTCGATGATATCGATCTTGAGGTTATCGATGATGATGATGAAGTCGATCTGAGTGAACTGGCGAAATCCAGTGAGGATGCCCCGGTTGTTAAGCTGGTCAACCTGATTCTCACCGATGCGATCAAGAAACAAGCCTCCGACATCCATGTTGAGCCCTACGAAAAATCTTTTCGGGTTCGTTATCGCATCGACGGTGTGTTGCACGAGGTCATGAAGCCGCCGCTGAAGCTGAAGAACGCCTTGACTTCGCGTATCAAAATTATGTCGGAGATGGATATCTCTGAACGGCGTCTGCCGCAGGACGGTCGGATCAAGATCAAACTTCCTGGCGGTAAGGACATGGACTATCGCGTAAGTTGCCTGCCGACTTTGTTTGGCGAAAAGATCGTACTGCGTCTGCTTGATAAGTCGAACTTGCAGCTTGATATGACCAAACTCGGATATGAAGAAAGTTCGCTGAAGTGGTTTAAAGAACAAATTCATAAGCCGTTCGGTATGGTGCTGGTGACCGGACCGACCGGTTCCGGTAAAACCGTTTCTCTCTACTCGGCACTGGCTGAACTGAACAAGGTGACTGAGAACATTTCGACCGCAGAAGATCCCGTCGAATTCAACTTCGCCGGAATTAACCAGTGTCAGATGCATGAAGAAATCGGCCTAAACTTCGCATCAGCCCTGCGCTCCTTCTTGCGCCAGGACCCGGATATCATCATGATTGGTGAGATCCGCGACTTCGAAACTGCCGAAATTGGTGTCAAGGCCGCATTAACTGGACACTTGGTGCTTTCTACGCTGCATACCAATGATTGCCCCAGTACGGTCAATCGTCTGCTCAATATGGGGATTGAGCCTTTCCTGGTGGCCTCTGCCGTTAACCTGATTACCGGGCAGCGCCTTGGTCGCCGACTTTGTACCGAATGCATGGTTCCGGAAGATATCCCCAGGGAGACCCTTATTCAGGCCGGGGTCCCTGAGGCTGAAGTTGATGATTTCGTCTGCTACAAGGGTGAAGGCTGCGCTAAATGCAACGGTACTGGTTACAAGGGGCGGGTCGGCTTTTACCAGGTTATGCCAATGTTTGAGGAGCTGCGCGAAATGGTTCTGTCGGGTGCCAACACCGCAGAATTGAAGCGGGAGTCGATGCGATTGGGCGTGAAAACAATGCGTCAGGCAGCTTTAACAAAAATGTCCGAGAAAATTACTTCATTTGAAGAAACACTGCGTTGTACCATCGCTGATGAAGGTTAGTAATGGCTACCCCCGCATGGGGGCTATTTTTCGGGGCGATAACCCCTATATCTTTGTTTCTGTAGTATTTTGGTTTCTATGGGGTAATAAGAAATAATAAGGAGCAACCTGCGGTATGGCCGAATTTTCAATTCAGCAAATGCTAAACACCATGGTGGAGAACGGAGCTTCCGATCTTCACATCACAACGGGGACACCGCCGCAGATACGCGTTAACGGTAAGATGACGCCAATGAAAATGCGCGCTCTCACGCCCGCCGATACGAAAAATATCTGCTACAGCATTCTCACTGAAATGCAGAAACGCAAATTTGAGGAAATCAATGAATTAGATTTTTCTTTCGGCGTTAAGGGGTTGGCTCGTTTTCGCGGTAACATCTATGTACAGCGCGGCGCCGTAGGTGGCGTCTTCCGCCTTATCCCCTATAAATTCCTTTCTTTTGACGAACTTGGCTTGCCGCCTGTCATTAGACAGATATCCGGCAAGTCGAACGGATTGGTGCTGGTGACCGGGCCGACCGGCTCCGGTAAATCAACAACGTTGGCGTCGATTATCGACAATGTTAATGCCGAGCGACACGAACACATTGTTACAATTGAGGATCCGATTGAGTATCTTCATCCGCATAAAAATTGTATCGTTAATCAGCGTGAGGTTGGCTCAGATACTCATTCCTTCAAAAATGCACTCAAATATATCCTGCGTCAGGATCCTGATGTTGTTTTGCTCGGCGAACTTCGTGATCTGGAAACCATTGAGGCGGCACTGTCGATTGCCGAAACCGGCCACCTTTGCTTTGCGACGTTGCATACCAATGGAGCGGTGCAGACCATCAACCGTATCGTGGATGTCTTTCCAACTCACCAGCAGCAGCAGGTGCGTACCCAGCTTTCCTTCGTTCTGGAAGGTGTCCTTTCCCAGACCTTGATCCCGCGTCAGGACACTAAGGGTCGGGTTCTTGCGCTGGAAATCATGGTGCCTAATACCGCGATTCGTGCCTTGATCCGCGATAATAAAGTTCACCAGCTCTATTCGCAGATGCAGATGGGGCAGGAAAAGTATGGGATGCAGACGATGAACCAGTGTCTGTTCTCACTCTTGCACAAGAAACAGATTTCGTTGGACAATGCCATGTCCCGATCTCCCGATATTGAAGAGCTCAAGGAAATGATGTCCAATCCTCAGGCGGCTCTTAAGCGTGGGGTTGCAACCGGTGGCGCGAGAAGGTAACCGTTGCAGTAAGGTGCAAGGTGTAGGGTTGATGAAGTATTTCCAACAACAACTGAGAGGTTGATTATGGGTAAGTTCGCTTGGGAAGGTACCACCAGGTCAGGTCAAGTCATGAAGGGGGAGATGGAAGCCCCGAGCGTTGAGGCTGTCCAGGCGCAACTTCGTACGCAGGGGATTGCTCCTGGTCCTATCAAGGAACGTGGCAAGGGCCTTGATCTGGAAATTAATATCCCTGGTTTTGAGCCGAAGGTCACAACCAAGGATATCGTGATCTTCACCAGGCAGTTTGCCACCATGATTGATGCGGGTCTGCCGCTGGTGCAGTGCCTTGATATCCTGAGCAAACAGCAGGAGAATAAAACCTTCAAAACAGTCCTGACTCAGGTCAAGGAAGATGTTGAATCGGGCTCAACTTTTGCCGATGCCCTGAAAAAACATCCTAAAGCGTTTGATAGCCTTTACGTCAATCTGGTCGCCGCCGGTGAAATCGGCGGTATCCTTGATACTATTCTCAATCGATTAGCGGCTTATATTGAAAAAGCACTCAAATTGAAAAAGCAGGTTAAAAGCGCGATGACCTACCCGGCGACAATTGTCGGTATTGCTGTCATTGTTATTGCCGTTATTCTGGTTTTCGTTATTCCACAGTTCCAATCAGTGTTTGAATCTTTTGGCGCCCAGTTGCCGCTACCGACCCGGGTTGTTATCTTTTTGAGTGAGCTGCTCCAAGCCTACTTTATAGCTATCATCGTTGCCTGTTTCGTGATTGTGAAGGGTCTTAAATTGATCTACAAAACGCCCAAAGGGGAACTGCTCTTTGATGCATTGTTTCTGAAACTACCGGTGATGGGGCCTTTGGTTCGCAAGGTTGCCGTAGCCAAATTTACCAGAACCCTCGGTACCATGATCACCAGTGGTGTGCCGATTTTGGATGGGCTGGATATTGTCGCCAAAACTGCGGGCAACAAAATCGTTGAGAACGCTATTTATCGAGTGGCTCAAAGTATCAGTGAAGGCAAGACGATTGCAGAACCATTGGAAAAGTCTGGAGTTTTTCCGTCGATGGTCTGCCAGATGATTGCGGTCGGTGAGCAGTCTGGATCTATCGACACCATGCTCAACAAGGTCGCCGACTTTTATGATGATGAAGTCGATGATGCGGTTGGTAACCTAACGGCCATGATGGAGCCGTTGCTGATGCTTTTCCTTGGTGTCGCAGTCGGTGGTCTGGTTATCGCCATGTATCTCCCTATCTTCCAAATGGGCAGTGCGATCGGATAATATAACCTCATGATGGTAGTGCCGGAGCCTGAAATTCCTCAGCCAACGTTGCGTCGGCAGCTAACGTGGTATCTTATCGTTCGGCTGCTGATGATATGCCTGTTTCTGAGCGGCACGGTTTTATACCATTTGCAATCGGCAAGTTGGAGCAGCTCGCCGGTCGCTCGCTACCTTGTCGCTTTGGCTTTTTTTACCATATTTCAGGCAGCCATCTCGGCAACGCTTCTCACCCGCCTTGATCATTACCGTAATTTCATCAATGCACAGTTGACCTGGGATTTGCTCTTTGTGGTCCTGGTTATTTATCTGACTGGCGGTGTTATCAGCCCGTTCTCTTTCTTTTTTATTCTGGTCATTATTGCTGCCAGTGTTTTTTGTCCCCGACCACAACTTTTGATCGTGGCTTCGGCCTCTTCAATCCTGTACGGTAGCTTGCTCGATTTGCAGTACTATGGTTATCTACCGCTGTTTGTCGGACAACCGGTTCCTAAAGTCCTTAATCATTACGATGTGTTTTATGCAGTTTTTCTTCACGTCGGGGCATTTTTTCTAACCGCATTGCTGGGTGGTGCTCTTGCCGAGAGATTGCGTCGTAGCGAGGAGGCCCGAGAAAGGCGTGAGATCGATTATGGCGAACTGGAGCGTTTGAACCAGTCGATTTTAACCAATATCAACAGCGGTCTGATGGTCGTCAATTCAAAGGGGCGGGTTCGCTCTTTCAATAATGCTGCCTGCAAGATCACCGGGTATCATTTGGAAGAGGTTTATAATCGTCCAGTGGAAGTTATCTTCCCAGAATTTGATGCGTTTGATCCGCAGAATTTGATTGGTATTGAGCGTGGCGAGACAACTTATAAGAAGAATCCAAATGAGACTCTCACCCTTGGATATTCTGCCAGCCCGGTTGTCGATAAAACCAATAACAATCTCGGTCTTTTGATCGCATTTCAGGATTTGACTGAGTATAAGGCCCTGGAAGAGCAACTCAAGCGCTCTGATCGCCTGGCCGCCGTCGGGCGTCTGGCCTCTGGTTTGGCCCACGAAATCCGCAACCCTTTGGCCTCTATCAGCGGCTCAGTTCAACTGTTGCTTGAGGATGCTGACGTCAATGAAGAAGACCAGCGTCTTATGAAAATTGTTATTAAAGAGGCTGATCGCTTGAGCCTGTTGCTCAGTGATTTTTTGACTTTTGCCCGACCGACTCCGGTGCAGTTGGAGTGTGTTAATTTGGCGCTATTGCTCGATGAGTTGATTGCACTATTGAATGCCAGCGGTCAGTTTGAAGGCGTCGAAATCGTAAAAAATTATCAAAGTCCGGTCCTGATGAATATTGATCGTCAAAAGATGCATCAAGCTTTGTGGGATTTGCTGCTTAACGCTGGAGAAGCCTGTGGCCACGAGGGACAGATCCAGATATCTATCGATGCGGATAAGGGTGAAATAGTGGTTGAAGATACCGGTGCCGGGATCGTTGAAGATGATCGTGACAAACTCTTCGAACCGTTTTTTACCACCAAAGATCGAGGGACAGGCCTTGGTTTGGCCAATGTTTACGCAAAGATTGAGGCACATCAAGGCCGCATTTTTGTTGAACCAGGGAGCCTCGGTGGTGCCCGTTTTATTATTGAACTGCCTGATGAGTGCCGCTGCTCATGTGAGCCGGAGAACCTGCAATGAGTGCTGAATCAAATAAATACCGAATCCTGATTGTCGATGACGAAGAAAGCATGCGCGATTTCCTCAGTATCATGCTGCATCGTGAAGGTTATCAGGTCGACACTTCTATTGACGGCCTCCAGGCAGTCACTCATCTGCGTGATCACAGTTATGACCTGGTTATCTCAGATATCAAAATGCCGCGGATGAATGGTCTGGCGTTGTTGGCTCATATCAAAGAACGCACACCGGAAACAGTGGTGCTGATGGTGACGGCTTTTTCATCAACAGATGAAGCTGTCGAAGCGATGAAGCAGGGTGCTTACGATTACATCACCAAACCGTTTAAAAACGAAGAAATCCGGCTGATTGTCAAAAACGCTTTGGAGCGCCGCGAATTGCGCCAGGAAAACCTGGCGTTGAAGGAGGAGTTGGGCAAGCGGTACACCTTTGATGGGCTGGTCGGCAAATCGAAGGCCATGCACGATGTTTTCACAATGGTCAAGAAAGTTGCATCGAGTCCGGTCAAAGTCTTGATCACCGGTGAATCTGGAACCGGTAAGGAGCTAGTGGCGCGGGCGATCCATTA
Source organism: Desulfuromonadales bacterium (assembly GCA_030145195.1). Classification (GTDB taxonomy): domain Bacteria; phylum Desulfobacterota; class Desulfuromonadia; order Desulfuromonadales; family BM103; genus JAQYVY01. The sequence continues at coordinate 34,087 of JAQYVY010000019.1, read as the reverse complement.
TAATAGTGATCGTCGTGATGGCCCGTTCGTGCCGATCAACTGTGGCGCGATACCGGAGAATTTGCTTGAGAGCGAACTCTTCGGTCATGAAAAGGGGGCCTTTACCGGGGCAATCAAGCAGAAACCTGGCCTGTTTGAAACAGCGGCCAACGGCACGATCTTTCTGGATGAAATCGGCGAACTGCCCGCCATGATGCAGGTCAAACTGTTGCGTGTGTTGCAGGAGAATGAGTTCCGTCGGGTTGGCGGCACCAAAGATCTGCAGGTTGATGTGCGCGTGTTGGCGGCGACCAATCGTCACCTTGAAGAGGCTGTTGCCGAGGGCAGCTTTCGCGAAGATCTTTACTACCGATTTAACGTTATCCGCGTCGATCTGCCGCCGCTGCGCCAGCGCCGCGAAGATATCCCGGTGATGATTGAATATTTTTGGGAGCGGTTTACTGGACAGCAGGGGGTTAAGGTCGACGAGGATGCCATGCGTCGCCTGATTGATTATCACTGGCCCGGTAATGTCCGCGAACTGGAAAATGTCATTGAAAGAGCCACGGTGCTAGGCCACGAAGGTAAAGTTACCCTCGATTGTCTGCCGCCCAATCTGGTAACAGGGATGTCAACTTCGGTCACACCGCTCACCGATATCCCTGAAGCCGGTATGGACCTCGATGCCTACCTTGGTGAAATCGAACAAGAGATTCTGCTCAAGGCCTTGACCCGTACTGGCGGTGTGCGCAAAACGGCGGCAGGGTTACTTGGTATAACCTTTCGATCGATCCGCTATCGCCTTTCCAAATTTGGCATTGATGTTGAAGATGATGTTGATGTTAAATGAAAAACAATTTTTTTGTACGAGAGAAGCGAGGATTTGATATGCGCGGACAATCTTTACAAAAAGGCTTCACCTTGATTGAAATTCTGATCGTTGTTGCCATTATCGGAATTCTTGCATCCATCACTATCCCTATGTATCAAGATTATGTAACGCGTTCAAAAAACTCTGCGGCTATGAGTGATCTGAAAAATCTCAAGTCCGGTATGGAAGCTTACTTCGCAGACAATCATCGTTATCCAGTTTTTTAGAGAAGTGACTTTTTTTGTCATAATGGTTGACGTGTCTGGTCGCTTTATCGGTACCGCAGCATTCAAATTGCACTAGCTGTTACTCTTAACAGCCTGATTTACAACTTTAATTCCAAAAAGAAATTTTTTTTATTTTTTGGCATTTATCTTGCTCTATCAATTAAACACAGTTTATTAACGCCCACGGGCAATTTCGTCAAAGAAGGAGAATGACTATGTTGAAGAAGTTTCGTAAAAACAGCGAAAAGGGTTTTACCCTGATTGAACTGCTGATCGTTGTTGCGATCATCGGTATCCTGGCTGCTATCGCCATTCCACAGTTTGCTTCTTATCGTGAGAAGGCTTACAACTCGGCGGCTCAGTCTGACCTTAAGAACACCAAAACTGGCATGGAAGCTTATTATGCTGACAACCAGCAATACCCTAACTTTTAATTGATGGAGGCCAATATGAAAAAAATATTTATCGTTTCTTTGATTGCTGTTTTGTTTGCTGCTCCAGCCTTTGCTGCTGGGACAACTTTCGCTGTAGGGACCCAGATTGCTTCTGGTGGCGAGAACATCAGCGTTCTGTCAAATAATGTTACAGCGGCAATCTACTCCAATAATACTGCCTTTGCTGCGACCACTTTGCATACCAGTGGCAGCAAGATGTTTGGTACCTCTTCTGTCTCGACCAAGATTTACTCGACTCCTGCGACAGCTCTGGTAGCCCCGACAGCCTCTGATTCTTCAGATTTTGATTCCGATTGGAAAGCGCTGTAATTGATTTGTAGTATCCAATTGTTTAGAATAGGCGGGTCGTGCTTTGCGCGTCCCGCTTTTTCTTTGCTGGAGGCCGAGAAGTTATGACTTTGATCAATCAGGTGACTTTGACTCTGCGTTCGGTGCTGAGTGACCGCATTTTGCATGCGATCTGCGGCGTGGCCGTTCTGTTGGTGGTCCTGGTGCCGGTCTTTAGCAGTTTTTCCATGCGTCAGGTGCAGGAGAGCTCCATCGGTCTGGCGCTCTCCGCTTCTTCTCTGGTTCTGCTTGTGCTCGCTACCCAGTTAGGGGCCTCTTCGGTTTTTCGTGAGGTAGACCGGCGCTATACGTCTTCGGTATTGACTCTGCCACTCTCTCGTGGGGAGTTTGTTGCGGGGCGCTTTCTGGGTCTGTCTCTTTTTCTGCTGTTGACCACAATTATTTTGGCCTGTGGCTCGGCGCTGGTCATCCTCTACGCTACTTCAACTTATCCATCAGCACGCCCAATTGCTTGGCTGACTCTGTTCCTGGCGTTTGGCACCGACTTGCTGAAGTATATTCTCTTGATGGCCATTGCCATGTTCTTCTCCACCCTGAGCACTTCGTTCACACTACCTTTTTTCTGTACCTTGGCCGTTTATCTGGCTGGTTCCGCCAGTCAGGAGGTTTTTGAATATATTACTGGTTCTCTGGGTGACCAAATGCCAGCGATGCTTCGTACCCTGACGGAGTTAACCTACTATCTCCTGCCAAATTTTTCTTCTTTTGACCTGCATGTTCAGGCGGTCTATGGCCTGGATGTCAACCTGGGAGATGTGGCTCTTAGTCTGCTCTATGCTGTGGTTTATACCAGCATCGTCCTTTGGGCTGCGATTGTCTGTTTCAAACGGCGTGAGCTGCCATGATGAGGCCGCTTGTTTTCCTGTTGCTCCTAGCGCTTTTAGGGGGCATTGTTCAGGAGCAATCAAATCGCCTTCAGCAGAGGCCGACCATTTTAAAGCTCGGTCCAGTTCCGCATGCTGGCCTAGTCCGTGCCACTACTGGTGAACATCTGACCGCACTTTCTTTCCGAACCGTTATCAGTGTAATGTTCTATTTTGGCTCTTTTTTTGAGAAACATACCAATCGTATGCAGGATGCTCCAGAATATTTGAGTATGTATAACCACCTGAAACATGCCGTACAATTGGATCCCTATAATGTTGATGCTTATTACTTTGCCGAGGCAGCTTTTACCTGGGAACTCGGGCGAGCTAAAGAGGTCAACTCGCTGCTCGATTACGGCATGAAGTATCGAACCTGGGATTACCAGCTGCCTTTTTTTGCTGGCTTCAATGCTGCTTATTTCTTGAAAGATTACGCTACGGCAGCGCGCTATATGCAGCTCGCCGCCGAGCGCTCGAATAATCCCCTTTTTACCAAACTTGCCGCTCGATATTTCCATGAATCCGGGCAGAGTGCCATGGGCCTGGCTTTTCTCGATACCATGGAAAAGGGCGCCAAGAGTGATCGGGTCCGCCAGATTTACCACCAACGTAAAGAAGCTTTGCTTGCAGTCAACGCAATAGAGAGCGCTTTGGAAGAGTTTCAGATGCGTTATCAGCAATTGCCTGAGTCATTATCTGAACTTGTAACAAAAGGCTTGTTTGACGAGATACCTTCAGATCCTTATGGTGGCAAGTTTTACCTGGCTGCTGATGGTAAAGTCCGGAGCAGTAGCAAGTTTGTAATGCAATCTCTTGAGAATGAAAAAAAACCTGTTGACACTGAATAAGTATAAGAAATGATTCAATAACGGAGCAAGATATGCCTCCTATTGTTATTCAAAATTTGTCCAAGGTCTTTCGTGGTAAGCGTGGGCGCAAGGTCCTGGCTCTGAGTGATGTCAGCCTTGAGGTTTCCGAAGGTGAAGTGTTTGGTTTCCTTGGCCCGAATGGTGCCGGAAAAAGTACCACTATCAAGGCCTTGATGGGGTTGGTGAAACCTTCAAATGGTCAGGCTCTGTTGTGTGACTGTCCGGTCGACCACGTAGATGCGCGTCGCAATGTTGGCTATTTGCCTGAAAATCCGGCATTTTACGATTTTCTCTCCGGCCGCAACTATCTGCGTTTCGTAGCTAAGTCGTTTCAGATGCCAACCTCTGCTGCCGAAACGAGTATCCAGAAGACTTTGGAGCGTCTTGACCTTGCGGATGCGGCCGATCGTTCATTACGAGGTTATAGTAAAGGGATGATACAGAGGCTTGGTTTGGCCCAGACGATAATTCATGACCCTCAGGTTTATATTCTGGATGAGCCGATGAGTGGCCTCGACCCGCAAGGGCGTGCTCTGGTGAAAGAGCTTATTATCGAACTTGGTGAGCTTGGGAAAACGGTTTTTTTTAGTACCCATATCACCTCTGATGTGGAGAAAATATGCGATCGTCTGGCAATTATCTGTAAAGGGAAACTACAGGTTGTCACAGGCGTTGAGGAAATTCTCCACCAGGGTATTGAAGGTTATCTGCTTGTTGCCAGCGGTATTGCTTCAGAACAACCTTTGGCTGGTCAAGTCGCTACTCGGAAGGGGACTGAAGTTGAATACACTGTCGGGAAGGATGAACTGATCTTACTCCTCGACGCGATTAAGAAGAACGGTGGTTCGATAGAGCGTTTGGAGCCACTTAAGCGTGATCTGGAAAACTATTTTCTCGATGTGGTGAAAAACTCTTCATGATGAAACTTTCCGTTCGTATGCAGTTGCTACTGATCGTCTTGATCACTTTGGCAGTATATTATCCGGTTATTCACTCAGGGATTGCCCCGGTTGATGATTTAAGTCTGGTCGATTCGCTACTTAATGCCGATATCCTGAATCTGCAAAAACTGTTTTTGCCTGGCTCCGGTTATTATTACCGGCCTGTCGCCATTCTTTCCTTTCATTTGGATCAATTTCTCTGGGGACTGGCTCCAAGTTTCATGCACCTTGAGAATGTTCTGCTGCATCTGCTCAACAGTCTGTTGTTATATGGCGCGGTTGTCAGCCTTTGTCGTGTTTCCAGATTGAACTCGGGGATCTGGCCTTTAATCGCAGCCTTGCTTTTTGCTCTGCATCCAGTTAATACCGAATCGGTCTGCTGGATTTCTGGCCGGACCGATTTGATCGCAGGATCATTTATCATCGGTGCCCTCTGGTGTATTCTGGCGTCCTTTAATCAACGTTCCAACGCGTTGATGGCAACTGCGATCGGGTTGTTTTTTTTGGCCTGCCTGACCAAGGAAACCGCGATTTTCTTTGTAGGTGGTGCCGTACTGATTGTGTTGGCCTTGAAACGACAGGAGGCCGTTAACCTGCTGTCAGCATTTAAATCGACTCTTGTCCCTGCCGTAATCTGGCTTTGCAGTGCCTTTGCTTATCTTGGCTGGCGCGCCTTCGCTCTGGCTCATGGCGACTCCGGTATCCAAACCGCCTTGCGTGCGGGTGGTCTGATTGACGGGCAAGCCGCTTATCTGGACAAAATCCGTATTGCACTCAAGGTCACTGGATTCTATCTGAAAAAAATTTTCCTGCCGTTACCGCTTAATTTTGGCATTATTGATGTTCATGATGGCTACGTTCTGCTTGGTTGCCTGCTGGTGGTTATATTCATTTATCTGCTGTGGCGATTCAACTTGGCCTCGGCACTTTTTCTGACTAGTTTCTGCCTGGGCTTGCAGGTTCTCTTGGTGGTTTTTGGCCAAATGACTTGGACCCCGATTGCCGAGCGTTATCTTTATCTATCGACGATAACCTTTGTGCCAGGCTGTATCCTGCTTCTCGGGCAAAAGGAAAGCCTGGCGAATAGCCAATGGCTTCAGATATTGGTTGTTTCAGTTTTGTGTGTCTCAGGTTTCGCAGTACAACAACGCTCGCTTCTCTGGAGTGACCCCGTGCTGTTGATGGAGGATACGGTCGAGAAATCTCCCGACTTTGTCCCGGCCTGGAATAACCTGGCAACCCTTTACAGCCGTAAGGGGGAGACTGAGAAAGCTCAGGTAATTCTGGATAAAATGAGTAAAAAGCTTGGAGATCGTCAATACTCAGCAGTTGATATTAATCGTGCCGACCTGCTGGTCAAGGAAGAAAACTTTGCGGAAGCCAGAACTGTTCTACGTGAACGTTTAAACAATGCTGGGAAAAATTACTCGAAAGTTGCAGATAGTTTGGTGAAAGTAAATTTGATGTGGCTTGGGAAGAAGCCGTCTGAAGAGATGATGTTTGTCCTTCGGCGAGAGAATGTTGAGCTGTTGGAAGAGCTGTCCGCAAGATCGTCAGACCCGTTTTTGAGATATCGTCTGGCGAAGGCGTATCTGACCAACCAGCAACTGGATGAGGCCCGTGAGAGTTTCCGTCAGGTTTATGAGACGGTTCCTGATGGGACTTTTTATAAAGCTCCGGCAGGTAAACTTTACAGGTTTCTTGCTGAGTCAACTTCCTCTGCCAATTGATCTAGGGTGAGCCCGGTGGCTGCCTTCTGAGAATGGTTCAGGTCAAAACGACAACAGCTTTACCAGGATTGGGCAGATTTTATTTATGAATTTCAATTTTTATCAACATAAATACAAGTTGGGTTTTTTGCTTATTACAACGTTCTTGGTTTTTTCTCCGACCTTGACTGCCGAAATTTGTAAGGTCGATGATTCGATTGTTCTGGGCAATCTCAAGCAGATTGACAACTGGTCTTTGTTGAACATATTTTCACCTGGGAACGAACATGGGAGCTATTACCGTCCGTTGATTATGTTGTTCTACTGGATGGATATGGCAATGTTCGAGTTTAATACCGTGTTTATGCACACAGTAAATATCTTGTTGCACCTGTGTAATGTTAGTCTTGTTTATCTGGTCGCAAATCAGATCACGTTGTTACTGAAACAACCCCTAAAGAAAGATTGGCTGCCCTTCTGGTCGGCCTTGGTCTTTGCCGTTCACCCCCTGACCACGGAATCTATCGCGTGGCTTTCCGGTCGAACTGATCTTCTCGCTTGCATCGGAGTTTTGTCCTGCTCCTGGTTTCTTCTGAAGTACAGAAGTGATAGAAGATTGCGCTATTTAGTCCTTGCAGGGATGGCTTTTTTCTTCGGTGCTTTAGGCAAGGAAACAACTCTGGCCTTTCTGCCTGGTGCCGTGATGTTGCTCTGTGTTCCCTTGCACAGCTCTGTCAAGAAGTTAGCTTACTGGAAAACAAATGTTGCTGTCGCAGCAACAGGCTCTTTGCTGGTATGGTGTGTTGTTTTGCTGCGCCAGCAAGCATTCAGTTCTGATGCCCCTCGTTTTGACCGAACTATTCTTTTTATTTTTAATGACTTGCCATACGCAGCAATGGTCTGTTTGCGCGCTTTTGGCTTTTACATCAAAAAGCTGTTTGTCCCCTGGCCGCTAAATTTCGCTATCGTTGAGGTTGACCCCATTTACGAACTTGCGGCGATCCCGCTGGTTCTGCTTTTTTTGTATATCCTAAGCCGATGGACTCTTGTCTCAGCAATGTTTTGTAGCGGCGTATTGATGTTCTTCCCGGCTTTTCTGGCTGCGTTTCATCAAGTGGCATGGACTCCCTACGCAGAACGATATCTGTATCTCAGCATGGCTCTAATAATCTGCCCCCTCTTGTACTACCTCAGCGAATTATGTAAGCATCCCATCGAAAAAAAGGTTGGCAAGATAGCTCTGGTCGCTCTGGTCGTTCTGCTCACAGTCACCACTATCCAGCGCACCTTTGTCTGGCAAACTAACGAACGCCTACTGGCTGATGTGGCGCGAAAGAGCCCTGTGTTTGTACCCATTTTGGTTGCATATGGCCATGTGCTGGTAAGCGATGGTAATTACTTTGAGGCCTTCCGCCAGTTTTTGCAGGCGAAAAAAGCTCCTACTCTTGGCTATAACCCGGTACCGGACATTGCAATAGCGAACGTTTATTTTCTCAAAGGCGAATATGAGCGATCAGAAAGTCTTTTCTGCGAGATTTTAAAACAGACTGAGGGCCAATCTCTGAATGCTGTTAAGGCTTATACGGTTGTCTTCGAGCAGATTTATTCAGATAGGAGTGAGCCTCAACAAGGGGTTGACGATGCTTATGAGTTGTTACAAGGCCTCTGTGGTGAAGAGAGCTTACCTGCCTGCTTCGGAGCTGGAATCGTTGCTTTCCGTAAGGGTGAGGGAATAGTGGCGCGTGACTTGCTAGAATATGTTATTGAATATACAGAAGATAAGACGCTGATAAGCATGACAGAAGATGAGTTGAAACGTCTGCCCGGAGCTAATCATGGACTGGATTAGATTGTTGCGCCCGCACCAGTGGCTGAAAAACCTGATGCTGTTTTTCCCGCCATTTTTGGGGGGGCTTTTTCATGTCGGTATGCTTCAAAAAGGCGTTGTGCCTTTTGTTGCTTTCTGTCTCGCCTCCAGTGCCACCTACGTTTTTAATGACATCAGGGATCAAGAACAGGATCGGTTGCATCCGCGTAAACGTTTGCGCCCAATTGCCAGTGGTGCCGTGACAACTGGACCTGCTGCTGTGCTGGGCTTGGGCCTGTTGGTTGCCTCTTTGGCCCTTTCGTTTTCTATGTCAGCTGTATTTATGGGTTGGTTGATAGCTTACATTGGCCTCTCTTTTATCTACTCTGTGGTCCTGAAGGATTACCCGGTTTTTGATATCTTCTGTATCGCTGCGGGTTTTGTTTTCAGGTTGTTTGCGGGGGGCGCTGCTTTCGGAGTTGCCGTCTCCGATTGGCTGTTTCTGAGTGTTTTACTGTTAGCGTTGTTTCTGAGTGCTGGCAAACGCCTTGGTGAGAAGATCATGCTTGGAGCCACTTCCGGTGAACATCGCAAGGCTCTTGATGCCTACCCCGAGGGTGTTCTTGACAGTTTTATGTACATCTCCGGAGCGGCTGTGCTGGTTACGTACACCATGTATGTCATCACCATGAACAAGTTGGTCTTTACCGTGCCCCTGTGTTGCTTTGGGTTGTTTCGATATGTCCTGCTTGTCAAACGCGGACAAAGCGGCGACCCGACCGATTCGCTACTGAAAGACCCCGTTATGCTGATGGTTGGCTCGGTCTGGGTTCTGATGGTTGGATTGACAACCTATTTATAACCATTCCTGAAAGGAGTAGACCTTTTGAGAAAAGCTGTTCTGCAAAAACTTTACAAATTCTTTCCTTTCGACCTGACGGGAGACTGCCGCGAATTTATGCCTCTTTCCAGTCAGATTAAAATCTCCTGTGTGATTAATTTTTATGGTCGTCTGGATCTGCTCAATGGAATCCTCTGTTCTTTAGTACAGCAGGATTTCTCTCGTGAGAGCTTTGAGGTGGTCTTGGTCGAGGATCAGGGTGGGACTCCTGAGGGCAAGGCAATGGCCGATGAGTTCTCGGAGCAACTGCAGGTTGTTTACCGGCCTCTGGAAGAAAACTGCGGCAAAATGGGTTACTCGAGAAATTTCGGGTTAGCTCAAGCGCGTGGTGAATTCGTTCTTTTTCTGGATGATGATACCGTTTTATTGCAGCACAATTTTCTGAGTCATCTTGTTGAAACCTTTGCCGAGCAACCTGAAGCGGATGCTATCATCCCCCATGGTCATGCCAGCTTTGCTCTGATTGAAGACCGTTATGATTTCCACGATCCTTATTTTATGACCAGTCGGTGCATGGCCTATCGACGTGCTGTTTTGGAGCAACTGGGTGGGTTTGTCTCAGAGTTTGTCGGCCAGGAAGATGTCGAGTTTGTCGTGCGTTTTACGCTTGCCGAAAAGACCGCCCATTGCTGTTCCTCTCTTAATTACTATCATCCGCCGATGCTGGTGCCAAATTGGCGCAAAGGCAAAGCGGTTGGAGCATCCTTCTCTGGTCTCATCAAGCGTTATTCGTTTCCAATCTGGCTCCTGACGATCATCAATTGCAGCCGGCATATCCCGCTGTTGCTTCTGCCTTATCGGCGTTGCCGTGAGATGGGGCGGTTTGGACTCGGTTTTCTGGCGGGGGTGTTTGAGGGATTGTCTGGGAAGAAGAGTCAGAGTTATGGTTGATATGTCCTTGAGGCTGCAATGAAGACATCTCCCGTTTTTTTCTGTAATACGCCATTCCATGTCGTAATGGCAGAGAATATTATAAGACAGAAAAAAATATCTGAATTTTTTCTGATTTACATTTGTTTTGAAAGTAAAGAAAAAGCTTCTTATTATTATGCTCGTTTGAGTGAAAAAGCCATAGATTCCAAGTTCCTTTTTGTGAAGCGCCCCGGGCTGTTGTGTTTTATTAAGTTTTTATTGGTATTTTTTGAGTTCATTGGCTGGAAAAAGCGGAAATACCACGCTTTTTTTGCTAACTCAAAGGTGCCACATAATAGATATATCTCTATGCTCTTAGGCGTTGAAAAATACTCATTCTTTGATGATGGTGTCGGGACTATTGTGGATAGGGTCCATTTCGTAGATACGGATGAAAATCATTTTTCAAAAATATTTTTCAAGGTTTTCTCTAGGAGATATTGTTACGCAAACTTCATGAAAAATGCAGAGGTTTTTTTGTCATGTTTTGACAAAAAACCTGTTTATGACCTGTCTGTTGAAAAGGTTGAAATTAAGTATTCGGATAATGATCTCCCTGCTGAAGTTAAACAGCTATTTTCTAAGAAGCACAAGAATACAGTGTTGCTTGGCTCTTGTTTTCCCGCAAGTTGCTCTGAGGGTTCTCGTTTATGTTTCTATTCAACTATTGCAGATAAATATAGGATCGACTACTTTTTGCCGCATCCACGCTCTGGTGATGTTCCCTTGCTCTTTGAACATACTAGAATGAAGTTTATAGCAACGGATCGAATAGCCGAGGAACTCTTTATATTACTTTCTGTAGAGCATGCTTTTAACCTCTATGGCTTTGGTTCGACATCGCTCTATCTCCTTGAAGACTATCCTGAGATTGAGTGTAGATCAGTTGATGAGATTGACATGGATAACTTTTTCAAACTTCAATGTGAGTAAGAGAATAACTTTGAACGTTGGTAACCTCTTAAAATGAAGCTACTGGTCTTTGCTGACAGCCTTGAGCACTATCGCTTTTTCAGGCGGCTACATAGCCCTCTGGCTGTTGCTGGTGCGCAGTTAGAGTATTTTTCTCACAGACTTTCTGTTTGTCGTGTCATACGAAGAGATGGGTGTAAGGGGTTGTTATTGCGTTCTCGGGAGAAAGACCGGAACGTGGCGCATGATATCGGTCCATCATTTGAAGTTCAATATGGACTATTGGATAAGAAATCAGCGGATCAAATGGTCTCTGGAGTCATGCTGTTTTTGCATGAGGTTCGTAAAGAGTATGATTTCGACTGTATTTTTATTTGGAATGGCAGCCAACTTGTCGGTCGCGCAATGGCGGCCTTTGCCAAGAATGAGGATGTAAAGACTCTTTTTTTTGAAATAGGCAATTTCCCCGGGAAAATGGTGGTTGATCCTGCTGGGGTTAATATCAGATCCTGGTATGCAGATAACTTTGCCAAGTTTAGGGGTGAACAGGTCAATATAACTTTGTTTAATCTATGGCGTGAAAGCTATTTGCAGGACAAGTTGCAGACACATGTGGTTCCTCAGTCACGCAATGTGAAAAATTTCAATTGGCGCTATCTTGAGGATCTTTATGGATTTTATCTATGTAACGCCTTAACCAGCGAAAAGCCTGCGGTTCTTAAGCGCACCTGGAATTATCTGGCGTCGAAGAAAATTATATTTGATTACGATGTTTTTAACCCGGAGCAGGAAAAGTTCCTCTTCTTTCCTCTCCAGGTTAGTACCGATAGCCAATTACTCTGGAACAGTGATGTCGACAATCTCCAGGCAATCAAAATCGCTTCCAAGAGAGCAGAAGCGGAAGGTCTGAGACTCGTTGTCAAACCGCACCCGGCTGAGGCTGATCGTGTATTTGTAAAAGATTTATTGTCTTTGAAGGCATCGTTGGGTTTTTTGTTCGTAAATACAAATACATTCCAGCTGATCAAACACTGTCAGAAAGTCATTACAATAAATTCAACGGTTGGTCTGGAGGCGAAGTTGATGGGCCGGCCGGTCGAGTTGCTGGGGCGTGCTCTCTATGCAGACTTTGATGAGGAAGACATCGCCAGATATATCCAGGATTACTTGGTCGATATCGATTATTTCTCGGAGGTAGGAATTTCGGCTGATGCAGCAAATGTGGTTTTATCGCGCGCGGTATCGGGTCATACCTAAGTAGAAGTAGTCCTCTGGGTGAATTTGTATAAGCTCGTAAGCTGATGAAGTATCTCGATACGTCGAATGATAGTTGAAGTACATAAGGTTATATTATGAAAGTTGTTGTTGTTGGTGCCGGCCCGGCTGGGCTGGGTGCTGCTTATCATTTGAACAAACTCGGTCACTCTGATTGGGAACTCTATGAACGTGACTCGCACGTTGGTGGTCTCTCTGCATCGTTTGTCGATGAGGCCAATTTTACCTGGGATGTTGGCGGGCATGTGCTTTTCTCCCACTACGATTACTTTGACCAGGTTGTTGAGGGTGCTCTGAAGGGGCAATTTTACGAACATATGCGCGAAAGCTGGGTTCGTATCTTGGGTAACTGGGTGCCTTACCCCTTTCAGAATAATGTCCGCTATCTCCCTGATGCTGCTCGGGATCTCTGCGTTAATGGTTTGAAAAATCTGACTGCTGATCCAGTTTCTACCAATAATTTTAAGGAATGGATGGATGCGGTTTTCGGTTCGGGGATCGTTAAATATTTCATGGAACCGTATAATCAGAAAGTCTGGGCATTGCCACCTGAAATGATGAGCAAAGACTGGATCGCGGAAAGAGTCAGTGTGGTTGACTTGGCTCGAATTGAGAAAAACATCGCTGAAGCCAAAGATGATATCTCCTGGGGGCCGAACAATATGTTTAAGTTCCCCAAACATGGTGGTACTGGGGCGATCTACGCTGGTATTGCCGCTGACTTTGTTGAGAAAATTCATTTTGATCAAGAACTTGTGAGCGTCGATCTGAAAAATAAGCAGGTTCTGTTTGCCAATGGAGAGTACCGCCCATATGATAGATTCATTAGCTCTATACCTCTCGATCAACTAATTACTAAAGGTGTCGATGTTCCAGAGGAAATTCGAGAAGCGTCATCCCAGCTGGTACATAACGGTGCCTACGTGGTCGGACTTGGCTTTCGTGGTAAACGCGAAGATACCAAATGCTGGATGTATTTTCCCGAGGATAATTGCCCTTTTTATCGAGTGACCAATTTCCATAACTATTCCCCCAATAATGTGCCTGATGGTGATATTGATAACTACTACTCGCTGATGTGTGAGACGAGCTATTCGCCGCACAAACCAGTGTCAAAGACTGAAATCATTGATGACACCATTCAGGGTTTGATTAACAGCGGGATGATTGATGAGAGCGACAGAGACAAGATTGTCAGTCGCTACTTGATTGATGTTCCATATGCCTATCCCATCCCGACAACGGGTCGCGATGCCGCACTGGCGATTATTCAGCCATACCTTGAGTCACATGATGTGTATTCCCGGGGGCGGTTCGGTGCCTGGAAGTATGAGGTAGGGAATATGGATCATTCCTTTATGCAGGGGGTGGAAGTTGTCGACAGCATCCTGCACGACGTTCAGGAAAACACAGTGCTGGGTTAGCAGTCTGTCGGACTATCAATGAACGGGTTGCCAGCGAATTGGAAATGGGTGTGAATTGTCCTTCAAAGGGCTTGAGGAAAGAGAGGTCTGTTGAAAAAGATTACTGATTATCAGGCACGATTGGTAAAGGCAATTGCAGCTTTGCCGCTCGATGAGATTCAATCTCTTGCTGCCGTTTTGGGTAAGGCCTGGCGTGAACGTCGACAGGTCTTCCTGTGTGGCAATGGCGGCAGCGCTGCAAACGCAATCCATCTGGCAAATGATTTCTTCTACGGGATAGCCAAAGATATTGAGGGGCCAGGTCTGTGCGTCCAGGCGCTATCGGCAAACCAGTCGATCACGACCTGTTTGGCTAACGATGTTTCCTATGCCGATATCTTTTCAGAGCAGTTGAAGGGCTATGCCCAGCCCGGCGATGTTTTAATAGTACTGTCCGGTAGCGGCAATTCCCCCAATATTGTCAGGGCGATTGAAGTTGCCAAGCAAATGAAGCTTGCTACTTTTGCGATCCTTGGCTATTCCGGCGGCAAAGCTCTGGATCTTGCCGACATGGCAATACACGTTGCTGTTGATGACATGCAGATCGCCGAGGATTTACAGGTTATTGTCGGACACATGCTGATGCAGTGGTTAACTGAGAATCCTCCGGGGGAAAGAAAATAAGATGCCTGATAAAATTCTTGTATTGGGCAGCAACGCTTTCTCCGGAGCGAGCTTTATCGCCTCCGCTCTGACTGGCGGCTACGACGTTGTTGGTGCGAGTCGCTCGGATGAACTCCACCAGGTATTTCTGCCGTATCGCTGGTTAGCAGGAGAGCTACAGCAGAAATTCCGCTTTTTTAAAATCGATTTGAATCATGATCTTGATCCGTTAATGGCTCTGGTTCATGAGTTTAAACCGGACTATGTCGTGAACTTTGCGGCCCAGAGCATGGTGGGTGAGAGCTGGCAGAACCCGGATCACTGGATGATGACCAACGTCGTCTCTACAGTGCAACTGCATGAACGGCTGCGCCAGTGTGATTTCATCAAGAAATATGTGCACATCTCTACGCCCGAGGTTTACGGTTCCTGTTCTGGGTTGGTGCAGGAGAATACGAACTACGCTCCAAGCACCCCTTACGCGGTATCGCGCGCTGCAGCTGACATGAGCCTGATGACCTGGTTTCAGCAGTACGATTTTCCGGTGGTCTTTACCCGCGCCGCCAACGTATATGGCCCGGGGCAGCAACTTTACCGGATCATTCCCCGCACGGTGCTGTTTTTTCTGACCGGGCGCAAGCTGCAGCTCCATGGCGGTGGTCATTCAGTCCGTTCGTTCATCCATATCAACGATGTTTCGGATGGCACTCTGAAGATCATGCGTCAGGCCCCTCCGGGTGAGATCTACCACCTTTCGACGGCCAGAAATATTTCGATCCGGCAGCTTGTTGAGATGGTCGCTGACCGCCTGGACGTCTCTTTCGACGAGTATGTTGAGGTAGTGGATGAACGCCCCGGCAAGGATGCCGCCTATTTGCTCGACAGCGCCAAGGCGCGAGAGACCCTCGGTTGGCAGGACAAGATCAAACTTGAAATCGGGGTCGATGAGACCATCGATTGGATCCGTAAAAACCTGGATACTTTGCAACAGTTACCCATGAATTATGTTCATAAACCATAGGAACGGAAACGCGATATGAAACTTTTAGTAACCGGTGGCTGCGGCTTTGTCGGCAGCAACCTGACACAACGGCTGTTGGATGATGGCCACCAGGTCATCGTCGTCGATGCGCAATGGTTTGGTAATTTCCTTGCCGATCATGAGAATCTGACCGTCATCCGTGAAGATGTCCGTAATGCTGAGGCTATCCCGCTGGAAGGCGTCGAAGCAATTCTCCATCTGGCCAACGTGGCCAACGACCCGTGCAGTGACCTGAACCCTAAGCTCTCTTGGGAGGTGAATGTTCTGGCGACGATGCAGCTGGTTGAGCGTGCCATCGCCTGTGGTGTCAAACAGTTCATTTATGCCAGCTCAGGCAGCGTTTATGGGGTTAAGGATGAACCGCAGGTAACAGAGGACCTCTCGCTGGTCCCGATCACTGACTACAACAAGACCAAGATGATCAGTGAACGGGTGCTGCTGAGCTACCAGGACCGGATTACGATCCAATGTATCCGTCCCGCCACCGTCTGCGGCGTATCGCCGCGCATGCGGCTTGATCTTTCCGTGAATATGCTCACGGTGCAGGCGCTCAAGAACGGCCGGATCACGGTGTTTGGCGGTGAGCAGACGCGACCGAACATCACGATAATGGATATGGTTGAAGTGTATTGCCATTTTCTGAAATTAGGGGCCTCGGCTCCGGGAATCTATAATGCCGGTTTCGAGAATATCACGATCATGGACATAGCCCGCATGGTCACAGAGATCGTGCCGGCAGAGATCGTCGTTACGGCATCCAATGATCCGCGCTCTTATCGACAGAACTCCGACAAGTTGCTGGCAACCGGATTTGTCCCTAAGTATGGTGTTGCCGATGCGATCCGCATGGTGACCGAGGCTTATCGATCCGGGGCTATTGCGGATGATGAGGGCTGTTACAACATCAAGGCAATGAAGAAAAATCTTGAATTTTAGGAGACGAATATAATGGGGTCTGAAGTTGATTTGTTGGTTAACTATCCGAAAGCAAAACGCGATTTATCGGGACGTGTGGAAGCCAAGACCGAGGAAGTCAGAGCCGTTGCCCGTCAGTTCGGCAAAGACTTTTTCGATGGCGACAGACAATACGGATATGGTGGTTATGCTTACAATCCCAGATTCTGGCAACCGGTGATCCCTACATTCAAGAAGCATTTCAGTTTGACAGGATCAAGCTCTGTACTTGATGTCGGCTGCGGAAAAGGTTTCATGATGCACGATTTGTCCGAACTGATCCCTGGAATCACGGTCAAGGGTATAGATGTCTCCAGCTATGCAGTGGCCCATACTATTCAGGATATGCAGGAGCATGTTCAGGTTGCCGATGCGAGGGGTTTGCCTTTCCCTGACAACTCTTTTGATGTGGTCATTTCGATCAACACAATACACAACCTGGAACGGGAAGAATGTGCTCAAGCGTTGCGGGAAATTGAGCGTGTCAGCCGTGGGAAGAGCTTTGTTACCGTCGATGCTTATCGGGATGATGAAGAGAAAGAACGGATGTACGCCTGGAATTTAACCGCTAAAACGATCATGAGCGTGGATGAATGGGTGGCGTTCTTTCATGAAACGGGCTACACCGGCGACTACTACTGGTTTGTCCCATAATAAGGCGCAAAAATGACGTTATTGATCAATAATATAGAACGAGTCAGATTGCTTCATGGAGTCAAGCGCATCCGTTGTGTTGAGGAGACGATTGCGGCTCGATATTCAGAAGGGAAAATGCGCTGTCCTACGCACCTCTGTACTGGGCAAGAGGCGGTTGCGGTTGGGGTCTGTGCAACATTGAGAAATACAGATTTTGCTGTGAGTACCCATCGTTCGCATGGACACTATCTGGCCAAAGGGGGCGACCTCAGCCGGATGTTGGCTGAAATTTATGGCAAGAGTACCGGCTGTTCTTCCGGGCATGGTGGCTCAATGCACCTTATTGATGAGTCGGTCGGGTTCATGGGGAGTACCTCCATTGTTGGTGGGACGATTCCTGTGGGAACGGGTTTGGGGCTTTCCGTCAGTCTGAAAGGAACCGATCAAGTCTCCTGTGTGTTTTTGGGCGATGGGTCCACAGAAGAAGGGGTTTTTTATGAATCTCTCAATTTCGCGGTAATCAAACAATTGCCAGTGCTCTACATCTGTGAAAACAACTTATATTCTGTTTATTCGCCAATTCAGGTGCGTCAACCTGCAAACAGAAAAATATATGAACTTGCCAGAAGCCTTGGTGTCCCGAGCGAAACTGGTGACGGCAACGATGTCTTGGATGTATATGCCAAAACGTCACGTGCAGTGGCTTCGATTCGCTCTGGGGGTGGCCCGGTCCTACTGGAGTTCAGCACCTACCGTTGGCGTGAACACTGTGGCCCTAACTTTGACAATGACATAGGCTACCGGTCTGAACAGGAATATCTGGATTGGAAACAAAAAGACCCCGTGGAAGTTTTTGAAGCAAAATTGTGTGGCGACGAAGTTTTAAGTAAAGAAGCTCTCTCGGAGATGGAGAGATCAATTGTCGCCGAAGTTAATGATGCCTTTGCTTTTGCAGAAAACTCACCTTTCCCTTCACCTGATCAGTTGGGTAAGTATCTCTACAAAGAGGATGAAGGGGCATCATTATGAAACGAGTCCTTACCTACGGACAGGCCATCAACGAAGCTCTCTGTGTCGCCATGCGCCAAGACCGCAATGTGATTACATTCGGGTTGGGTGTTGATGATCCCAAGAGAATTTTTGGAACGACTGAAGGGTTGGTAGAGGAGTTTGGCCCCGAGCGTGTATTCGATATGCCAACGGCGGAAAATGCAATGACTGGTGTTGCTATCGGCGCTGCCTTAAATGGGACCCGGTCGGTAATGACTCATCAGCGGCTTGATTTCTTTCTGCTGGCGATGGATCAACTGGTCAACAATGCTGCCAAGTGGTCTTATATGTTCGGCGGCAAAAGTTCCGTTCCGATCACCATCCGGCTCATCCTGGGCAGAGGCTGGGGGCAGGGGCCACAGCATTCCCAGAACTTGCAATCATGGTTTGCTCATATTCCGGGGTTGAAGGTGGTGATGCCCTCTACCGCCGCCGATGCCAAGGGATTACTCTTGTCGGCAATCTTTGATGACAATCCGGTGGTGTATCTCGAACATCGCTGGTTGCATAATATTGAGGGCGAGGTTCCTGAAGGGGATTATCGAGTTCCAATTGGCGAGGCACAAGTGTTGAGCAGTGGTCAAGATGTTACCCTTGTCTCTTTCTCGTATATGACGATTGAAGCACTCCATGCAGTCGAGCATTTGGAAAAGCAGGGCGTTAGCTGTGACCTCATAGATTTACGCTCTGTCAACCCGATTGATTGGCCCACAGTTTTCGAGTCGGTTAAAAAAACCGGACGGTTGATTGCACTCGATACTGCGAGTCAGACCCTCTCAATCGCAAGTGAAATTATTGCGCGTGTAAGCATGGAGTTGTTCCATGAATTAAAATCGCCACCTGTGAGAATTGCACTACCTGATTATCCAACACCAACAAGCCCCGCGCTCTCGGAAAAATATTATCCAAGAGCAGAAGATATTATGCAGGCGGTTGCCGACCTTTTAAATATGACCTTGGATACGGATGAACTCATCCAAAGTCGGACGAGTCCCCATGATGTTCCGGGGGAGTGGTTTAAGGGGCCTTTTTAGAGAGATAACAAACGATGAAACATTTTTCCGATGCAGCCAAAGTGTTGGAAGGGCAACGCATGTTTCAAGTTCTGGCCCTTGCTAATGAACTCGAACAAGCGGGTAGAGATATTATTCATTTCGAAATCGGAGATCCTGACTTCGACACACCACCTAACATTGTGGAAAAGTGCGTTGATGCGCTTCGCTCAGGAGATACACATTACACGACTTCGTCAGGGTTGGACGCGTTCAAAGAGGCCGCAGCCGAAGTGACGAGCAAGTCACGGGGGTTTAGGCCAGATTATGATCAGATTCTGGTAACTCAGGGAGGGAACCTGCAGATTTTCTATGCCATGGCCTGCACTGTTAACCCTGGAGAAGAAATTGTAACGGTTGATCCGTGCTTTGTTTCCTATAAGTCGATTATGAAATTCTTGGGTATTGTTCCAGTGAGTGTGCCACTTTTTGAGGAAAATGGATTCAAGTTGAATCCAGACGACCTCGAGAAGGCAATTACTCCTAAAACCAGAATGATTTTGATTAACTCGCCTCACAACCCAACAGGAGCAGTGCTAGGCGCGGAAGAGATTGAGGCAATTTACAACATTGCCAATAAACACGATTTGTATCTGGTTAGTGATGAAGTGTATGGCCGAATGGTCTATGAGGATTCGAACACCAAATTTGCATCACCAAGTAAGTATGACCACTGCAGGGAACGCACCATTGTTATTCATTCGTTCAGTAAGTCATACGCGATGACCGGTTGGCGGATTGGTGCAATGACAGCTCCCGCTGATTTGGTCTCAAAAATGGCTTTGCTCCTTGAAACAACGTCCTCATGTGTCTCTCCATTTATTCAGTCCGCTGCGATTGAAGCCATGTCATCGAGTCAAGAATCAATTGCAGAGATGATGGGAGAATTCAAACTACGGCGTGATCTCATGGTAGTCATGTTGAATGATATAAAGGGTGTTTCCTGTATTATGCCACAGGGAGCGTTCTATGCTTTTGCAAACATAAAGAAGACTGGTCTAAATGACCTGGAATTTGCTGATCGGATATTGCGTGAGGTTGGTGTCGCGGTCTGCCCCGGTTCGTTTTTCGGCGATTATGGCAAGGGCTATGTTCGCTTCTGTTATGCTAACTCAATGCAAAACATTGAGAGGGGTATGAAAAAGTTGAAAGGGTTACTAGGGTAGGTTTGTTATGACTGATATAAAGTTTTCGTTCCAAGATAAATGTCCTGTTTGCCGATCGCATGGCAGACAGGCTATTTCTCTTATGAAGTATCCCATTACCGAGTTGTACGTTGACTGGTCACCAGAGTTTTTGGAAGATGGCTTTCTCGATCAATCTTTGCTTTTTTGCCAAGACTGTAGCCACGCGTATCTCGAAAAAGTTTTGGATGTCAAATTTATTTACCAAAACTACATAACGACGAGTGCAGCCAGTCAAGGGGCCATAGATTGCCTGAAGGGTTTCAAGGCTTTTGTTGAAAGGCATGTCAGTGTTAACGGTTACGAAATGTTGCTCGATATCGGGGGCAATGACTCAACATTCCTCAGCTATTTCAGTGATCTCGATCTAAGGCTTATCAACATAGATCCAAACGCCACAGGTGGGGAGCGCTACGAACTGAATAAGTGCTTTCTCGAGGACGTTGATTTGGGCCACTATAAGGGGCATGATAAAAAAATTATCGTCTCAAGTCACACCATTGAGCATCTGGCTCAGCCCGATGAACTTGTGAGAAGGATAAGTGAATCACTGAATGACGGTGATTACTGTTTTTTGCAGTTTCCCTCCATGGAAATGCTGTCCAAAAACCTGCGCTTTGACCAGATTTGCCATCAACATATAAATTATTTTTCACTGGCTTCAATTAAAATGTTATTGGGTAAATACGGGATGCATATCCTGGATTACGAATATGATGATGCTCATTTTGGAACTCTAAGGGTGGCCGCATCTCTTAACAATGTGGCGACAGTTGATTGTTGCCTAGCAGACCTGTCTTTCTCCTCCATCGTCTACAATTACGAGTTTTTCAGACAATACTACATGTGTCTGAACGATGCTTTGTTACCGATTTTTGAGAATGGTACCGGTTTTGGGGCGGGGTTGATGGTGCCGACCTTGTCGTATCATTTGCCAATAATTAATTCGTTGCGGCAGATCATCGATGAAAACACGTCCAAGCATGGAAAACGATTTATCAATTTGGCGCCAGAAATAGTGCCTTTAGCACGCTTAAATTTGGCAGACCCAGTGCTGATTACTTCGATAAGCACAAAGAGCGCGGCGCGGGCCATTTTTAATAAGCTTGCGATGCTCGACATCAAGAATATCGTTTTACCGACAATACTGACGTGAGGTAATCATGGAACTTGGAATCGCAGGCAAATATGCATTAGTGACTGGTGGGGCGAATGGAATCGGTGCAAGCATCACGGAATCTTTCGCCAAAGAGGGAGTCAATGTCCTATTTACCTCTAGAGATCAAAATTCCCTCGATCAGATGTGCGAACAAGTTCGTCAATACGGTGTGAAAGGCCATGGCATCCTTATCGATTTTCTTGCTGCAGACTGGCTTTCAAAATTAGAAGAAGCAATCAGCCCGTATGATATTGATATCCTGGTTAATAACGCTGGCCACAATTTCAACATCTATGATCCCTACTGCCCAATAGAAGATTGGCGTAAAGTCATGGGTCTTAATTTTGAGGTTGCGGTGCAAATTTGTAACCTTCTGATACCACAAATGAAAAAGAGAGACTGGGGCCGAATCGTAAATATTACATCATGTGCCGGGTTGGAAAATAGCGGACCGGTCACTTATGGAGTTTCCAAGGCGGCATTAACGGCTTACACGAGGACCATGGGTCGCATTCTTGCGACAGAGGCAAAAAACGTTGTGATGTCGGCTATTTTCCCCGGTGTGGTGGTAACAAAAGGTGGTCACTGGGAAAAGGTGCTGGAGACAAACCCTCAACACGCCGCCACTTATTTGAAAGAGCGTTGTCCTCTTGGTCGGTTCGGTGAGGCGAATGAAATTAGCCCAGTGGTTGTGTTCTATTGCTCGGATTTTGCCTCCTTCAGTCATGGTGCAATTATTCCAGTGGACGCTGGTCAGTCGAAGCACTATATGTACTTCAACTATATGGAGTGATCATTATGAAGCTCACTGACGCATTAGCAAATGTGCTTAAGACTAACGGCATCGGCCACGTGTTTGGCTTACAAGGTGGTGCTGTTGTACATATTTTTGACTCGCTTGAACGACATGGGGTCGGAGTGACTTACACCCATCATGAAGAGTCGGCAGCCCTCGCTGCCGTCTCCTATGCGAAGGTCACAGAAAACCTGGGATGTGTCGTTGTGACCACTGGTCCTGGTGCAACAAATGCCATTACAGGACTGCTTGCAGCCTGGCAGGACTCTATCCCCTGTCTGTTTATAAGTGGGCAGGTGAGGTCAGAACATACGTCATATGGGCGCAAGGTGCGGCAGGTAGGAACGCAAGAAGTTAATATCTGCGATATAGTCAGGCCCATCTGCAAATATTGCAAGTTCATCGATGACAAGAATAACTTTATTGACGAACTGAACCACGCTTTAGAAATTGCACGCAGCGGCCGTCCTGGGCCGGTCTGGCTGGATCTCCCCCTCGACTTTCAATGGTCCGATATTGAGTTTAATAAAGAATCTGTTGCCGTCTGGAGGAAGCCGGTTACCGGTATTCGAGATCTCAACGGGGCAAAATCATCTCTTGCTTTATTGAATCAGGCAGAGAAACCATTGCTTGTTCTTGGTTATGGTGTCCGGCTGGCTGGCCGTTCGGCACATCTGGATACCTTGACTGAGCAGTGTAATCTTCCTTTTGTTACCACTTGGACGGGGGCAGACCTGTCGACAACCGACAATCCCTTAAATCTTGGCATCATCGGTATGAGTGGTCAACGTGGTGCAAACCGGGCTGTCTTCGAGGCCGATTTACTAATCTGCCTCGGCACTCATCTCTCTATCCCGCATACGACAACACTCTTTAAAAATTACGCGCCGCAGGCGAAGAAAATAATCGTTAACATTGACGCAGACCAACTTGATAACCTGAACGTTAACTTTGATGTCAAAATCAACGAGGATGTAAATGCGTATCTTGACTGGCTCATTAAGAGAGAGATAAAAAAAATCGATTGGCCTGATCTCGCTTCATTCAAGGATCAGAACTGGTATGTTCCCAAAACTATACAATTGCCAAACTCCAATCAGTATGTCCGAACATTGACTGAACAGGCGCCCGACGACACCTGCCTAGTTGTTGATGGTGGTGGCACCGCTCTTTATGCTGGGTTTCAAAGCTCATTTCTCAAGAAAAACAGCAGGATTATTTGCTCTTCTGCAATTTCTGCTATGGGGACTGGGTTGGCAGAGACTATCGGCGCATCAAAATTTGCCGGTTTCTCAAAATTCCTGTGCGTAATCGGCGATGGAAGTTTTTTGATGAATGTTCAGGACTTGCAGACGATACAACAGGATAATATCAACGTTGTAATAAGTGTAATCAACAACAATGGTTACCTGGCGATTCGTCATACGCAAAAAGAATTTTTAGGTGGCAGGTTCTTCGGTACGCATCCGGAGTGGAAATTGAAGATGCCGTCGATCGAGAAAATAGCCTCTGCTTTTGAGATTCCCTATGTTCGTCTCGATAGAGCAGATTGCATTGACTCTGCTGTGCAGAATCTCCTTGCAACGGCAGGTCCGATAATCTGTGAGGTCGTAGTTGATGAGGATCAGGATGTTTTGTTTAAACAGGGCTATCGGGCCAACGCAGACGGAACTTTCAGCCCGCAACCTTTGTCGGAGATGGTTCCCTTCTTATCGTCTCTTGGCGCGGAAAGTTGATCCTGGATTGAAACCCTTTCCAAGATGACTCAATGACCCCGCCGCAAGCCGCGGGGTATCACTCGGGTAATTGATTTCATCAACCCCCCAAGCGGCGGGGAATACAACCCCAAGTGATTTAAACACATGAGAACGCCCGTCCCAACAAGGTCATTTAAAGGGAGAAAAGTTTGCGAGCCAAAGCTGCCATACTCTATAACTTCACTGATGCTCTCAAAGTTGAGTCAATAACATTCCCACCTCCTGCCGCAGGCCAGGTTGCAGTCAAGGTTGCTTTCAGCGGCGTTTGTCATAGTCAACTCATGGAAGTTCGTGGCAAGCGAGGAGAAGATCCCTATCTACCGCACCTTTTAGGACATGAGGGTTCGGGGACGGTAGTCGCAGTAGGTGAAGGTGTCACTAAGGTTAAGCCTGGAGACAAGGTTATTCTTGGCTGGATCAAGGGAGAAGGCCTCGATGTTTCCGGTCCCACAATCCATAAGGGTGGTCAAAGAATTAATGCAGGTGCAGTAACAACCTTTGCCACACATACTGTTGTTTCGGAAAACCGTTGTGTAAAAGTGCCTGACGGCCTGCCCATGGATCTGGCAGTAATCTTTGGTTGCGCGATTCTCACCGGTGCTGGAATCGTAGTTAATCAAGTTCGGCCTACTGATGGGGCTACTGTCGCTGTGTTTGGACTTGGGGGAATTGGGGCCAGCGCATTAATGGCGCTTGGGCTTTTTAAGTGTTCAACAATCATTGCTGTTGATGTTGAGGAATCCAAACTAGCGTTTGCTCGAAGCTGTGGTGCGACACATACTTTTAACAGTACACGAGTAAATGCTGTTGAAGAGATATTGCGTCTGACCTGTGGTAAGGGCGTAGACTATGCCATTGAAGCCTCAGGCACGGTAGAGGTCATAGAGTCAGCGTTTAATTCTGTGCGAAAATTTGGCGGTTTATGCGTCTTTGCATCGCACCCGCCATCAGGTGAGAAAATTTCAATAGACCCCCATGATTTGATTAGTGGTAAGCGGCTTGAAGGTAGTTGGGGAGGCGGGTGTTCTCCTGACAGCGATATCCCAAGACTTGTTAACCTGTATCTTGCGGGCAAACTCCCTTTGGAAAAACTGAATAATCGACGATATCCCCTTGAGAATATTAACGATGCTCTCAACGATCTTGAACAACGCAATATTGTTCGTGCCTTGATAGATATGGGGATTTAATCTGAGAAGTGGTCCTAAAGAGTAGACCACAATAATATGTGTAAGGGAGATTCAAATCCCTAATCTATAATCTTGAAAAGGGACATGTGGTTACAGCTCCAAGTATGGCTATTATGAGAAATATTAGTGATCCAATATGAATAATAATGTTTATGTGCTTCAAATTAACACCCCTACCGACAGGAACTTACTTCCCTTAGCGGCAGGAATGTTGGTGTCCTACTCTAAAAGCATTCCGAAGCTGAACGATTTTTATGATTTCGAGATTATGGTTCTTCGCGAAAAGCCAGAAGAAACTGCGAGAGCCATGACAGATCCTAAGATTGTAGGTTTCTCGTGCTACAGTTGGAATATTCGGCAGAGTATAGAGATCGCCAAGTTTGTTAAACAACAGCATCCTGAGGCAGTGATTATCTTTGGTGGGCCGTCATCACCCGCCCATGGTGAAGTCTCTAGCTTCTCTGAAAAATACCCATGGATAGATGTGTTTGTTCATGGTGAAGGCGAACTGGTTTTTGCAGAAATTCTTTTTGCTTTGATTGAAAACCAGCCTCTTTCAACTGTTGAAGGCATTGCTTTTTTAGATAGTCTTGGTGGATTAGCCTTTACCGAATCCAGACAAACAACAACTGACCTTGAAACGCTTGCTTCGCCCTTTCTTGACGGTACTTTTGATTCACTATTACATCGCTTCCCTGATGTTTTTACCGGGTCTCTTTGGGAAACAAATAGAGGATGCCCTTTTGGTTGTACTTTTTGTTACTGGGGGCAAGTTCAGAAAACCAGGGTTCGGGAGTTTCCTGAAGAGAGGGTTTTTAACGAACTCCAGTGGATAAGCCAAAACAAGATTCGCTATGTTTATGCGTCAGATGCGAATTTTGGTATTTTAAAACGCGATTTAGATATTGCCAAAGAATTTGCCAGATCATTTGAAGAGACGGGGTTCCCTTCTTTTCTGATGGTCAATTGGACTAAACACTCCTCGGATGCTGTTTTACGCATTGCTGATGCTTTGAAACAAGGTGGCCTAGATTTCAGAGTGACATTAAGCGTTCAAAGTTTCAACCCCTCGACTCTTCAGGCTGTAAAGAGATACAATATGAGTACAGCTGATTTCAATGATGCAGTAAAAACAACAAATGCCTTGGGATTCGGTTTGCACACCGATTTGATTCTAGGCCTCCCAAACGAGACCTATCATTCGTTTGTTGCCGGTTTGAATAATATCCTTTTCCCCTATCTTGATTACTATTTTTCCATATACCTGTGTCGACTTTTAAATGGCTCAGAAATGGCCAATCCTGACTACGTTAGCCGATACCAGCTTAAGACTAGGAGCTGTCTGGTTGAGATGGGTAGACGGGAGAGCTTGGAAAATGGTGTTCCTGAATATGAGGATCTGGTTGTTTCAACGTCAACCTGTTCAGTTGAAGAATGGAAGAACCTCTATAACATAAGTTATTGTTTGGTGACGTTATACAATTATCGTGTCGCTTTTTTTGTCATGAATTACCTCAAGTATGAGCTTGATATAGACTTGATGGATTACATGAAACAGCTGATCCATTTTTCAAGTGACGAAGCTTTTGATGCTATTGGAAAGAGTGTCTCTGTTTTTGAGGCGACTAATCAATCTATTCTTGACGAAAAAGCTTCTGTCGCAAAAAGCCGATTGACTGGTCAAGTTGCTCTGGAGCCATCCGAGGCTGCATTGTTACAAATTCTTTCCGATAAACAAAAATTCTACTTGGAATTACTTTCTTTTACGAATCAGTATTTGCAAGACAAGGGTGTCACTTTTGATGAGCTTTTGCTAAAGCAGATATTTGCTTACCAAGAGGCTCGGGTGCAGACATGGTCAACTAATAACCACAAAGTTATTCACTTTGATTATAATATCCCTCAGTATTTCGACGAGCTTTGCCTTCATGCTCGGAGAATAGGGATAGAGAAAGCTGAAATCCAATGTGAATTTGGACAAAAGGGAGACTACTGGCCCGATGCGATTGATTTTGTAAATAGCGTTATTAAAGCGGGGCAAGTATCAAACCTTGGAATAACTGAATATTGATATTTCTCCACAAATTAACTTTAATTGCGGCCACAAGGTCGCTATCTGGGCTGGAGCTTTGTAAATTGCCATGAATCTATGCGCATCTTCACATGTTGAGCTTGAACGACTTGCTTTAGCAACAGGATCAAAGCGAGTTGTTTTTGTCTCAGGTAACTTTAATATTCTTCATCCTGGGCATTTGCGTCTACTCCGTTTCGCCCAGGAATGTGGAGATTATCTTGTTGTTGGGGTTTTGGGCTCTTCATCATCAGGAGCTTATGTCGATGTTAATTTTCGACTTGAAGGTGTTCAAGCCATCCAGTGGGTCGATTATGCATTTATACTTCATGAACCACCTGCTAAATTTATCAAGGCGTTGAGACCGGAAATTGTTGTTAAGGGAAACGAGCATGAAGGAGAGGATAATCCGGAATCTGAGATTGTTGCTGACTATGGAGGAAAGCTTCTGTTCAGTTCGGGAGATACAGTCTTTTCTTCAGTGGATCTTCTGCGAAAAGAATGGCAGGAGCTCAACCTTTCGACGATTCGACTTCCTCATGATTATCTCTCTCGCCATGACATAGATTCAGATGGCATCTTGGCAATATTAGAACGGATGAAACAGTTGAGGGTCTGCGTTCTGGGTGATACGATCATTGATGAGTATATCAGCTGTGACCCGATTGGAATGTCGCAGGAAGATCCGACCATTGTGGTGACTCCTGTGATGCATGAAAAGTTTATCGGTGG
Organism: Desulfuromonadales bacterium; assembly: GCA_030145195.1. GTDB lineage: Bacteria > Desulfobacterota > Desulfuromonadia > Desulfuromonadales > BM103 > JAQYVY01. The sequence goes on along the minus strand of JAQYVY010000019.1, from coordinate 6,326 downwards.
CGCTGGGATTGTTGCTGCTCATGCGCGCAACCTCGGGGCACAGGCGTCATTCTTCACAGTTCTTGGCGCTGATGAAACGGCTGGATTTGTTCGCGAAAAACTGAAGACTTTCAACGTGGACTTGTTTGACTACGAAGACGATAGCCGCCCAACAACCCTGAAACAGCGCTTTCGTGCATCTGGGAAAACCCTTCTTAGAGTCAGCCATTTGCGCCAGCACGATATCAGTTCTGAACTTCGCGAAAAGATCATGAATGATATCGGTGCTGTCCTTGAAAATGTAGACCTTTTGCTCTTTGCCGACTTCAACTATGGTTGCCTGCCACAATCTATGGTGGCTGAGATCATTTCCGAGTGCCAGCAACGAGGGATTATGATGGCAGCAGATAGTCAATCTTCTTCGCAGGTGGGGGACGTGTCTCGTTTCAAAGGAATGGTGCTGGTCACCCCTACCGAGCGCGAGGCGCGGCTGGCTGCTCAGGATTTTGATTCCGGGTTGGTGGTGCTGGCGGAAAAGTTACGGGAAAAATCCCATGCAGAAAACGTGGTGGTCACCCTTGGTTCCGAGGGGATGTTGATTCAGGCTAAATTGACTAAACAGAACCAATGGCCAACGGATCGAATGCCTGCCCTCAATATGGCTCCTAAGGATACGGCTGGTGCAGGTGACTCTTTCCTAACTGCTGCAGCGATGGCTTTGGCCGTCGGTGCAAATATCTGGCAGGCGTCCTATTTAGGGTCTCTTGCAGCGGCCTGTCAGGTTGGCAGAATTGGGAACATCCCTCTTTCTCATGATGAACTCGTTGCGGAGATCCTCAATTGAAAGCGTTGTTGCTTGCAGCAGGGATGGGGACTCGACTGCGTCCGTTGACGGACACCATCCCCAAGTGCCTTGTGCCGATCCATGGCAGGCCTCTGCTTGAATATTGGCTTGAGATGCTTACCAATGCGGGCGTCGGTCCACTCTTGGTCAACCTTCATTATCTGCACGAAAAAGTCGAGGAATTTCTCTCGTTGAGCCCTTATGCAGAAAACGTTTGTTCCGTGTTTGAAGAGCATCTTCTCGGGACCGGTGGAACGTTGCTGAAGAACAGGCCTTTTTTCGGAAATGGGCCGATGATGTTGGTCCATGCCGACAACTTGTCGCGATTTGATGTTGGGGCCTTCATTGAGAGGCATAATACCCGTCCTGTCGGTTGCGTCATGACTATGATGACCTTTGAAACCGATGCGCCGGAAACCTGCGGGATTGTAGAATTTGATGAGCGGGGAGTAGTGCTTGCTTTCCATGAAAAGGTCTCTGATCCTCCGGGGAATCTTGCGAACGGTGCCGTGTATATCCTTGAGCAAGAAGTCTTTGGTTTTATGGAAACTTTAGAGGCGGAATTCGTCGATTTTAGTACACAGGTACTCCCGCACTTTTTAGGCAGGATACATACCTTCCACAATAATGGCTATCATCGGGATATCGGTAACCTGGATAGCTACAGTCTGGCTCTTGAAGAGTTTCCGCTCCAAGGTTATAAAGCGATATGTCTGTGAAAGGCGTTAGCGTCCGTAGTTTGTTGAGCCACCTTGAAGTCGATCGCGCCGTTTTGGCGGGAGTGTTGACTCGAGCCTGGGGGGCATGTGCTGGGCCTGTAACCGCCCTGCTTATTATTAATAAGTTTTCTCCTGAATTGCAGGGTTATTTCTATACCTTTAACAACCTTCTTGCGCTTCAGGTGTTTATCGAGTTGGGTCTCGGGGCGGTAGTGATCCAGTTTGCAAGCCATGAGTGGGCGAACCTTTCCCTTGACAATATGGGGCGTGTCCAAGGTGATGTTGATTCACTCTCCAGGTTGGCTAGCCTGACAAGGCTCGTTGTCAAATGGTATCTTGTTGGAGGTGTGCTACTCGTTTTTCTCCTTGGCCTCGGTGGTTCAGCTTTCTTCGCCTACAATGAAAGTGGAACCATAACCTGGCTTCTGCCGTGGTTGTCGCTCTGCCTGTTCTCTGGTGCTACGGTTTGCCTTCTTCCTTTTTGGTCATTGCTGGAGGGTTGCAATCAAGTTTCGAAAGTATATACATTCAGACTCATTATTGGGTTTTGCTCTAGTTTAGTCATTTGGTGTTCAATCTATTTTGGAGCCGGTCTTTGGGCCGCAGCGTTATCTACGGCGGCAGTAAATCTTCTGACTTTGTTTTTCTTGGGGAAGCATTACACGCGGTTTTTCTCTTCGCTGTTTAAGGCGCAAAAGGCGAGTGTGCTTAGCTGGCGTCATGATATCTTGCCAATGCAATGGCGAATTGCTCTCTCCTGGATCAGTGGTTACTTCGTGTTCTCCTTGTTTACGCCCGTTTTGTTCCACTTCCAAGGGCCAGTGGTTGCAGGACAATTTGGGATGACCTGGAGTCTTGTGGGGATCATCGGTGCCATCGCAACAAGTTGGGTTACCCCTAAAGTGCCACAATTTGGAATGCTAATTGCTCGTCGGGATTTTGTACAGCTTGATAAGTTGTTTTGGAAAATAACAAGAGTGATGTTGGTTGTTATGATTGCTCTTGCCGCGTCGTGCTTGGGTTTTGTCTGGATTCTGGGTATATATTATCAGCCATTTGCCAGTCGTTTGCTCCCCTTGACGCCTCTTGCCATATTCCTTGTAGCCCAAGTCGTAGCTTTATCGACTTTTCCGTTTTCGTATTATTTGAGAGCGCATAAGAAGGAGCCAATGATGGTTCTTTCGGTTTCCGCTGGCATCCTCATTGGCCTGTCAACGTTTTTTCTTGCCAAGTATTATTCAGTCACCGCTGTTGCAACGGGATATCTTGTGCTTAATCTGCTCTTTGCCCCTTTTGCATTTATAATCTGGAACCGATGTCGCAAATTATGGCATTGAATCGCCTATGAGAGCACGGACACTTCCTAGGCTTTGGACGTGTTTTTTTCGAAAATTGACCAGTGCGCTTGTTCGTGCTGACAACCTTTTATGATTTAATGTTGAAGCTTTTATGGAGATACACGATTCGCGGCATGCTGGTTGCGTCATTCTGCTGCCGACTTTCGAAACGCGTGGGCTAGAAACCACTGGTGGCGTTGAACTTGATGACAAAAAACATCTATCGGTTTATTGATATGTCCGTAATTGTGTTCAATAAAAATGGGAAGTTCTTTCGTCTTTTTTGTAAGGTCGTTTTTGCCGTCCTTTTGTTTCCTCTTGTGATGCTAATTCGTCTAATCAGGCCTTTTCTACTTGTTAGGTGGGGGGGGATGATAAACTCTCGTATTGGGCATTTTGCAGGCAATACCGAGTTGTATCTATGCGAACGGGAGGCAGGTATAAATACACCAAAACAGCATTGTTTAGATTTTTTCTTCTTTAACTACGCACTCGTTTGCAATCAGCAACTTTCGATAATGTGGCGACGCAATCTGCATGTTTTGCCTTTTTGGCTTCTAGCTCCAATTAAAATGGTTAACCAGCTGATACCAGGGGGAGAGGAGCATGAAATAGACAACAGTACCTTGCATGATCGTGACATTCATAATCTTCTGGATCAAATCCCAAAACATTTAGAATTTACCCCAGAGGAAGAAAGGCTAGGTCGTGCTGGCTTGAGTGAGATGGGTGTTCCTATCAACACTCCATTTGTTTGTCTTCAAGTTCGCGATAGTTCTTATTTGTCAGCCCATGACCCTTCTTTTGATGCTAGTCATCATGACTACCGTGATTCCGATATCCAAAACTATGTCCTCGCTGCAGAAGAACTTGCTGCTCGTGGATATGTTGTTGTTCGGATGGGGGCAGTTGTTAAACAAGCAATAAAAACCACTCATCCCAACGTAATTGATTACGCCGTTAATGGTCAGCGTAACGACTTTATGGATATCTATTTGGGCGCTAAATGTTTATTTAGTATTTCTACTGGGACTGGATGGGATACCGTTCCTGCATGGTTATTCAGGAGACCTATGGTTGGTACTAACTTAGCGCCTATAGGTTACCTTCCCACCTTTTCCACTGAATTTCTCCTCTTACCAAAGAGATATGTTCAAATTGAAGGGCATAAAGAGTTGAGCTTGAGCGAGATATTTTATAGTGGTCTTGAACAATGTCTTAAGTCTTCCGTTTATCATTCCAAAGGTATAAAACTAAAGGAGAATTCTCCTGAAGAGATTCGAGACATTGTTGTCGAAATGGTTGACCGCTTGAATGGTGCTTGGCGTCCTCTTCATGATGATGAGGCATTGCAAAGCAGCTTTTGGAAATTGTTCCCAACAGGCGCTATTGATGCAGAAACGGGCAGACCCCTTCACGGAGAGGTTCGAGCTCGTTTGGGGGCGCAATTCCTCCGTGATAATCAAGAATGGTTGCAATGATTACTCTTAACTGTTAATTACTTCGCCTTTGCCAATGTAGAAACTAAGCTGCCGAATCCATGAGAGTGCCACTGTGAATACTAAAATCTTTAGAAATGCTATTTCTGGTTATCGCCGGCACCTAATTAATGGAGAGGTTTAAAATGGTTTCCCCTCTTTACTCGGCTGATAGTAAGGCCATAGTTCCTTTGTCAAGCATACAGAAAAAAACTATTGATGTTTTGCTGAGAAAAATTAGTGATGGTGACTACAAAACTGAAGAGAATGTATGCCTGTGCGGAAATATTGATTATTTGAACGATATTGTAGTCTCTGAAAAAGATCGGTATGGGCTGCCTATAAAAACCTTATTATGTAATAAGTGTGGCTTGCTTCGTAGCTCACCTGTATTCGATAATAAATCTAATTTAGAGTTTTATAAAAACGAATATAGAAGCTTGTATATGGGCGAACCAACGCCCCCAGAATATTTTTTTAGAGATCAAGTCAAGCGCGGGGAATTGTTGTTTGCGCTTTTCAATGAGGTAGTTAAGGAAAAGATAAAAAGCGTTTTTGAAATAGGTTGTGGCTCTGGGGGCATTATGTACCCATTTTATGAAGCAGGTTATGATTGCTCAGGTTGTGATTACGATAAAGGGTACGTTAAATACGGTGTTGATAAAGGCCTCAAACTAGAGATTGGTGATTATAATTGTTTTCTCGATAGCGGTTCTGTCGATTTAATAATTCTTTCTCATGTAATGGAGCATTTTTTAGATCCAATTTCGGAGATGAAAAAGATAATAACTAAATTAGCTCCTGGTGGGTATCTGCTCATAGAGGTTCCTGGAATTTTTAATTTTAAGAAAACTTGTTATAGCCCATTGCAATATTTTCAAAACTCTCACGCTTATCATTACTATGCCGATTATCTGAATGTTTTTTTTGACAAGTTGGGTTTGACAGTCATCAGTGGTGACGAAAGGTGTGTCTTCGTAGTAAAAAAGCCGCTGGATTGGGATGATGCTGAAGTTTCACAGGTTTTCGATGCAAGGCTTTGTCCTTTCCCACCGCTTGTTATGACTTACCTCCTTGAGGCGCGGAGAGAATACTTGTTCCCTCAATTTAGACTTTGGTTAACGTCCATGATTAGGAAAATGTTGCATTGTTTTAGACCTTAGTAATCACTGAAAAAGATAATATGCGGACTTAACGGTTTTATATGACATTCAAAACAACAACAATAGGTTACAACCTGTTAGGGAATGATTCTATTCTAGATTGGGACATACGAGGATGTTTGATAAGATTGGCTGATGGATAATTGTTTAGAAAATATGTTCTTGAGATACCATGAGTTGTCTAGTGCCATGTTTAAGATCTAGGATGTATTCAACATCTTGTTGCAATCTGTACTCAGCGGAAACAAGCTTCTGACTTGTGAAAATGGTGGAAGTGCCGCTGATGCTGAACATATCGTTGGTGAGTTGATGAAAGGTTCTTGTCTGCAGAGGAGGTTGACCGATGCACATCGACTTGAAATCAGCAAAATCTTTCCTGAGGAAGGAGAGGTTTTAGCTGATAACCTCCAGTTAGCCATCCCTGCTATCCCATTGGTGGGATCAATTTCTCTTGCTACGGATTTTCCAACGGCATGAATTTTGAGTGGGGATTTAGATATTAACAATAATCGCCGAAATCGGTTGTAACCATATGGGGCAAATGGATCCAGCCCATGAGATGATAAAAGTTGCAACCGTTTTACCTCGGAGTTACCCACGAAAAATGGACACACTCATCAGTTAGGTTATCATCAATTGGGAGGTGTCAAAAATGGCCACTAAAAAGACCAAATCGTATCCAGAAACATTCCGTCGCGAAGCCGTCCGGTTGGCTGACCAACCAGACAGAACGGCCGCTGATGTCGCCAGAGAACTTGGGATTCACCCTGGTCAGATCTACAACTGGCGCACCCAGTTCAACAAGC
>JAQYVY010000067.1 GCA_030145195.1 Desulfuromonadales bacterium | reverse complement strand
CAAGATTCAGGGGTCTTTCTCCGAGATGCTTGCGCAAGCGCCCGTTAAAAAAGATATTGGCGAGATTCTCGCAAGTGGGGCAGCGCCGCAGATCAACTTTATAACCCCCACAACAGGCAAACTTGCTCAACGCGATATCGAAGCTACCATTACCCTCACCGACCAGGGTGGCGGTATCGGCAAGGTGGTCTGGAAGCTCAACGGCATTACGGTTGGTATCGCCGAACCTGGGCGTGGCATTGCCATGTCAAAAAAAGCAGACAAATCAGCGACAGCGAGTAAGTTGCTGACCCTCTCTCCCGGAGACAACCGGATCGAGGTCATGGCCTACAATAGCGAAGGGCAGATTGCCTCTGATCCAGTTGCTCTCGAAGTGACGCTCAAAGACGCAATCTCCGAAAAGCCAGCTCTGTATGTTTTGACAGTTGGTGTTAATAAGTATCGCGACAAAACCCTCTGGTTGAATTATGCAGTACCTGACAGCAAGGATCTGGCCGCAAAACTCAAGACTGTTGGCGCGTCAATTTTTACCAGCGTTCATCTCACCGAAATTCATGATCAGCAGGCGACTTCCGCTGGGATTTCCGCCGCTTTCGACAAGATAGCCAAGCAGGCGAGCGCCAACGATGTCTTTGTCCTCTATCTGGCTGGTCACGGCGTCACTCTTGATGGTCGTTATCATTTTCTGCCCGCAGATTTTCGCTACCACAATGAAGACTCGGTAAGAAGTGGGGCCATTGATCAGGATCATCTACAGCAATGGCTGGCTCAGGTTCCAGCGCAGAAAAGTCTGGTGTTGCTTGATACCTGCAACAGTGGTTCCTATGTGCAGGCCCAAGCTGTGACTCGTGGTCTTGCACAAAAGACCGCCATCGACAAACTGACCCGTGCCACCGGTCGTGCCACCATAGCGGCCTCTTCAGACTCTCAGGTTGCGTTGGAAGGGTATGAGGGTCACGGGGTGTTTACCTTTGCTCTGTTGCAAGCCTTGACTGATGCAGACAGCAAAAACGGCAATAGTGACGGTGTAACTAGCACCGGTGAGATTGCTTCATTTGTCAACGAGAGAGTCCCTGATCTGACCTATAATAAGTGGGGTTATGAGCAGGTGCCGCAGGTCAACCTGCATGGCCGGGAGTTTCCGGTAGGGGTGACTCACTAAGTTTCGTATATACGTTTGTAACGGTTTGTAACTACGCTGACGATTTAGAATCGTGCAATCAATAAAGCAATTATCATAAAAACGGGACGCTCCGATCGGAGCGTCCCGTTTTATCTTTCGGTTGAACCGTTCGCGGTACGGAGACCGCTCCTACAATTTGCGAATAATGATGGTTTTGTAGGAGCGGTGTCCCCACCGCGAAGGTTTTAATCGGTTAGTAACCAATGATTGTTGTAGAACCGGAGCCTTTTGTCGCTTCGTCATCATCCTCATCGATGAACAGTGAACCGGTATAACTGTTCGCGGTACGGAGACCGCTCCTACAATTTGCGAATAATGATGGTTTTGTAGGAGCGGTCTCTGCACCGCGAAGGTTTTAAATGGTTAGTAGCCGATGATTGTTGTAGAACCGGAGCCTTTTGTCGTTGCGCTATCATCCTCATCGATGAACAGTGAGCCGGTATAACCGTTCGCGGTACGGAGACCGCTCCTACAATTTGCGAATAATGATGGTTTTGTAGGAGCGGTGTCCCCACCGCGAAGGTTTTAAATGGTTAGTAGCCGATGATTGTTGTAGAACCGGAGCCTTTTGTCGTTGCGCTATCATCCTCATCGATGAACAGTGAGCCGGTATAACTGTTCGCGGTGCGGAGACCGCTCCTACAATTTGCGAATAATGATGGTTTTGTAGGAGCGGTCTCCGCACCGCGAAGGTTTTAATCGGTTAGTAACCAATGATTGTTGTAGAACCGGAGCCTTTTGTCGCTTCGTCATCATCCTCATCGATGAACAGTGAACCGCTATAACTCTTTTGCGCTGGCTTCCGTTTTTGTGGCGGTGCTTGAGCGGGGGCCTTCTCGGCGACTCTTTGGGTTGTCTTTTTTTGTTCTGAGTTGAATGTCGCAATCGATTTTGCCACGTTGACGCGTGGCTTTTTTATCCCCGATTTGTCATCCAGAACGACATCGCCGTTCTCGGTCATGATCTTTTTTAACTCGCTGACAGAGAGGAAGCGACCCTGTGTCTTCTTGTGCTGACTCTGAATCAATGCGGCCGCACCAGCGGCATAAGGGGCGGCTGCAGAGGTGCCGTTGAACCTGTCTGTGTAGATTTTGCCGGGCGATGATGGGGTGGTCGTGAATTCCGAAGGGGCCAGGATGTCCAGTATTTTTGACGAATTCGAATAGCCCGTAACTTTATCAACGACCCGCTCGCCCTTGCTCTCATCATAAACCGCCCCGACGGAGATGACCTGTTCCAGACATGACGGCGCCGAAATGGTTTCCGTCATCGAATCGTTTCCTGATGCGATAAAGAGGGTGATCCCCTTGGCCGTCAGTTTATTCGCGACTTGACTGAGTGCAGGCATTTTGGGGTCGCAGCTGTTGCTTTCCTGAATAGCCGGAATGCCGATGCTGTTCGAGATGATCATGATCGGGTGGTCGGGATCGTCGTTCTGATGAGTGAGGCACCAGTCCCACGCCTTGAGTACGGCCATCATCGATGCATTGCCATCGGCTTGCCAAACCTTGAGTGCGTAAACCTTTGCCTCGGGGGCAACCCCGCCGATGTAGTCATTTTGACCTTTCTTATAGATGCCCGCAGCGATCCCGGCGCAACCAGTACCGTGGGACGAGGGCTCTAAGCCGTCTGCCCCTAAACTATCGCCTTCCATGGGGTCCTGATCGTTGTCGCCGAAGTCGTAGCCTCCGATAACTTTCTGGTTCGGAAAGCCGGGCCCCCCCAGGGCCGGGTGGTTGTAATTGACCCCGGTATCGACGATGGCGACAGCAACGCCACCGCCGCCTCCGTTATTTCGGGCAACTGTACTGCTCATCAAGGGAATGCCTTGGGCGGTATAGGTGACGACGGGCCAGTTCTTCTCAATGGAGTAGACCTCATTCATTGCGGCCAGCTCTTTGACTCCTTGCTGGGTCAGGCTGGCACTGAATATCGGCAAGCTCTGTAGCTGCAGACCAACGGTGCCGCTGCCTTGGGAGAGTCTGGCAATGACCTGCCGCTGTTGATCGATGGAGCTCAGAAAGCTTAAATCCTCCTCTTCCCCCTCGTTGACGACCACCGGACGGAGCGTGATGATAACCTCAACATTGTCCCCTTCGAGGATGTCTGTCTGTTGGATTTTTTCGTAGCCGATAATTTGCGTATTTGCGCCCGCAGGCAGGGCTGCCAGGAGCGCCAAAAGGCCGAAAAGGATGATTGACGAGGGCAGATAGCTTTTCATTATCGGATCTCTCCTGCTGGGGCAAGCAGCTGCATGTCCAGGTTTTCTTCTATGGATAAAACTTCCGGGCTTTTTATGAGTTTGATCAGCCCGGAAAGACTGGCCATCCCGGACACGATGGGGGTGTTTTGCGTCTTGTCTTTAAAGATAAAATCTTTGTCTGACAGAGTCTCAAAGATAGAAGGGGCCGGGTTTTCGCTCTCTTTTTCTCCAGCACCCAAGGATACGACGATGTTTACCTGTGCCCCGGGTGTTTGGAACGCCTCGATAAGCGTGGGGGGGAAGAGCTTTCCAGCTTTGGTCAAGTCTGTCCAGAAGGATTCGCTGATATCGGCGAGGCCTGATGCTTTGTTGACTTCTTCCTCAATCAGAACGTGTGACTTGATAATGTCACCTTTCTCAAGGGAAAAGAAGACTGAGAGCCCCCGATTCTGCTCGCTGCTCCAGTCGATGCAGGCACCTTCAATACGGCTGAAGTCGGCTGCCAACGCCATCACGTCATTGGAGAGTCTTTCTGCTCCAGCATCAAGCACATCGATGCTGAGTGTCTGCTGTTCGTAGTTGATTTCACTGATTTGCCCGGTCACTTCTGCCTGTTCAACAGCCAGGGATAGAGTCGGGAGGAGCAGCGAAAAGATCAGAGCCCAGGCTGCCAAGAGCTTTCTTGTTGAAGTCATTTTCATTCCGTTGGCTGGGAGAAATGGGAACAGATTAAAAATCCAATCTGTTCTTCTTACAATATGCTTCGGCTTCTGTCAAACCAGCGGTGGTTCCTGTTGTGGTTTCCTTGCCCAACGGAACAACCTTGTGTTTTAATGCAAGCGTTCATTGTCTTGCTATAGGAGGATCTTCATGCGTCATCTGCTTCTTCTGGGCCTGCTTCTGGCCCTGTTCCCATCTCTCTGCCTCGCTTCGCGGGGCATTTCATTGGATATTAAAAAAGCTGGCGGCGGTACGGAGCAGATTGCCCTCTATAAAGAGAGCCATGCCTTGCTGATCGGGGTTTCCGATTACACTAACGGCTGGCCCGATCTGACCAGCATCCCCGGTGAGATGAACGCGTTGGAAGAATCACTCAAAGGGCAGGGCTTCAATGTTGTCAAAGTGCTCAATCCAGATAGTGACCAGCTTGCTGATTCCTACGAAGACTTTATCGACCGCTACGGGTTCGATAGAGAGAACCGCCTGCTCTTTTTCTTCTCCGGTCACGGCTACAGTCGCACCGAAGCCGGCAAGGGTTACATCGTGCCGACCGATGCACCGTCACCGCTGGACAATGAGCGAGGCTTTGTGCGCAAGGCAATCGAAATGGAGCAGATCGTCACCTGGGCGCGACGCATCGAGTCCAAGCACGCCATGTTTCTTTTCGACAGCTGTTTTTCCGGAACCGTCTTCCAGTCGCGCGCGCTCCCCGAAAGCCCACCACATATCAGCGCCATGGTCGCTCGTCCGGTGCGGCAGTTTATCTCCGCTGGCAGTGCTGGCGAGAAGGTGCCGTCCCGGAGTGTCTTTGTCCCGTCCTTTATCCGGGCGATCGAAGGCGAGGGGGATCTGGATAACGATGGTTATGTGACCGGTACGGAATTGGGGATGTATCTCAACCGTAAGGTGGCTGGCTACCAGGTGGGACAGACGCCACAGTACGGCAAGATTCGTGACCCGCGTCTTGATCAAGGGGATTTTGTGCTATTGCCTGGGTTAACCACCGACAACAAGGTTGCGACCCCGGCGAAAACACCAAAAGGTTCGTTGACGATTAACAGTGACCCCTACGGTGTGGAGCTCTTTGTTGATGATGTCCGCAAAGGGACGTCACCTCTGACCCTTGATGAGTTGTCAGAGGGTAGGTTGCGGGTTAGAGCCGAGAAGAGTGGTTACGAGTCGAAGGAAGAAGTTGTGTTGGTGCGTTCCGGCCGCAAGATGGAGCTAAACTTTCAACTCGACAAGGTAATGACCACCGGTGCGATCGAAGTCTCCAGTACGCCGAGCGGGGCGAAGTGGTATCTCGATGGCGCGTATGTAGGGACGACGCCGGATACCATGCGGGGCATGGAACCTGGAGCCTATGCGGTTCTGGTGAAGGCCGCAGGCTATCAAGACTATGTCGAGCAGGTAAGGGTTGCGAAATCCAGAACGGTCCGGTTGGCTGCCGACCTTCAGAAAATTTCAAATGGAGAGACTGGTTCCTCTACCGCTAAAAATAACCTTTTAGGTTCGAGTCTGGGAAAAGCATCTGATCCTGGTGTGAGCAATCTAGCGGCCGGTCGTCGGTTCCTCGCAGAAAACGGAAGAAAAAGTGATGTGGTGACGTTGCCGAGCGGGCTTCAATACCGTGTCATTGAACCTGGGCGGGGTCGTTCACCAGGACGTACTAGTAATGTGACCGTCCATTACCGTGGAACCTTGATCGATGGTAGTGAGTTTGACAGCTCTTACAAGCGTGGCCAACCTGCTACTTTTCCGGTTTTGGGTGTCATTGCGGGCTGGACTGAAGCTCTTCAATTGATGCGGGAGGGCAGTCGGTGGGAGTTATTTATCCCTCCTGATTTAGCTTATGGTGAACGTAGGGCTGGCGCAGCTATTGGTCCAAATACGACGCTGGTTTTTGAGGTTGAGATGATTAAAGTCAATTAGTGGGCCAGGGTGGTTCTCTCAATTGCCTGTGATTTTGAGATATTGAACGCTGGTCTTTTTTGCTCCATATGCCACAGCATTTGTAGGAGCGACCTCCCTGTCGCGAAGGTTTTGACTGTAGATAGTGGTTTTATTCGCGGTACAGAGACCGCTCCTACGAGGAGCGGTTAGTCCATGCCCCTCATGTTTTAGTGCCGAGTTTTATTGTTCCGTCGTATCAGGAGAATTTTTATGCGTCATCTGTTTTTGTTGTGCCTGCTGCTGGCGCTGTTTCCCTCTCTGTGTATTGCTTCGCGAGGGATCTCCCTTGATGTCAGCAAGCCTGGTGGCGGTATGGAGCAAATCCCCCTCTACAAAGACAGCCACGCCTTGCTGATCGGCGTGTCTGACTACACTGCCGGTTGGCCCGATCTGGAGAGCATCCCCAGTGAGATGGCTCTCCTTGAAAGCAGCCTTAAGTCTCAAGGTTTCAATGTTGAGAAAGTCTTAAGCCCCAGCAGTGATCAGATGGTTCAAGCCTTCGACGGGTTTATTGACCGCTACGGATTTGACCCGGACAACCGTCTGCTGTTCTTCTTCTCCGGTCACGGTTACAGTCGCATGAACGGTAAAAAGGGCTATATCGTGCCCGCCGATGCCCCCGATCCGAGAGTTGATGAACGGGGTTTTCTCCGTAAATCGGTTGAGATGAAGCAGCTTCTGACCTGGGCTGAGCGCATCGAAAGCACCCATGCCTTGTTCCTGTTTGACAGTTGTTTCTCTGGCACGGTGTTCAAGAGTCGCGCTTTGCCCAAGGAACCGCCACACATCAGCGCCATGATTGCACGCCCGGTTCGACAGTTCATTACTGCCGGCAGTGCCGGTGAAGAGGTGCCCGCCAGCAGCGTGTTTGTTCCGTCTTTCTTGCGGGCAATCGAAGGGGAGGGTGATCTCGACCAAGACGGTTATGTAACCGGCACCGAGCTGGGGATGTACCTGAACCGCCACGTTACCGGCTACCGGGTTGGGCAGACTCCACAGTTTGGTAAGATTCGTAACCCCGATCTGGATCAGGGGGATTTTGTTTTCGTTTTGTCTGTAACAACGGCTACCGACGAACAGAAACAAGAAAACTCACGGGCATCGGAAGAGACTGACTTGGATGCGCTCTTCTGGCAATCGGTTCAGACCAGCACTAACCCCGCGTCCTTCGAGGCCTACCTCAACCAATTCCCTGCTGGCTCATTTGCGGTCTTGGCCCGCTTGCGTTTGAATGAGCTGCGGGAACTTAAGAAGAAGGATGCCAGCATCTTTGCTGACGCGGGCAAATTGAAAACAAAGAGCACCGAGAAAAACTTGTCATCCGCCGAGACCAACCTTGATGCTAAAGATATCGTCTACGTCAATAATGACGTGGGCAATATCACCTTTTCCCACGAAATTCATACCTCAATGTACAGTTGTGATGAGTGCCATCCCCATCTATTCGAGCCGAACCGCGGCGCGAACCAGGCGTCTATGGAAGAGATGGAAGCTGGTAGAGTCTGCGGTGCCTGTCATGATGGCGACACGGCTTTCAGTGTTGCCGAGAATTGTGAAGTGTGTCACGGGATGTGAATTAGAGAAATAGGAATGCTATTGTAGGAGCGATCTCCCGGTCGCGAAGCTTTAAGGGCTTTTTTGGTAAAATCTCTTCGCGGTACGGAGACCGCTCCTACTGAGTGGCGCCGCTTTTTTGGGCCTCTCTCGTTAAAAACTCACCTTTTCATCTTGAAAATCCCCCATCCCCTTCGATAACTCTCATCAAGCAATAAACACTTTTCCTGATGGGAGGTCATCATGGTATTAAAATCACACAGAAGTTGGATTAAGTTCACGACGAAGAGCCTGCCTTTCCTTGTCTTTCTGATGGCTCTTTGCTATCCTGCCTACGTTTGTGCTCATCCTCAGCCAGAGCCCTTGGCTGACATCAGCGTCACCCAGGTTGAAAAAACGCAGCGAATCACTATTGAACTGGCCGAAGTGGCCGAACTCGACAAGGTCGCCCGTTTCACGCAACTGCTTGCGAAAAGCCCACACCTTTCCGATCTTCAGTTGACGCAAGTGCAATTGAAGGCTGATCAGCCGGAACGCAGTTTTGTCCGCTGGTCGGCGCAGGTGGTGTCGGGGACGCCCGACGATCTCGAACTTGAGCTGCAATCTGCTGCGGACGGTTCAGAGAGCTTGCACGTTGTTCACCGGCAATCGCACCGGGGCTTTGTCAAGTTTGCCCTGAAGAAGCCTGCCGCGTTTGATGCTGATACAGGAGAGCTTTTCTCTTCAACGCGTCGCTCGAGCTGGTCGATTCAATCAGGCCACGGTTTTGATTGATTCGCTTTAGTTTTATTGCTTGGAGGGAGCCTGCCGAAACGCCCCATCTGTTTCCAGCCTCTTCCTCATTATATGCCCTTGTAGGAGCGACCTCCCGGTCGCGAAGGTTTTGGTTGTGGTTGCCAGCGGTTCGCGGTACGGAGACCGCTCCTACAGTGCAATATCATCAATTTCATGGGGTTATTTTGCCCCTGTCGCAGGAGGAAATCATGATCGTGTCACACCGGAAGTTTCCCTTGGATAAATTCGCCAGCATGTTGATCATCCTTGCGCTGGCTTTGTTGATGGGCGGCTGTCCTCCGTCCATGACTGAGGAACAAAAGTTTGCTGTTCAGGTTGATAACTTTATTGCTGATCTGGTGGCTCAGCAGCCAGCCGGGGTTGATGTTATGGCCCCCGCAGCCGTCATGCCCGCTTCGTTGATCCGCGGTGGCGAGTACACCCGTCTCGAAGAGTACGTGGTCAATCGCCTCTCCATGCAACTGCGCCAGTCCCGCGAGATTTATACCCCCTCACGGGAAAACTGGTTTGAACTCCGCGAGCGCCAGCCGTTGACTTTTGCCGGCCAGCCGGATGACAAGCGCAGCTACCTCGACGGTGTGGTGGTCTACCAGGTTACGGTGACTTCTGACGAGGTCCTCAAGCAGGTGGTGATTCAGGCAACCGCCGTTGATGCGACCAGTAAGCCGATTCCCGGCGTGATGGCCAGTTCCAGCTTTTCGACGGATAACAGTTCCAGCCCGGCCATGCTGCAATACCAGGCCAAACCTAAAGCCAATCCAATTCCTGAAGGTCTTGAGGAGCGTCCGTTTGTTTCCATGGACCGTTTGGCCTACAGCCTGGCGAGTGAGATGGCTGCTGCCTACCGGGCTAACGTCAGCGGTGATGCCAACGCGCCAGCGGATACCGAAGTGAAGGTGGTGTTGCAAACTCGCACAGTGAACCGTGCTGCCGGCGACGGCTTTTTGCAGCGGTTAGAAAGTGCCTTGCAACAGGCTTTTGTGGCCAAGAAGGGCTTTACCTGCGCTGTCAGTCAGAAAGACTTTGCTCCGACTTTCGACCAGATTGATTTTTACCGCGACAACCGCGACACCTTTGAAATGGACGAGACGCTGTTGAGCCCAGGTTCTGTGGTTTTGCTGGTTGAAGCTTTCCCGCATCAGGATGCTGGCAAGGTTGGAGTTAACCTGCGGTCACTCTGGCGGATCACGCCTTTGGAGAACAGCCAGGGCCAGGTGATGGCCGACAATGTCGGCGGCACTTATCTCTCCGGATTTGCCGCCAAAGCCTATTTGCAAACGGATACCAAGACCTTGTCAAGCGGTGGAACTTCGCGCGGAGATTCCAATATCCGCTCGCCCAGGGACACGCGGACATACAATTCACCCGGGTCGCGCGGATTCGATTGATTGTTGAAAATGGCCATTCCCGTTCACGCGGGAATGGCCTTGTTGTTAATGGTTCGGGAAATTATTGTTCGCCGTACGGAGACCGCTCCTACATAGGGGCGGCGGCTTTGTTTTTCGCTTCTATAACCCAAAAACAGGTTTGCCTGCCACTACCAAAAGTAGGCGCCTTCAGGCGAGACACGAAGGCACCAAGAAGTCCGCTTGCAGGGTAAAGATCGATCTTTACGATCATAAACTTTTGCTCTTTGAAGAGTAATGCAAGCGTTTACTCCGTGGCTTGGTGACTTAGTGGCTAACCTTTATTTCGTTATATGTCCGTTGTTTTTGTAGGAGCGGTCTCCGCACCGCGAAGTTTTACCAAGTCCCTGCATAAAGGTTGAATGATGACACGATCAATTTTATTCGCACTGCTGGCCGCATTCCTCTGTAGTTGCACCCCCACGCTCAATCAACATATGGACGACCTGTCTGACGGGGTCACTCAGGGAGAGAGTGCGGCGGTCACCTGGATTTACGACGGGCGTTCCGGCGATGTCACGGCTCTGGGCGATTTCTTTCGGGATCATGCCGAAGAGGCTTTGCGCAAGGACGGCATCACGGTCAAGTCTCGTCGCGAGATTGGTTTGATCATTGATGACACCGAGAGCTTCGGCACCGGACAGGATGAATCTAAAATATGGGAACAG
>JAQYVY010000066.1 GCA_030145195.1 Desulfuromonadales bacterium | reverse complement strand
GCGAGGTCGTTACAGAATCAGTCAGGCTGTATTAGCTGCCGTGCTTAATACAAGTCTGTCGACTGTCCAGAAATGGGAAATTGGAGAAAAACACCCCGGTGGCCCATCGCTAAAGCTGTTAAGTATTCTTGATCGTAAAGGTTTAGATCCTTTGATTTGATAGGAAGGTGTAGTCTTGAAGGATGCCGGGTCGGACCCGACCAACTTTTTGATATTGTTATGTAATATGTGAAATATTGGCCTCAAAAAGGGCTTAGAGTGCTGTTTTTAGCCCTAAAATGGGTTTTAATGCAATTTATTGTTTGAATGTAATGTTGTTGGGAGGGGAACATGCCACGTGCACACCGCTATTATCTGCCAGGCTATGTCTGGCACATCACCGACCGTTGAATTCTTTCTCTAAAAGCTTTCCTCTCGCAGAGACGCAGAGACGGCAGAGAGATCTATACAAAAGCAGGTATGAATTATCGGGACATAATAGCTTCCCCATTGTGTCCCGATAATGAATTCCCCTCCATCGAAAAGATGAACGTCGGCAGTGCGAAAACTCTCTACGCTCAAACAGTTTGCTCTCTTTCTTCCAGATTAAAACCCCTTCGATCGGTGAGCTTTAATGGGAGAAAGTCAAAGGCCATATCAGAACTTGATTGGTTTCTCTGTTGTCTCTGCGTGCTTGAGTGAATGCAATGAACGGGCGAGAGGAAAATCTTTAGCGATAAACTTGTTTCCGGTGGGCGATATGCAACACAAGAACCAGGACTTCTCCTTCGTTGATCTCGTAAATAACCCGGTAGTTTCCAGAACGTATCCGTCTCAATCCTTTCAACTCGCCCTTGAGCAACTTCCCGATGTGCGGGTTTTCTGCCAATTGGTCGATGGCTGCGATAATGCGTATACGTTCATTTTTGTCGAGTTTCTGTAGTTCCTTAAAGGCACTTTGCTTAATCTTCAGAGAGTAGGGCACGCTTTGCCTCCTCCCAGTTAAGACATTCATCTGAGGGATCTTTGAGTCTTTCGATGGCGACTGACAGATCACCAAAGTCTTCGAGGTAAGCTTCGATTGCCTGCCGAATTACATCGGCACGCGAACGATGCAAGGTTTGAGCTGCGTGATCCAGCGCTGTGACGATTTCATCCGGGAGTCGTGCCGTGACTTGAGACATATGATCCTCCATGATTATGATGTCTTTGACATTATAGTGAAGTCACGGACTCGGGACAAGGAAATTTATGATACGACTCAGGTGTTTACTTTTAACCAATGGTCAAAGGCTTTCCTCTCGCAGAGACCCAGAGACAGCAGAGAGGTCTATACAAAAGCAGGTATGAATTATCGGGACATAATATCTTCCCCATTGTGTCCCATGGAATTCATCTTCCCTTTGTACCTTAGAGTGAACAAACAAGAGCCGGCGGGCAACACGCTGGTTTCAGGGGCTGTCCGGGATGGGCCAGTTGACATTCAACTGCTAAACTCAGGGGGGGGGGTATATGGGTCACCTAAACGATAAATCGTACGATTTTGATTTGTTTTTAATGATATGTATTGTCTGAATATGCTATAAAGCTTGATTCATGTGTCTGCGCTCAAATCAGAAAATTCCTCGTTAATAAATGATGTTAAATGCAATACGAAACTAAAAAACGTTCCATGTTAAAAGCCATTTCCTGGCGAACTTGGGCGACAATTACCACGGCGGTGATTGTCTTCATTTTTACTGGTGAGTTTGCACTGGCGGTTACGGTCGGTCTCCTGGAAGTCTTTGCCAAAATGGGGCTCTACTTCTTTCATGAGCGCTGCTGGCATCGGATCAGTTATGGCAAGAAACAGATTCCGGCTTTTGTCCTCTGGTTCACCGGTTTGCCGGCTTCTGGAAAGAAGGCTTTGGCCGATTGTGTTTACCAAAGATTGGTTGATGAAAAACTTAAAGTCGAACGTCTCGACGGTCTTGATGTCCGACCCCTCTTTCCTGAAACCGGTTTTTCACCGACAGAAGTTAACCGTCATGTTAAGCGCGCGGGGCATCTCTGTGCAATGTTGGAGAAAAACGGTGTCATAGTCGTTGCCTCGTTTGTGTCTCCTTATAGGGAAAGCCGCGTTTTTGCCCGTGGTTTAGCCACCAACTTTGTTGAAGTCTATATGAAGTCAACTGTGGCGGCTTGCGAGCAACGTGATGATAGGGGGCATTATCTAAAAGCCCGTAATGGTGAATATCAGCACTTCCCTGGGGTTGATGCTGTTTACGATGAACCGGTGAATCCTGAGATTACAATTGAGGTGGATGCGGTTTCTGTCGAAGCGGCAGCGGATCAGATTGTTAACTATTTGAGGACACATTTTCTGCATAATGGATGATTGCATAGCTTGAAGCGGTATACTTTAAGTTAGAAGCTTGTAACTTATTGCTTTCATTGAAAAAAGGGTTTTTGAAATGAAGATCAACATGACTCATCTTCGCCAGCTTGAGGCGGAAAGTATTCATATCATCCGCGAGGTTGCGGCTGAATTCGAGAATCCGGTAATGCTCTATTCAATCGGTAAGGATTCTTCCGTGATGTTGCATCTGGCTCTCAAAGCCTTTTATCCCGCAAAACTGCCTTTCCCGCTGATGCACGTGAATACCACCTGGAAGTTCAAGGAGATGATCGGTTTTCGTGATGAGATGGTTAAAAAACATGATTTTGACCTGTTGACTTACACCAATCAGGAAGGGGTCGATCAGGGGATCAGTCCTTTCACCCACGGTTCAGCGCTCTACACCGACATCATGAAGACTGAAGGTCTCAAGCAGGCTTTGGATAAATACAAGTTTGATGCGGCTTTCGGTGGAGCTCGACGTGATGAGGAGAAATCGCGAGCCAAGGAGCGGATTTTTTCTTTTCGTTCTGCTGCGCATCGCTGGGATCCAAAAAGTCAGCGCCCGGAATTGTGGAACCTTTATAACGCCAAGGTTAAGCCTGGCGAGAGTATCCGTGCTTTTCCAATCTCCAACTGGACCGAACTCGATATCTGGCAGTATATCTATCTGGAAGAGATCCCGATTGTTCCGCTTTATTATTCCAAGGTGCGTCCGGTCGTGGAGCGTGATGGGATGCTGATATTGATGGATGATGAGCGCATCAAGCTTGATCCGGGCGAGAAGGTGGAAATGAAATCTGTGCGTTTCCGCACCCTCGGTTGTTATCCTCTCACCGGTGCGGTGGAGTCCGAAGCTGCAACCTTGCCGGAAATTATTCAGGAGATGCTTTTGACCCGCACTTCGGAGCGGCAGGGCCGGTTGATTGATCATGATTCGGTTGGGAGTATGGAGAAGAAAAAGCAGGAAGGGTATTTTTAGGGCAGCTTCTAGCTTAAAGCTTATAATTATTTTGATAGCTTCCAGCTATCGAAATCGGAGATTTTGATCATGGCCCACCAATCTGATTTAATCGCTGAAGATATTTACTCTTACCTGAAAACGCAGGAAGAGAAGGACATGCTGCGATTTATTACCTGCGGCAGTGTAGATGATGGTAAGAGCACCTTGATTGGGCGGCTACTCTGGGACTCGAAGCTGATCTTTGAGGACCAGTTGGTAGCTTTGGAAGTTGACAGCAAGCGCGTTGGCACTCAGGGTGACGACATCGATTATGCTTTGCTGCTTGATGGTCTTCAGGCCGAACGGGAACAAGGGATTACCATTGATGTCGCTTACCGTTTCTTCTCGACAGACAAACGCAAATTTATCGTTGCTGATACCCCTGGTCATGAGCAGTACACTCGCAACATGGTCACTGGCGCCTCTACTGCTGATGTTGCGATCATCCTGATTGACGCCCGCAAAGGTGTTCTCACTCAAACTCGTCGGCATAGTTACCTGGCCTCTCTGGTTGGCATCCGCAAAGTGCTGGTGGCGATTAATAAGATGGACCTGGTCGATTACTCTGCCACGACTTATGAGAAGATTTGTGAAGAGTACGAGTCCTTTGCTGAGCAACTAGATTTCGAGAGTGTTACCTGTGTCCCGATCTCGGCACTTAAAGGCGACAATATTATAGCCCCGAGCGCTCATACGCACTGGTATCATGGCCCGTCATTGATGGCTTACCTGGAGACGGTCAAGGTCGAGGATGCCGCGTTGACGGCACCTTTTCGCATGCCGGTTCAGTGGGTCAACCGTCCTGATCTTGATTTCCGTGGTTTTGCCGGGACGGTGGCCTCTGGAACTATCCGTCCTGGCGATGAGTTGACGGTGACTTCTTCGGGACAAACAAGCTCGGTCTCACGGATCGTTACCATGGACGGTGACCTTGAAGAAGCCGTTGCGGGTCAGGCGATTACTTTGACCTTGAATGACGAGATTGATGTCAGCCGTGGCGACCTGCTGACTGATCCTTTGGCGCGACCGGCACATGCCGACCAGTTCGTCGCGCATCTGGTTTGGATGCACGAAGAAACCTTGTTGCCTGGGCGCAGTTACTTGCTCAAGGCTGGAGCCACGACGGTGCCAGCCCAGATCACTGAGTTGAAATACAAGGTTAATGTCAATACTCTGGAGCATCAGGCTGGCAAAACCTTAAAACTCAACGAAATCGGTGTCTGTAATATCTCGCTCGGTAAAGCACTTTCGTTTGATCCTTATAAAGAGAATCGCGCAACGGGCAACTTTATTCTGATTGATCGCATAACCAATGCTACTGTTGGTGCGGGGATGATTGATTTTGCCCTGCGCCGGGCCACGAATATTCATTGGCAGGCTCTTGATGTCGATAAGAGGAGTCGCTCCCTGATCAAAAACCAAAAGGCGAGTGTGCTCTGGTTTACTGGTCTTTCCGGTGCCGGGAAGTCAACCATCGCTAACCTGGTTGAGAAGAGATTGCTTGCGCTGGGTAAACACACTTACCTGCTCGATGGTGATAACGTGCGTCATGGACTCAACAAGGACCTCGGTTTCACAGACGCCGACCGGGTGGAAAATATCCGTCGTGTTGCCGAAACCGCTAAACTCTTTGTCGAGGCTGGATTGATTGTGTTGGTCTCTTTTATCTCGCCGTTCAGAAGCGAGCGTGGGATGGCCCGTGAAATATTAGACGAAGGCGAGTTTTTTGAGGTTTATGTCAGCACCTCTCTGGAAGTCTGCGAAAATCGTGACGTGAAAGGGTTGTACAAGAAGGCCAGGGCAGGGCAATTACAGAACTTTACCGGGATAGATTCTGATTATGAGGTTCCAGAAAATCCGGAGATTACTGTTGATGCCGGTGTGTTTTCGGCAGAGGCTTTGGCGGATGAGATTGTACAGGCCATTCTCGGTGATGGTTATGTTGATGAGTTTCAGGAAGGGACTGAGCGCTAAGGGTCAGCTTTAAGCTATAAGGAAAGGCTGTTAGAGCTAGCTGTAAGTTTTAATCTCTAAGATAAAATAAAAGATCGTAAAAACATTGGCTTGCTGTTTGATTGTGGCGTGTTCTTACAGTTTATCGTTGCGAAAGGATTGACCTTGAGCCCTATTGATTTTAAAAAAATATGTGCGATTGCCCGTAACGCAGGCGATGCAATTATGGATATTTACCAAGGGGAGTTTGATGTTGAGTTGAAGGGTGACAGTTCTCCCTTGACTGCAGCTGATCGGGCTTCACATGAGGTGATCGTTGCCGGTTTACAGGAGACCACTCCTGAGATCCCAATCCTCTCTGAGGAAGGCCGGGATATCCCTTATGCGGAGCGACGAAATTGGCAGTGTTTCTGGCTGGTTGATCCTCTTGATGGGACCAAGGAATTTATTAAACGCAATGGTGAGTTTACGGTCAACATCGCTTTGATTGAGGGTGGCTCGGCCGTTGCCGGTGTGGTCTATGTGCCAGCCCAGAATAAGATGTTTTGCGGCACTCTGGACTCTGGCTGCTGGATGTCTGAAGGTGAGGCTGAACCTGTTCTGATTCAGGTGCGCGAGGCAGATTATGCCGCTGGTCTGACCGTTGTGATGAGTCGTTCTCATCCATCGCCGGAACTGGAAACCTATCTTCAAAAAATCACAGTTGCCGAAGCTTTGCCTGTGGGTAGCTCTCTTAAACTTTGTGCTGTTGCTGAAGGGAAAGCCGATCTGTATCCGCGACTTGGACCGACCATGGAGTGGGATACCGCGGCTGGCCATGCGGTGGTTGAAGCTGCTGGCGGGACGGTGACGACTGAGGATGGTCAGCCTTTGCGCTATAATAAAGAAAATTTGCTGAATCCCAATTTTATAGTCAAGGGGCGCTGACTCTCGAATTCAGAATGGCCAACCAGCTCAAATCTGGTAATTGGGTGCGAAAACTCGGACGTTGGTCGGATGGACAAAAACCTGTTCGCCGGTCTTCAAACCCAATTGTCGATATTGGTCGCGCGGAAGTTCGGCATGCACTGTTTCACCGTTATCGAGGCGCCTGAGTTCAATGTGCGGCAACGCCCCGGCTCCTTGGATGAATATCACCTCGGCGGCGATATCGTCGGCTGCTTCGGCGTTGCGGCGAATGCAGATGTCACTGGGACGCACGTAACCGACTGTACCGGTATCGATCCCGTTCAAGCAAGCAATGGCGACAGCTTGATCATCGTCACTCTCGCGGCAATGGAACAGGTTGACATGGCCGAGGAAATTGAAGACGAAGGGGGTGGCCGGATGGTCGTAGACCTCCTCCGGAGTGCCGATCTGTTCAATTTTCGCCTGGTTCATCACCACCACCCGGTCGGCCACTTCCAATGCCTCTTCCTGGTCGTGAGTGACGAAGACGCTGGTAACGTGGATCTCGTCGTGGAGTTTGCGCAGCCAGCGCCGCAACTCCAGGCGAACCTTGGCGTCGAGCGCCCCGAAGGGCTCGTCGAGCAGCAGCACCTTGGGCTCGGTGGCCAGCGCCCGGGCCAGCGCCACCCGCTGCCGTTGACCGCCGGAGAGTTGGGAAGGAAAGCGATCAGCCATATTGTCA
The DNA here is from genome assembly GCA_030145195.1 of Desulfuromonadales bacterium. Taxonomy (GTDB): domain Bacteria; phylum Desulfobacterota; class Desulfuromonadia; order Desulfuromonadales; family BM103; genus JAQYVY01. Next base: position 3,639 of record JAQYVY010000066.1, on the reverse strand, counting down.
AGCTGGATCAGGAGGAGCAGTTCGTTCACTCTCTTCCGGATATGCTTCTTGTCCGGGCGCTCGGCTTTCGGCTTGACGGTCATGCCGAAGGCGATGTTATCGAAGACCGTCATGTGCTGGAACAGGGCGTAGTGCTGGAAGACGAAGCCGACTCGTCGGTCGCGTACATGGCGCTGGGTCGCTACTTCTCCGTTAAAATGGATACTGCCGGTATCGGGGGTTTCCAGCCCGGCGATGATCCTCAGCAGGGTGGTTTTGCCAGACCCAGAGGGGCCAAGCAGAGCAACCAACTCTCCAGATGGAACGGTTAGGTCGATCTGATCGAGCGCAGTGTAGGTGCCGAATTTTTTCGAAATGTTCTGGATCTGAATTCCCATTGGACTATTCCACTCTAATTGCTTTGATGACGGTTATTACTTAGTGCCGAACCTTCTTTTCCAGCAGCGCCTTGGCCACAAGGGTCAGAATTGCCAGCAGCGCCAACAGCGTGGCCACGGCAAAGGCGGCGACAAAGTTGTATTCGTTATAAAGGATCTCCACATGCAGCGGCAGGGTATTTGTTAGTCCGCGAATATGACCGGAGACCACCGAGACCGCGCCGAATTCCCCCATCGCGCGGGCATTGCAGAGAATCACCCCGTAAAGGACACCCCAGATAACATTTGGCATGGTAACGCGGAAGAAGATCTGCCAGCCGCTGGCGCCCAGAACCATGGCCGCTTCTTCCTCCTCGACCCCCTGCGCCTGCATCAGCGGGATCAGTTGGCGGGCGACAAACGGGAATGTGACGAAGATCGTCACCAGCACGATGCCTGGGACGGCGAAGATCAGCCTGATATCGTGTGCGGACAGCCACGGGCCGAGCCACCCCTGTAGGCCGAAGAGCAGCACGTAAATCAGGCCAGAGATGACCGGTGATACTGAGAAAGGTAGGTCGATCAAGGTGATCAGGAACGCTTTGCCGCGAAACTTGAACTTTGTGATCGCCCAGGCTGCAGAGATACCGAAGACCAGATTGAGCGGCACACTGATGCCAGCAACGATCAGGGTCAGACGGATCGCCGCTAAAGCATCAGGCTCGATAATCGCCGCCCAGTAGGCGTCCAGCCCCTTCTCTAGTGCCTGGACGAAGACAGCCGCCAGCGGCACTACTAGAAACAGCACAAGGAAAGCGAGTGCCAGACCGGTCAGTAGCCAGCGCACTGCCTTCGGTTCGGTCAGTGCCTGATGGGAGGTCGATGAAAGGGTTGCCGTTTTAGTCGTCATAAAAAGATTCCATTTGGAGACTCCTACAGGGTCCTTCCTGCGGCAATTCGGTATTTCTCGTCAGCCTAACGCTCGGCATGGCGGCGGCTCCACCACTGGATCAAATTGATGGTGAGCAGGATCAGAAACGAGAAGACCAGCATCACCGTGGCGATGGCGGTCGCCCCGGCGTAGTCGTATTGCTCCAGTTTGGTGATGATCAAAAGCGGCGTGATCTCCGAGACCATCGGCATGTTGCCAGCGATGAAGATGACCGAGCCGTACTCACCGATGGCCCGGGCGTAGGCGAGAGCGAAGCCGGTGAGTAGCGCCGGAGTGATGGCCGGAAAAATCACCCGAACGAAGGTCTGCCAGCGATTGGCGCCGAGGCAGGCGGCGGCCTCTTCCTGCTCCTTTTCCATATCTTCCAGCACCGGTTGCACGGTACGCACGACAAAAGGCAGGCCGATAAAGGTCATGGCGACTATGATCCCCAGCGGTGTGTAGGCGATCTTGATCCCCAGAGGCTCCAGATACTGGCCGATCCAGCCATTGCCTGCATACAGCCCGGCCAGGGTGATGCCAGCGACAGCTGTCGGTAGGGCGAAGGGGAGATCGACCAGGGCGTCTATCACTCGCTTGCCAGGAAGTCGGTAGCGTACTAGCACCCAAGCAACCATCAGGCCGAAAACGCCGTTGATCATGGCCGCTAACAGCGCACAGCCGAAGGTCAGTCGGAAGGAGGCCAGCACCCGGGCCGAAGCGACTGCCCCCCAGAAATCCTCCCAGGAGAGGGTCGCCGTCTTGAACAGCAGGCCAGAGAGCGGGATCAGCACGATCAGACTGAGGTAGAGAATGGTGAAGCCCATCGTCAGACCGAAGCCGGGGAGGACACTGCGCTGTTTGAAGAAGATGCTCATTAAAAAACTCCCTGCGGTTGCCCGCGCAGGTTGAGGAGTGAAGTTGGGTCATGGCGTGCGGTGCCCCGACGGTCATTATCGCGAAGGAACGTAGATCTGGTCGAAGGTTCCGCCATCGGCAAAATGGGTTTTCTGCGCCTTCTTCCAGCCGCCGAAAATTTCGTCGATCGTGAACAGATTGACCTTCGGAAAGCGGGCGATGTCGACCGGGTCGGCGTGTTCGGGAGACACTGGCCGGTAATAATGCTTGGCTGCCAGCTTCTGCCCCACCGGGCTATAGAGGTATTCGAGATAGGCCTTGGCCACCTCAAAGGTGCCGTGCCTCTGCGTCACTTTGTCGACCACAGTCACTGGTGGTTCGGCGAGAATGGACACCGAGGGGACAATAATTTCGAACTGGTCGGGGCCGAGTTCGTTGACCGCCAGAAAGGCCTCGTTCTCCCAGGAGAGCAAGACGTCGCCGATTCCGCGCTTGACGAAGGTCGTGGTCGAGCCGCGAGCCCCGGAATCGAGGATCGGCACGTTCTTGTAGAGGCGGGTCACGAAGTCCCGCGTCGTTGCTTCATCGCCGCCGCTCTTTTTCAGGGCATAGCCCCAGGCGGCCAGAAAGTTCCAGCGTGCGCCTCCGCTCGTTTTGGGGTTGGGGGTGATGATGGAAACACCTGCTTTGACGATATCATCCCAATCCTTGATCCCCTTGGGGTTGCCTTTGCGCACCAGAAAGACGATGGTCGAGGTGTAAGGGGCGCTGTTGTGCGGCAGGCGGGACTGCCAGTCCTTGCCGAAGTGGCCGGTCTTTTCGGCGATGACGTCGATGTCGTAAGCCAACGCCAAGGTGACCACGTCGGCCTCCAGGCCGTCGATGACCGACCGGGCCTGTTTTCCGGCACCGCCGTGGGACTGGCGCACGGTGACGGTGTCGTTGGTTTTCTCCTTCCAATGTTTGGTAAACGCCTCGTTGTACTCCCTGTAGAGTTCACGGGTTGGGTCGTAGGAGACATTGAGAAGAGTGATCTCCTTGGCCAAGGCATAATTCGTGGTGAAGAATAGGGCGATGACGATCATGGCTAATATTGTTTTGAGGTTGATGCGCAACATCTTTGAATCCTCCTGAATTGGTTGTCAGTAGCTTCCAGTGGTTCGGTCGGCCTGTCGTTCACAGTCGTAGTTTTTGGCGCGTCTCCGGGACTCCGGTTGGCTCACAATGTTCTCCTTCTCCAGAATGGAGCGACATTAGCCATAGATAAGATATAAAGTCTATCAATTAAATAGACTAATAAGCCAAAAAAATTAGATATTGTAATCAATAATCCCTTTTGCAGTACGGGCCGCCTCATTCGACCGCTCAAGCACATCTTTGAACGAGGTGTGGTCAAGGATATCGGCAATGGCGTTGCGAACATCCTTCATCACCAGTCGTATTCCGCATGTGGTTTCGTCCAGGCACTCTTCGCATTTTTGATAGGCGGTTTCG
>JAQYVY010000018.1 GCA_030145195.1 Desulfuromonadales bacterium | reverse complement strand
AAGGATGGTGAGTTGCTGACTCGAGCCATGTCTTATTTTGGGGTTGGCACTGTGCGTGGTTCATCGACTCGCGGTGGCAGGGCGGCATTTCGCGAAATGCTTGCCCTTGCTGATGAGAATGTCGATCTTGTTATTACCCCTGATGGACCGAAGGGCCCGCGCCGCGAGGTGAAAGATGGGGTTGTGCAATTGGCTCGACTCACCAAGCGTCCGATCGTGCCAATGGCCTTTGTTTGCAGCCACGGTCATCGTTTCGCCTCCTGGGACCGATTCCTGTTCCCTTATCCCTGGGGACGCGGGGTTTTCTCATTTGGTGAGCCGCTATATTATGACAAGAGCGAGTCTCTGGAGGATTTCAGAAGCGCTGTTCAGAAAGCCATGGCGGAAAATACTGCCAAGGCTTCGGAGTATCTGAATCGATATGATTTATCTGCTGTATGATTTCATCCTCTGCCTCTCCGCCCTGGTGCTGATTCCTTACTACCTGGTGCGAGGAGTTCGTTACGGTAAAGCCCGACGCGGAATTAGAGAGCGTCTCGGATTTTTCCACCAAACCTTTTTAAGGGCCTTGCCCGGTCGTGACGTGATTTGGGTGCATGCTGTTTCTGTAGGTGAAACCCGTGCCGCTATTCCCTTATTTAAAGCCCTGCGTCAACGTTATCCAGAAGCACTCCTGGTGATTTCGAACGTGACTGAAACTGGACGTGAAATGGCCCGGACTATACCGGAAGCCGATTTCTTTATATTTTTCCCCTTTGATCTGAGTTGGGTGGTTCGCAAGGCAATCGCAACGGTCAAGCCGAAAATCATAATTCTGGTCGAAACGGAAATTTGGCCGAATTTTGTCCGGGAAGCCCATCGCCAGGAAATTCCTGTCGTTCTGGTTAATGGCCGGATCTCTGATCGCTCTTTCCCACGTTACCGAATGGCTGGTAAGTTACTTGTCTCTATTCTTGAGAGTATGACCTCTTTCTGCATGCAGACCGATCAGGACGCCAGGCGTATTCAGTTGCTTGGAGCACTCCCCGGTCGGGTTAAGGTCACAGGAAATCTTAAATTCGACATGGATTTGTCGCAATCAGAATCTCTCTCCGTTGCAGAGCTGCGACGAGAATATCGCTTGTCTAATGATTGTTTCGTCTGGGTGGCAGGTAGTACCCACGCTGGAGAAGAGAAAATCATTACCAGGGTGTACCTGCGGTTGCTGGAGAAACATCCCAATACATGTTTGATTTTAGTCCCGCGACATCCTGAAAGATCGCGCTTGGTTGAAGAAGAGCTGAATCAGGATGATGTCCCTTGCGTTTTGCGTACCGCCCTGCCTGAGCTGACCCGCTCTCTCGCTCCCGGTGAAATCCTCTTGGTGGACACAATCGGTGAGATGCTGAAGCTCTACGCTTTGTCTGATATTGTCTTTGTCGGGGGCAGCCTGGTTCCTGTCGGTGGGCATAATATTCTAGAGGCAGCACTGATAAAAAAGCCTGTGCTGTTTGGCCCTTATACACAAAACTTTAAAGAGATTGTCCGTCTGGTAAAGAAGGCTTATGGTGGAATGCAAGTTAAGGATGAGGAAGACTTGTATCGTCAAATGTGTCTTCTGATTGAAAACCCGGAAGAAGGTTGCCGTATCGGCGAAAACGGCCACCGTCTGTTGGCTGAAAATCGCGGCGCAACGGCAAAAACCCTGGATGAAATTGCCCTACGGATTGCCGATTGATGAAACCCATACACAAACGCTATCAACAGATGCTTGAAAACGGGCCAAGCAACATTGCCGGTTGGATGGTTTTTTGGGGCCTTTGGCCCCTCAGTTGTTTCTATCGTTTGGTTGTTGCGCTGCGTAAACAGCTATTTATTGTTGGTTTTAAGTCCGTTTACCATGCTTCTACGCCGGTGATTTCTGTTGGAAATATTACTGTCGGCGGCACTGGTAAAACTCCGATGGTCGACTTTCTGGTCAAACATTTCCATTCCGAGGGAAAGAGAGTGGCGATAGTCAGTCGTGGCTATGGCGGACGTTATCGCGGTGCCGTCGGCAAAGTTAACGCTCCAGATGGGTCTTTACTGATGACGGCCGAGGCTTGTGGTGATGAGCCCTATCTGCTGGCCAGGCGCAACCCTGGGGTTTCGGTTTTTGTCGCTCGACGACGACGCGATGGCGTTGAGGCGGCAGAAGAGGCCGCCGCCGATCTGATTGTCCTGGATGACGGCTTTCAGCACTTGGCTGTTCATAGGGAGGCTGATATTGTCTTACTCGATTCGAACAAGCCCTTTGGTAATGGTCATCTCCTGCCAGCGGGTCCGTTACGTGAGACTCCTGACTCCTTGAACCGTTGCCATCTGATGGTTAGAACCCGTTCGGACAAAGGACTGAGCCAGGACTTTCCGCAAGGGAAGGAGACTCTGGTTTGTTGCCATTCTTTGGCTGATGAGCTGATTTCGCTTGCTGGTGATGTGATCTCATGGGAAGACTTGCGAGGGAAACGCTGTACGGCGTTTGCCGGGATTGCCCAACCCCAAGATTTTTTTTCTGCGCTCAGGCAGAAGAACCTCAATCTCGTCGATACGATTGCTTTTGATGATCATCAGGCTTATTCGTCCGTGGTGTTGAATCAACTTAATCAAGCATGCAATAATAGTGATCTGTTAATCACAACGGAAAAAGATGCCGTCAAACTCATCGGTGCCGAATTTTCCATACCATGTTATCAAACGCAGCTTAACCTTGCTTTTGAGGATGTTGAGCAATTGAAAATTGTGCTGGATGGTTTGATCAGGAGAACATAGAATGACTCTTTCTAGGGAATTACTTGATATTTTGGCTTGCCCGCTATGCAAAAACCCCGTAGTGGCTGACGAAAGCCATAGTTGTTTGATTTGTCATGCCTGCCAGCTTTCTTATCCGGTGCGGGATGGAATTCCAGTGATGCTACTTGATGAGGCGAGCGCTCTTGCTGCTGACGCGACAACAGAAAAATCCTGAAACGATCATTTTGAAACATTCCAGCCTCAATGATATCAGCCGCATCTTGATCCGCACGACCAACTGGATCGGCGATGCGGTTATGACCACGCCAGCCCTCAGGGCCGTGCGCGAAACTTTTCCCGAAGCCGATATCACTGTTGTTGCAAATCCTTTGGTTGCTCAACTCTTCGAGTCCCATCCCGATTGCGATGGGGTTATCGTTTACGACCGGAAGGGTGTTGACCGTGGACCTTTGGGTTTTTTGCGGTTCTGTCGTCGGCTACGCAGAGAACACTTTGATCTGGCCATTTTGTTCCAGAATGCCATTGAAGCCGCGTTGCTGACTTTTCTGGCAGGCATCCCCAAACGTCTCGGCTATACACATGAACACAGGCGACTGTTATTGACCCATCCTGTTGGAGTTACCCCGCAACTCAAGACTTTGCACCATACCGATTACTATTTGAACATATTGTCGCGTTACGGAGTCGTTGCGTCAGAAAAAGCGCAAAGACTCTCGCTTCGTCCGGATGAACAGACCTGGGCGCAGAAAAACATGCCGCCTGGCCCCGTTGCCGCAATAAATCCTGGAGCCGCCTACGGTTCGGCAAAACGATGGTTGCCACAACGTTTCGCTGCTGTCGCGGATCGACTCGTTGAGGAATATGGTCTGTCGATTATTTTAACCGGTGGCCCTGCTGAAATCGAGATTGGGCAAGACATTGCCTCAGCAATGAAGTCACCATGTCAGAACTTTATCGGGAAAACTAATGTCAGGCAGTTGATGGCCTTGTTAGCGAATAGCAAACTGATGATTACTAATGATTCCGGGCCCATGCATATGGGTGCTGCTTTCCAGACGCCCCTGGTTGCCGTTTTTGGCCCGACGGATCACACCACAACATCGCCGTGGAGTGACAATTCGCGAATCGTTCGTCATGATGTTGGCTGTTCGCCCTGTTTGTTGCGTCAGTGCCCAACCGATCATCGCTGTATGGAGTCTGTGACAGCAGAGGATGTCATGTTGGCGGTTGAAAGTCTTATGGGTCGCCCAGCGTGAAAGTTCTCATCGTCAAAGTCAGCGCTCTGGGTGACGTAGTGCATGCCTTGCCGGTTCTGGCCTGGTTGAAAAGCGCCGATGAGTCTATGCAGATTGATTGGTTGGTTGAAGAGTCGTTTGCACCTTTTCTCGAAGAGCACCCTCTGATTCGAAAGGTCCATCAACTCAGCACCAAGGCATGGCGTCGTGGTGGCGTGCGCGCGAGCGTCAAGGGCGCCTGGCAGATGATTCGCTGTCTACGGCAGGAAAAGTATGATGTGGTGCTCGATCTCCAGGGAAACGCTAAGAGCGGTCTCTTCACCTTGATGTCCGGTGCGCCTTTGCGTTGCGGTTTTGATCGTGATGCGGCACGCGAGAACCTCAATCTGCTGGCGACCAATCGCAAAGTTGCTCCAGGTGAGCTCGATTTTCATATCACTGATCGTTCGTTATCAATTGCCAGGGCCGCTTTTCCTAAAGGTTCAGAGCTTCGCGTCGCTGGCCCCTTGCCAGTTGATGCTACCGCCCTGCAGACGATACAGCAGCAGCTTGGGAAAGCAGGGCTGGTTGATAAGCCGATCATTGTTCTCCACTACGGGACTACCTGGGTGACCAAGCTCTGGCCGATTGCGTCCTGGCAAACGCTGGCCCTCAGATTGGTCGAGGAAAAGGGACTTCGTCCTGTGTTGACCTGGGGCAATGAAAAGGAATATGCCGCAGTACAGGCTATCCAGGATGCTTGCACTGGTAGATGTTTTATCTGGCCGCGTGGTAGTCTGAAAGAACTGTCAGCACTTTTGTCTGAAGCTGATCTTGTTGTTGGGGGTGATACCGGTCCTGTGCACATTGCAGCTGCTGTCGGCACAGCGACTGTGTCAATCTTCCGGGTGACTGATCCAGACCGTAATGCGCCAAGGGGTAAAATTCATGCCCACGCTGTTGCCAATTTTGATTGTGCGCCTTGTCTGCGCAAAGAGTGTGATCGCGACTTGGAGTGTGGCAAGAGTATCTCTGTGGACACCGTTTTTGAACTGGTTGTTTCGCATTTCAATAAAACGATTAGTCCTTTATCGTAAATAGTGTAAAAACAACTGGTTCACTGCTATTATGTTAAATTATTTGTCATGAATATTGTCTTCTGTCTGTTTAAATATTTTCCGTTTGGCGGTTTGCAACTCGATTTTGCAAAAATAGCCCAGAAATGCTTCGAGCGTGGACATACGGTTGATGTTTTTACTATGGAGTGGGAAGGGCCGGTGCCTGATGGCCTCATCGTCCATAAAATCCCTGTGAAATCCCGTTCAAATCATGGTCGGTCAATCGATTTTGCGTCGAGAGTCCAGAAACAATTGGCAAAGATATCGTGTGATGTTGTGGTTGGTTTCAATAAAATGCCGGGTCTTGATGTCTATTATGCTGCCGATACCTGCTACCGGGCCAAAGTCATGGAGTCCAGATCGGCACTTTATCGAATGACTCCCCGCTGCCGCACGTATCTACAGCTAGAACAGGCTGTTTTTAACATTGAGTCAACAACGGAAATTCTTTTGTTATCACCCCCGGAGAAATCTAAATTCATTCAATATTATGGGACTTCTGACGAACGATTCCATTTACTGCCACCTGGCATATCCAAAGACCGTTTTGTGAAAATTGACTCTGACACGATCCGGTTAAGCACTCGACAAGAATATGGTTTCTCTGACAACGATCTTGTCCTGTTAATGGTCGGCTCAGCATTTACGACCAAGGGCGTTGATCGCGTTATTGCGGCTGTAGCGAGTCTGCCCGCAACCCTGCGCAACAAAAGCTATTTACTAGTTATTGGCAAGGGGAAGTCCGAGCCTCTGTTGAAAATGGCCGCTCGACATAATGTTGATAAACAGGTTCGCTTCCTTGGAGGGCGCGATGATGTCCCGCGTTTCTTACAGGCTGCTGATCTTCTGGTTCACCCGGCCCGCACTGAGAACACCGGAACTGTTCTGGTTGAAGCCATGGCTGCCGGGTTGCCTGTCTTGGCCACCGAAAATTGTGGTTACAGCTTTCATGTTAAAGCTGCTGATGCGGGCCGACTGGTTCCGATGCCTTATTCTCAGGAGAACCTCAACCTAGCGCTCAAAGAGTTTCTCAGTGGCGATGATTTAGCTGCCTGGGGTCGCAACGGGACGAAATACACCGCTTCTGTCGATGTCACCGGTTTGCATGACCAAGCTGTGGCTGTCATTGAAACCGTATCCGAAAAGAGGGCAAGCCATTGATGACTTTTTGCCCGGCCCTTAAACAGAAATTTTCCGGAGACGATGCCTTCGATAAAGTGCTGGCCATGGATGGGGCGATCTTTCGCAATCACAAAGGGCGAAAAACCCTGCGCTTCGTCCACGAGGGGAAGGGTTATTTTCTCAAAATCCACCCAGGTGTCGGCTGGCGAGAGATCATCAAAAATTTACTCTATCTGCGTATGCCAGTCCTTGGGGCGCGTCACGAACATGACGCGATTCTGGCTCTGGAAAAGCTGGATATCCTGACGATGAAAATTGCTGGTTATGGCCATAGAGGTCGCAACCCGGCAAAGATAGAGTCTTTTTTGATCACCGAAGAGATTGAGAATGCAGTCAGTCTCGAAGATCTGACAAAAGATTGGAAGCGTAATCCACCGCACCCGAAGTTGAAAAGGTCTTTGATCCGCAAGATTGCTGATATCGCGAGAGGCATGCACCAGCATGGCCTGAACCACAGGGATTTCTATATTTGTCATTTTTTGTTGCCGGAAAATTGGTTGGCTAAAAATGATTATGACACTGACCCTCCTTTGCACGTAATCGACCTGCACCGCACACAGATCCGATCCCGTGTTCCTGAACGCTGGCTGGTAAAAGATCTGGCGGGGTTACATTTTTCCAGCATGGATGCCGGTCTGACACAGAGAGATTTGTTACGTTTTTTAACTTGCTACGAAAAGATGTCAATTCAACATATTATGTCTAACAGGCCGGCTTTCTGGTTAAAGGTCAATAACTTGGCCTTGAAGCTTTACCGGAAGCATTTCTGAACTGCTCTCCGCTGACGGTTGCGCTCTGGTTAGATGAGGTTTCACATGTCCACTGTTGATTGGAGTCAGCTGTTTAAAAACCGAAGTGAGGTTAACCGCTGCTTCGATTCCATATGGAAGCTGCCGATAGCTCCTCGCTACAGTGATGTTCTCCTGAATGCTGATATCAGCCCAACGGCTTTGCTTGAGGTCGGTGCTGGCGATAGAGGCCTGCAGAAAAAGGTGGCTGGACGCTGGCCAGAGTGTCACTATCTCAGCTTCGATGTGGACCCTTGCGGTGACCATGATTTCCTTGACCTTGATGAGATCACAGGTGAGTATGATGTGATCTGTATGTTCGAAGTAATAGAGCATCTTTCGCCCTCTCTTCCTTTGCTTACTCTGAACAAGTGCTTCAAAGTCCTCACTCCTGGTGGCTTGCTGATGGTGACAACTCCGAATATCTACTATCCTCCTGCCTACTTACGAGATGCCACTCATGTGACACCGTGGTGCTATGATGAACTTGGTGGTATTGCAAAGTTGGCAGGATTCGAAGTTAAGCAGTTGTATCGACTTTACAAGGAGTCGCTGCTCAAACAATTCATCAGAAGGTACTGCGCTTATCCATTGTTCCGGATGGTGCGGATCGATTATGCAAAGCAGATCATGCTGGTTGCTGCTAAACCTGTTGATTGAATATTTGGGCGAAAACTTAACGCAGGTCAATGATGAAAAAGATCCTGTTTCTCTCCAAAGGTGAAAAGCCAGTTTCAACTCGGTATAGGGCGCTCAGCTATTTTTCCACATTGCAGGAGAATGGATGGTCTGTTGCTCATATGGGGCTGCATGAAGGTCTTGCCGGGAAAATAGCCATACTGCAGGCTGCACGATCCTCCGACGTTGTGGTACTGCTGAGGCATGGTCTGGTTTTTCCTTTTCTCCCATTGCTGCGAAAGTGTAGCCGCAAGCTGGTGTTTGATTTTGATGATGCGGTTTTTTTAAAATCAAGTGGAAGGCCTTCAACGGTTAGAGCGAAGCGTTTTGACAGGACCGTTGCTTTGTGTGATCGCATCTGGGCTGGGAATCATTATCTTGCTGAACGTGTAAAAAATATCACGTCGAAAACAATTGTATTGCCGACATCTGTTGATTTGTCCCGTTATCAAATACAAGCTCAAAAAGCCGCTGATACAATCGATCCGGTATGGATCGGTAGCAGCTCGACTCGAAAATATCTGGAAGCGATTCTGCCTGTCCTAGAGCAAGCTGCGTTGAATGTTCCACGGCTGCGCCTGAAAATTATTGCAGATTTTTCGTTGCAATCGGAAGTTCTGGAGATTGTCGCTGTGCCGTGGCATTCGGATACGGAAGTGCGTGAATTGAAAAATGCCCATATCGGGATCGCTCCGATGCCCGATGATTCATGGACCCGTGGCAAATGTGCTCTGAAGATTTTACAGTACATGGCCAGTCGATTGCCGGTCGTTTCGTCAAAGGTTGGTGCAAACAGTGAGGTTGTTCATTGTGGCAAAACGGGATTCCTCGCTGATACAGAGCAGGAGTGGATCGAGTCGATCTCATCCCTGGCAAAATCCTCGTCACTTCGGGAGCAAATGGGAGAGACGGGGTATGCTCTGTGTCAGCAGCACTATTCACAAGAAGCTTGTGTAAAGATAATGATGGCACAACTGGATGCGCTTAATAGCTAAATTATGACGCGAATTATTTTCCAACAACAGTGACTTTATGTCTATTTTCTTGACAAAAAACTATCGCCCTACCGTTCCAGTTGATAAGACAGAAACAATTCAACTGCACGGATTGTCGTGGCGTTGTCTTGACAACAATGTTTCAGAGTGGCTACAGGGCCAGCCTGAGGAGGCTATTACTGGGCGCCTAGTTAAAGAGAATGTCAAAAGGAAGGTTGTTTGTCTGGATGATTATTTCATCAAGCAGAACTCCTACACCGGCTGCCGGAAGCTTCTTAAAAAGTTTTGTGGCGGCTCGGCGCACCGAGAAGCAGAGATCTGCCTGAAACTCAAAGCGCTGGGTGTCGAGGTTCCTGAAATATTGGCCGTTGGCGAAGAAAGTCGCGGAGGTCTGCTTCATCGTGACCTGCTTGTTACCCGTGAAGTGGCAAACAGTGTCAATCTAGACAGTTTTCTAGAAACAACATTCCAAACTCTCAGTTTCCATCAAAAGCTTTCTTTGCTTGAAGATTTTGCTCGATTTATTAAGTTAATACATGAGAAGGGGGTTTTGCACGCAGACCTGCATCTTGGGAATATTCTTTATGTGCAGGACGATGCCGTAAACAAGTTTGTTTTGCTGGATGTCGACAAAATCGATTTGAAAGGGCGACCTCTTGAACGTATAGAAGAGATAAAAAGTTTCGCTATCCTCTTAAACAGTGTTCGCGCCTGGACCAGTCACCAGGAACAATTCCGTTTTCTTAAGTTCTATGGCTTCTCTTTCGATAAATCATTTAGATGTTTTCTAGTAGACGTCCAGAAAAAACACCTTGCCCTCGCTCATAGAGTCTGGAAGAAAAAGGCTGAAAGATGTCTTCATACCAATAGCCGCTTTACCCGGGAGAGGCACAACGGATGGCTCACATTTCGCAAGCGTGAAGGTTTGCCAGAAAAAGATTTTTTTGAACTCCTTGCCGATCCTGATTCTTGCCTTGAAGCCGGGAAAACATTAAAAGACGGGAATACCGTTAGAGCTGGAATTGTTACCCTGAATGGTCGTCAGTACTTTTTGAAACGCTACAATTGTAAAGGTTGGTGGTACAGCTTTAGAAATGTTTTTCGCCGCTCTCGCGCGACGAGAACCTGGCGTAACACGTGGGCATTCCATGTACGCAATTTGCCGGTTCCAGAACCTCTGGCCTGCTTTGAGAGAAGAACTACGCGTTTTCTTGGCTCATCCTATCTTTTGAGTGAGTTTATTCCTGATTGTAAAAATCTGATTGATGAGTGGAACCATTCAACTGCGGCAGGTAAACAGAGCCTGCTATCGATCTTCGGCTTGTTGCTTGGGGAAATGCATAATTCATTATGCATACACGGAGATTTGAAATGGAACAACGTCCTTATCCCTCAGGATGGCAGCGGTCAGGCTTTTCTTGTCGATCTTGATGGAAGTCGAATTCTCAAAAAATTGAATGAAGACTGCTTCAGGAAAGATCTAAAAAGATTTCTGAGAGACTTAGACAAGTATTCTGAAAATAAACCGTCGTCTAACCTGTTTTTAGATGTTTGGGGCAGACGTACAGGATTATGGCGAACGTGCAGCCAAGACACGACTTGCATTGAAGGTATCTCGTCTGAGAAAAGTCGAACTGTCGACTCTGCACCAACTGAAAAGCTCATTAGCGTTATCGTTCCTGCGTACAATTATGCCAAGTTGATAACGAGAACGCTGGATTCAGTTTTGGCTCAATGGTCTGATGACATTGAACTGATTGTCGTCAATGATGGTTCAACTGACGACACCGCTGAAGTCCTTGAGGATTACAGCAATCGCTATCCACAAGTACAGGTTTTCTACCAGGACAATGCTGGGCCTGCATCAGCACGGAATAATGGTGTTCGTCTGGCTAGTGGACGCTATGCCCTGATGTTGGATGCAGATGATGCGTTACTACCGAATGCTTTCGAAGTGTTTCGCCGCGCAATTAACTCCAATCCAACAAGCGGCATTTTTTTGGCTGGATATAAATCTGTTCACTCTGATGGCCGAGAGCGACAGCATTTACCGACTGCGGTCTCTGGAACTCCGTTGCAATTGACTCGTCGCTACCTTCTGGATAAGCAGCTCTCTATCTCGCATGGCTGTTCACTTTTTCGTCGTGACCTGCTGTTACAGCGGCCATATCCAGAAAGCTTTCGTAGTAGTGAGGATATTCCTGTTTTTGCTTATCTTCTGGTCAGTGCGCCGATTGAGTTTATCCAAGCCCCCGTGGCGCGGATTTATAGGCACTCAGGAAGCTTGCGTAACCAGAGGGCGGACGAAGAATATTTTATCCCGGACCTGATTCACGAGGTTTTCTCTTGCTTGCCCTTAGAGTGCCAGGTTTTGCGTAAGCGTTATACTTCGCAACGATATCTTTCTCTTTTTCGTGCTGCACTCATAGCCGGAGATAATGGTGCTGCTTGGAATTTTTACAAAAAATCACTTAACTACAGTTTAGTGCAAACCCTGCATTGGAATTATCTGCGTAAAGTGCCGAAACTCTTGATCGGTAAATAGCTTTATGAAAATTCTCGTACTGACAGTTGCTGCTCGTGAACCAGACAATCATTTGTTGTGGGAGGGTTTGCGTTCGTTTGCCGAAGTAGATATTCGTTTTTTAAATAAAGACCAGCAGCGCAACTTGAAAAAGTCTTTTGCTTCAATTGATCTGGATGCTTATGATCGAGTTGTACTCGACCTGTTTTTCCGTTTTCTGCATAAACAGGTTAGTCTTTTGCGGCAATTGCCCGGACTTGTCTTGTACGAAGAGGACGCCTGCCAGGAGTTTATTTCCAATTCAAAATGGCGCGGCAAGTTCTCTTTGTTCTATCGGAAGTTGCCCCATGTCAGGGTCATCATGACGGGATACAGTGTCTCGGAAAAATTTCGAGCCACGGGGGTTGATGCGCGTTTTTTGCCAAAGGGGTACGATAGCTCAAAGCTCTATGATACAGAGGACGAAAGAGACATTGAACTAGGCTTTATCGGGCGGACCTCAAGTGACACATATACAGAGAGAAAAGAGTTTCTTCAACGGGTGACTCATGAGTTCGGTCTCAAGTCCATGCGTACTGAACCTGGTGATGAGTATCGAGACGCGCTGAATCGTATCAAGGTTTTTGTGAGTGGTGATATCGGTCTTGGCGAATATATGGCTAAAAACTTCGAAGCGATGGCCTGTGGTTGCTTGTTGTTGGCTTGCCGACAAGGTCGCGGAGAGGAGCAAGCACTCGGGTTTGTAGATGGTGAGAATGTGATTCTCTATGATGGTTTTAAGAACTTCTCCGAAAAGGTTAAAGTGCTGAGAAATGATAGCGAAAAATGTCGCTTGATAGCAGATAAAGGTAAGGAGTTTGCGGCCAAAACTTTTGACTATTTTAATCAGTCTGAACAACTATATAGCTACTTGAAGGAAGAACTCTCCACCCGGCGGAGGTTTGGATTGAGTACGTTTTTTAGATAAAGTTTATGGTGACGATCTATCAACTCGGTGAATATATACTCAGATCCTCCTTGTAATGTACTGTATCCTAGGTGTAACCATCCCCCCCCCTAAAATACTACTGACAGTAGCTGGCATGAATGCTATAGATACTCGTACATTCAAGCAGCAAACACAGTGCGAACTACGTAAGCAAATCTTTCTTTTACGTGAAAAAGGACTGTGCAACCATACCATCTCCGAGATAGACGCTCTTTGCAAAATTCCCGTCAGCACTATCTGTAAAAAAACGAGCGAGGCGGTTCTGCTGTTTATGTTGATCGCGACAAAGTGCTGATGTATATTAGCTTTTATTCGATTTTCGATAATGAGTTACACCTCAGCAAGCAGCGGATTGCCAATCGTAAATTGATGTTCACGACAAAGCAAGCCTTGAGGGATATGATTAACTGTTTTGACTTAAGAACGTCTTTAGTCAAAAAAATATAGCGACGCACTTAGTAGTATAAATATCATCTTTTTAACCAATTGCGGTATCGGTGAATTTCAGGCAAACAACTCAAATGGGGCTAACACGTCCGTCAAAATGACTTCTTCATCGTTTTATCTGAACGGCCGAGCAATGACCTGCTTGGCTATATTGACTAAAATCCATTGAACTGGCCTATGATTGTGATCAAAAAAGTCAACAAATATATCTGCGGTTTACACAGACAATATCTAGCCAAGAAAAGAATCAGAAAGAGAGGACTACAAGGTTTTCGCGTTCAAGACCCTGTAGCGATGTTTCGGTTATTTGAAACCGCGGCCATAGAATACGCTGTCTTAAGACCTCCCGATATATCAGATACTGAGGGAGACTTTGATGTGCTTATCGATGTCCGAAAATATAAAGATATTGTGGATTTGCTTATTGATTGCCATTCTCCCACGGGCACCAAGGTGGACTTATATTCAGTTTCAGGCGGAAAGAAACTGAATTATAGAAAGTTTCCATATTACCCCCCACGCTTTTCAAGCTACTTGATTTCACAACGCCAAAAAAATGGAGATTATTACTGCCTTGCACCTAAAGCAGATTTTTTGGCTTATGCTTTTCACTTAGTCTATCAAAAGTCTCTGGCCAGTGGCATTGAAACAGGATTTAAGGAAATTGAAACCACAAGTTCGAGCAGGAAATACATTGAAAAGCTCACACAAAAAATTTCCGCAGCTGGGCTAACTCTTGACTCACCCATAACGCTAAAAGATCTTGTCGATTTTTTAGACCAACATAACCTAAGTATGCCCTATGATCTTCTCTGTCGCTGGGCTCTCAACGGAGATGAGCTACAACAGCGCCTTGAAAAAGAACAACGAAGGCTGATTGGCCCACCTCGATGGAATGATCAATACATATTTGTATTCATGTTGCGAGAGAACATTGAAGGCTCAAACAGTGAAAAAGTGGTTATTAACGAAATTTCTAAAACAATGCCTATCTTGGATGACATTATGATACCGATATCGGCGAGAAAAGAGCTGGGCGCGATGACCAGGGGCGGTAATTGGATACAAATTGGCACCGGAAAAACCACCAATCCATATCGTATAATTGTCGCCCATGATCAACACCCAGAAAAACCTCGTGAAGCAGATGCCGACTTTCCATTAGTTGACAATGTTAATTTCGCACTTAAGGAAGAACTGCGAAATATCATAGTTGAAAACCGTGATACTAAGGATTCAATCCACGGCACCGATAATGTCATCGAGGCAGAATATGTAATGCAGTGTGTAGATAAGGTTTTAAGGCTCAATGACAGCCATTAAAAGCCTGAGAAGCAATGCTGTCAAAGCAAATCGCCAAGGCATAGTAGAGCACCTTTATTTTTCTACTGTCCCAATAGGACCAGAACCTCTGCAAGCTGAACTTAAAGGATCCAACCGTTCTACTAGAATCTACAATAGTTATATTTGTAAAATCGATAACGATCGTTATATCGCTAGGATAAAAAATACATTCTCAAGCCAAGCCCCCTTAAAAGGCATTATTGGTGAAGCCTTAAATACACTGGTAGCAAATAAGCTGGGTTTTAAGTCTCACAACCTGGAGATGCTGACATTCAACCTTCTTAGTCTGCAGGCCACTGCGTATTTTAAGAAAATACTGGATAAACAACCATTAGACCAAGTACTCAATGATTATAAGGATATTGATATAACCCCTGTTATTACCAGTGTGTTGACAGAGTTTGCAGCGTTATCAATGCTAGGCCTTTATCATGGAGATATGAATTCAAGTAATGTGTTTTGTTCGTTCGACGGCAACACTATTAAAGACATTGAAGTAATTGATTTCGAACTAGCGATGCCATCAACGTGTGACAATCAATTGTGCTTTGTGTATATGTGCGCGAGTATCTACGACTGGAGAATCAACACACTTATAAGTGAAACCGAAATAAAAACAATAATTAAAGAGGTTCTACGATCTACGTTCGCTTCTATAAAGCCGGAAAGTGAAAAAGCAATTAGCCTTTTTATTAGCAATCGGCCGCTTTCTAAAAAACTAAGGCAGCTTAGAATGTCAACGATAAACCCTGAAGGAAAATCTTTGATTAGTTATCTGTAATCTGTCGGGCGCATCAAAATAGGACTCGCTTTCAAATACGCATGTACCAGTTATCGATGATCAGTGTAGCGATGAGTCTCTGATTCAACGTTTGGGAACCCCGCAGGGTTGTCAACCCGTTTCCACTGTTATATAAAGCCTTCGGTTTGACCGGGGAATATTGATTAAAGTTCAACGTCTAAGGAGAAAGCAGTGACGATAATCAGAAAGATACGTAAGCTTTTTTTTCGTGGACTTGTCAGAGACAGGTTTCAGGTTGTTAAGAGAGGTGGACTCAACTTCCTCTTGAATTATACGAACAGTATTGATCGCAAAATTATAGTTGATGGTGGGTATGAAAAAGACCGAATCAAGTACTTTCGGGAACTTATTGAAATAAATCAATGCCGTGTATTTATTGATGTCGGGGCAAATGTTGGCCTTTACACGGTTAATGTGTCGCAGGTCGAATCCATTCAGAAAGTCTATGCTTTTGAGCCATCGACCCGTAATAGATATCAGCTACAGGCTAACTTGCTGCTGAATAGTTTGTATGAAAATGTCGAAGTGCTACCGTTTGCCTTAAGTGACAAAGAAGGTGAAATGGTTTTTCTGGAAAATGCTGGAAATAGCACGGGGAGATCAAGGCTTAAAGAAACCAATATTAACAAATTGGATCCTGATAAATTCACTGAAAAGGTCATTAAGGTTCGCCGCCTGGATGATATTATTCATGTCAAAAATGACAAACTGGCAATCAAAATCGATGTTGAAGGTCACGAAGAAAACGCCATGAAGGGCATGGTTGCATTGATGACGTCAAATGACTGTGTCTTGCAGGTTGAAATATTTCCTGCAAATGTTGAAAAGGTTGATCGCTACCTTTGTGAACTGGGCTTTATGTTTATCAAGGCGATCAAAATGGACAGGTATTATACGAATAATATAAGCATGAATCATAAAGATAAGGGTTTGAACAGTAACTGAGTTAGATTCATTTTTCCCTGAATAACACTTAAAGTCACATAGAATCTATGAGAAAGACACAAAAGAAATTCCGCACGGACATACAGGCCCTCCGAGGTTTTGCCGTCTTAATCGTCCTCTTGTATCACGCCAAGATTGGCTCACTCTCCGCCGGTTTTCTTGGCGTCGACGTGTTTTTTGTGATTTCCGGTTTTCTGATCACAGGACTTGTGAGGGACAGCATTGAACGCGGTGACTTCAAATTCAGCGATTTTTACTTTCGTCGCGCCAAACGGCTACTTCCTGCAGCTTACACCACTTTTTTAATTACTGCGCTCGCGGCCCCATTTTTTCTTGCCAGTAACGAAATGTATGATTTCCGTGCGCAAATGACCGGAGCTGTGACATTCACCTCAAACTTCACACTCTGGGATCAGTCCGGATATTTTGAAGGAGAGTCTGGACTAAAACCCTTTCTGCATGTCTGGTCACTCTCAATCGAGGAGCAATACTACTTTATTCTACCCGCGCTTATGTTCTTCATCCCCCGCAGGCAATGGAAGTGGACTGCAGCTTTGATCCTGCTGGCAAGTATGGCTTTATGTTTCTTCCTTGTTCATCGTGACCCAGATGCGACATTCTATCTTCTGCCGACCAGAGGTTGGGAAATGGCTATCGGTTCAGTTGGCGCACTGTTATTGATTGGAGACCGTCTGAAGCGATTCTTGAAGATATTGTTCTGGCCCGCCTTGGTAGCTTTGTTGACTCTTCCTGTCGTGAAAATCGCCAACTTCCATCCTGGGCCTGATGCACTGGTGATTTGCCTGGCAACGCTTGTGATTGTTCTTAGGCAGCACCCGCTCATGTTTCGTGGGCCATTAATCCACGGTTTTAGCAAGTTGGGTGACATCTCTTACTCGCTCTACCTGGTTCATTGGCCACTTTTCGCGTTCCTGAACAACTCCTGGTTTGGAGTAGACAATGAATCGACACCCCCGGTTGAAATCCGCTTCGGGCTGCTGCTGCTTTCTTTGCTTTTAGCCTGGGCCCTGAACCGATTCATAGAAGAGCCCGCAAGACGCATTGACGTCAAATTGAACCGGAAGACACTTGTTCGCACTGTAGCGGCTTCCATGCTCCTGTTGGTTATTCCCATGGGGATTATTTCCCAGGCCAGAGCGACCGGGAAAGATTACTCAGAGATTCGTCACAGGAATTACGGATTAGACAAAAAATGCGCGTTAGGAGATGTTTTTATACCCATTGCTGAATGTCGCACCTCGGAACAACCAGAGCTCCTTGTCTGGGGCGATTCCTATGCGATGCATTTGGTGCCTGGACTTGTCGGAACCGGAAACACAGGCCCTTCGATAATTCAAGCAACCCGATCAGCATGTGCGCCTTTGCTTGGAATCTCAACAGTAAGTGAACAGAAAAACCTTGCAAGTGCCGAGGCCTGCATCGATTTTAACGATTCGGTGGTCGACTACCTTGCCGGGGCTGATTCGGTGCAAACGGTTGTTCTGTCAAGTCCATTCATGTCGTACTTGGATAGTCAGGGGCAATTGCTCAAAAGAAATTACAGCGACGAGAGTCATGGCTTGATCACTGCTGGTTTAACTGAGACTGTGGCCAGTATGAAGCAAACGGTTGATAGCGTTAGAGCCCTGGGCAAATCGGTCGTGGTCATTTCTCCTCCACCATCAAATGGTTTTGATATAGGGCTCTGTCTTGAGCGTTTTGATGACGGTCTGCCTGTTTTTGGCACTGAAAGTGATTGCCAGATAAGTGTCGAGTCCTGGACGGAGACAAGGGGGCCCGTTTTGGAGTTTTTGTCAGCGTTGCCGCTAGAGTCGAAGGTCGAAGTTATTCAGCTAGGTGATTATCTCTGTGATGAGGAATTTTGCAAAACCTTTATTGATGACACTTTTATCTACCGTGACAATGGACATCTGTCTTACGAAGGATCCGTGCTCTTGGCAAACAACATGGGGTGGGTTTCACAAATTCTGGAACGGGCAAATTAGTTGGGCTCTATAAAATGACTTCACTGTGTCTTGCTACGGACCGATAATTATAAACTACGGTTAATTTGTTTGAAAATGACTCAAACTGACAAAAAATATCTTTTAGCGTTGCTCTGTTTTTCACTCGTTCTTTTCTGCCTGCCTCTTTACAAGTCGATAGATGAAACTTTTGACGAAAAAAAGGAAATTAAGCTGGCGGGGGAGTGGCTGAAGAATCATACGGATATTCAATCTTTGGCAGTTATTAGCTCAGACTTGAGAATTCCTTTTTATCCCGGTTTGATGCGGGATCAATATCAAGTGTTTCCCGATAAGGCAAAGATAGATTTTGAAAAGATTGCTTTGCGTAAAAAAAGCGAAATTATCGTCCTGCAAAATTCGACAAAACATATGAAGACAAAACCTGCTTTTCAGAATTATTCGCTTTCCAAAGAGATAAAAGGTAAAAAAACAACCATCCTTATTTTTGAGAGAACTTCATGAACAGAACTGATGTTGTAGGTCATTTAGATCGTCATATTGAGGTCATTGAATTAGTCAAAGAACAATTGAGTCCCGTTGTTTTAGAATGTGCTGTTATGCTGGTTAATTCCCTCATAAACGGTAACAAAATTTTGGTTATGGGTAACGGTGGTTCTGCCGCAGATGCTCAGCATCTGGCCGCCGAATTGGTTGGCCGTTTCGTTCTTGAACGCAAAGCCCTCCCTGCGATTGCTTTGACAACGGACACATCTATTTTGACGGCTGTAGGCAATGATTATGGCTTCAATGATATTTTTAAACGACAGGTTGAAGCGTTGGCCCAGCCGGGAGATGTGCTTATTGGGATATCAACGAGTGGAAATTCCAGGAATGTTTCGTTGGCATTGGAACTTGGTCGCACCCTTGGCACGAAAACGATCGGTTTTTTGGGCCGGGATGGTGGAGACATTGGTTTGCATGTAGATTTGAACCTTACGGTTCCGTGTCAGGAAACGGCGAGAATTCAGGAAGCACATTCCGTGATCATTCACATTTTATGCGATCTGGTTGAAAAGGCGCTTTTCCAAAATGAACATTGAACTTATTATGACGCTATGTCCTTTTTCTGGTCTGGGGCCAACTTGAAATCTTTGAGTTTGAAACAATATCAGAAGTTAGTTGATACAGGCACTGTTATCGAACAAGATGGGAGGGGGGTAAAGGTAATTAAAACCCTCGATGGGCGGATAGTTAAACTGTTTAGGCTGAAAAGTGTCTTTTCTTCCGCTGTTTTGAAATCCTATGCTGCACGTTTTGTCGAAAATGCCGAATTACTCAAGCAGCGTGGTATCAATACCATCGACGCGCAAGATCTCTACTATTGCAAACCTATCAAGCGAACTTTGGTATATTATCATCCTCTTCCTGGCTCGACACTGAGGGATTTATTGCGTGAAGGTGATAACACAACTAAAGTTATGAAAATGTTTAGCGCTTTTATGGCGGAGTTGCATGATAAAGGGATTCTTTTCCGTTCGGTACATTTCAATAACGTCATTGTCTCTGAGTCCGGGGATTCTTTAGGATTAATAGACGTCGCAGATATGAGGATTAAGGGCACGAGCCTTTCCGTTGCCGAAAGAGTAAGAAACTTTAAACATATGGTGCGGTATCAGGAAGACTGTACTTCGATTGAAACGTTTGGGGTTGCAGTGTTCCTGGAAGAGTACCTCCATGCCAGTGAAATGGATGTTTCGAAAAAAGAGCCATTCTTAAAGTTGTTAAGAAATAAAGTGCCTTTTTTCGATCAGTGCCAACAAGGAGTGACGAGTGGGTAAATACAATCAAGTCGACCTTTCCAAAATCAATACGTATTCCATTGCTACTCGGGACAACAAGGTTAATATTAAGGACCATTTCGCTCGTCCTCTGGAAAAGGGTTTGTCCTTTGTAGACCTTTTGGATAGCATGCCAAAATTGTTGGGCGCTGATAACCTTAGAAGTGTTGTCGACGCTGTTGTCACCGCGAGAAAAAACAAGCGCCCTGTGGTTTTGGCCATGGGGGGGCACGTCATCAAGTGCGGGCTGCAGCCGATACTGAAAGGCCTGATCGAAGCCGATGTGATCACCGCTGTTGCCATGAACGGTTCAGCGGCCATCCATGATTTTGAGGTTTCATTGGTTGGGGCAACTTCGGAAGAAGTTGGCGATGTGCTGCATACAGGTGATTTCGGATTCTCTGATGAGACCGGAGGCGGTATGAACCGCGCACTCAAGGCCGGAGTGGCGAAAGATATAGGCTTCGGGCAGGCGATCGGCGAATGGATCTCTGCGCAGTCTCACCCGTTTCGAGAATACAGCCTGATATCGGCTTGTGTAGAGAATGATCTGCCGGTTACAGTGCATGTGGCGATGGGAACGGATATCATCCACCAGCATCCCGAGATGGACGGTGCGGTGACCGGTGAAATGAGCTTTCGGGATTTTCGTCTTGTGACCTCGGTCGTTTCCGATCTCGGTGACGGTGGAGTCTGGCTCAATGTCGGCTCGGCTGTGATTATGCCCGAGGTGTTCCTCAAGGCCTTGTCAATCGCCCAGAACCTGGGGCATCATGTTGATAATTTCACCACCGCGAATTTTGATATGAACCAGCATTACCGGCCGATGTTAAATGTGGTTAAACGGCCGACCTCAGGCGGTGGTAAAGGCTTCAACATTATTGGCCATCATGAGATCAACCTGCCTCTGTTTGCCTTGGCTGTGCTTGAGCGTTTAGAACAAAATGATGAGTAAGGACTCCCTGCATGACTGAGTGGCACGCCATACCAGAAATAAAGGAGATGTTGGAAGCGGCCGGTCTGGCTGATTTTGACTCTCTTGCGAGTAAACCGATTGGCGAATCCATAAACAAGGACAGCAATGGCCGTGAAGTCCGCCGGTTGGTTCTGTCGGATAAAGGTGAACCGTTCCGCTTTTATCTGAAACGGTCCAGTCGTGTAAGTTTGACGCACCTATTGCGGATGCTTTTGGTTGGTCGACGTCCCATGTCCGCATCAATTCGCGAGAAGACTCTGATTGAATTGATGCAACAGGCCGGTGTCGCGATGATGGAGCCGGTTGCTTGGGGGGAGAGACGCAGGTTTGGTTTCCCTCGTTGTGGTTTTTTGTTGGTGCGGGAAGTGATCGGTGAGGAGGTTGCAGATATTTACCGCAACCTCTCCAAGGTAGACCAACAAAAACTGTTCAATGCAATTGGCCGGTTTGTCGGCAGACTTCATAAATCGGGATTCTATCAGCCGGTGCGGATCAAGGATCTTTTCTGTTCCGCTGAGACGAATTTTGAGCAAGATAAGATTGACCTTGTTCTGATTGATCGTGAAACCGGTAAACCTTGGGCGTCGAGGTTTTCGAGCAAGAAGTGTGTTCGCTCCCTGGCCCGCTCTTTCCGTCGGCAGATTCGTGAAGATTTCCGCATGGGGCCTCTGACCATGAGGGCCTTTACCGAAGGTTATCTTGCCGTGATTGCTGATGTCTGGGCTGTAGATCGTAAGACTTTATATCGCCAAGTGTATTCATGTATCATTAAAGAACTGCGTTGAGATATAGAATCATTTTATCGGTCAGTGTCAATAGTCACGCGATTGTTGAGTGTCACATGATCACTCTACCCTTGATCTCTTTGTCTGTATTTGAAATGCGGGATTCCTCCTGACGTTCTTTTCTTTTAAGGTTTCACCGTGAGAATTAAAAAAAAATGGTTGATTGTCCCTCCGTGGCAAGGCACACCCGTCGGTGAGGTCCTTGGCTCCCTAGAAAAGGTGTTTCTGCTCCAGGGGACACCCATCACCAGTGACAAACAGAGTGTTGTGATTCGGGTGCAGATAGAAGGACGTAATTTTTATGTAAAACGCTACCATCAGACACTTGGGCTCCGGAGCTGGTTGGGCCGATCGCGGATCAGGGTTGAAGCCAGAAACCAGCTGTGGTTTAGCCAGGTCGGGTTGCCTGCCGCCAAAGTCGTCGCTTATGGTGAAGAGTATCTTTGCAGCAAAACTCTGCGCGGTTGTCTTGTCACCGAGGAACAGATAGGTACCAGGGATCTTTCCTGGACGGCTGTGAACAAGCCGGAATGTTTTAAAAGCGCCATGTGGGTAACTTCTGTGACTCAGCAGTTGGCAGAAATTACCCGCACGCTGCATGATTTCGGTTTCTGCCACAACGATCTCAAGTGGCGTAACATTCTCGTTACTCAGGACCTGGCGACGCCGCAACTTTACCTGATTGATTGTCCCACCGGCCAATATTGGCCGAGGTTGTTTCTTGAAAGGCGTATTATTAAGGATCTGGCCTGTTTAGATAAAGTGGGCAAATATCATTTGAGCCGAACTCAGCGGCTACGGTTTTTTAAAATGTATGTTCAAATCGAGCGATTTTCTATGACTGAAAAGAAGCGGATTCGCAGGATTGTGGATTTTTTCAAGGACCGCGAGTAAGGTCTCTCTGCATTATTACTGTTCTCTCGTGCTGCCTGTCGCCGGGCAAGGAGCGATTTCCCCTATGGATCATAATAAGCTGGAACAGTTTCTCAAAGGTCTGCCAAAGATCAAGGCGCTGGTTGTCGGCGACCTGATGCTTGATGAATACCTCTGGTGTGACATTGAACGGATCTCTCCAGAGGCTCCTGTGCCGGTTGTGGATGTGCAGCGAGAAGATTTACGTTTGGGCGGTGCCGGAAATGTTATTAATAATCTCAGGACGCTTGGAGTCCAAGTCCAGGTTGCCAGTGCCCTTGGTGACGACGAAGATGGTAGGCGTCTTCGTTCAATGCTCGCCAGTCTGGAGATCCCCCTTTCTGGTCTGCTGACGGTCCCTGGGCGTACGACGGCACGCAAAACCCGTATTCTTGCTTCGAGTCAACAGGTTCTTAGAGTCGACCGTGAAAGCCGTAACTGGTTGGCCCCGGAATTTGAGCAGTCGCTGGTCGACTATGTCACCGAAAATATCAAGGATGTTCAGGTTATTCTGGTCTCGGATTACGAAAAGGGCGTTCTGACCGAAACGCTCATCCAGGAAATTGTCAGGCTGGGTCAGGTGCATAATATCCCAGTGGTTGTTGATCCTAAGGGGAATGATTACACTAAGTATCGTGGTGCAACCATGATCACGCCAAACCGCAAAGAGGCACAGGCGGCTTCGCTTGTGGCGATTGTTGATGAGGTGAGCCTCGACCATGCCGGTCAGCAATTGCGTGAGAGATTGAATCTGGAGTCGCTGGTCATTACTCGAAGCGAGGAGGGCATGTCGCTCTTCACCTCGGATGGACAGCATGTCAGGTTGCCGACCCGTGCTCGGGAGGTGTTTGACGTCTCCGGTGCTGGGGATACCGTGATGTCAATGCTTGGACTGGCTCTGGCGAGCGGGCAGAGCATGCGAGAGGCCGCTGAAATCGCTAATATTGCTGCTGGAATTGTCGTCGGTAAGGTCGGTACCTCAACGGTGTCAGCTCAGGAAATCCTTGCCGAGGTCAGTCGCCGGGAGATGGGTCTGGATCATAAAATTGTCTCGCGTGAAGATCTTAAACGACTGCTTGCTCAAGAGAGTGGTGGCAAGCGCGAGGTTGTTTTTACCAACGGTTGTTTCGATTTACTGCATGTTGGTCATGTTAAATACCTGCAAGCAGCGCGTAAACTCGGTGGTCTTCTGGTTTTGGGGCTGAATTCCGATGCGTCCATCCGGAGACTCAAAGGAGATAATCGTCCCTTGATCGGGCAGGACGAACGAGCTCATATTCTTGCTGCGTTACATTGCATCGACTATATCGTGGTTTTTGACGAAGATACTCCGCTGGAACTGATCGAAGCGATAAGGCCTGATATCCTCGTTAAGGGCGGCGATTATACCCCGGAAGCAGTTGTCGGGCGTGATCTGGTTGAAAGCTATGGTGGGCGCGTTGAATTGATCCAGTTCGTTGATGGTAAGTCGACGACCAATATTATTAATAAGATTCTGGAATCGTATCAGGATTGAAATATTGAATATAAGCGGTAAACAACGGGCGGTTTTTCTTGATCGTGATGGTACCATCAATGTCGAGAAAGACTATCTCTACAAAACCAGGGATTTTGAATTTATTCCCGGTGCGATAAATTCTATAAAACGTCTCAACGAGGCCGGTTTTCTGGTTGTTGTCGTGACCAATCAGTCTGGTGTCGGCCGTGGTTATTACTCTGAGGCTGATGTTGATAATCTCCACCGGCACCTGCTGCAGGAGCTTTTGCGTTTCGGGGCTTCGGTTGACGGGTTCTATTTTTGCCCGCATCATCCAACCAAAGGGGGCGGGCAGTACAAGGTTGTTTGTGCCTGCCGTAAAGGACGACCCGGGATGTTGTTGCAGGCGGCGTACGAACATAATATTGATCTCGAAAATTCATATATGATTGGTGATAAATTGGCGGACATTGAAGCGGGCTCAAGCGCAGGTTGTCAGCCCATTCTGGTGTTGACGGGATACGGACAGAAAACCGCTATGGATTCAGCCCTGAACGACGTCCCTAAATGTGCTGATATCAATACTGCCGTCGAATATATACTACAAGAACTCGATTGAGCCTCTAGTCGGGCTTTTTGGGCAAAGGTGACTGTTTATGATAAGCAGAGTTGGGTAGCCTAACGATAAAGCTCTTGGCTCTTAACCCGCGACAAGGTAACCTCTACCTCGTCAATTCTAGTCCATGAATGCTAAGTTGCTTTACAAAGGAATGCTCTTATTTAGTTAGTTTATTCGTTGCATAAATTAATTTTCCCCCGTTGATAGCATGCTTCGGTGTGTTTTGGGGCTGTGATGCTTGTCCGATAAAAGAGTTGTATATATGATGATAAACAATCGATGAGCGCCCAGCAAAGATCCGCCGTAGTGCTAAAAAAACATTGAAGTATGTTGGACGAATAATAACCACTTTTAGGCTACTTGTTTAACCCAGGAAAATTGCATGCGTTGAGCTGACGTGCTGATTTCATCCTCGCGATCGTTACCCATAAGCAAGAGCTAACATATAATGGTTCTTAAAAAAAATAGGTTTTTAGGGCGAACTGATATGGAGCAACAGGAAAGACAGTGTCTCACTGGTATTCTTTTCCTCTCCATGATGATCAAATGTGTCTTGATCTTCCAGACTGAAATTATTAACCCTGATGGTGTGCGATATCTCAACGCAGCACATGAATTGTTTCAAGGTAATATTTCTCAGGCTTTCGCCCACGACAGGAATCTTGTCTTTGCATTTTTGCTTGGCCTGTTCAATTTAGTTGTTCCGGATGGATTCCTGGCTGGCAAGATTATGTCCAGCCTCTTGTTGCTGCTTTCTACCGTTCCACTATACTTCATAGCCCGTGAACTATTTGGTAAGGCCGCTGCGCTTGGCGCAGGACTGGCTTTTACTCTTTTCCCCACCATCAATAGCTTGTCTGCAACAATTGTGAGAGAACCTCCCTTTGTTTTTTTTCTGCTCCTTTCTGTCTGGTTTGTTCTGTCGGGAATGAAAAAAGAGAATTGGAGGTTTTTTGTTAGTGCTGGTGTGTTTGCATTAATAGCGGGCGCTTTTCGTTTGGAAGCGCTGCTGCTCTTTCCTGTTATTGTGTTTTATTTTGCGGTCCTGGCTTTTAAGTGCGATCAGCAACGCCGGTTTTACTGTAAATCGATTTCTGCTCTTACAAGTCCCCCGCTATTTGTCCTTTCCGCTGTTCTGTTTGTTTATATGTTTAATGTGGGTTTATCTGAACGTTTTGATGAACTTTACCTGAGGTTTCGTGCCCACTACGTAAAGGATGGACTCTTTTCGCGCTACCAGACATTGTACGAATATCTTAAGGTTTCAGAGAGAAGAGTGCCTGGTGGTGTTAACCCCCAGGACTTTTTTGAGATAGCACGACATAATCTGTATCTGGTTTACCTGATTGGTTTGTTTGAGTCCCTTGTTCGCTCGATAACCCCAATATTCCTTCTGCCCCTTTTTTGTGGTTTAAATTTAAAAAGCTTTCTTAACAGAAAAACAGCACTTCTTTTGTGTGTGGTTGTCGGGTATCTATTTCTGGGGTACTTTGTCCTGTTGACTCGAAATTGTTTGTCTGATCGCTATCTGTTCTCAGCCGTGGTTCTCCTCGTTCCTGTAGTCGGTCATGGCTTACAACGTATATATGACCATATCTTTACTTTTCGGTATCCACGAGCGGTCCTACCTCTCGCGTTTATATGCATTTTTCTTCCAGTTGTAATAACACTTGTTGGGGCAACGGAAGAAAAGAATGAAATCAAGGTTGCAGGTGAGTGGTTGAAAGCAAAAAACACACAGAGTAAGTTAATGACTAATGATGAGCGGATCCCGTTCTATGCCGGTCTTTATCGGAGTAATTATATAACAAAGAGGTTCCTGCCTGGTCAGGGTATAGCCTACGAAAAAGCAGCCGATAAAGGAGGAATTAAGGTTGTAGTGTTGAGGTCCAGTAAGAAAAATTTTCATGGTGATACAGGTTTTGTTAATTTTGAACTTGTAAAAGAGTTTGGTGAAGACAAAAGCGTAATTAGAATTTACGAAAAATCAGAATCCAAGCAGCGATTATAAATATTTTATGTGGATTATTGTTTACATAATAGCTTTTGCAATTATTCAAGGTGTAAAAAATGAAAAATATTCTTGTTACAGGTGGTTCCGGTTTTATCGGCTCCAATTTTGTCCGACTCTGTTTAGAAAAAGTCCCAGCATGCCGCCTGATTAATCTGGATAAACTCACCTACGCTGGCAATCCAGGTAACCTTTTAGACGTTGCAGATGACTTTCGTTATCGTTTTGTGCACGGCGATATTTGTGACGCATCGCTGGTCGGTCAACTGTTTCAGGAAGAGAAAATTGATACGGTCATCCACTTCGCGGCGGAATCACACGTTGACCGCAGTATTGAAGGCCCGGCTGAATTCATCCAGACCAATATTGTCGGTACTTTTACGCTTCTAGAGGCCGCGCGAAAGGCGTGGAAGTTAGACAATAACGAAAAATCCGTGACTGGTGATGACGAGGCCGTTACAGAGTCCTCTCCACGTTTCCTGCACGTCTCCACCGATGAGGTCTATGGTTCCTTGGGCGAGACCGGACTTTTTGAAGAGACGACTCCATACGATCCTCGCTCGCCGTATTCTGCCAGCAAGGCGTCATCAGATCATCTGGTCAGTGCCTATTATCATACCTACGGCCTGCCGATTCTGATGACCAATTGTTCTAACAATTATGGGCCGTTTCAGTTCCCGGAAAAGCTTATTCCGCTCATTATCAATAATGCCCTGAATAGTAAGGATTTACCTGTTTACGGCGATGGAAAGAATGTTCGCGACTGGCTCTATGTCGTAGATCACTGCACTGCCATTATCAAAGTTCTCCAGAATGGGAAGGTCGGAGAAACTTATAATGTTGGTGGCAACAGTGAAAAACAGAATATTGAGGTTGTTCAGACAATTTGTGACATCCTTGACGAAAAGGTCGCGCCTTTAGAGAGTGGTGAAGTCCGCCGTTCGTTAATCAAGTTTGTTAAAGATCGCGCTGGTCATGACCGACGTTACGCCATTGATGCTTCAAAACTCAAAAATGAACTCGGTTGGGAGCCAAGCGTTGATTTCAACGATGGCATTCGCATGACCATTGACTGGTATCTTGATAATACCGAATGGATCTCGGCTGTGATTGACGGATCTTACCAAGACTATTATGACAAATTGTATGGTGAACGGTAGTGATGTCTGGTCAATACAGAAAGGTGTTGCTTGTTGGCGGCAACGGGATGCTTGCCCGTAAAGTCGCTTCTGAAGCACCTGCTGAATATAAAATAACGGCAGTGGATTTGCCTGCGTTTGATATGACTGATAATAATCAAGTCTGCTCTTTTGTTGATGCGATGCAGCCAGAAGTTATTATCAACTGTGCGGCCTATACTAATGTGGACGGCTGCGAGGCGGAGCAAGAGTTAGCGAACCGGGTGAATGGCATTGCTGTTGGCTACTTAGCTGGAGCGGCTAAAA
This sequence comes from Desulfuromonadales bacterium, assembly GCA_030145195.1. Classification (GTDB taxonomy): domain Bacteria; phylum Desulfobacterota; class Desulfuromonadia; order Desulfuromonadales; family BM103; genus JAQYVY01. The sequence goes on along the minus strand of JAQYVY010000018.1, from coordinate 34,798 downwards.
AAGTAGATGCGACTCTGGTTCATATTTCAACGGATTACGTTTTTGATGGTGAAAAGACAGCCCCTTATGTTGAGAGTGATGAGACGAATCCACAATCAGTTTATGGACACTCAAAGCTGCTGGGTGAACATGCAATTCTCGCCAGTGAATTAAAAAAATATTTCATCATCAGGACCAGTTGGCTTTATGGCTCTGGCGGTAATAATTTCGTTGAAACGATATTACGTTTGGCTAGAGAACGTGATGAGTTGAGAATTGTTGCTGACCAGGTTGGAACGCCGACCTATACGAGTGATTTGGCTGAGGCGGTTTTTAGTCTTTTGAGGACTTCGACTAACTCCAAGTCTCCAGACTTTGGTCACTACGGAATATATCATTTCTCCAATCAGGGTCAGTGTAGTTGGCATGATTTCGCCTGTGAAATCATACGTCAAGGTCGGCACGCCGGGTTGCCTCTCAAGGTTAGTGAATTGTGGCCGATTACAACAGATGATTATCCTTTGCCGGCAAAAAGGCCGGCTTATTCTGTTTTTGATAAAACCAAATATCTTTCCGCAACAGGGTCAACTATTCCTGCATGGCAAGAAAGCCTGCAGGCCTATTTCCTGATGCGTGATAAATGATTCTGAGGAGATAAAGTAGATGTCAGGTGTTCGCAAAGGAATTGTTTTAGCTGGTGGTGCAGGCTCTCGCCTCTACCCGTTGACTTTGGTTGCCAGCAAGCAGTTGCAACCGGTTTACGACAAACCGATGATCTATTATCCGTTGTCAACGCTGATGATGGCGGGCATTCGCGATATCCTGATTATTTCGACGCCGCAAGACACGCCTCGCTTTGAAGCCTTGTTGGGCGATGGCAGTCGCTGGGGGATTAAGCTAACTTACGTAGTGCAGCCGGAACCAAAAGGGATTGCTCAGGCGTTTCTCGTTGGTGAAGAATTTATTGATAATGAGAATGTTGCACTGATTCTCGGCGATAATATTTTTTACGGTAAAATGGGCTTTGATCACACTGTTAAAGCGTTTGATGATGGTGCCATGGTGTTCGGTTATCCGGTCCATGATCCAGAGCGTTACGGTGTTGTTGAATTTGACAGGGAAGGGCGGGTCCTCAGTATTGAAGAAAAACCGGCTGAGCCGAAGTCCCACTATGCTATTCCCGGCCTTTATCTTTATGATCGTAATGTGGTTGAGATCACCAAGGCCTTGAAGCCTTCTCCCCGAGGCGAACTCGAGATTACTGATGTCAACAAGGCTTATCTGGAGAAGAGCCAGTTGATGGTCGAGAAACTTGGGCGTGGGATTGCCTGGCTTGATACTGGTACCCATGAAAGCCTGCTTGAAGCCAGCCACTTCATTGGCACCCTTGAGGCCCGTCAAGGTCTTAAGATTGCCTGCCTGGAGGAGATTGCTCTGCACCAGGGCTTTATTGACCGGGAGGGGATGAAAGAGGTAATCGATGCGACGCCAATCTCAAGTTATCGCTCTTATCTCGAACGCGTTTTACGCGAATTCTAAAATTCAAATAGGAAGTGTTTTGTTATGTCAATAGAGGTAGTTAAAACAGCTTTGCCTGAAGTGTTGTTGATTAAACCACGTGTCTTTGAAGACGAACGTGGCTTTTTCTTCGAATCGTTCAATCGACAGGAGTGGCTTGAAGCGACGGGTGTCGATTGTGATTTCGTTCAGGACAACCACTCGCGATCAAAGCAGGGAGTCCTGCGTGGGTTGCATTATCAGTTGCCGCCAGCCGCACAGGGGAAGCTTGTGCGTGCTCTTGTCGGTGAATTTTTTGATGTTGCGGTCGATATCCGTCGCAGCTCTCCGAATTTCGGAAAATGGGTGGGGCAACGGCTCTCTGCGGAAAACAAATACCAGTTATGGATTCCAGAAGGGTTCGCGCACGGGTTTCTGACATTAAGTAGTGTCGCTGAACTTCTATACAAAACAACGGACTATTACTCGCCGGAACACGAAAGAGCTCTTTTGTGGAACGACCCGGCCCTTAACATTGATTGGGGCCTAGGGGGAGTCTCGCCCTTACTGTCAGAGAAAGACGAAGAGGCGAGCCCCTTTTGTGAACTGGAAACACTCTAGCTATTATCCACTGTTCGGAGAAATACCTTGAAGAATACGTTGTTTAACGGGATGCTCTTTCTTGTCCTGCCTCTGTTGGTTGGGTTTGGAGCGTACTCGCTGACCCCTGTCTATTATTCCAGTGTCATAAGTCTCGCTGTTGATTCTGTTGGCATGGAGTCTGGTGGGCCAAAAAACAACAATTTAATATTGTCTGTTGATGATTATGAAGCACTTAATCTCAATATTAATAAAGATTTTTACCAGCCATTCTTGTCTGAAAAATTGGCTGTGGAAGACGTTCCAGATGTCAGATCCTTATTAAGACGGAACAGTAAATCCTTGGTTGTGACAGTCTCAGGCGCGGACAAGCGTGTTGTGAATAACGCCGCAAAGTTGTTGATCAGTGAACTTTTTAAGGCCCAAAGGGAGTTGGTGAAGGAAATAAGGGCGTTTGTTGCTGATAAAATGTCGGAGACGCGGCTGACAGTTGCAGACAAGAAACAAGAGTTGCTGGAATTGGAAAAAAAACTTGAAGACATAAGGGATACCTTAGTTACAACTAAAGCGTCGAAGTTTGACAGATTTGTGCTGGATTACATCCAGTACGATTATACAAAAAAAATAACAAACAATCTAAAATACATAGAGGAAGCTGAGGGTAAAATTAAGGAACTTATAGCCTCTGCTGACAGCATCAATGATGTCGATGATTGTGTGAAAATTAAGGAGAGATCGTCGAATTCTAAAAAAAGCTTTTCATTCCTTTTAGCTTTTTTGTTAACAACTTTTATCTCATACCTTTATGTTTCTAGAAAAAATAAGTAATTATAAGTGTAGTCAGAGGTTTGAATATCATGTTTTTTTAGTGCTGATATTCCTGCTTTTTTATCTGTGCTTTGAAAAATATGTTGTAAATCTTCTGAACTTCAATGTTGCTTCTTTTGTCATTGCAAAATATCTGAGTGAATTTTTGGTTTGCACTCTTGTCATTATACGTTTCCACGAGATTGCAGAAGCTCTTGGAGAATCTAAAGTCCTTTTTCTGTTAGTCGTCAGCTTGTTGTCCTCTATCTCTTTGTCTGTTTTTCTCAGTGAATCTAGTTTACTGGACAATGCTTTGAGTGCCAGGTTGTTCTTGCGATATTTTTTCGTTTTTCTTCTTTCTCTTACACTGGTATGGGGTAGAAACAGGCAGTTGGTCTTATTTGTCTCGATCCTGTTTCTGTCTTTTTTTCAAGTTGCCGTAGCTCAATTGCAGAAACTTAGTGCTGGTTTTGTTACAAATAGCCTACTGGAATTGAACCGTCCTTTGTCACGTTGGGTAGGGGGCGCTTTTGCTCAGAATATGAGGGTTTTTAAGCAAGGTGCATACACCGGAAGCTTTAATGATCCTACGACCTTGTCTGCCTTTCTGTTGTTGTCGATGATTGTTCTTTCTGCTTTTGTTCTTTATTCAAAAAGGCACCATATGGTTTGTTGGCCGCTTGGCATGATTCTTTTGTCTTACGGGCTATTTCTTTCTCATAAACGAATGCCTTTACTGCTTGGCGTCTCTATGTCCTGCATCATCCTTTTTCTTCTTGTAAAAAAAACGAGAAAATGGCTCGTTTTTTTGCTGGGAGTGGGCATTCTCTTTGTCGGAATGAACTTCAATGCAGGGGAGGTCGGCTTCAAGTCAAAGCTCTCCAGGGAAACCAATATCCCTTATACTCTGATGATGCAACAAATTCTATCTAGACAGTACTGGGAAAAATCTGCGTCGGTATCCAGATTGTCGACATTACAAAATGTCGGACGTGAATACATTCTGTTTGGCCCTTTTCTTGGTTACGGCCCTGATCAGGAACAGGTGAAAAAGTCTTTGGCCAAACAAAACCCTGAGTTGGTCTATGTATTGGGTTATGACGGTTTTAAAGATTTCTACTGGGTCGCTTTGCTCTGTTTCTACGGATATCCCGGCCTACTCTCAATTCTTTCGCTGTTTATGTTTTTATCGTTCCGCTATGTTAAGTACCTGAAAACCATCAAGAAGAATGAACTTTCAGTCGTTTTGATGGCTCTCCTCTGTATTCTTGCAACCGTGGTCTATGCTTGTGTTGTCCGTGCTTTTGAGTTGCGAATATATAGCTACTTGTTTTGGCTGATAAATGGTGTTGCGCTGAGTGTCTGTATGCGAAGAAAACCCATTGATGAATAATTTACGTAGTGGGAAAAATGGATTTCTCGGCAATAGCGCGTTTGCTCTTGTGGCTAAAGTCTTCAGCCTGTTGTCTGGATACGTTTTCCTACTCTTTGTGTCCAGAAACTATGGTGCAGAGTCCGTCGGTCTTTATGCACTATGTACAAGTGTTATTTCAATTGTGGCGGTTGTCGCCAGACTGGGGTTTGATACCCACTTGGTCAAGGTTGCTTCATCTTATCGCCTCAATGGACAAGGGCCGTTCGCCAGTTACTGTTATCGTCTGGCATTGAAGGTTTCCGCACTTCTGGCACTGTTTTTTTCTCTCGGTCTCTTTGTATTCAGAGATTCTCTTGCAGTTAACCTGTTTGGCAAGCCTGGCCTTTCTGCTGGTTTCTGCTACGCCGCTGCTGCCGTGCTACCAATTGTGGCTTTTCAGGTTAATGCGGGGTTCCTGCGTGGACTAGGTTTCGTTAAGGTTTTTGCATTTTTACAAAACTCTGCCCTAAGCCTCTTTAGCTTGTTTTTAGTTCTTCTGCTAGCTTTGTGTTTTGGCTTTGATGATATTTACACTCCCGTTCTTGCTTACACCTTGTCAGGTTATGTCACTTTTTTTGTTAGCGTTTATCTGGTAAAGAAAGTTTCATCTAAACCATCCCGTGCTCCTGGTGTTACAACTTTCGATTTCATTAATGATGCTTTTCCGTTAATGCTCGCTGCTTCAATGGGGTTGGTCCTGTTCTGGGCTGACACTATTATTCTTGGAATCCTCAAAACGGAGACTGACGTTGGTGTCTATAATGTTGCTGTAAGGGTCTCGATGCTTGCAGTCCTTGCTTTAAAGGCTGTGAATACTGCGACAGGACATCGCTTCGCTGAACTTTGTAGTCGTGGTGAACATGAGGAGCTTTCAGCGTCAATCCACGATTCAACACGCGTGATCTTCTGGTGCAGTACGCCGGTTCTGTTCTTGTTTGTAGCTTTACCTGAGTTTTGGCTCGGTTTCTTCGGTCCTGAGTTCAAAGTCGCCTCCACGGCTCTGATATTTCTATCTGTTGGCATGTTTGTAAATGCTATCTCAGGATCTGTCGGAATTCTGTTGCAGATGTCAGGACATCATGTTGCCTATCGGAACATAACTTTTGTTGCATTGGCTCTCAATATCGGGTTGAATTTTTTGTTAATACCTTCTTTTGGTATCAACGGTGCGGCTTTTGCCAGTATGGTTGCTATCGCAATTCGTAATATTGCATCTGTTTTTGTGGTTTATCATCACATGCGGATTCTGACCGTTTATCTGCCATTTATACACCGCAAAAGATGATATAGGTTTAAATACTGCTATGGATTTTGATGACAAGAATCGATACTTGCTGGTCTGCGGCACGACCAAAGCCGCGACTACGTCGCTCTTCAATTATTTGAAGGGTCATCCTGATGTGGCTCCATGTTTTTATAAAGAAAGCAGATTCTTTATTGACGAGGGTTATCCTGTTGTGCAGAGATGCGATCACAAACGTAGCCTGGATGATTACTGTGCGCTTTTCCAAGGAGATGGTCTCCGCTTGGAAGCAACGCCCGATTATCTGCACTCTGTTGGAACGCCACAACGCTTGAAAGATCATCTTGCAGATTTCAAAATTGTTCTCCTGCTGAGAGACCCTGTGGACAGATTCTTTTCCTGGTACAGGTTTGCCCAGCAGAATGGCGACCTTCCTGCTGACACGACCTTGAATGGTTTCATTAATATGCAATGCGATAATATCTCGCTGGCAACAGAGCAATATCAGCTGGCACTGATTCAAGGGCAGTATATTGGTTATCTGCAAAATTATTTTGCAGATATCGACAGAAAGGACATCTTTGTGGGGTTCTTTGAGGATCTTTCGCGTAATCCTCTCGGCTTCGCCAAACAAATTTGTGAATTTGCAGACATCGACTCGTCTTACTATGACGATTACGCATTTGAAACGTATAATGCCACAAAAAAGTCACGTAGTTCTTTCGTGGCCAAAGAGTATAAAACTTTTAAAAAAAGGATTCGACACTGGGTTCGAGGTTGTCAGGGGGTGCATGCCTCTCTGGTGAGATTGAATCGATTATGCGAGGCCCTCATCTATGGAGATGATGCAGAAAAGGGTATGAACCGAGAAGATTTCCTAAAACTTAAGAGTTACTATGAGGAGTCTGTCCTCGCACTCAAAAATGAGCTTGGCCTGAAGGATCTACCATGGGAGAACTTTGATATGAATGGCCAGAAAGGGCTTTCTGATGAGCGATAAGATCGATTTCTTTATCGCTGGTGCAGCTAAATCAGGCACGACATCTTTACTCCGTTACCTCGCTGGATATGACGAGGTCATGACACATCAACAACCAGAGATGACATTCTTCTCCAGCGATTTTGAGTACAGCAAGGGGTTTAACTATGCCCTTGGGCGGTACTTCCCTGAGCGTGAGACTTGCGCCACACAAAAGCTCATAGCTAAAGATGCTACGGCTTTTTATGAACAGGAGTTTGCTAGTAGGATTCTTAAACATAATGATAACGTTAAATTGGTTCTTGTCTTAAGGAATCCTATCGATCGTGCGTACTCTTCATATTGGTATTCGAGGCGACGTGGTTGGGAAAACAAGGCAAACTTTGAAGAGGCGCTTGCTGCTGAGTCGGAACGGAATACTAAAAAAGATGTCTATTGGGGCAAGACGGCATATCTTTTTCGTGGTGTTTACTATCCCCATGTGAAGAATATTCTTGAATTAACGGGCGACGATGGCTTGCGCGTTGTTCTGCAGGAAGACCTGAAAAACGACCCAGAAGAGGTCTGCCGAAGCCTAATGGAGTGGTTCGGGTTAGATCTTGAAGAGAGCCTCGGGGGAGCCACTTCAAAAAAACTGAATATTGCTGGTGCTCCTCGCTCGGTTCTTGTTGCACGGGGGATAGCATGGTTCTTCTCTGCCAATAATCCTGTGAAAAGAACTTTAAGGCGGATTATACCATTGAAATGGTCTGATAACGTCAAGCGCAACCTTCTGGCCATGAACGATAAACCATTTACGCCACCGCCGATGTCTGAGGAAGTACGGGAGAGGCTTCGTGCCTATTTTCGGGAACACAATCAAAAGCTATCTGAACTGATTAAACGCGACCTTTCTCACTGGAAGTAATAACTATGCGAGAAGATCTCCCGATTCAATTGCTCATCGCCGGGGCTGAAAAAGCTGGCACATCATCCTTGATCAAATATTTAGGGATGCACCCTGGTGTTCAGTATCACAGTACGTTGGAATTCCCGTATTTTGTGAATGAAGATCTGTCTTGTGAAAGCTATAGCAAGGTTTTTCATGACTATTATGGTTGTGAGCCTGATCGCAACTTGTTGCGTGCTGCAAAGAGTGTCGGAGTGCTTTATCAGCCAGCGGCGATCAATCGTGCTTATCAGCATAACCCGTCTATGCAGGTCGTTGTGGCATTGCGCAACCCGGTCGACAGAGCCTACTCAGCGTACTGGTATGCCAAACGCCTTGGCCTTGAGCTATCTCCTACATTCGAAGCAGCGATTAATCTGACGGACTATGATAAATGGTGCCATGTGGGGGGGAATTCTTATGTCGATCGCGGCCTTTATGTTAAACATCTCAAGAACCTGTTTCGTGTTTTTGGACAAGACCGTGTAAAGGTAGTTCTTGTAGAAGAGTTGAAGAATAATCCTTCTATCGTGTGTGATGCCATTTTGCAAAGTCACGGTTTGCCTAGGATGGAGGAGCCTTTTGATGGGAAAAAACACAATGTCGCTTCTCTGCCCAGATTTTCGATCTTGAATACGTTGATTTATCAGAAGAGCCTATTGAAAAGGATAGCAAGAACCGTCATCCCACGGTCAAAAAGACTGAAAATAAAATACATGGTCAGAGAGCTCAATGAGAAGGCATTTGAAAAGCCTCCCATGTCAGAAGAAACACGCTTAAAGCTGTCCAGATTTTACGAACCCTCTATTAAAGAGTTAAGCCTGTTGATTGATCGCAGACTCGATGACTGGATTATCGGCTAAAGGTCAGAAGTTCTACTTGGAGTGTCTTTTGCTTTTTTCTATGAATATACTGAATTGTGGGCAAAATTATTTCATAAAGGGTGGGTCTGACCGATACATGTTTTCTTTGCAAGATTTGTTGCAGGAACATGGTCATACGGTCATTCCTTTTTCAACGCAGCACACGGGTAATCATCCGACACCGTATGCAGAATATTTCCCCGGAAGGGTCAACTTTGAAGGCCCAGGCATTAAAGATCTCCTTAACTATATTCACCATCCTATGGCACGTCGTTGTCTGGAAAGACTCCTCGATGTCCACCAGATTGACCTTGCCCACTTGCACATCTATTACGGTCAATTGACCACTGCGATTTTGAAGCCTCTCAAGTCGAGAGGTATCCCAATCGTTCAGACCTTGCATGAGTACAAACTCGTTTGTCCAACCTACCAGCTGATTAGCCACGGTGAAATTTGTGAAGATTGTGGTAGGGGGCAGTTCTGGCATGCTGCCGTTAACAGGTGCAACCGGGGCTCAATCGCGCGTTCATTATTGAGCACCGTTGAAAGTTATGTCAGTAGATGGAGAGGCGCACTCTCCGATATTGACCATTTTGTCGCGGTCAGCGATTTTTTGCGAAACAAGATGATCGATTTCGGCGTGCCGGAGGATAAAATTACTACTGTCCATAATTTTATGGATGTATCAGGCATTCAACCGAACTATAGTGCCGGTTCTTATCTCCTCTACTTTGGGCGCATAGAACATGTAAAAGGGGTCGGGATTCTTCTCCAGGCAGCAAGCGCTTGTCGCGAGACCCCTCTCTATATAGTAGGTGAAGGCACTGCTCGCGCTGAATTGGAAAACTTAGCTAAAGAGTTGCAATTGGACCATGTTAAATTCCTTGGGTATAAAAGTGGCGATGAACTTCAGGGTTTGATCGCCGGTTGCTTTGCCACGGTCGTGCCTTCCGAGTGGTATGAGACTTTTGGTCTGACGATCATCGAGTCGTTCGCCCACGGAAAGCCGGTCATTGCCAGTCGTATCGGAGGAATGACCGAGGTTGTAACTGATGGTGTTGACGGTTTCCTGATTGAACCTGGTAGCGCAACGGAGTTGGCTGAGAAAATCGGCTGGTTGGAAGTACATCCGGAACAATCTGTTGCTATGGGGAAAGCCGGACGCAACAAAGTTGAAACTGAATTTAACCCTGATGTGCATTACCATAAAATCATCGATGTCTATAGTCGATTAGAGCCAAAGTTCCAAAGAGTATAATCGATGCCTTTTGATAAACTACCTAATTTAATCATCGCCGGTGTCAATAAGTCCGGTTCTACCTCTTTGTTTGCTTATTTAAGCAAACATCCCGAGATTGAGTCATCTGAGGTTAAGGAAACGACTTACTTCCTCTCACTACGCTATGGCGAGCAACTGCAGGATATTATGACTTACACCTCATGTTTCCCAGATTTTCCTCGCCGCGCACCCTACCGCATGGAGGCGACACCAGGTTATTTCTATGGGGCCGGAGATGTCGCCAGAGCCATAGAGCAAAGGCTACCCGGGGTTCGCGTTATTGTGATGTTGAGAGAGCCGGTTTCCAGACTGATCTCTTTCTTCCAGTTTCAGAAAAGTATGCTCAACCTGGATCAGAACATGAGTCTGGCAGCATATCTTGATGTCTGCCGACAGATGTCGGCCACAGACCTTTTGTCGCGGAAGAACAACCCCTACTTCGGGCTTGAGGGCGGCTTCTATGATAAGTACCTGCCAGACTGGTTTGAGGTTTTCGGAGACCGCTTGAAAATCGTATTCTTCGATCAACTCAAGGATGAACCCGTTGGACTTGTTACTGAACTCTGTGAGTGGCTGAATGTTTCATCTGCAGGTTGTCAAAACTATATTGGTGGCGCAGAAAACCGTACTGTTGCCTATAGGAATCCTTTCTTGCATCGTCTGGCTTTGACGTTTAACCAGTCAAGCGAACGTTTCCTGCGCAGTCATCCTGAAATAAAGAACCGTCTTCGCAAGATATACCAAGCGTTCAATACGCGCGGAACCACTCTTGAGGTCACTGCTACACTTAAAAAAGAATTGAACGGGTTGTATGTTGACTCCAACCGTACGACAGGGGAAATCCTTGCCTCTGCTGGATATGCTGATTTACCGCAATGGTTGATGACCCATTCGGAAGGAAACAGATAATGATTCCTTCGTCTCACGGTGCTCCACTCCTTGTGGTGGGAGCCTCCAGAAGCGGCACAACCATGCTCAACCGCATATTGTCCGGTCATCCTTCCATCTTGGCGTTGAATGAACTTCACTATTTTGGAGACTTGGTACCATCTCCATCCACAAGGTCGTCATATTTAAAAAAAACTTCTGTAGATCTTATGGCGCGTTTGCTCGCTAGGGCAAGAAGAGGGATCTGGGGGGAGCTGCCCACACCTGATGAATATTGTGAGGCAGGTACGTTGTTCGGTGCGGAAGACAACGACCTGGATTCTATTGAAATGTTTCAGAGGGTATTGTCACATCTCGGCGAAACTTGTGCGTCTTCCTATACGACCGATCAGACTCCGCGCAACATCCTGTATGCATATGACCTGTTGGCCAAGATCCCTGAGTTACGTGTTGTGCAGATGGTACGTGATCCAAGGGCTGTCCTTTTCTCGCAAAAACAGCGCTGGCGCAAACGCTGGCTCGGAGACAAGTCGATCCCCCTGCATAACGCTTTGCGCGTCTGGGTGAATTATCATCCGATTATAATGTCAAGGCTCTGGAACCGGGCTGCGTTATGTGGCATGAAACTTAGAAATGACCCTCGTTTTATGCTCATTAAGTATGAAGATGTTGTGGCTGACCCACAACGACAGATCGGTATGCTTTGTGATTTTCTCGACCTTGATTTCGTTCCTGAAATGCTTAACGTTGAAGCGAAAGGTTCATCGCACAGCCATTTAAATAAGGATCATCGAGGGGTTTCAACGGGAAGTCTTGAACTGTGGAGAGAAGGCTTGAGCTTAACTGAAATCAAGGTTTGTGAGACTTTGTCGGGTGATCTTATGGGTCAGTTGAGTTACGATGCTACTTTACCTGAAAATCAGCATCAAATCCCCCGATTGGCTTATCTGTCATATCCTCTGCACCTGTGTGGAGCTGCTTTGATGAATCCACGAAGGGTTCTGGCGCTTTTGTCTTGATGGACAGATTGGTGGAGATAATTTTTTGATCGCACAACTCGATAACTCTTTCATCCGATCACGCCCATGGCGAGCGATAACCAGATTGGTTAGCTACGTTTTGTTTGAGGGGCGCCCTTTGACCACCCGTGGGCGTTGGATTAATCCGGTTGTCTTCGGATTCCTGAATATATTGAAGCATCTTCCGACTCTTCAATACATGAATGATCCTTTATTTATCATTGGAACCGGGCGTAGTGGAACCACTGTCCTTGGGCAGATTCTTGGACTGCACCGGCAGGTCGGCTTTCTCAACGAACCGAAAGCGATGTGGCATGTCATCAACCAGGGAGAGGATATCGTCGGTAACTACACAGATGTTCCGGCGAGCTATCGCCTAAATAGGGCTGATGCTACCGGAGAGATGGTTACCCGTGCCCAACGGCTGTATGGTTGGCACCGTTTTTTCACACTGTGCCGACAAGCGGTCGATAAATATCCAGAGTTAGTCTTTCGTGTCCCTTTTGTCTTGAGACTTTTCCCCAACGCCAAATTTATTTTTTTAGTCAGGAACGGTTGGGATACGTGTTTTTCCATTAACAGCTGGTCTGATAAACACGCCTGCCATGAAGCTTCGCAAACCCACGATTGGTGGGGGCGCGACCGACGCAAATGGTTCTTCCTCATTGATCAGGTCGCGGCTAACGATGAACACCTCCGAGATCATGTTAACCATCTGCGCAATCTTCAGGACCACCGTCTTATGGCGGCCACAGAATGGATTTTGAGTATGAGGGCGGGGTTAAAGGTCATGGCCGATTATCCGGAGAATATTCAGATGGTTCATTATGAGAAGCTCGTTTCTGAACCGGCTTCGGTTCTTGGCCAGCTGTTCTCTTTTGCTCAATTGAGTGAAGACCAGAAAGTTCTGGACTACGCTTCTGAAATACTCGAGACGACCGGTCAACGTCCATCTTTCCCGATGCCGGAATATCTGCGTACCAGCTTTGATGATGTTATGAATACACTCGGTTATGATGGTGATGCCTGTGCCTGAAATTAATGCTGACCGCCATCACCTGCGCATTCTCGGTACACGTGGAATCCCCGCTCAACATGGTGGATTCGAGACTTTTGCCGAGAGATTGGCGCTTTATCTTGTCTTCAAAGGGTGGAGTGTAACAGTCTACTGTCAGGACGAAGGACAAGGGAAGACATACCAGGACCGTTGGAATGGTGTAGATCTTGTACATATCCCGATTAACAGGGCTGGTGCTTCAGGAACAATCATTTTCGATTGGCTTTCCACACTTCACGCTGCAAGGTCTAATGATGCCGTTTTGACCCTTGGGTACAATACCGCAATCTTTTGTTTTCTCTACCGAGTAAAAAAAATCACTAATTTGATTAATATGGACGGGATAGAATGGCGGCGAGAGAAATGGAGCTTGCTGGAAAAAGTTTGGTTGTTCATCAACGAACGTCTTGGGAGTTTGCTCGGCAACCATCTTGTTGCTGACAATCCCGGTATTCAGGAACACTTGGCCGGGTTTGCTGAAGAACGTAAGATTACGATGATCCCTTATGGCTCAGACCGCGTGGAGCATGCTGATACTGAGAAACTTCAGGCTTACGGGTTAGAAGTTGATCGTTACTCACTTGTTGTTGCCAGGCCTGAACCGGAAAACTCGATTTTGGAGATGGTACAGGCTTTTAGCCGTCGGCCCCGTGGCATTAAGCTTGTCGTGCTCGGGAAGTTCGAGCCGAAGATTTTTCCTTACCACAAAGTGGTGATGGCTGCGGCCAGTGACGAGGTTCTCTTCCCTGGTGCCATTTATGACCAAAGCGTTGTGGCCGCTCTGCGCAAGAATTGCTGCCTTTACATGCACGGGCATACTGTTGGTGGCACCAATCCGTCTTTGGTGGAAGCTCTTGGGGCTGGTTCTCCTATTCTTGCACACGATAACAAATTTAACCGATGGGTTGCAGGCGAAGATGCTAGTTACTTTCATCAGGAAGAGGACTGCTGTGCCAAACTAGACCTGTTGTTAGGTAATAAACAATTACTTGCATCGATGCGCGTGGAAAGCTATCGTCTTCATCAGGAAAGGTTTGAGTGGCCCCATGTGCTGGAACAGTATGAACAGTTGCTGTTGAAATTCGTCTGACTAACTATGCTTAAAGAACAAGCCAAATTAATCCATCGATTCTCCATGTTGCTTGATCTTTTCTTGATCTTTGCGGCTTTTTTTGTTGCTTACGAGATCAGGGACCAGTTTGATCAAGGTCTCCGTGATGTTCGCTTTTATCTTTGGTCCCTTTTTGTAATTATCCCTCTCTGGTACTATCTTTTGCTTCGTTGGGATCTGTTTGCCTCTATACGCAGACTGACGATTTTTGATCTGCTCACTCGACTCTTTAATGTTCATTTGACGGGCGGTTTTGTTATCGCCTCAATTATATATTTTGTTGACCGAGACCGTTACAGCCGTGGATTCTTACTTTCTTTTATCGTTTGTGCTTTCATCCTGCTGCTTGCCGAAAAAGTTATTTTACGTTTTGCGCTCGGAGTGGCTCGCAGTCGCGGTTACAATACTCGCAACCTGATCATTGTCGGAACTCGGGAAAAGGCAACCCGTTTTTTGAAGCTACTTAAAGCCCATAGTGACTGGGGCCTGAAAGTGATCGGTTTTGTCAGGGTTTCTGATGCACCATTAGGGGAAGACTTTAGTGATCAGAATATCCTCGGGAAGGTTGCTGATCTGGTTGAAATCTGCAAAGCATATCCCGTAGACGAAGTCATCTTCTGCATACCAAAGGATTATGTTGTTGATGTTGAAGAGTACCTCCAACAATTGGAAGAACTGGGAGTTTCGGTACGAATCGTCCTTGACATCTTTGATCTCACGTTCTACCGGAAGGAAGTCAGTTTTTTTCATAATGATATCCCGATTCTGACTTTCCATGCGAAAGCGTTCGATGCTCAGCAACTTCTGGTTAAGAGGGTCGTCGATATTTTGGGCGCATTTGTCGGTCTTTTGGTAACGGCTTTTTTGCTACCTTTTGTGATTCTAGCTATCAAAATAGATTCACCTGGAGCCATATTCTTTGGTCAGAAACGTGTCGGACAGAGTGGCCGGGTCTTTCGATGCTGGAAATTCCGCTCTATGTATATTGATGCAGAGCAACGTAAGGCCGATTTGATGGCAGAGAACGAAGTGTCAGGCGCTATGTTTAAGATGGCGAATGATCCTCGTGTTACCACTGTTGGACGTTTCCTACGTAAAGCAAGCCTCGACGAGCTACCGCAGTTCTGGAATGTTCTCGTCGGGGAAATGAGTCTGGTAGGAACACGCCCTCCGACGCCTGAGGAAGTGTCTGATTACGATAATTGGCAACATCGGCGAATTAGTATTACTCCTGGAATTACAGGATTGTGGCAAGTGAGTGGACGTAATGAAATTAAAGATTTTGATAAAGTTGTTGACCTCGATCTCAGCTATATTGATAACTGGAGCCTATGGCTTGATATTAAAATTCTCCTAAAAACGATTTACGTCGTTTTTTCTCGAAAAGGTAGTTTTTAAACATACAGGGTGATTACATGATTTATAGCATGACTGGCTACGGCAAAGGTGAAGCCCAACAAGACGATGTAACCGTCACCGTAGAAATAAAAACCGTGAACCATCGCCACATTGATATCTCGGTGAAATTGCCGCGCTCATTCATGAACTTTGAAAATGGCGTGCGCAAGAAGATCGGGCAGTCCTTGGGACGCGGCAAAGTTGATGTTTATGTGAATTACGAACTTTCGACTGAGTCACAAGCAGTGCCAGTGCTCAATCGTGAGCTTGCATCTGCATATCACAAACTCTTTGCTGGCATGGCCAAAGATTTTGAACTGCAGGATCAAGTCGCAATTTCTCACATTATCAACCAAAGAGATGTTGTGCAGGTCGAGGAGGCAGAGATCGACGAAGCAACCCTCGGTGACTGCCTGACTCGCGCTACGGAAATTGCTCTGGAGCAATTGATTGCAATGCGTCTTGCCGAGGGTGAAGAGACGCGCAAGGATATGGATGCGCGGTTGAATGCCACAGAATCGATGCTGGTGCAGATTGAGAAGCGTGCCCCCCAGGTTCCAATTGAATGGCAGGGGAAGTTGACCGAACGGCTGGCGAAGCTTCAGCAAAATGTCGAATGGGATCCACAACGGGTCGCGCAAGAAATCGCCATCTTTACCGATCGTTGCGATATCAGCGAAGAACTTGCCCGCTTCAAGAGTCATCTGATACAATTCAGGTCTCTTTTTAATGTCGATGAACCCGTCGGTCGAAAGATGGACTTCCTGCTCCAGGAGTTGAACCGTGAAGTTAATACTATGGGCTCCAAGTCCAACGATGCTGAGCTGACCACCTCGGTCGTCTCCCTCAAGGCAGAATTCGAAAAAATTCGTGAGCAAGTTCAAAATATCGAGTAGCGCAAGACGCATGACGAGAAAAATTATGAAGAGAAAAGGTCTTTTGTTTATAATGTCGGCTCCGTCTGGGGCGGGCAAGACGTCAATTTGCAAGGAGCTCCTGAAGGGGTCCAAAGACCTTTGTCAGTCGATTTCCTACACGACACGTGACATGCGTTCCGATGAACGAGATGGTGTTGACTACCATTTTGTCTCGTGTGAGACGTTTGACCAGATGGTTGTTGCTGGTGAATTTGCCGAATGGGCGAAGGTTCACGACAATTGTTACGGAACCGCACGCAGAACTCTGGAACTGGCGTGTGAAAAATGTACAGATGTTTTGCTCGACATTGATTTTCAGGGTGCGGCCCAATTGCGCGATAGTGGACTCGATGGAGTGTTTATTTTTGTCCTGCCACCAGACATGGCTGAGTTGCGCCGCCGTCTCATCGGTCGTGACTCGGACAATGCCGTCGTGATAGAACGTCGACTGCAAAATGCATCAGGAGAAATCAACCAGGCGGCCAACTTTGATTACCTGGTGGTTAATGATGACTTGAGGAGGGCGGTTGAGACTGTAAAGTCGATCATGTGTGCAGAGACCGCGCGAACACAAAGGATGCTCACCACCTTACCTGAAGAATTCGGCTTGAAATAGTTTGCTTTGACGTATATCATCTAAAGGTTGACTGAAAATAAATCTATTCGTCTGCGGGCGTAATGTTGAAAAGTGAGGAAATATGGCACGTATTACCGTTGAAGATTGTTTGAAAGCTATTCCCAACCGTTTTCTGCTGACTATGGTAGCAGCCAAGAGGGCTAAGCAGCTTTATAAAGGATCTCAGCCCCTGATCGAAAACAAGTCAAAAAATCGTAAGATTGTTCTGGCTCTACGGGAAATTGCTGCGGGTAAGGTTGAGTTTGAAATTCCTCCCCGGAAGCAACCCTGAGTCACTCCTGCACGAAGATCTTTGATCTGACTGCCCTGAAAAATTCAAGATGCCGGCCAGTGATGGCCGGCATCCCTTTTGGTTTCCTCCAACTTTTGCATGGACGTCGGTTATGATTCGCATCGACGATATCCTCGACGCTATCCGATCCTACCACGCTGACGCCGACCTCGATGCCGTGCGCAAGGCCTACGTGTATTCTGCGAAGGTACATCAAGGTCAAAGACGACTCTCCGGCGATCCATATATGACTCATCCCATGGAAGTTGCGTTCATTCTGACGCGCCTGCGCATGGATGTCCCTACCATTGTTACCGGCCTTCTGCACGATACTATTGAAGATACCTTGGCCTCCACTGAGGAATTGCGTGAGCTGTTTGGTGATGAAGTTGTCGAGATGGTCGATGGTGTCACCAAAATAAGCAAGATTACCTTTAAAACGAGGGAAGAGCGTCAGGCGGAGAATTTTCGTAAGATGCTCTTGGCGATGGCGCGAGATATTCGCGTTATTCTGGTCAAGCTGGCTGATCGTTTACACAACATGCGAACCCTTACTTTTCAGTCTGAAGAGCGACTCAGTGAAATTGCTCAGGAGACAAAGGATATCTATGCTCCTCTAGCGAATCGCTTGGGGATCAGTTGGGTTAAAAGTGAACTGGAGGATCTTGCTCTCAGTTATCTTGAGCCGAAAGTCTACAAGGAGCTGGAAAAGAAGATTAACCAACATCGTCGGGAATGTGACACCTACGTGGCCGATATGAAGCAACGGCTGGAAGGTATCCTTAAAGAACATGGCATAGAAGGCCATGTTCAGGGCCGCCGTAAGCATATTTGCTCGATTTATAATAAAATTATCAAACAGAAAATTGAGTTTGAACAGATTCACGATCTGGTTGCCTTTCGGATCATTGTTGACTCGGTGCGCGACTGCTACGCCATGCTTGGTGTGATTCATTCCGCCTGGCGGCCTATCCCAGGTCGATTCAAAGATTTTATCGCTATGCCCAAAGCCAACATGTACCAGTCTTTACATACGACTGTTATCGGTCCGTCCGGGCAGCGTACGGAAGTGCAGATTCGTACCGCTGAAATGCACAGCGTGGCCGAAGAGGGCATCGCTGCTCACTGGATGTACAAGGAGGGTCGGGCCGCCAATCGACCCGAGAAAGGTCGTTTCGGCTGGCTGCGACAAATGCTGGAGTGGCAGAAAGAGCTCAAGGACTCCAGTGAGTTCATGTCTTCGGTCAAGGTTGACCTCTTCCCCGAGGAAGTCTATGTCTTCACGCCACAAGGTGATGTCAAGGAACTGCCGAAGAATAGCACGCCGGTCGATTTTGCTTTCAGTGTGCATTCTGATGTCGGCCATCATTGTTCCGGGGCGAAGGTCAACGGACGACTGGTTCCTCTAAAAACCATGCTTAATAATGGCGATATTGTAGAAGTTACGACCTCGCCCAACCAGTCTCCGAGTAAAGACTGGCTGAAATTTGTCAAGACGTCTAAGGCGAAGAACCGCATTCGTAACTGGGTGAAGGATCAGGAGCGGCATCAAAGTTTAGAGCTTGGTCGCGACCTGCTGGAAAAGGACCTTCGCAAGTACGGTTACAGTTTCAAGCGGGCGGTGAATCTACCCAGCATGAAGAACACTTTGTCTGAACTGGGGTATCGCTCTGTCGACGATCTTACCGCTGCGGTTGGCTACGGTAAGGCCACCAGTGGGCAGGTTCTTTCGCGGTTGATTCCAGACGAATTCAAAGCGGAGCTGCCTAAGCCCGGACGCATTTCTCGGGTACTCGATAAGATGCGCAAAAAGCCCGTGGATGCAATTAATGTCCAGGGGATGAATGATATCCTGGTCCGCTTCTCTAAGTGTTGCAATCCGCTTCCGGGAGATGAAATTGTCGGTTTCATCTCACAGGGGTTAGGGGTTACCATTCATGCTGCTGATTGTCCGAGAGTTCTTGAGACTGATCCACAACGACGCATTGAGGCCACCTGGGGTCGACATAAGGGAATGACGAGACCTGCCAAGGTCAGGGTTTACAGTGTTGACCAAAAAGGTATTCTGGCGGCAATTACCAAGGTCATTACTAAGTGTGAAGCCAACATTCTTCGAGCCAGCGTCTATTCTACCCATGACGGTCGGGGTGTTCACAGCTTTGAAGTTGATGTAAGGGATGCTCACCATTTGGGGCAGGTCATGGAAGCGATCCAGAAGCTCAAAGGGGTCCAGCAAGTTGAGCGGTTGCGCTACGGACGTGGGGAATAATTCCGGATGTTTTAAGGGCAGAACAGGAGGTTGGAATGCAAAAGGTTGCCATCAGTACCGATGCGGCTCCGGCAGCGATAGGTCCATATTCTCAAGCGATCAAGACCGGAGGATTGGTCTTTTATTCAGGTCAAATTCCGCTCGATCCAAAGACTGCAGCAATCGTTGCTGGCGGTATTGTTGAGCAGACCCGCCAGGTGATGGCCAATATGCTGGCGATGCTTCGGGCCTCAGACTTCGATTATGACAATATTGTAAAGACGACAATTTACCTGACGAATCTTGCCGATTTTGCCGTGGTAAACGATATTTACGGTGAGTGCTTCAAGGGCACGCCACCTGCGAGAGCCTGCGTTCAGGTGGCTGCTTTGCCGAAAGGGGCCGCCATCGAGATTGACTGGATTGCCGCGTAACTGCGATCAGCGTATGTGACGACAAAAGGGGCGGCCTGTTGATAGGCCGCCCCTTTCTTAATTTCGTAATACAATCGAATGTCAGCTTGCTTTTTGCACGGCACCTGAGCGAATACAGCGAGTGCAGACTTTCATTGCGCGAACAGAACCTTCCTGTACCGCCCGGACTTTCTGCAAGTTCGGCTTGAATACTCTTTTGGTTTTATTATGCGCATGGCTGACATTATTGCCACTCATCGATTTTTTTCCACAGACATCACAAACGTTTGCCATTTCTTGTTCCTCCTAATGTGTTCTGAACGGAATCTTCTAGCATGATTGACAACGCTTTGCAAGGGGTTTTGTCATCTCCGCTACTTCGGTTTTGGTTTGCTCAGGTGGTTTGCAAGGGTCCACCCAAGTAAAGCTTCTCCCGTTGCACCAAGCGTTGGGAGAAGATGTTGGCTGTCTAGCCGGTACAAATTGGTTCCTGGCTTTAGTGGCAACTGAAACAGGTCAGAACTGCAACTCGCAGGCACTTCAGGCTCTTTACTGACGTAGCCATCGGGTGGAATCATGTCATACTTGGCAAAGGGCAGGACCGGTTCAAGCTGCTGGCGAAGTTCTGCTTCTGTCGGAGTTCCTCCGAAACCGATGTGTCCGGTCACTTCCTCAGCACTCCTTTTTAATAATAAACGCAATGGGATGCCTCCGCCGACAATAACTCTGTTTTCCAAGAGCGGCGAGAGCTGATCTTTAAGTGAGGTTGTCAGCATGCCAATTGTAGACGGACAAATGGAGACCTTTATCGGCGTTTTGTCGGAGAAAACAGATGTGCTTTCTGAAGTGCTGAGTAGAAACATGTCTGCCTTGAAGCGGGTTCCTGCTTTCATGGCTCCCCCGGTATAGCGCTGGCCGTCAAACTCGAGGCTGGATAGATCCTCAGCGCTCTCACTTGAACCATGAAATTGATTGAATCGTTTTTCGAGGAGGTCACTGAAGTCGGGTTCCTTGATACTTTCAGGCCGAACAGCATGAGCCCAAAGCAAAGCGCCGTGCGCAAACGACAATTGGCTGATTGGTTGGAGGGAGAGTCCCTGGAACAAGTCTGTGAGTAGGCTCCTGATGGTCGGGCTGTAAGCCTGGAAAGTTTCCGACAGAGGCGCCACAAGCTCAGCCATACGTATTTTGTGACGCATGCAGAGCATACGAAATATTGCTCCTGACTTAATCCCAGGCATAGGCAGCCCACTATTGTCCCATAGCAGGGCCTCGATTCTTTGTCCCGTAATCCGTAAGTCTTCAAGGTATTGCTGGGCGGCACTGCCTGCTTCACCGAACTCGCGTTGCAGCTCTTCACTGAGGGACATATCGCCATGGATGCTGATACGTGCCTTCGAGGAAAGAACCTGAAACGGTTGCGGGGCGGCAAAACATGATCGTCCCCCGAGGATTCCAAGGAGTTGCTCTAAAAATAACGATGAGTAAAACCAGGGGCTGGTCAATCTTTCATGAGTACGCAGGAGCAGGACTCTCTGGCCATTCTTTGCCAGGAGTGCTGCAGCAATGCGCCCCGCAAGGGAACTGCCGATAATCGCGATATTGTAATGTTTTGAGCTCATAAGTTTTAGACCCTAGAGATCTTCTTCGCTTAGAACAGACAGCCCTGATTTTATCAGGAGGGCTGTTGTCACGCCTGTTCCTGTGACCAGGATGCCTTGACAATAAATCTGGTTAACGCCGCAGGATGGACTGCGTTCTTTTAATAATGCGCTCCGGCATTGAGTCAGCTGAGCAATACGCAAGACTTCCTCTGCTCCATGCCGAAAGATTTGATCCATCGGCGTTCCTGACACGGAACAAATCTCGCCACGACCTTCGAGTACATCCTCGCCGTTTCCTTTGAGAAAGTGGGCCCCTTCGCGAGGGGTCGGCATACCGGCCAACTGCTCCGGGCAGACCGGAATGGCAATCAGACCCTCACGCTCAAGATAGTCCAGAACTTTTTGCGATAGCTTGGTTTTGCCATCATAACGGGTTCGTAAACCGAGCAAGCAGGCGCTGACCAGAATTGGTTGCCGAGCGCCTTCCTCCCTATTGATCTCTGCTTGATCGGTCACTGATGGCCGGATTGACAAGGGCTACGGGTTTCGTGGGGATTTCAGGGGTTATGATGACCTGACGACCTGCGATGCTGATTCGACCGTCAGCGATCAGTTGAATCGCCTGTGGGTAGACTCTATGCTCTTGTTCGAGTATCCGTGTTGCCAGGGTGTCCGCCGTGTCGTCTGGTAGAACCGGCACCACGGCCTGTATAATAATCGCTCCGGTGTCTACACCGCCGTCAACAAAGTGCACGGTGCAGCCGGAAAAACGGGCACCATAGTCAATTGCTTGCTGTTGGACATGGAGTCCTGGAAAGGCTGGAAGCAGGGCCGGGTGGATATTGATGATGCGCTGTGGGAAGGCGTCGAGAAACACTTGAGTAATAATGCGCATGAACCCGGCCAGCACCACCAGTTCAACACCTGCATCCTGAAGCGCTGTTACTACCGCTTGGTCGAAGGCCTCCCGGCTGGAGAATCCGCGGTGGTCAATGCAAAGAGTTGGGATGCCCGCTTCGCTGGCGCGATCCAGCGCGCCCACTCCGGGCTTGTTGGTAAGGACCACAACCAGTTCAGCAGACAGGCTGCCGTCCTGACAACGGTCAATGATAGCTTGCAGGTTTGTGCCTCCACCTGAGGCAAGGACACCGACGCGCAACAACTTGGACATTGAACTTC
The DNA here is from genome assembly GCA_030145195.1 of Desulfuromonadales bacterium. GTDB lineage: Bacteria > Desulfobacterota > Desulfuromonadia > Desulfuromonadales > BM103 > JAQYVY01. The sequence goes on along the minus strand of JAQYVY010000018.1, from coordinate 12,467 downwards.
TCCAAAACGATATGATCCGTAGTAAAATTCACAACATGCAGCGAATAGTTTCTTCAGTTATACAAGCTCGACCTGCTCGTCGCAGTCCTTGCAAGCTGCAATTTCGCCGATAATGTAAGACTGTTCGTTAAGCCCCTGCAGACGTGACTGAATGTCTTCGGAGGAATCTTTTGGCACCACCAGAACCATACCTATGCCGTAATTAAAGGTGCGATAAAGCTCCTTTTCATCCAAATTACCGGCTTCACGCAAAGCTTCGAAGAGTGGCAGCTTGGGCCATGAATCTTTGGTTATGATTGTTTTGCAATGACGTGGCAACACGCGCGGCACATTTTCCAGCAAGCCACCACCTGTAATGTGGGCCATCCCGCGGATTTGGAAGTCGCGCAGCAGGTTGAGAATACTTTTGACGTAAATTCTGGTGGGACGCAGCAGTGCCTCGCCGAAGGTCTCTTCTGTTCCGGGAACGATCGCGTCAAGACCTCCATCGATGCGTTCGCTAATAATGCTTCGGGCTAGAGAGAAGCCATTAGAGTGAAGTCCGTTAGAGGCGATGCCAATCAGGACATCGCCGACTTGGGTGCTGGAGCCGTCGATGATATTATCCCGCTCAACGACGCCAACGGTAAAGCCTGCAAGGTCGTACTCGCCCTCAGCATAAAAACCAGGCATCTCGGCGGTCTCACCGCCTATTAGAGCGCATCCCGCTTGGCGGCAGCCTTCTGCGATGCCCTTGACGACCTCGGCTGCCTTTTCCGGGGCCAGCCTGCCGGTGCCAAGATAATCGAGAAAGAAGAGTGGCTCCGCGCCTTGAACGATGATGTCGTTAACGCACATAGCAACCAGGTCAATTCCCACCGTATCGTGACGGTCGAGTTGAAACGCCAGCTTCAATTTGGTGCCGACTCCGTCTGTTGACGAAACCAGTACTGGATCGGTATATTTTTGGGTGTTTAACGAGAAGAGACCACCGAAGCCGCCGATGTCGGTCAGAACTTCGGGACGTCTGGTCGATTTGACCAGGGGTTTAATCATGTCGACAAAACGATTGCCAGCCTCAATATCAACACCAGCGCCTTTGTAGGTCATGCTTGAACGATCAGACAAGAGTTGTGCTCCTTATGGGTTCAGGTTTGAGAACCACAGTGCCTTAGTTATAGATTTTAGAACCTTATTAAATAAATCACCCATCATCGGTTGTCAATTGCAAAACCTGTGGCTCAGACGGTTCATCTCCCCCTTTACAGTCTATCGTGGGTAGCCTATTATAAATCGCAATTTCAGCTATGGCCGTTTCCTTCACGAATGGCTCGGTTGAAGGAGGTTTGAGCATTGATCGATTCATACAGATTGTCAGCTTTGCCTGCAGGTCACCGAATCTTGCCGATGCGGCGTGATAACCTGGATGAAATCCGTGCCCTGGAGTTTTCTGGCCAGCAAGATCCGTGGAGTTTGAAAGATTTCGCTGATGAATTTGAAAATCCGGTCTCTGCTATTGACCTTTATTGGTGCGACCATGAGCTGGCAGGGTTCCTTTGCTCTTGGTTGATCCTTGATGAATTACAGATACAAAATCTTGTGACGGCACCAGCATGGCGTCGTCAAGGGGTTGCTGCCAAGCTTCTTGCCCATGTGCTGGAACGCAGTCGCCTGTCAGGCATGGCGACAGCCTGGCTGGAAGTGCGTGCCGGAAATCTGGCGGCAGTCGCTCTTTATCAGCGTTTTGGTTTTAAAATTACGGGCTGTCGGGCCGATTACTATCCTGACGGTGAAGATGCTCTGCTTATGACCTATCAAGAGGCGGCTGTCGTTGCAGATACGACAGCTCTTTCAGGAGAATGACAGGATTATGAAGAATTATCGGACTAAAATTATTTCTAACCAGGAGGTTTCACCCGGATACTTCCGGATGAAGATTCTGGCACCTGGTTTTGGTGATAAAGCCCATCCCGGACAGTTTATCATGTTCCGTGTGCAGCGGTCCTTGCCGCCCTTATTGCGGCGGCCTTTCGGAATTTTCCGGACGGGCTTTCTGCCTGCGGATTGTGATGGTTTGCCACCGATAGAGTTTGTCGAGATTGTTTACAAAGTCGTTGGTCGTGGTACCGGCATCATGGCAGAGTTGCATGAAGGCGACAAAGTGGAGTTGCTGGGGCCTTTGGGCAATGGCTTCGACAGTACCTCCTGCGATGGTGAAAAGATTTTGGTCGGTGGCGGCATCGGTCTGATTCCGCTCTATATGCTCGCCAGTGAATTCATTGCTAACGGCTGCAAGGTGCGCCTGTTGATGGGGGGACGCACCCGTGAAGATATCTTGTTTGTCACTGAATTTGAACGCCTCGGAGTTCAAACTTATGTCTCAACAGATGATGGCAGCCTTGGTGAAGAGGGATTTGTCACCCAGGTCCTGGAGCGTAAATTGCTGAAATTTCCTGATGCCGAGGTTTATGCTTGTGGTCCGATGCCGATGCTGAGTGCGGTTCACACGATTTGTTCGGATAACCAGACGCCCTTACAGGTTTCGCTGGAAGAGTCGATGGCTTGTGGGGTCGGTGCTTGCCTCGGTTGTGTGGTTAAGGGGGCTGGGCATACAGAGGAAAACCCGAGTTATCTCTGCTCTTGTAAGGTTGGGCCGGTCTTTAAATCGCAATATCTGGACTGGAGTGCCCTAGGGCAAAAGAATAATGACTGCGGAGGGTGCGCCTGATGAATGAACTGAAGAAAACAACGGTCATGCGGCCTAATCTGTCCGTAGAAATAGCTGGTATCAAGCTCAGGAATCCTGTTATGCCAGCGTCTGGAACCTTTGGCTACGGGGAAGAATATGCGCCTTTCCTCGATCTGGAAAAGATTGGTGCGATCGTGACCAAGGGACTTTCTCTCAAGCCTAAAGCGGGTAACCCCACACCACGAATAGCTGAAACCATCAGCGGCATGCTCAACGCCATTGGTCTGCAGAATGTTGGTATCGACGCTTTCGTCGAGCACAAGATGCCTTTCCTGCGCACTGTCAATACTCCGGTCATTGCCAATTTCTTTGGTAATACCCTTGAAGATTATGGTGAAGTTGCCAAGCGGCTCAATGACATCCCGGAGATTGCTGCTGGCGAACTGAATATTTCCTGTCCGAACGTTAAACAGGGCGGTATTGTTTTTGGTACCGATCCCAAGGCTGCCAGCGAAGTTGTTGCTCTGGTGCGCAAGAACCTGCAAAAGCCGTTAATCGTCAAGCTGACGCCTAATGTGACCGATATTACGGTTGTTGCCAGGGCCGTTGAGGAGGCAGGTGCTGATGCCATTGCCTGCATCAATACCTTGACCGGAATGTCCGTGGATGTCCACACGCGCAAGCCGAGACTTGCTAATTGTACTGGTGGCCTCTCTGGGCCAGCGATTCGTCCGGTGGCCGTACGTATGGTCCATCAGGTCGTACAGGCCGTTTCGGTTCCGGTTATTGGCATTGGCGGTATCGTACGGCCCATGGATGCTCTGGAATTCCTGATTGTTGGTGCCACGGCCGTTCAGGTCGGTACGGCTAATTTTGTTGATCCCTCGGCGATGATTTCGATCATTGAAGGCATCGAGGCATTCTGTGTCGAACAAGGGATTGATGATATCCACGAATTAATTGGGAGCTTGAAGTTGTAAGGTTGTAGGGATTGTCGCTTTCAACCGTCATGCCGCACGGAATCATTACTTACCTTTCCACACAGGATTCACCATGGAAATCATCACGACCCACATCAATGCTGATTTCGATTGCCTTGGGTCGATGATTGCAGCGAAGCGCCTCTATCCTGATGCCGAAATGGTTTTCCCTGGAGGGCAGGAGCGCAGCCTGCGCGAGTTTTTCCTGAAGAGTGCTCAGTATGCGTTTGGTTTTAAGCGTGTTCGGGATATCAATCTCGAAGATGTGACGCGCCTGATTCTGGTGGACGTCCGTCAAGCGTCGCGCATCGGAGCTTTTGGTGCCGTTGCTGAGCGGCCTGACGTCGATATTCATATCTTTGATCACCATCCCGCCAAGCGGGAGGACCTGACTGGTTCGGTTGAACATGTCGAGTTGGTTGGTTCGACGGTGACGGTTCTTTCGCACCTGTTTATAGATCAGAAGGTTACGCTTACGCCGGACGAGGCCACCATGATGATGCTTGGTCTCTATGAGGATACCGGCAGTCTCACTTTCCATACCACGACCGTCAAAGATTATCTGGCTGCGGCCTATCTGCTTACCCAGGGGGCCAATCTGAACGTTGTTGCCGATCTGATCGTACAGGAGTTGACGCCCGATCAGGTTCGGCTGCTCAATGATCTGCTTGCCAGTAAAACGGTTCTCAACGTGCAGGGGATCAATGTTACGGTGGCACACGCTTCGGTTGATCACTTCGTCAGTGATATTGCCACCCTGGCGCACAAACTCAAGGACATGGAGAACCTGGATGTTCTTTTTGTCGTGGTGCGTATGGAAAGCCGGGTTTTTGTTGTCGCCAGGTCGCGGCTTAAAGAAATTGATGTCGGCGATGTCCTCGCCGAATTCGGTGGTGGTGGCCATGCCGCTGCCGCCTCCTGCACGGTTCGGGATCAGACCCTGTTGCAGCTTCTGGAACAACTACCGAAAATGTTGCATAAGCACGTTCAGCCTCATTGGCAGGTCCGCCACTTAATGTCGACTCCAGTCAAGAGCGTTCAGGCTGACTCAACAATTGCTGATGCTCACCAGTCTCTGTCTCGCTTCAATATTAATAGCGCTCCGGTTCTCTGCCGCACCGAAGTTGTCGGAATTATTTCACGGCAACTGGTTGAAAAAGCGGTTTATCACGGTCTGCAAGATCAACCGGTGAGTGAGTTCATGACCAGCGATTTTCATGTGGTCAACCCCCAAACACCGGTAGAAATCTTGAAAGGCCTGATTGTTGAGTCTAATCAGCGTTTTGTTCCCGTCACCGAAGAGGGCGTCCTGGCCGGTGCGGTGACACGCACTGACCTGCTTCGCCATCTGGCCAGTAGTGCCGGGGCTCCTCCTCGTACTGGTGACAGGGGCCTGATCGGTCGCGGTGGCCGTCGTTATAAACGCAACCAGATCCAACGACTTATTCGTAATCGTCTGCCGAAGCATATCCAGGATGTTTTGGCTCACCTCAGTGCAGTGGCCGACGAACAGGGGGTTGCCACCTTTTTGGTTGGTGGCTTTGTCCGCGATCTGTTGTTGAATGTTGAAAATATTGATCTTGATCTTGTGGTCGAGGGCGACGGCATCGCTTTCGCCGAAGCTTATGCCAAAAAACATGATTGCCGGGTGCGCTGCCATCGCAAATTTGGTACGGCGGTGGTGATTTATCCTGACGGCTTCAAGCTTGATGTGGCTTCGGCACGCATGGAATATTACCTCAGTCCTGGTGCCTTGCCGGATGTCGAACATTCTTCGGTTAAAATGGATCTTTTTCGCCGGGATTTCACCATCAATACTCTGGCTATCAGCTTGAACATTGAGCTTTTCGGCGAAATGCTCGATTACTATGGCGGACAGCGTGATATTGACGAAAAGGCCGTGCGGGTACTGCACAACCTGAGTTTCGTCGAGGATCCGACGCGGGTCTTTCGTGCCGTTCGTTTTGAACAGAGGCTCGGCTTCAACGTCGGCAAACAAACTGAACATCTGCTCCGGAGCGCTGTCAGGCTCGGCCTGTTGGAAAAGCTCAGCGGTGATCGAATCTTCAATGAACTCTACCTTATTCTCAACGAACGCAATCCCCTCCCGGCGGTGTTGCGTCTGGCTCAGCTCGATATTCTGCGTTATTTGCATCCAACTTTAACGAAAAAAGTTGATTATGCGCGTTATTTTGAAGAAGCAAAGCGGGCTATGGACTGGTTCGATCTTTTGTACACTGGTCAACCGTGTAAACGCTGGCTTTGTTATCTTCTGGTTCTGACGGTGCCTTTGGATCGCAGCGGTATTGTGGCTTTGTGCCGCCGTTTGAATGTGCAGCAACGTTATTTGGATTTGTTCGATAACCAGCGGTCGGTAGCTCTCGACATTCTTCGGCGCCTGGAAAAACGTGGACCGCAAATGAGGCCCCCCAAAGCGAGCAACCTGTATCGCTGGTTTCATCCTTTGCCAACAGAGTTGCTTCTTTTTCTCATGGCGTGCACCGTTAAAGATTCTGTTCGTCAATGGATCTCTCGCTATATTACTCATTTGGCTGATGTTCAGCCGCTGTTGACTGGGTATGATCTGCAAAAGCTCGGGGTTCAATGCGGACCGATCTATCGGACTATTATTGACGATCTGCAAAATGCTCGCCTCGATGAGCGGGTCAAGTCTGCTGATGACGAACGCGCGATGGTCTTGCGAAAGTATCGTGATTATCTTGCATGAGTACTGTCCTATCCTTGTGAAATCAAGTATTTACAGATTTTTCACAGCGCGTCTGTCATTGACTTGAATTGGCTCATCTGTTACAAAGATTGTTCCGGCTTGGATCGATGCTTGTTCTAAAGATTCAGGCCGAATTAACGACTAACAGAGTACTGCATCAATGGAACAGATTTTCCTTAAAATTTCGATCATGCTGGTACCGGCACTGCTGGCTGTTACGCTGCATGAGGTCGCTCACGGTTTTCTGGCTGAGCGGTTGGGTGATCCGACCGCGCGTCTGCTCGGACGCCTGTCGTTGAACCCGCTTAAGCACCTCGATCCGATCGGTACCATCGCCTTGTTGGTTTTTGGTTTTGGCTGGGCACGACCCGTGCCTGTGAATCCGAGCAACCTGCGACGCTCCCGTACTGACATGATCTGGGTCTCGCTGGCAGGTCCCTCCGCTAATCTTCTGCTCGCACTGGCTTCTGCGCTGTTGTTGCGAGGCGTTGTCTATTTCGCGGCACTCATGCCTGAAGGAAGTCAGGCTCTGCCTTATATTGAGCCGATAGGGTTAATGGCTGCTTTCGGCCTTTACATCAACGTTATTCTCTGCCTGTTTAACCTATTGCCCGTGCCACCGCTCGATGGCGGACGCGTTGTTATGGGGCTGCTGCCGGAGCGGCAAGCGCTGCTGCTAAGGCGAATCGAACCCTTCGGCATGCTCCTGATCGTTTTTCTGGTGTTTGGTACGTCGATCTGGCAGACCGTGTTCGGACCGGCGGTGCATTACGTGGTGGCAATCTTGGCAGGCCCTCATCTCGATGTGGTAGAACAGACCATGCGGCTGCTTTTCTACCGTTGAGCGATATGGACAACTACGCCGTACAACTTGAAAATTTTGAAGGCCCGCTGGATCTTCTGCTGCATCTCATCAAGAAGAACGAGATGGATATCAATGATATCCCCATGGCTGAAATCACCGCTCAATATTTGGGCTTTCTCGATGCAATGAAAACGCTCAACCTTGATTTGGCCGGCGAGTTCCTCTTGATGGCTGCAACTCTGATATACGTTAAGTCGAAGCTTTTGTTGCCGAAGATGATCGAAGAAGAGCTGGATGAAGAAGAAGAGGACCCACGGGCTGAGCTGGTTCGGCGTCTGCTCGAATACCAGAAATACAAGGAAGTGTCACAAATCCTTGAAAGTCGGCCGCAACTGAATCGCGATATCTTCGCCCGTCAGGCTCCAGAACCGGAAGTTCTGGAGGACGTTGAAGGTGAATTCGTTGCGGTTGGACTCTTTGACCTGCTGGACGCTCTTAAAGATGTCCTCACACAGAATCCTGAAGCACAGGTCCATGAGGTCAATCTCGAGCAACTCTCAGTTACGGATCGAATTAATTCAATCCTTTCCCTGCTGCATGGGCGGGAAAGCCTCGCTTTTGTAGAGCTTTTTCCCGACGGTATCAGGCGCAGTGAAGTCATAGTGACTTTTCTGGCACTGCTTGAGTTGGTGAAATTACGCATGGTGCGCTTTATGCAGAATTCCCGCTTTGGCGCGATCTGGCTCTTCCCCTCGGTTGGGGTCGAAGACTCTGATGACCTGAAGCTTGGAGATGACAGCCTTGGATACAGTTGATCTTGTCCCTTTGGTCGAAGCTTTAATCTTTGCCGCTGATGGCCCGCTCAAGCCAGAACGTATTGCCGAAGCTCTGGAGATCGATCAAGCCGCCATCATCGCCGCGATTGATAACCTTCAACTCGATTATGCCGAACAGCCGCGTGGGTTTTTCCTGCAAGAAGTCGCTGGCGGATACCAGCTGCGTACTCGGCCGGAATACGCTGATTATCTCCGGAGGTTGGGTCGTAGTCGGCCCTTTCGTTTTTCACGCCCAGCCCTCGAAACTTTGTCCATTATTGCCTACCGACAACCCGTGACGCGTTCGGAAGTCGAATATTTGCGTGGCGTCGATTCAGGTAGTGTCCTTAAAACCTTACTCGAAAAACATTTGGTACGGATCCTGGGCAAAAAAGATGTTCCTGGGAAGCCGATGATCTACGGCACGACTCGTGAGTTTCTGGAGTTGTTCGGTTTGTCTGACCTTGCCGCTTTACCAACTTTACGTGAATTCAGCGAGCTTGCTCCTGAGGTCGAAGCGGGTGCAACCACCTCTGAGTCGTTACCCTTGCTGGTTGATGATGGTGTGGTCAATGAATCTTCAGCCGACCAAGACGAGTGATTTTTCCTGAGTTGGAGATAACTTTGCTGATTCAGGCCTGAACCCAGGAGACTTATGCTGCAACGCTTGCAGAAAATCATTGCCGCCGCTGGATACTGTTCGCGACGCAAGGCCGAAGAGCTGATTTCGGCGGGCCTGATCAAGGTTGATGGTCGGGTTGCTGTACTCGGCGACAGAGCCGATCCGACGATAAATCATATCCTCATTGATGGTGAGCCGCTACGCGAAGCGGAATCTTTTGTTTACGTCCTGTTGAACAAACCTGTTGGCACAGTTACCACCTTAAATGATCCAGAAGGGCGTCCCGTTGTCACCGACCTGATTCGTGATCTGTCGGTTCGACTTTTTCCTGTGGGGCGTCTCGATATTAATACTTCCGGCTTGCTATTGTTGACCAACGACGGTTCTTTGGCGAACCAGCTGGCTCACCCCCGCCACCAGGTTGACAAAGTTTATCTGGTCAGAGTTCGTGGCAGGTTGGGTGAGCAGGCTAAACGCCAACTGGAGAAGGGGGTGCTTCTTGATGATGGTTTGACCGCACCGGCACGAGTTTCTGATCTTCGGATTCAGGGGACTCACAGTTGGTTCACGTTGACAATTCACGAAGGTCGAAATCGTCAGGTCCGTCGTATGTGCGAGGCCTTGGGTCATCAGGTGAGCCGGCTGGCAAGAGTCGGCTATGCTTTTTTAACCCTTAACGGTTTGGCACCCGGTCAGTACCGCCTCCTGACAAAAGATGAAATTGATCGATTGAAAAGTCTCGGTAAATAGTCATAATTGACGAAACTTGAATCAGGAGGATCCCATGAAAATCTCACTTGATTACACCAACATGATGGCTGATACGGTCGGTGCTGAATATGGCATAACCGATGATGAATTACAGTCTTTGCATGAGCAGACCCGGTCGATTCATAGTCAGATTGCCCGACGCCGGCAGCAGGGTGAACTTCCTTTTTTCGATTTACCATCCAACCAAGAGGTTGTTTCGGAAATCACCTCTCTGGCTAATGATTTGCGCCAACAGTTCGATAATCTTGTCGTCCTTGGCATCGGTGGCTCGGCGCTTGGAACAACCGCAGTGTTGCAGGCTCTGCGGTTGTCACATAATCTGCTTGGCTCGAAACAACGCGAGTCTTTGCCGCGTCTGTTTGTGCTTGATAACGTTGATCCTGATGGTTTCTCTACACATCTTGACCTTTGCGACCCGGCTCGAACCGGTTTTTTTGTGATCAGTAAGTCGGGCTCAACTGTGGAGACAACCTGCCAGTTTTTGATCGCCAGACAATGGATTGAAGCCGCTGTAGGTGATGCCTACCGGGATCATTTTGTCCTGATTACCGACCCGGAAGTTGGCGCTTTGCGTGATTTGGTCAGACAGGAAGGGTACCGCTCTTGCGCTATCCCCGCTGGTGTCGGCGGGCGCTTCAGTGTTCTGACCGCGGTCGGGCTTTTGCCGTTGGCTTGTGCGGGTGTTGATATTGCGGCGCTGTTGCAGGGCGCTGCGGATTTTTCGGAAAAAGTTTGTCACGATGATCTTGAGACCAACCCTGCATATTTAAATGCTGCTTTGCAATATCTGGCTTATCAGAAGGGCTTGTCGATTTCTGTGCTGATGCCTTACAGCGACAGGCTGCGCGATGTTGCGGACTGGTTTCGACAGCTCTGGGCCGAAAGCCTTGGAAAGCGTTATGGAACCGATGGCAAGATTGTTAATGTCGGACCAACCCCGATCAACGCCCTCGGTACAACGGACCAGCACTCCCAAGTGCAACTCTATGTAGAGGGACCGTATGACAAGGTTGTCACCTTTATTGCGGTCGACAAGTTTGACCGTGACCTGGAGGTTCCGCGCTACGACGCCAGTCCCGCGATGACCTACCTTGCTGGCCATTCCATGGGCGAATTGCTCCGCATGGAGCGCTTGGCAACAGCCGCAGCCCTGACCAAAAACCACCGGCCTAATTGCACAATCAATGTCTTGCAGGTTACCCCGGCCACGGTTGGTGCACTGATCTATCTGTTTGAAGTGCAGACGCTTTTTGCCGGATACTTGTTTGGCGTTAATCCTCTTGACCAGCCGGGTGTCGAAGAAGGCAAGCAATTCACTTACGCCCTCATGGGTCGTCAGGGCTTCGAAGAGAAGGGCCAGGAGTATGCTTCAATTCAGGCACGACAGAAGACTCGCGTTCTGAATTGTTAATTATCTTCTATTTCGTTGAATTTAAAAGATAAATTACCGAACTCCGGACTGTAACCTCTTGACAGTATCGGAGTTTTTCAGTTATGATTCCACGCTATATGTTATGTAGTCCACTTCACAGGGAAGATCCTTGGCCAATAAAGAAAAACTCCTCGCAAGCGCTCAGAAATTCCTAGCAAAGGGGCAAGTCTCTAAAGCTGTCAGCGAGTATCAGAAGCTCGTTGAAGCTTTCCCGAAAGACGTGCGCAATCGGCAGAAGCTTGCGGAGCTGTTTAGTCGTGATAATCGCAATGATGATGCTCTGAGAGAGTATGAACTTGTTGCCAAGCATTACACGGAAACAGGCTTCTACCTCAAGTCAATTGCGGTCTTCAAGCAGATGCAGAAGCTTGAACCGTCGCGGGTAGATATCTACCACCGTCTTGCCGAGTTGAATGAAAAGCAGGGTTTGGTCGGCAATGCTCTGAGTGAGTATCGCAACCTGGTTTCATTTTATGAAAAGAACGGGATGCTCAATGAGGCAATCGATGTCTTGGAGAAAATGTCCGAGCTTGATCCCGAGAATCTTAATGTTTCCGCTAAAATTGCCGAATGCTATAAGTCCGATGGCCAGAATATTAAGGCCTTTGAACGGTTCCAGCTGATTATCGCCCCACTGGTTGAAAAGCACGAACACACCAAGATTATCAAGCTCTACGATCGTTTCCTCGATATCTGCCCGGAAGAAGTCGAGGCAAGGCTGCCTCTGGCTCTGGCACTATTCAACAGCAAGCTGTATGACAAATCTATCCAGTTCCTCAAGAGTCTTCTTAAACAGGCACCGGAAAACCAGGAGGTTACCAGAACTCTTGCCGATGCCTATGTTGCGATGCATGATTTTTCCAACGCTCGTCTCACCTTGCAACACCTGCTCAAACAGGAACAGACCGATCTGGATCTGCGTGAGTACTATGTGAGAATTTGCCTTGATGGCGGAGATTTTGAGACTGCCCGGGACAGGCTTGAGGAATGGAAAGACGCTTTTTTTCATGCTGAGCGCGTTACTGCCTTGCGGCTTTTCTACGAAGAGCTGAAAGTTGCTTTGCCGAACGATTCGGTTGTTGTGGAAACCCTTACGGCTATTTACGATGCTGTTGGTGAAACTGAGAAACTGAGCGATCTTGATGTGTCATTGAAAATTGCTGACGTGCCTGAGGAGACAGCCGAGGCTGCTATCCTTGATGAGGCAATCAGCGATGTTGAAGAGTTGGAAATGGTTGGTGAGGAGGCCGCTCCAGATGTTGAGGTGCCGCCGCTGGATAAGATTGCGCCTAAGGCCACTCCCGCTGCCGCTGGTTTTGAATTAGATCTTGACCTTGACCTTGATCTTGACCTTGATTTGGGGCCTGCCGTTGGGGCTAAGGCAGAGAGTGTAAAAGAACCTGAGTCGGAAGAAGTCGATGTCGATGTCGATGTTGAAATTGAACTTGATCTTGACGACTTAGGTGCTTTGGAACTTGAATTTGAAGAAGAACCCACTGATGAGGTAATTGCCGCCGAAGCCGCCGAAGCCGCCGAAGCCGCCGAAGCCGCCGAAGCCGCCGAAGCCGCCGAAGCCGCCGAAGCCGCCGAAGCCGCCGAAGCCGCCGAAGCCGCCGAAGCCGCCGAAGCCGCCGAAGCCGCCGAAG
>JAQYVY010000017.1 GCA_030145195.1 Desulfuromonadales bacterium | reverse complement strand
TTAACTTTGGTATTGCTCAAGGTTCTCACCTCTCAACTTATTGTTTCGGGATTACAAATCAAACAAAGACAATACATTTTGTGTCCAGACAATAGAATCTAAAGCAAAAAACCTAACGCAAAGACGCCAAGAGAAACCAGTAAAGACGCAATGGGTAGAACCTTTTATCAAGCACAACAGATTCCTTGGCGCGCTTGCATCCAACCTTTGCAACTTTGCGCTAAACGCCTAATAGTTTGGGGTTTTAGCATAGGGCCCAGAACTTGTCTAGCAAGACAGGGTGCAAACAACCCCAGATCACTTCTTTGGCAACAATTCCAGCCCCGACTTGTAAGCCTCGGCAACCCGCCCGCCCAGCGACCGATACTCACGAATCCCACCGAGATAGACCAGCGGATCGAAAACCTCAGCATGGATCTTGCCAGTAGCATCGAAGGCCGCTTCAGCGGCATGGATTTCGACGATCTCGCCCATCACCAGGCGATAATCTCCCAGCTCGACTTCGCGAACCAGGCGACACTCCACGTTCAGAGGGGAATCCTCAACCAGTGGGGCTCCGGTCCGTTCAGCGGCAACCGTGGTCAAGCCGGTCAACTGGCATTTATCGACTTCCTGACCAGAGATCAGACCGCAGGCGTCAGCAGCAACCGCCAGAGAGGTCGGCACCAGATTCACCGAGAAAGTTCCGGTCGCCATAATATTGGCATAAGTCTTTCGGCCATGATGCAGCGAGACTGCGATCGTCGGTGGCGTCTTGCTGACAATCCCTACCCAGGACGCCATCATCAGATTCACCTTGCCATCATCGTCCTGCGTCGCTACCAGAGTCGCCGGTTGCGGGAAAAAGGTCACACAGGGTCCAAGCTGTCGTTTCAACATCAAACTCTCCTCACTCCTTTATTATGGCTCGGGCATGGGGACAGTCCCGGTTTTCCAAACGTTATAAGCTGGGCTGCCCACCCTTTTAGCCTCCAACCGCCTCCAAAGCCCGCAACAAAACCATATAAGGGCTGGTCGTTGTCGGCTGGCTGACCCGCAAGGTTTCGTTCAAATCGAGATAGTAATCAAGCAGACGGCGTTTTGCTGCAAAATAACTGTCAGCGCTACCACCGCTGACGACAATTTCATGCGTCAGCTTGACCGACTGCTTTATGAAAGAGCTGCGCAGGCTGGAGAGCGCCATGCGATCCCAGCGATCATGCGCGACATAGGCGTTGAGGCTCTCCATAACCTGGGATATTTTCAAGCTGAGCCGGACTTCGCTCATGGCTGCGGTAACGACCAAGAGCTCAGCACCGGTCGCCTCAGCGATATAGACGCCAGGAAGGAACCCGACCAGATAACGGAAGCTGGCCATTTCAAGAGCCATCTTCGGCGCAAACCCTTCACTGACAAGAACGGCAGCGTGGTCCTGGCAGACCGACCATTCAGCAGTGGGAAGCAGCTCCGCAAGGTGCGCACGGAAAATCGCCAGGCGCTCGCGATAACTATCGACGCAGGCTCGATCAAGTTGCATCGGCAGCCTTTGTTCAACAACCTGACGACAAAGTCCCGCCAACGCTTTCTCCAGCTCACAAAGCAACTCTAATTGACGGTCTGTAGCCATGACGTTGTCAGCGGAGAACAGCTGTTGGCGAATCGCAGCACCGCCTAACAACTCATCGAAAACCAGGTAGGCGGCGGTCCCCTGAATGATCGACGCACCGGCCTGTCGTACCAGATCATCAAGAAAAGCACAGCCCGCCTGATCGACCACGCGATTCGTGATCATGGTGGCGATAATCTCACGCCGAAGCGGATGGTCCTGCAGACGTTGACCATGACGTTGACGAATTTTTTCCGGGAAATATTGCTGAAGAAAAACCTGCGCTGGCTCTCGTTCGGGCAGATCACTTTCAATCAGGGTCTGGTACAGATGCATTTTACTATAAGCGAGTAAAATCGACAGTTCGGGACGGAGATAGCCTTGTGCGCGGGCACCGAGTTCCTTGCGTGACGGCAGAAACTCGCCTTTTGGGTCAAGCAGGCCAGCGTTGGCCAACCGTTCGGCCAGACCGATGTACGGGTCGTTGTCTTCCTGACAACGCAGCAGGTCCAACGAAAGGCACAAGCTCTGCGTATAGTTGTTGCTCAAGACCATGTCGCAGACATCATCCTGAACTTCGAGCAGCTGCCGATTGCGAGTTTTATCACTCTTGACCACCCCCGCCTCACGCAAGCCCTGGAAGAGGATTTTAAGGTTCACTTCATGGTCAGAGGTATCGACCCCGGCGGAATTATCGATCGCGTCGGTATTGATCATACCGCCCGCCAGGGCATATTCGATCCGGGCCGGTTGCGTAAAACCGAGATTACCACCCTCACCGACAACTTTCGCCCGAAGTTGCGCCGCATTGATCCGCACATTGTCGTTGGCGCGATCACCAACATCGGCATTTTTCTCTTGAGAACACTTAAAATAAGTGCCAATCCCACCGTTCCAGAGCAACTCGACCTCCGCCGCCAGAATCTGTCGGATCAGCCCGTCCCCATCCATTGAGGTATGACGCACCCCCAGTCGGCTACGAACTTCCTTAGACAGCGGGATATCCTTGGAGGAACGCTCCCAGACCCCGCCGCCGCGAGAAATCAGCTCGGGGTTGTAATCAGCCCAGGTGGAACGCGGCAGTTCAAAAAGACGCTTACGCTCCTGCCAGGAGAGTGCCGGATCGGGATCAGGATCGAGAAAGATATGCTGATGATTGAACGCTGCCAGCAGACAAATCTGTTGAGACAGCAACATACCGTTGCCAAAGACATCGCCGCTCATGTCGCCGATACCGACCACGCTAAAGGCCTGAGTCTGGATGTCTTTGCCACTTTCCCGGAAATGTCGTTTGACGCACTCCCAGGCACCACGGGCGGTAATTCCCAGCCGCTTGTGATCGTAACCAACCGAGCCACCGCTGGCGAACGCATCACCGAGCCAGAAGCCATAGTCGAGGCTGACACCATTGGCGGTATCGGAAAGATGTGCGGTCCCTTTATCGGCAGCGACCACCAGATAAGGATCGGGATCATCGTAAACGACAACCCCGGCAGGGCGTTCCAGCTTCCCGGAGACCCGATTGTCAACCAAATCAAGCAGCCCGCGCATCAGAGTAATATAAGCCCGTCGCGACAGAGCCGCGCCCTCTTCCCGGGTTTTGAACGGTTTTTTGACAATAAAGCCGCCCTTGGAACCGACCGGCACGATCAAGGAATTCTTGGTCATCTGGGTTTTCATCAGGCCAAGGACTTCGGTGCGGAAGTCGTCGGGACGGTCCGACCAGCGAATCCCGCCGCGAGCGACCTTGCCGCCGCGCAGATGAATCCCTTCCATGCTCGCTGAATGCACGTAGGTTTCGTACATCGGTCGCGGGAACGGCATATCGATGATGCCGATCGCACTGATCTTGAACGAAAGAAAAGTGTCGACATCATTCCGCCGCAAAAAGAAGTTGGTACGGACGGTGGAATCGATCAGATTGAACAAGCTGCGCAAAATGCGGTCTTCATTAATATCGACGATCTGTTCGAGGGCCTGAGCCAACTCGAGGCGTACTGGCATGAGCGCTTCTTCCTCACGCTGCATCGGATCAGCCCACTCCTGGTTGGGCTGAAAGCGCGCCTCGAAATAGCGATAGAGTAACAGCGCCGCTTGCGGATTGTTGATCAGAGCAAAAGCCACCCGCCGTTTGGTGAAAGGGTTGCCGATCTGGAAGTAATAGTTGCGGTAGGCCCGGAACACATCGATTTTTTGCCAGTCCAGCCCCGTCAAGAGCATCATCCGGTTGAGGTAATCGTCTTCGATGGTGCCGCGACGTAGACCGTTAAGGATGTCGAGCAGGTTATCGCGCTGCATCGCGAGCGGTTTGGCTTGGGGATGTTCGCTTCGAACCATGAAACTCTTGACATAAACCGTCTCGGTGTCGACATCAACATTGAAATCGACTTCATCGACCACCGTCAGGCTGAGGTTTTCGAGAAACGGCATCAGCTCATTGAGACAACTCTCCCGCAAGCTGTAAAACTGCAAGCGGAAGAATTCGTGACGTTCATTAAACGGCCCCCAGAGGTCGAAGCCTTCTTCGCCGCTCTCAAGCAACTGTTCGATGGCCCGGATATCACGCACCGCAAAACGCGGGTGAATCAGATCTTTGTATTCGTGGGGAAAAGCCTCGGTGTACTTCATCCACAGCTGCATCCCCTGCGACATATCAGCATCGCGAGTCAGCAACAAACGCAGCCGTTCATCCCACGGACGAGCCAGGTCGGTCAAACCCTTTTCGAGGAGATCAATATCGATTTTCACCACTTCAGTCTGGGGGATAATCCGTATATGCAAGCTGACATATTCGGCATATAAATGCACCGCACGCGAGTTGATGTCATCAGTGCCCAGATATCGCGCCAGATAAGCTTCCATGCGCCGCATCGTTTCACCACTATAAAATTCGCTCGGCATGTTGACCAGCAGGGTGAGACTTCTCAAGCTGAGACTTCGGGTGACCACCACCTTGACCGACAAGTGACGCTGCAGCGCGACAAAAGACTGCACCTGACGATCAAGCGCCGCATCGTCAAGGAAGAACATCTCCACCTTGGGGAAGGTATTGAAGATCTCCAGAACCTTCTGGTAATCGTAGCTGTCGTAACGCACCTGTTGACGCTCCAGGGCGGCCAAAAGCTTGGTTTTGAGCGGCAGGACGTTATAGCTCAGTTCGTTGATGCTGTTTTGGGAAAAAAGCCCGACAAACAGATGCTCGCGCCATGTGCTGGAGTCGCAACATTCACGGAAGCCGAGATAAACCAGTTTTTCCGGATGCTGGAGTGGGCTCTCTTCATCCAGCACCTCAACCACCAGTGTGTTACTGCGAAAGAGTCGTTGCCGCACCTCTTGACTCAGTCGCAAGGAAGAGCCTTCGGGGCGGTTCTTGGTCAGAAGCGTTGGCGGCATCCAGCCTTGCGGCGAAGCAACAAGGTTCGCCTTGGGTTTGCGTCCGGTCGGGTTGGTAATCTCGATAACGGCAGAACCGAAGGGAATGAAGTTGCCCTGAGAAAGCCACTCAATAAAATCCCGTTGAGCTTGCTCCTGAGTCAGAGACAATAGAGAACGAAGCAGCGCTTCAAGAGTCTTTTTCTTCTGGCCCGCGAGCTGCGCCTTTTGAAAAATTGCCGCTATCTCCTGCGCCAACTCACAACAGTCGCCCTGATTACACTCGACCTGCAATAACATGAAAGATTCCTGCGAACCGGAACCATCGATCCAGTTCAAACTTTCCAGGAGGCCATTACACCTTTTGGTCGTGAGAATCGGATGGGAGACAACTTCAGCACGCAGCCGCTTCCGCTGCAACAGCATCTTCAGGGAATCAACCAGATAGGGAGCATCCGGGGTATTGATCATCAGGAAGGTCGATCCGCCGTCAACAGGAGTGAAAGGCTGAATTTTAATCAGGTCGTGGCGACACCGGAGAAAATCAAGGAAAGTTTGCAGCCAGTCCAACAGTGTGTCAATCGACAGATCAAGCAAATCGTGGGAGTGACTATAAATCAGGAGAGCGTCGGCCAGAGTCAGGAGAGCATCGGCATCGTCGTGGTAGCGGGCTGACTTCAGTTGAATCTTTATCTCTGCAAGTCGAGCACCATGGGCCCGGGCGAAAATTTTACCACGCTCTTCAACGATGACATCCATAGGTTGTCCCCTTACAGACCGGTTGCAAAAAACCCGAACACAGCTTTTGCCAAAGAGGTTGGAGGACACAGAGAAAAAACTTTGTGTCTTCGTGTCTCTGTGGCTGATAATTTTTAATCGATCAAAACAATATCCGCTTGCTGTTTCATTTCATTGACCCAGCATTCAAGGATTTTAGCACTTTCTGCCTGCTTTAAAAAATGCACAATCTTTGGCCGAGCTTCGTCAAGTGTCAGCGGGGCTGGAATTTCATGTTCTTTGACCAGAAGCAGATGATAGCCGAAAGGCGTCTTGACTGGCTCACCGACCACGCCAACGATCTGGCTGAAGGCGGCATCGGCAAAGGTTGAATCGACATCTTCACGGCGGATATACCCCAAGTCACCGCCACCGGGAGCGCTCGGACAGACCGAATGCAGCTTCGCCAGTTCGGCAAAATCACCGGTCTCGGCCTTCTTTTTCAATTCCAGGATTTGTGGCAACGCCTTATCGGCATCATCGGGATCAAACGGAATAAGGATATGAGCCACTCTGAGTCGTTCGTGACTTTTCAACTTGTCGGGATACTGGCGAAAAAAGTCCAGGATGGCCGCATCCTCAGGTTCGGGCAGCTCCTCCAGCTTGCGGGCCGAGATCTGATCGACCGTAACATCCTTACGGATCATGCGTAAAAACGCGGCCTCGTCCATGCCACGCTCGGCCATTCTTTTCCAAAAATCCTGTGGATTACCCATCATTCTCAGGATTCTTGAGGTCTCCTCTTCAACCGCTTCATTAGTGGCCAAAACACCTTCAGCCATCGCCGCCTGAAACATCAATTCCCGGGCAATCAATCGCTCTAACGCCAGTTGGCGTAAATCAGCACACGCCTCAGGTGGCATCTCAGCGAGGGTGGCATGGTATTGTTCCTGAGCCAAACTCTGCATCGCCGCATTGAGGGCCTTGTCGTCGATCGGGGCACCGTTTACGGTCGCAACGGTTGAAGTCATTACATTATTCCTTAGTTAATTCGATACCAACAGCTTCAGACTTACAACCAACATCAATATTTAGCTACAAAGTCGCAGAGGCGCAAAGAGCCTCCCAATCTTTAAGGTTAGCCTTTCCTCTGAGTCTCCGTGTCTTTGTGGCTAAGATACTTTGCTCAACTGCTACTTACCTTGCGGGGTTATAGGTTCTAAAACATTAGCCAGACAACCAAACTCTTCGATCGTCAGAGTTTCGCCGCGTCGCCCCGGATCAATCTCCGCCTGAGCAAAGCCCTGATCGACTTGTTCCGGCTGCCAGCCGTAACCGATCAGGCTGTTGCGCAGAGTTTTGCGGCGCTGGGCAAAAGCACCCCGAACTAACTGTCGATGTAAAGCTTCGTCAACGATCTCGACTCGCGGCTGCAGTAAGGGGTTCATACAGAGCACCACCGACTCAACCTTGGGTGGAGGATGGAACGCCCCGGGCGGGACCCTGACCACACGCTCAATCTCGTACCAAGTCTGCATCAAGACCGACAAAATGCCGTAATCACGCGTTGCGGGTCCAGCAATCAGTCGATCTCCGACCTCTTTCTGAAACATCAGGACCAGGCGCCCAAAGAGCTTGCGTTGTGCCAGCACCTTGAACAAAACTTGGCTGGAAATATTGTAGGGCAGGTTGGCAATCAGCTTGTACGGAGGGTCAGTCAGGAGTGGGGTCAAATCCGTCTTCAGGACATCGCCGATCACGACAGTGAGGTTCTCGGCCTGACGTTGCTGTAAAGCGGCACCGAGATCGCGATCCACTTCGATGGCCACGATCGGCACGTCAAGCGCCAGCAGACGGTCAGTCAGGGCACCAGGACCGGGACCGATTTCAAGGAGGTGGTCACCCTGAGCGACCTCCGCAGCCGCAATAATCCGACCCAGCACATGCTGATCATGCAGAAAATTCTGACCGAAACGTTTTCTTGGACGAGGAGGCATAGGCAAATTTTAAACTTTATTTTCTCTTTTTCCACCGTCGGCGGGGCCAACGGGGAATACGCCAATCTTTGACAATTGGCACCAGGCGCAAGGTTACAATGTATGAGATGAAACCAAAAACAATACCGAAAAGAAGACTGCCGGTACACCAGGGAAAGATAATATCCCAACCCAGGTTGGCGAAAGAATCCAAGGTGTACTCATTCGGCAACGCGAGGCGTTCCATACCGAGCAGGAGACGACCACATTCATACTCAGCAGCGTAGATAAAGGGTGCGGTTACCGGGTTGGTCACCCAGACCCCAACAAGTGCAGCAAAGCGATTTTCTTTGAGCAGATAAGCAAAGAAAATAGCGAGAACCATCTGAAAGCCAAAGGTTGGAGTCATGCCGATAAAGATGCCCAGGGCGACCCCTTTGGCGATTTCATCCGGCAGACCACGTAGGCGGATAAAGCGCACTAGCATCAGTTTAATCTGCCGGATAAAACCAACTCCCCGCCACATATGCCTCAATCACTCCACAATCTGAGTCAGCCCTACACAGTGACCGTATCGAGCGGCCAACTCGATACCGCATTCATCTTACCGTCCGCATGCAGGCCCTTTTGCAAATAATAATCCGCAGGCACACCGAGCATGGCCGCATTGTCGCCACAAAGCGCGGGACTCGGGAAAAACACCTCCAGACCATGCTTCGCTGCCAGTTGGCTGAACTGTCGGCGCAAGCCGGAATTGCATGCGACGCCACCAGCAACCACAATGCGCTCCAAACCTTCAGCTGCTGCTGCGCGCAACGCCTTGGTCGTCAGCACTTCAACCATCGACGCCTGAAAACTGGCAGAGATATCAGCAATATGCGTTTCATCAATGGGTCGTGAAGACTTATGGACATACTGCATCACCGCTGTCTTGATGCCACTGAAACTGAAATCAAAATCAGGTCGATGCAGCATCGGCCGCGGGAAATTGATCGCTTTCGGGTCACCCTGCCCGGCCAGACGGTCAATCAAGGCACCGCCGGGGTAACCAAGGCCGAGCAGCTTTGCGACCTTGTCGTAAGCCTCGCCGGCAGCATCATCTAGAGTCCGGCCCAGAGTTCGATATTGCCCGATGCCGTCAACGCGATAGAGATGGGAGTGCCCTCCAGAAACAGCCAGCGCCAGAAACGGGAAAGCAGGGGCTCTTTCAAGGAAGGGTGCCAGGATATGGCCTTCGATGTGATGAACACCGACCAGAGGCACTTCAAGCCCCCAAGCCATAGCTTTTGCCGTGGAAAGACCGACCAGCAGAGCACCGACCAGACCGGGTCCGCGGGTAACACCGATCCCCTCAATCTGTTCCAGAGCGACATCGGCCTCTTCCAGCGCAGCTTTGATAACGACGGAGATGGCCTCGACATGTTTGCGCGACGCCAGTTCCGGCACCACACCGCCGTAGCGGGCATGCACATCGACTTGAGAGGCGACCACGTTGGAGAGCATTTCACGGCCGTCACGAACGACTGCCGCGGCTGTTTCATCACAGGAAGATTCAATACAAAGGATTAACATGGCAACCCGAAGCGCGAAAAGTGCAACTCAAAAAAATGACCACTTAACAGTTTACAATTTAAACCAACAAACAAGACCTGAAAGACCTGCTATAGCGTCATTATACTAGCCACGCTTCTCACTGACAGCTACAAAAGATTTGCCGCCAGCTCCGCCAAACAAGAACGTTCCCCTTTGGTCAAAGTCACATGCCCGGCGAGATCCGCCTCTTTGAACTTTTCAACCACGTAGGTCAAGCCGTTACTGCTGGCGTCAATGTAAGGGTTGTCAATCTGGTAGGGATCGCCGGTTAAGATAATCTTGGTGCCCTCACCGGCGCGGGTGACAATCGTTTTAATCTCGTGGGGCGTCAGGTTCTGCGCCTCGTCAACAATCATGTACTGTTTCGGGATGGAACGCCCGCGAATGTAGGTCAAAGCCTCTATTTCGAGAATACCGAGATCAACCAACTCTTTATAGCCGCGCTTGCGTTTCCCACCCTCCTCTATGCCACCGAGCAACAATTCAACATTGTCAAAAATCGGTTGCATCCAGGGTGAGAGTTTTTCGTTAATATCACCAGGCAAAAAGCCTAGATCCCGCCCCATCGGGAAAACCGGCCGCGAGACCAACAGGCGACTGTACTGACCCTCATCAGCCGACTTGAACAGGCCAGCGGCAATCGCCAGAAGCGTCTTACCGGTGCCAGCTTTGCCGACCAGAGTCACCAGTTGGATATCCTCATTCAGCAGCAGGTCAATAGCAAACTGCTGCTCCCGGTTGCGCGAATGGACGCCCCACAAACCATCTTTGGGTGTCTGTAGCAAGGGAATTGCTCGGCGTAGGGCATGATTATAACGTGCCAAAGCGGTGTGTGAAGGGTTAGACACATCGACCAGAGTCAGGCACTGATTGGCGTAGAACTCCTCGGTGATGTCCAGATAACCCTGGCTGTAAAAAAGATCGATCTGTTCTTGCGTCGATTGGACTTCGGCCGTCCCGGAATAAAGATCGTCAATCGAAACCTTATCCGATTCAAAATCCTGCGCCGTCAAGCCAATAACATCAGCTTTGATCCGTAAGTTGGTATCTTTAGTGACGAAAACTACCGGACAATCGGCACTGCTCTTGACGTCCAGAGCGACCGCCAGAATCCGATTGTCGCCCTGATCAGAGCGCAATTCAGGAGGAAGACCCTGCATATGTTCTTCGGTATACAGATCAACCCTGAGTTGGCCACCGGTTTCAAGTTGAACCCCGTCGACCAGAGAACCTTTGGCCCGTAAGGCATCCATCAGCCGTGAAAACTGCCGGGCGTTGCGCCCCGTCTCACTTTGCTCTTTTTTGAATCGATCCAGTTCCTCGATGACCGTCATCGGGATAACGACATCGTTATCCTCAAAACGAAACAGCGCCTGGGGATCATGCAGCAACACATTGGTGTCGAGAACAAAGGTCTTTTTCATAAGATAAAAACTCTCCAGAGGTTATCGGTCGTATTCGAGAACATGTATGCCTTCTGAAGTCGCCAGCAATTTTAAAAACACATCGAATTTTTTGCCGGGGATGTTGCGTCTGGACTCGATGACCACCTCTCCTCGGGTATTCAGGGAATAAAGGAGTTCTTCGGGGGACTCCTCGATGATAAACCTATTGTAGACTCGGGTCTTCATCAGCTCCTGGCGGGTCACCGGATGGACGGGCGGCAGAGAACAGGCCACCAAAAAGAGCGTGATCAAAACTGATGCAACCAAAGTCGAAATTTTCTTCATCATACAAACTCCTCAAACAGCTTAAGGATGAACAACCCTCTATTTCTAACAAGATACTGCTTCAGGTAGAGAGAATCGAGTGTATCGCCTGCAATGTTTGTTCAATTTCTTCAGCCGTATTGAAATAACCCGGGCTGAATCGGATCGTCCCTTCGGGAAAAGTTCCAATGGTGCGATGCGCGTCTGGAGCACAGTGCAAACCAACTCGACAACAAATACCATATTCCCGGTCCAAGCGGAAGCCCAGCATTGACGGATCGTGGCCAGACACGCTGATTGAAAGCGCACCGCCATGACGGGAAGAACCGTGCGGACCGTAAAGAGTGACGCTCTTGAGGTTACGCAAACCGTCAATCAATTGTTTGAGCAAAGCATGCTCTCGGGCACGAACATGCTCTAAACCAACCTCTTCTAGAAACTCAACCGCAGCCCCAAGTCCAGCCAGGCCGATGGTGTTCAAGGTTCCGCTTTCAAGCCGTTCCGGCATCTCCTCCGGCTGCGTTTCTGATTGTGAAAAAGTACCGGTGCCGCCATAGATCAACGGCCGCAGGCTCAGCTCCGGGCGAACATAAAGAAAACCGGTCCCCGGTGGGCCGAGCAACGATTTATGACCAGGCACTGCCAGCAGATCAATCGCCAGTTCCGCGACATCAATGGAGAACAGCCCGGCGCTCTGAGCTGCATCAACCATAAAGAGGATACCCTGAGAGCGACACCAGGGGCCGATCTCCTCAATCGGCTGCACCGTTCCGGTCACATTCGAACAGTGGCTCATAATGACCAGACGAGCCCCCTCGCGACAGGCAGCCTTAATCGCCTCGGGGGAGACAAAGCCCAGATGATCAGAGGCCACCTTGACAACTTCAACACCCTTGTCAGCCAGAGCCCGCAACGGCCGCACCACGGCATTATGTTCCATAGACGTGGTAACAACCCGGTCACCAGGCTGTAGCAAACCAAACAGGCCCAGATTGATCGCTTCGGTGGCATTGGCCGTGAAAGCGATGCGCGCCGAATCATCAATCCCGAAGAAACGAGCAATCGATTCGCGGCACTCCATCACCAGCCGACCCGCCTCCAGCGAGAGGGCATGTCCGCCCCGACCGGGGTTGGCCGCGTAATGACGCAACGTCCGCTCAACGGCAGCACAAACCGATTCGGGCTTGGGAAATGAGGTGGCAGCGTTATCGAGGTAAATAGGCATTAACTATGAATGACTCAAGAGACTGGGTTCTGTCGACGAGGACCAGGACACATCAGGTCGCGCTCACCTTCAGCCTGATTCAACCGTCGGGAGAGGCCACGGCAACCGCCAAGACAACTTGCGATATCACAACAGTCGCGGCAACCAACGGGCATAACAGAGATCTGCTCACGCACCGTAAAACGGGCAGGACTGGACCAGACCTCGAAAAGGGACTCAGCAACCAGATTGCCCAAGGGCTCAGGCCAGGCGGCACAAGGATGAACCATTCCGTACAGGTCAACATGACCGAGGCTGTTACCCGCCTGACAACCACCATACTCACTGCGCGCTTGCAATTGCCCTGGCACCAGGATCTCCCACAAAAACAGGTCGTGGATATCGAGAGCGGGCAATTCACTTGTCGGCTGCGGCGATTCGGCCCAGAGTTTACGGAACAATTCAAGGTCCTGATGCCGCGGCAGATCAGCAGTGGAATATTCCCGGAAGCTATCACCGATATTTGCGTTTGGCAACTTAAATCTACCGACCTTATTGTCCCGGCAAAAGCGCAGAAACTCAGGGATTAAGTGCAGATTTCGCCGCTGCGGCGTCAGCATCAAAGCAGGGTCGTAGCCGATGGCGCGAAGGGCCTGCACCGCCTGCTGCAAAAGAGTCGTATCGACCCCATTGCGAACATCGATAAAACGGGCAGCATCGAGCAGCAGTTGATGAATCGGAGTCGACACCTGGGCAAGATTCGACAACTCCACAGCCGTCCCGGAACAGGCGATCAGCACCTGACAGCCACCGGCGGTCAGACAGCGCAGCAGTTCACCAATATTCGACTGCAACAACGGCTGGC
This sequence comes from Desulfuromonadales bacterium, assembly GCA_030145195.1. Lineage (GTDB taxonomy): Bacteria > Desulfobacterota > Desulfuromonadia > Desulfuromonadales > BM103 > JAQYVY01. Next base: position 50,760 of record JAQYVY010000017.1, on the reverse strand, counting down.
CCTGAAGAGTGACGAAGAACACGCCGCCATCAGCGATGTGACGCGCCACCTCCAGTTGGTTTCCGGCGTGACTGGGCGGATCTGTAGAAAAATCCCAAGTCAGACGAACCGGGGTATCAAGAAGATAAAGGGCCATTAATGGGACTCACTCAACGGTGCTGAAGACAACGGTATCAGCAAGGGTGAACGTTACTGGAACCGGTAATACGCGGCTTCATGTACTTTTTCATGACTTTCTCCTTTTAGGTTGTGGTTAACAATCACTGTGCGCCTTGCTCGTGACTGAGCGGGGACAGTCTCTTATCACTTCCAACAATGCGGATCAGGCTGATTGAAGTCTCCGGTGGTGGCGAAAGCTCGCGCAGTACACCCGCCCTGACAATCATCGAAGGCGCTGCAACCCGAGCACTTGCCGGTGGCTGACTTGGAGCGCATCGCCTTGAGAACCGGCGAATCGTACCAGATCGTGGCGAAGTCATCGTGCAGGATATTGCCGACGACTACCGGGATAAAGCCACAGGGAGTAATATCGCCGTTGGGCCGCAAATGCAGCGATAGCTTACCGCAGCTACTGCCTTTAACCATGGTCTTTTCCTGATAATCAGGCAACGATGAGATCACCGGGTCATCGAAAGATATTTTCAGATCGGTGGTGCGATTCTTCACCGCCAGCGCTTCAAGATAGAAGGCTTGCCATTCATTCGGTGAAAGATCCAGCTCTTCACGGTTCTTGAAACCGCGCCCGCTGCATTTGAAATTATGCAGATAAACCTGGCCGACCCCGTGCGCCCGCGCCAGATCGAGCAGTTCATGATAAGACTGGTAGTTGATGCGGGAGATCACCGAGCTCATGGTGCTCTTCAAACCAACCTTCTGCAAGGCGTCAAGCCCACTTACAGCGCGGTCAAAGGAGCCGGGCATATTGCGAAAAGCATCATGCTTGTCGGCCTCAAAACTGTCGATACTGATACCGACGCTCTTGAAACCGGCGTCTTTCAACTGCTGTGCGGCCTCATCATCAAGCAACCAGCCGTTGGTGTTCATCGAGACGTTCAAACCCCGCCCTGAAGCATAAGCGGCCACCTCAAGCAGATCTTTACGAATCAGCGGTTCACCACCACCAAAATTGACAAAAGGGACCTGCTGCTCGACCAGAACATCCACGATCTTCAGGATATCGGAGGTCGGCAATTCCGGACAGGTTTCATCTCGGCTATAGCAGTGATCGCAGGCAAAATTACAACGATAGGAGAGCGTCCAGTTAAAGGTCAGAGGTGCAGACAACATTTCCGTGGTTTCAGTCATTAATCAGCCAGCCTCTCTTTATCAGGTCAGTCACAAACTCATGGACATCCGCTTCGAGTTCAGAGCGCTCGACAGCAAATTCGGTCGCCATTTCATCTGCGATTTCAACGAGTGTCCGCTGTCCATCGCAACGTTCCCAGATCATGCCGCCAACCAGGTTGAGCTGATGCATCATCCCGGACTGGATCAGAATCACGGTGCCACGGTTATCCGCATCCTCGCCAGCCTCAAGAGCCTTGAGAACCTCCGCCTGACGACGTTTCTCCACCCGCCAGACAATTTCAGGGTTGCGTTGAGGTTTGTTCATAACTTGTTCTATCCTTTTGTCGTTCATACTTTAAAATCACTTAAACACACAAGCTGTAACGCAAAGGCGCAAAGTCAAAAAAGGTAAAAAGGTTAAGCCTTCAATCTTTGGTCGCGGTTTTCGCTGTGTTTTACCCTGAGCCTCAGCGTCTTTGCGTCTTTGCGTTAAAGGCTTATAGCCCTGATTATAAATAGTAATCCACTTAAAGATCGATTGTTTTTCAAGCCGATCTTTCACGGAACAGCAAACTGACCATCAAGACAAACGCCAAGCCGAGCAGCACACTCATCTTGCCCGGCAGGGAGACGCCTGAGGCTGTCGCTGCAATACCCCAAGACTGAACCAGGCCGCCACCGAGGAACATGCCGATCACCGCCATACCGGCATCAGCATCGCCCTCCCCAGCTTTAACCAGCTGCCGAAAGGGGCAACCTCCGATCAAGACCGAGAGCCAGCCGACCAGCAGCATCCCGAGGAAACTCCACAAATGTTCGAGATGTGCTCCGGGCTGACCGTAAAGACCGAAGTTGAACTGGCCTGAAAGCAAGCCCGTTGCCAGAGCGCCAATCAGGAACGCTAAAAAGCCCCAAAACAGAGGGCTGCGTCGACCCATCAAGATGGCATCACGAACGCTGCCGGTCACGCAGAAACGACTCCGCTGTGCCAGGGCACCAAGCAGCAGTCCGACCAGAAGCGAAACGACCAAAGGTGCATGTTGAGCCGCGCTGCCCCGTTCGGAAACGAGAATAAAAGCCGGTCTGGCCAGCAAAAAGATCAGCAGCAAAACAAACCCGGCAGGGACCAACAGGCCGGTCGCTCCCCGCTCCTCGCGGGTACGGCCCAGATCAACACCGCGGGCGAGCCCCTGGAGTCCAATCCAGACACCGGCAACCAGGCCAGCAACTCCACCGAGAGAAGACAAATCACCAGCCGTCAAACGAAGAAACAATTTGATTGGGCAACCGATAAAGACGGCGCTGCCGACAATCAAAAACAGACCCGAGACCAGGCGAGCCATCGGTGCACTGCCGCCGCGGGATCGGAATTCACGAAAGCCCAGGGCACAAACAACCGAGCCAAGCACGAAACCGATCAGTTCCGGTCGCAGATACTGCATCCGGGCGTTGTCATGCAGGCCAAGCGCCCCGCTGGAGTTTTCGATAAAACAGGAGACGCAAATCCCGCTATTCTGCGGGTTGCCCCAAACCGCCAGCAACACCCCGAAAATACCGAGCCCGAGGCCAGCAAGCAATACAAGCCAGAAATGTCGATCGCGCAGCGACACACTCATTCGCAGCCTCCGGCCAGACGACTTTGCAGATAATAACCATCTTTAAGCACCATCGCCAGCGAGCGATTGTCCGGCTGCGCCCGCAGACGATCCCGTACCAGCGGCATACCTTCGGCGACGGCCGACTCGATCAGCGGCCTCCGGTTGAGTGGACTGCCGGAATCAATATAATCGCCGTTGCGCCGCACCGCTCCGGCCAGTTTGATCAAAGCGCGATCAAATTGGCCCATGCGCAATAAAATATCGCCACTCAATAGATCGGTATGCGCCTCACCGGGAAGATCACGTCCCAGCTCTTCCAGCTTAAGCAAAGCCTCTTGCAACGCGCCACTATCACGCAATTCAACAACCGGGCCATAGCGTCGTTGCAGAAACGACAGTCGAGCCTGGTAAACGATCTCGCGCTCCAGTTGTCGATCGTTTCCTGCACCGGCATGCGGTCCCTGATTCGGGCCAGCAGTTGCCAACAGAAAGACGCCAGCAGCCAGGATCAAGACCAAAGTTGCCGCCAGTATTTGATCGAAACGATCATGCAACATGCACTTAGAACTCCTGATAAGGGGGCATATTGACGCGTTTGGCCATAACCCGGATCGGATCGTAGTCCTGATCCGTCAGCGTTTCAAAACCATCCACCCAGGCAGAGCCGAGCACCTTGAGTCGCTCACCATCAATCTCCACCGCCACGTCCGGGGTTAATTCAACCAGCGCCTTGCGAAATTTCTCGGTCAGAGCTGGATCGTTTTCTTTCGCAGCACCAAAAGTACAGTAAGGGATCGTCTCACTCTGCGCCAAAACCCGAAAATCATCGGCGCTGATTTTACCTTCGCGAGTCATGATCTCCAGATCAAGCACGGGTGATGCGGCCACATCATACTCACCGAAATAGACGGCATATATCAGCTTTTCATGCTTAAAAGAGCCACGGGGGATCGCATAATAATCAAGTTCTCGTTCAGGATCAAATCCGGCCTGCAACATCAGATCGTACTGCGCCAGATAACCGGTCGGCGCCAACTGCGGGCCAAAAACCATGCGCTTGCCACGCAGATCCTGCAACGATTGAATCGGACTGTCACGCTTGACAATAATCGCCCCGGCGGTTCGGGAACCGAACTGACCGCGCTGCTCGGTAGCCACCAACTGCAAAGCATGATTTTCTTTCAGGATAATATAGAGCAAGCTGTTGGTATGAACGAAATCAAACTCACCGGCGGCGAACCGCTCCTCAAAATCCTGAGTATCGACCGGAACGGTCTCACACGGCCGACCCAGCTTTTGCGCGAGATAAGCCGTCAAAGGACGAAACCGCTGCATCGTCTCAGCGGCACTATTGCAGTTCATGTAGCCGATACGCAATGGCGGTCCTTCAACCACCTGCTCGCAACCGGTCACTGACAGTGCGAGTATGAAGCACAACAGAATCGACTTGAACAACTTTGGATACTTCATTTTAGCTCCATCAGAAAAACTGGTTGAAACCGGTAGAAAAAATTAAAACCCAAAAACCCAGACAAAAGCGATAAGCTTTAACGCAAAGTCGCAAAGGTTAAAGGAAAGTCGCAAAGAAAGTCGACACTAAGAACAAAAGGTTTATCATTGCGTCTTTACTGGCTTTTCTTGGCGTCATTGCGTTATTTTTTTGTCTTCAAGACTTGTGTAACTGCAATAGGATTCACCACCTTAGTTCGGTTGAATCCCGGAAAGTTCAGGATCTACAAACGGCAAAGCCTGTTCCAAAGCATTACGCGCATCGACCAAACCAAGCCCAGGACGATCCACCCCATCGCGAATCGCTGCAGCAATCTGCGACGGTTCTGACGATCCCCACCAGTTATTGCGCGCATCAATCGCGTTATCACCATCATTAATCAGCGCATAGACGCCGTTATTGACGATCAGGTTGCGCTCAAGTCGACCACGACTATTCAACCAGCGGACCCCGGCTCGACCATTTTCAGCGAGGCGATTAGCGACCACCTCGACCTTTGAGTCTTCAAGAAAAATGCCATGCTCGTTGTTAGCAGACAGATCATTGCCGGAAACAATGCCTTCGCTGCGCTGCAGGTAAAGGCCACGACGATTCCCGGTGATCCGGTTCCCCTGAGCCATCAGTTTGCTATCGCGGAGATTGACCCCGTTAACAAGGTTATCTTCAATCAAACAACCGGTCATGTTCACTTCACTGTAAACACAGCGCACCCCCCAATGACTGCGGGCGATTGTGACCTTCTCCAGCGTCACCTTGCTGTCACGAAACTGAACGCCGTTAGTGTTGTCGAGAAACCGGCAGGCATTGATCACGACCTGAGATTCCTGGAATTGGGCACCCCGCAGATTGTAGCGAAACAGGCTCTCTTTTAACGACGCACGAGAAAAATGCGCGTGAAAACCACGATAGCCATATTCAACCACACAATGCTCCAGCCGATTTTCACTCTCGCTCACCATCATGTTGACAGCGCCCCAGTCACCGCGCTGTGGTGAGGTCTCTGCCGAGGTAAAAACGATCGGTGCCGTGGCGGTGCCAAGGGCCAGAATGGTGCCCTGTGCAAAGATCTCATGTTCGCCGATGCCGTCGCCGTTGCTGTCATGGCGAGTAAAACGAATCTGGCTGCCTGGGCGGATGTCTAGCGTGACCCCAGCGGCAACCGTCAAGATTCCGTCTACCAGAATTTCACCGTCCCAGACCGTATCCTTGATCAGGGTCTGATCGCCCTGATAGTGTAGAACCGGTTTTGCCAGCAACCCTCCAGGAACGGACAGGATCAATAGCAGCGACAACGCCATCAGCCGCATCATGGCTGAACCCCATTCTGGCCCTGACGACCCAACTGTCGGAGATCTTCAGTATTGCCCTGGACCACAGTCGGATCATACGGCAAGTCGGTCGGGTAGAGCGCCAGGCCAATGGCGTTTTTACTGATCAAGTTATGATCCAACCAAGGTCGACTGGTTGCATCGACGAAAATTCCTTCCTCGGCGTTACCGATAATCCGATTGTCCTTGAGATAAGGTTTTGAACCACGCCAGCAAAAGATGCCACCCTCACCGTCAGCAATCAGATTGCCCAGAATTTTGGGATGACTCTGTTCCTGAGCAACAATGCCGTAGCGACAGGCGGTGAGTTGATTGCCTTCGAGCAGCGGTGAACTCGCCACGCAACGAATCGCAATATCCGCCCGGCTGATAAAAGCGTGAGAAATGCTGCTCCCTGCGGCACGGTCCAGAGTAATGCCAGCCCAAGAAATCGCTTCAAGCCCAGAGCGTTCAACCATGACAAAACGCACGGGCGATTCGGCAGTCCCCTGAACGTCAAGCTGTCCGCGAATCAGCAACTCAGTCTGCGAGGAAAGATATTCCGGGTCAATCTGGGTTCCTTCCGCCGGGACAACCCTGACCTCTGTTCCAGGACGAATGATCAGTTGACCGCCTTTGAGGATGAGGACGTCTCCAGCCATGACAACGGTCCCCTCCCAGACTATTTTACCGGCATAAGCCCCGGAATATTCCGGAGCCGAAGGCGCGGCACAAACAGCCGGAGCCAAGAGCAGGCTTATTCCCAGCAGCAGAGCTGTGACTTTACCGAAGGGGATCATCATATCCAGCGCCGTTGCATAAAGAGTTTGCGGACCACGGCCATCGCGCTTTCACCCGCTTCGACCTGAGCTACAAGCCCCGTCACATCCTCAGGCTGCACCAGAGAATTCAGTTTACGGATCGCAGGCAACACCGTGGTGAACTGAAGATTGTCGAGTGGCCGTTTGCCGGTTACCAATACGACTGATCCAGCAAGGTTAAAAACAACCTCTGAGAGGGCAGGATCCGCCAGGATAAAGGCCAGGTCCACCTTCTCTTCGGCCAGTTCAAGCAACGGATTCTGCCCGTCGGAAAAATCAACGCGGAGGCTTTCAACCCCGGTCTTCTCCTGCACATACAGAGTCACCATGGCATAGAGCACCGTCTCTTCAGCACCCAGTCCAACCCCGACAAAAAGTTTCGGCCCAAAACAGGCGGCCAAAGGCTGACAAGTCAGGCAGACCAACAACAACAGCAGCAGCAGATGTCTTAACGCACGAACAGCCATTCCATCACCGTGGAGCCATAGAACGCGACCAGAGTCATAACCGAGACCAGTGCCGCCAGGAAAAAGGGTTTGTCAAAAGCGGTCTTTTCCGAACTATCACCAGAGGCAATAGTCCAGGCCGCCAAGCCTGACAAGCCAAAACCTGCAACCAACAGCAGAACCACCAGCCATTTAAGTATATCGAGCGGAATCAGCACCCCAGGCGCTGTCAGGGTCTGCATCACGTTGATCGCAAGGAAGCTTTTGACTCCCGAAACGTCCTGCAGAATCAGCGGCAAATAACCGGCCTTGGCATTCAGCTTGACCAGAGCCAGGGCCAGATGCGCGGAAAGCACCAGCGGCAACACCGGCAGGGCCATCTGCCCAATCAAGCGAATCAAGGTGCTGCCAGAGAAAGTCGGAGTGACAGCCGTCTCGTGCGGTGGTGCTGACGGCGCGTCAGCGAGAGTGGTGACACGAACCTGACCAATCAGGTAGACCAGCATCCCCGGCGTCAAAAGCAGCAACGGAAAGATCAAACCGAGCCAGATCACCGCCAACGGATAGAACCCGGCAACATCCCAGCCGAGCGCAAGCGCCAGACTTTCAGGCACGAAAAAAATCGCTTCGCGCAAGGCAACATAAACTTTGGCAAAATTGGCCGTCAACAAACCGAGCAAGACCAGAAAAAAGAGCGTTTCACTCGGCCGGAGACCGGATTTGCGCAGATCACCGGGCCAACCACGGAAACCGAGGCCGACATTATCGTTACAGCAGGTCTGGACACAGTTCATGCAGAGCGTACAGGCAGCGCTATCTTCAATTTGGGCCGGGACCAGAGCCACCGGGCACCCTTCGGGACGAGTGCGCCAATGCAGTCGGAGCTGCCCGAGGGCGGCCTGCCGCCAAACGGGCTCAACCGCAATACAAGGTTTGTCCTGACAACCGGCACAGACAGACGTATCCTTCACCCGCAACTGCCAAGGGGCCAGACGGGCGTAGAGACCAAAAAGTGCCCCTGCCGGGCAAAAGAGCAGACAGAACGAGCGTCGCCGGAAAAGCAGCCCGCCGCCGATAGCCAGAAGCAACATCCAACTCAACAGCACCGCCGAGTAATCGGGATAACGGTGAATCGCCAGAAAGTAGACCAGCAGTTGCAACAGCACCAACACCAGAGTGACGGGAATAAAATTTTGTAACCATTGGGGAAGTTCACGTCGCAAGCCGAAACGACTGGCGACTCCGTTTAACCAGCCAACCGGGCAGAGAGTGCACCAGGAACGACCGAAGATCAGCGCCACCCCGACCATACCCATCATCCATAAAACCCAAAGGTTGAAGGTCGTAAAATTGGTGTACATCAAAGGATCACGCACCGCGACCCCGGGAATGGCATGCTGATGCCAGCCAAAAGCGATCATCAGCAGCAGCAAGCCCAACATCGCCAGACGCAACAGACGCCAGGTCCAGGTCGAGCGGAGCAACGCACCAAGATATTTTATGTCCAGCAGATTAATCATGATTCGGTCTTCAGCCTTTTGTTCTGTTCAACCTGTTTTTGCACTGCGGTATTAACGGATCTGGGACAATCCCCTTAACGTCTGCAGCAGGCCCTCTCACTCCCCACTCCTGCTTTTCTCCACGCCCTTAATGATAAACAGTATACGGCCGGACAAATTCATCATGGCTGTTGCGATACAGCACCGGCTGACCGGTAATCATCTCCAGTGAACGTGCCGACCACTCACGAACCACATGAACATCGTCTTCCAGACTCTTGCGCAACGGCTTTTCCGCCAGGGTACCACCCAGTGGGCCCAGCGCCATCGCGGCGTTCATACGTACCCGCTCATCCGCATCAGTCAAGCCAGCAATCAGAGCCGACTCTGCCCGTGAGTCACGAAGTTTCCCCAGAGCGAGAAAAGCCTCAGCCCGTTGCGCGCCACGCGCATGAATCAGGAGAACCTCCAGAGCCCGTGGGTCAGCAATATCGCCGAGCGCACGAACGGCCCCGGCTGCACCCTCTCCTGAGGCCTGTGCAAGATAGTCCACCAACGGCAACACCGAGCTCTTGTGGAACTTGATCAGGGCGCGGGTGGCATAACGGCGAACCTCGCTGTTGTCATCAGACAACGCACGGATCAAAGCCGGGAGTGCCTCGACGGCACCAATTTCGCCCAAAGCCCAGGCAGCAACATAACGTCTCTTTAGAGTTGTATCCGTCAGCACGGTACTGATTGCGGGGATGGCATCAACTACCTTAAGGGTGCCGAGCGCCGCGATCACATATTCACGCTGTTGACGATCCGCCGCATCGACCTTGGCGATCAACGCCGGTGCCGCTTGCTCACCGAGTTCAATCAGAACGGTATAACTCCGGTCCGCCACATCGGTAGCTTCGGAACCAAGCAGGTCAACAAACTGACTGATGGCCGCCTGATCACCACCGCGGGCCTGAGCCTCAAGCTGCACCAGATCAAGCACCGGATCCGGGGTGCAGGCCATCAGCGACAGCAGGATGATGCCGAGAAGAACAACGCGCAACATAATTACCAAACCTTGGTCACGGCAATATCGACCGCCTTGAGAATCTGGCCTTCCTCGACCACCACCGCTGAGGGTTCAATCGTACCTTTGTCGTAACGACCATACAGATCACCCAGCTTAGGTGGGCCCCCAAACTTGTCACGAGCCGCCAGGTAATAGGTCCCGCCAGCAGGAAGATAAACCTTAAAGCGCCCGTCCGGACCAGTTTTCTCGGAAACAAACTTGGGCCGCTCTGACATCTGGACATGATCATAGACATGCACTCGCGCGCCTTCGACCGGTTGACCGTCGCTGTCGAAAACATGTCCAGCAAGACCGGTCTTAGTCACCTCAGCATCGCCGGTGAACTGACGTTGATCTCCGATTTTGACCGGAGCCGAAATATCAAGCTCGACAACACCGTCATGGACCGCGACCTGAAGGAACTCGCTGCGATTGTCACCTGCCAGCACGGGTCCATTCTCTACACCACTGACACGTTTACGGACGACTGCCACATAAGCACCGTCGGGCAGTTCGAGATCGAACCGGCCATCAATTCCGGTCGCAGGAGAAACCGCAAAAGCCGGGCCGTAAAGATCCATCCCCGGCTTGTAAATGTAGAGTTTCGCCCCCTCCAGCGGCAGGGTTATCTGCCCCTGGAGATGCCCTGTGCCAGAAGAGCCATCGACTGCGGTTTTTTCATCACTACCGCATCCATACAGCGCAATCGATACAATACAAACCAGCAACCAGAGGTTAATCGACTTTTTCAACATTATTCTCCTGAATTGACTGTCCAAAACAATTGGGACTATAACCTTTTAAATCTTTAAACATTCAACGGAAAGAACGCAAAGAAAGCCATTTTTATATAAAAAAGACGATTTACCCATAGCGTCTTTATTGGCTTTTCTTAGCGCCTTTGCGTTAGGTATTAGCCTTTCCTCAGTGTCTCCGTGTCTCCGTGGCAAAGTATTTAGTTTTGCCATTGGCTCAATTATTCTTTCCCCATCAGCACCAACCGCTCCATGGTGCTCGACGCATAGTGTTCGTAAAGAGAATGATCCATCACCGCCACTCCGAAGGCAACCCCCATCTCATCGCCTGGGACAAAAACCACATCGTGAGGGTCTCCGGTCTGAAGCGCACGACGGAGAGTGACGATCCAGCGACCGTCACGGTGTTGCGACAAGGCCCGAACGTCAGCACGGCCGCCCACAGGTCGTTCAACCAAGTAGCCCGGGGCCATAGATCCGGGCGGGCGATAACCTTCATCCGCGGGACGGCGGTCGGCATCGTAAACCGGCTGATCGCCTTCCGAGAAAGGTGCGCTGTCCAATTGATTATTGAGGTGGAATCGGGAATTCTCAGTAAAAAGCTCTCCCGGAGTATCACCATGCATGCCCTGATTGTCGAGATAACGGTCATCGGCGAAACCCAAGCTGGCCGTTCTGGCCGCCTTCCAATTCCATAGGTCGAGCCAGGCGTCTTCCTTGAGCATGCGCATCTTGTTTGAAGCATGAAAACTGTCCTGACTGACACCAAAATCGCTGATGTGACAAGCGTAAGAACAAGAGAAGCTGTTGAACCGACCGCGAGCGTCCCACAGCAGACCGAAACCATCTTCAAGCTCTCCAGTATTTTGCCACGTTTCACCATCAAAGAGCCAGTCTTGCATCTTCCGGTCCTGAGTCGCATCCGCCCAACTCAGTTGCAGAAAAAGCTCCCGGTCGGTGTAGAAAGAACGAACCTCAATCGAAACCGGCTCAGGGAGCCGTGAACCGTGATGACACGAAGCCGTTGAAGTATGGACGGTGTCCTCATCGATATCGGTGAAGCTGCGCAGCTTGTGGGGACGTCCGCCCCGAACCGTCACCACGCGCGGCAAAGCACGATTCCAATCCGTCTCTGTCGGCGCGACTTCAAGCCACAAGGCGTAAGTGCGGTCTGCCGGGATTTCGCTACAACCAAACAGGATCACGAAAAGACCGGAAAAGACGCACGCTGTTATAAAAAGAAGTATCCGCACACTACCCTCTTGCTGGTTAATTCAACGCCTGAGTCGAAACAAAGAGATGATCTCAACTCTTCAGTAGCAAGGAGCATACCAGCGAAAAACCAGGGATTTCAGGGTGATGTAGAAAGGGAGTTGTCCTTTTAGAAAAAACAGCTGACAGTATTTTGTCGAAAACAGTTTGTGACTTGTGACTCATAGCTTACAAGTTGCAGTTTATAGCTTAGGCTCTGTCCGCATTCTATGTTGACATTGGGGCCTAAGGGCTTCTAAGAACCCAGGTGGAACAACTCCGATGGTATTAAAGCGTCTCAGAGGTAGGGCAATCGGGACCACTTCACAGGGATTGATGAGGCTTGTGATTGGGGTCTCAGCTATGGCTGATTTTATTATGATGGCTTTCCCGTCAAGCAGTTTCCGGCCTCAAACTGAAGAGTGACATGATTGATACCAAAATTCTTATGCAGAGTCTGCTCGATTAATCCAGCAATGGGTGCTGTTGCACTTATTAATCCATCTTCCACGGAGATGTGAGCTTCAAAATGAACATCACAGTCATCCACCTGCCACAGGTGAATATGGTGCGCATCGCTGACTCCGGGCACCTCCTTCAACTTCGGATCCAAATCTTCCATAGAAATGCCGGCCGGAACTTTAAGCATCAGCACATCAATAGCAGACTGGATGATTTTCCAACTCTCCCAACCGACGTATATAGCGATGATTATACTGAGTAGCGGATCGATCCAGATCAGCCCGAACAGCTTGATGGCGATCGCGCCAAAAATGACGGCCACGCTGGAGACTGCATCACTGAGCAAGTGCAGGTAGGCCGAGCGGATGTTTAGATTGTTTTTGGCCCCACGGTGTAGTAGCCAGGTACCAACCAAGTTGGCAACCAAACCGAAGCTCGCCACGACCAGCATCAAGCCACCATCAACTTGTTGCGGATGGAGCAATTTATCGAAAGCCTCGCGAAGCAGATAGACACAAACGGCCAGTAGCACTGCTGAGTTTACAACCGCCGCCAGTATTTGGGCGCGTTTAAGACCGAAAGTGTACTGATTGCTCCTCGGCTTTTGGCTCAGGCGCAAAGCGACATAGCTGATGATGATAGCAATACCATCGCTGAAATTGTGCAGCGCGTCAGAGATCAATGACAGGCTGCCAGAGAGCACACCACCAATAACCTCGACAATGGTAATGGCGAAGTTCAGGAACATGGTTACCAATAACCGTACTCCTGAAATATTATCGTCATGATGATGGTGACCTGACATTTTCTTCTCCATTATGCTATGAAACGTAAGGGCTCATTGACTGAAGAAAAGCGCTTTCATAACCAGATTAAGGCCCTTTTACGCACCTAATTTTTCGGTAAAGAGTTACTTGATTTCAGTCATCGCTTCCATAAAGTAGAGTGCTGAATCCCCACGCAGGTTCTCTGCCAGTCCGATCAGCCCATCGGTCAGATAACGGGCCGGGATCCCTTTGGAACGAAGATAAGTCATCGCAATAATTGCCCGATCCTTATGCGGACAGGCAGTGACGATGATCTTGTCCTTCGGCAGTTCGTCCAGGCGGTTCGGGATTTCATTCAACGGGATCTTCAGGGCGAAACTTGGCCCCCAGATCTGTTGTTCTTCTTTGAAACGGATATCGACCAGAACCCCTTTGCCATCTTCCAACAGGTCAATCAGCTTTTCACTGCTGATTTTCATTTCGCTGCGGGAATCGTAATTGTAATTAAGGATATAGGATTCCAGTTGTTTGTCGCTGGCAAGTGCTATAGACGACAGGCACAACAAGACCAATAAGGTTAGTATGAGATGTTTCACGAGCTTTTTCTCCTTTATTGCCGGTCGGCGAAATGTTGTTAATCAGACTGAGCTATAGATCAGCCATACCCCACCTGCCATGACTAATAATCCGCAGATTCGTTTGACCCAGAGGGTCCCCTTGGAGCGTTCGTTCCAATTCAGATACTGCTGAACCTTCTCCGTAAAGGTGCCTGCCAAAACAATCACTGAGCAGTGACCAATACCGTAGGCGAGTAACAAGGAAGCAGCAAAAAACATGCTGTCGTTCGCTTCGGTAAAAGCGACGCCGAGCACCGGGCCCATAAAGGCGAAGGTACATGGACCGAGGGCGACACCGAAAATCAAGCCGAGGATAAGGGCTGCGAACAGTCCTTTACGTTCCATTCCGACCTGCGCAGGTCCCGACCATGGCATAGGAATAAGGCCCCAGAGATGTAGACCAAAAATGAGGAAAACTCCAGCCACCAGCCAATTGCCCCACGGACCGAGATCCCCCAGCATCCGTCCGGCCAGCGCGGTTAACAGACCGATCAGGGCGATGGAGAGTAAGATGCCAACCGCAAACAGGTTGGAGATCACAAAGGCCCGTCGCGTACTCATCCGTCCCTGACCGTCGATAAAGCCGACAATCAGCGGGATACTCGCTAAGTGGCAGGGCGACAGCAGAATGCTCAAGCCCCCCCACCCCGCAGCGGCCGCTAATGCGATCAACGGTGTACCTGAAACCGCCTGACTCAGGTCGCTGAACAGTTGTTCAACCATCAGTTTTTCTGCTTAAAGCTGTAGCCGAACTCAAGCCACTTTTCGAGAATCGCTTCGCGCCCGTAGAAACCGGTATGACGGTAGAGTTCTGTACCGTCCGCAGCGTAAAAAATCTGGGTCGGAATCATCCGGACACCATACCGAGCAGCCTCCTTTTTGTTTTTCCAAGCATCGATAAATTTAACGTCCAGTTGACCGGCAAAATCAGCTTTCAGGTTGTCAAGAATCGGTGCCATTTGAATGCAAGGGATGCACTTGTCGGCACCAACGTCGATCAGTTGCGGCAGATCAGCGGCAAAGACACTGGCCGATAGCAATAACGCCAGCAACATTAAGCTGGTAATTTTAAAAATATTCATAATGATCACCCCAATATCTTTTCGATGTCTGCCGGAGACGGAACCTTGCCAGTAAGCAAAACGCTACCATCAACGGCAAGTGCCGGGGTGGTCATTACACCGAATCCCATAATCTGATTGAGGTCAGTTATTTTTTCCATTTCGTAATCGATGCCGAGGTTGTCGGCGGCCTGTTTGGTGTTGTCGGCCAATTTTTGACATTTGGCACACCCGGTGCCGAGAATCTGAATCTTTTTCATAGTTCAACCCCTTTCCTTTAGAAAAATGCTCCAAAAATTAATCCACTGATGGTCGCCATCACCATCACCAATAGCACAAATACGAGGGTCTTTTTGGTCCCCATTACGCTCCGGATGACCAGCATGTTCGGCAGCGAAAGTGCTGGGCCAGCCAGCAACAGCGCCAGAGCCGGTCCTTTCCCCATACCAGCGCCGATCAGACCCTGCAAGATCGGAACTTCAGTGAGGGTGGCAAAGTACATGAATGCTCCAAAGACCGAGGCGAACAGGTTGGCAGAGAGCGAATTGCCGCCGACCAGCGAGGCAACCCAGGTCGAGGGGATGATCCCTTCGTGACCCGGTCGACCGAGCAGAAACCCGGCGATCAACACGCCGATTAACAGCAGCGGCAGGATCTTTTTGGCAAAATCCCAGCTCTCCTCGAACCACTGCCCCATTTCGCCATCGCGACTGCTTTTAAGATTGCTTAGTAACGACAACCCGATGACGCCGAAAGTGAAGGCGAGGGCTGGATGCTGAGGTTGGATAATTGCCATTAGCAGCGCCGGGAGACCAGCCAGGAAAATCCGCATAAAGCCGAGCTTGAACCAGGTTGCTAGAATCAAAGCCAAAGCGATGGAGAAGCCACTGGTGATCCACCACTTGGCGGCGTAGATATCATGCCAAAGACCGGTCGGGTCATCGGTTTTGCCCCAGTTGGCAAAGACCAGGATGCCGACCATACTGGCAAAGTAGAGCGAAGTCTGCCAGAGGGGACGCCCCTCGTCTGCCTCACTCATCATCGGAGCCGCCGCCGCTTTTTCCGCCTCTTCATGGCGGAAGAAGAAGTGCATGAGTAGACCGATGACGACGGCAAAGATAATGGCACCGACGGCGCGGGCAATCCCCATCTCTAGACCGAGGATTCGTGCGGTTAGAACAATGGCCAGAATGTTAATCGCCGGCCCCGAATAGAGAAAAGCGCATGCCGGGCCGAGGCCTGCACCCATGCGATAGATACCGGCAAATAGCGGCAAAATGGTGCAGGAGCAGACGGCCAGAATGGTCCCGGAGACAGAGGCGACACCGTAGGCAAGAACTTTGTTCGCCTTTGGTCCGAGGTATTTCATCACCGCCGCCTGGCTGACAAAGACCGCCACTGCGCCAGCGATGAAAAAAGCCGGGATCAAACAGAGAAGGACATGCTCACGTGCATACCACTTGACAAGATATAGAGACTCAATAAGCGCCGACTGCACTCGCTCTGTTTCAACTGGCAGAAAGAAACAGCTGACAAAGACGACGATAATCCAAAACAGCGGTTTCCATTCAACTTTCCAATTCATAGAACTTTCCTTTTCAACGTCATTGCCAAACACTTAAACAAAAAATTATTTCCCGACTGCCGAAAGAGTTGCGGCATGATCTTGCGCCTGTGACTCCAAGACAGACTCAACACAACCGAAAAAGTTGATGATACAAGGGACGCGAAGTCGATAAAAAACCTGATTGCCGCGTTTGTCATCACAGACAATGCCAGCCTGCCTGAGCACAGAGAGATGTTTGGAAACGGTTGAAACATCAGCCCCAATTTGGTCAGTCAGGTCGCAGACGCAACGTTCCCCTTTCACCAGTTCTTCGATTATGAACAATCGGGTCGAGTGGGCCATGGCCTTGAGCACTTTGGCTCGTGCGTTCAGCAGGGCCTTCCGTTCTTGATACATAATATACCTCCTTAGCTATTTGGCAATATAGCCAACAAGCCAAACATAAGCAAGTGAAAATTTCTTCCATATTTCACCATAAATATTCTGCAGTACTTAGATTTGACAGATTCAGACACTTCCCAGAAGTGCTGACATTCATGACCAGCAAACGAATGACACAACAGGGGAGACGACCAAACGCGATTTATCTTACAATTTCTCTCGAATGATTTACGGGTTCGTTCTTGGCAGAAGGGTTTGTTTCTCAGAAATACTACAGTGTGGCACACAGCAAATAATATAACTGTGTCTTTAGTGTTTTCAAAATGCTGAGCATCAGCACAGAACGCTAACAGAGCTATAGCTTATAGCTTCACTCTATCATGCTGTACTTTTCCATCTTATAACGCAAAGTCGTACGTTTGATACCGAGAGCATCGGCCGCACGGGTCTGTGAGCCATCTTCCCGCTGCAGGGTCTGAATGATCAATTGACGCTCCAGATCCTCAAGGAGCTCCGTGAGGCTGCCGCCTTTTTCGGGAACCTGTAGACAAATCTGATCGTCACCCTGCAACCCTTGAGGAAAATCGCGCGGCGTCAGCACTGTCCCCTTGGAAAGCACCACAGCACGTTCAATCGCATTTTGTAACTCCCGCACATTACCGGGCCAGTCGTGAGCCAATAAGCAGCTCAAAGCGCGGGGCGACAACTCCGTAATTTTCTTGCCGGTTTCCGCCGCATATTTTTGCAAAAAATGCCGCGTCAGGGGTTCAATATCTTCGCGTCGGGAACGCAGGGGCGGGATCGGGATATTGACCACATTCAGCCGGTAATAAAGGTCTTCCCGGAACTTGCCTTCCTTGACTTGATCTTCTAACTTTTTATTGGTCGCGGCAACGATCCGCACATCGACACTGATTGTCTTGTTGCCGCCAACTCGCTCAAACTCATGCTCCTGAATAACCCGCAGCAGCTTGACCTGTGCCGCCATGCTCATTTCGGCGACTTCGTCAATGAAGAGAGTTCCCTGGTCAGCACGCTCGAAACGCCCCTTGCGGGTATCCAGAGCTCCAGTGAAAGCGCCCTTTTCGTGACCAAAGAGTTCGCTCTCGAGAACTCCTTCCGAAATCGCTGCACAATTGAGTACGACGAAAGGCTTCTCTTTGCGTAGCGAATTGTAATGAATCGAACGCGCCAACAGTTCTTTGCCGGTGCCAGATTCCCCGGTAATCAGCACATTTGCGTTGCTGACCGCCACAGAAGAAGCCATCTCAAAAACCTGCTGCATCGCAGGCGACCCACTCGCGATACCACTGAAATCGTAACGCCCTTCCAGCTCGGCATGCAGATAGCGATTTTCTGCCAATAGCCGTTCACGCTCCAGAAGTTTGGCGACAGTGAGTTTGATTTCATCAGTCTCAAACGGTTTGGCGATGTAATCGTAGGCCCCTAAGCGCAGCGCCTGCACGGCATTCTCAATCGTGCCGTAGGCGGTCATCACGATAATCGGCAGAGACGGTTCAAACTCCTTGAGTTCCTCAAGCAACTGTAAACCGTCCATCTCGGGCATCTTGATGTCAGTTACCACCAGATCAAAACGATCACTTGCCACTTGACGCAATGCCTCCGCACCACTGCCAACTGCAACCGCGTCGTAGCCTGCTCTGCCAAGGACGCGACTCAAAAGCCGCCGCATCCCTTCTTCATCATCAACTATCAGAATTTTTTCTGAAGACATTATCTTTATTCAACCATTGAAGCTGGATAGATGGGTTTGAGTGTGTCAGCGCCAGGCTCACGCACTCAGGTTGTGGTAGACCTTGTTCTTGCCATCCCTTTTGGCCCGGTACATCAGATCGTCAACCATCTTCAGCAGGGACGCCGCATCAGAGCCATCGTCTGGAATAGCGGCAACGCCGACACTAACAGTGACGCCGTGAGTTTTAGTAATCTGGGTCAGAAAACGAGGCGACTCGGTTTCGATAAATATCCGGATTCGCTCGGCAACCTTGACGGCTTCGGGTAAAGGCGTTTCCGGCAACAGAGCGACAAACTCCTCGCCCCCATAGCGAAAAAGCATATCGCAGTCGCGCAGCAGTTCGCGCAGTAAAATGGCCGTCTCCTGCAAGACAATATCGCCATTGGGGTGACCGTAGGTATCGTTGAACTTCTTGAAATCATCGACATCAAAAAGGACGATTGATAAAAACTTGCCATAGCGTGTCGCCCGCATCACCTCATCGGCAAACAATTTCTTGAACTGGCGATGATTATAAAGGCCCGTCAGACCATCGGTACAGGCAAGCTGCATGGTCTTCTCATGCAGACGAGCATGATCAATACTCATGGTGGCAAACGAACTCAATATCGAAAGCAGTTCGAGTTTAGCTTCGGAGAAAGTTCGCGGTTTGAAATCGTCCAGGTAGAGAATACCGATGGTTCTTTGGTGAATTTTCAGGGGCATCGCAATCAGGGAACGGATCCCCTCTGCAATCGCCAAAGGATTATTAAAAAAATCGGCAGTTTTGGTATCCTCAACGATAAAGAGTTCGCCTCGATCAAGAATCTCGTGAGTCAACCCCTTTGGTTTAACCTGCCACTTATCCAGCTTAACGAAATTTTGACTCAAACCGGCGTGAGAATGCAGGTCCAGCTGGAAGGTCGCTTCATCATACAGAGCAATGGTGCCAGCGGGCATGTCCATGACGGCCATCGCACTGTGCAAAATATTCTGCAGCACCTCATCCAGCTCCAACGACGAAACAACAACCTGAGCAACATTGAGAATCCCCTTGAGGTCTTGCAATTCCTCAACCAGTTGCGGATTCTGCTGTTTATTGATCTCCCTCACTGTATAGTGCCCCCTTAAAACATTGTGAATCCAAACAAGTTAGCTTATTACTTTGCTACGTCTTAAAATATAAATCAACACCTTCCGAGACTCAACTTTTTGAAATCACTGACTATGTTCGAGCTCTCCCCTAAAAACCACGAAAAGCAATAGAAGATACAGGCTTGACAGGCACCACATCTTGTGGTTTAACTTTCCACACTACACGATATAGTGCACCTCGCCATTATTCAATCAAAATCCTATTCATATTGCAGGAAGGTCAATCATGTCGAAAAAATCCACCACCTCAGCGCCAGAACTGTCTCCAAATGCCATTACCGTCCTCGAGCGCCGTTATCTGCGCAGAGATAATGAGGGTCAAGTTCTTGAAGCCCCCCTCGACATGTTCCAGCGGGTCGCGACCACCATCGCCGCCGCCGAGAAGGAGTTCAAAACCGGGCGCGTTCCGGCGGAGCTGGAAAAAGAGTTTCTGCAGATCATGACCAACCTCGAGTTTATGCCCAACTCACCAACCCTGATGAACGCCGGGCGCGAACTGGGGCAGCTCTCGGCTTGCTTTGTCCTTCCGATTGGCGATTCCATGGAGGAAATCTTCGAGGCCATTAAACAGACGGCGCTGATTCACAAGAGCGGCGGCGGCACCGGCTTCTCCTTTAACCGCATCCGCCCTGCCAATGATGTGGTGCTCTCGACCAAGGGCGTCTCCTCAGGCCCCCTCTCCTTCATGAACGTCTTCGACGCTGCCACCGAAACGATCAAGCAGGGCGGCACCCGTCGTGGTGCCAACATGGGCATTCTGCGCGTCGATCATCCCGACATCATGGACTTCATCATGTGTAAGCGGGATCAGACGGTGCTGACCAACTTCAACATCTCCGTCGGCATAACCGAAGCCTTTATGGAAGCGGTCGAAAAAGACGCCGACTACGACATCATCAGTCCACGCACCGGTGAAGCGGTCAGCCAGCGCTCGGCGCGCAAGGTTTTCGAGCGCATCGTCGACCTAGCCTGGACCAATGGCGAGCCGGGCATCATCTTCCTGGATCGCCTCAACCGCGACAACCCGACACCGCATATCGGCGAATTCGAAGCGACCAATCCGTGCGGAGAACAACCGTTGCTGCCGTACGAATCATGCAACCTGGGCTCCATCAACCTGGTCAAGATGATTACGGCCGACGGCGAAATCAATTGGGACCGTCTGGCAGAAGTGGTTGAACTTGGAACTCGCTTCCTCGACAACGTCATCCAGGTTAACAATTACCCGATCGAAGAGATCAAAGAAATGACCCGCGCCAACCGCAAGATCGGTCTCGGCGTCATGGGTTGGGCCGACATGCTGATCCTGCTCGGCATTCCTTACAACAGCGAAGCCGCGGTTGAACTGGGCGACCGAGTGATGAAATTCATCACCGACAAGTCGCGCATGACCTCTCAGGTGCTGGCCAAAGAACGCGGTGCATTCCCTAATTTTGAGGGCAGCATTTTCGACGGCAAAGGCGAGCCGGTACGCAATGCCACCTGTACCACCATCGCTCCGACCGGAACCATCTCGATCATCAGCAATACCTCAAGCGGCATAGAGCCCCTCTTTGCTGTCTCTTACGTGCGCCAGGTGCTCGATAAAGATGTGCTGGTCGAAGTTCACCCGCTGTTCGAAAAGATCGCCAAAGAACGAGGCTTCTACTCCAAGGAGTTGATGAAAACGATTGCCGAGCACGGAACCATTCAGGATATTGATGAGATTCCTGAAGATGTTCGCGACATCTTTGTCACCTCTCACGACATCACCCCGGAAGATCATATCCGGATGCAAGCGGCTTTCCAGAACCACACTGACAACGCTGTCTCCAAAACCGTCAACTTCTGCAACGATGCGACCCGCGATGACGTCTCGACTGTCTATCGCCTCGCCTACCAGAGCGGCTGTAAGGGCGTGACTATTTACCGTGACGGCTCCCGCGACATGCAGGTCCTCTCGGTCAAGAAAGCAGAGACCAAGGCGGAAGACACCATCCCTCATGAGTCGGCCAAACGCCGCGTCAAACGTGACCGGCCTCGGGCTTTAACCGGTAGCACCTACCAGATGCAGACCGGTTGCGGCCCGCTCTATGTGACCATCAACGAAGACAACGCTGGCGTCTTCGAACTCTTCACCACTATGGGCAAAGCAGGCGGTTGCGCTTCGTCCCAATGTGAAGCGATCGGCCGACTCGTCTCACTGGCCTGGCGCTCCGGCGTACAAGCCCGCCAGGCAGTCAAGCAGATGATCGGCATCACCTGCCACAAACCGACCGGCTTTGGCCAGAACCGTATCACCTCATGTGCTGACGCCGTCGCCAAAGCGATCCAGATTCATATGGCAGATCACGAAGAAGCGGAGCTCTCTCACTCCAACAACGGTGGTGCCTGCCCCGACTGCGGCGGCCCGGTTGAACATGAGGGTGGTTGTTGCGTCTGTCACGTGTGCGGTTATTCGGAGTGTGCGTAAAGCCTGAAACTGCGACAAGTCAGCGATCAGCTCTTTTATAAGAAACCCACAAGGGGCCACTCAAATGAGCGGCCCCTTGTTTAATGTCACAACCCAAACGAATTAAACGCAGAGGTGCAAAGATCGCAAAGTAAAGGCCTTGAATCCACGTAGCGGCCTGTTGGACGACCAATGGACTGACTGCTAGCATCCGGGAACAACAGCTTTCTTAGAATAGTTTTGCTTAGCGTCTCTGCGCCTCTGCGTTAATTCCTGTCTTTGACTTTCAGGTCACTTTATTTTGATATATTTCCCAGGTCATTTCCCCAAGACAACCACCTTCCGGATCTTTTCCAGCGAAAAAACGCTTGCTTTGCCATCTTGACTTTTGATATAAAACTTCAATATGAATAAATTTGTGTAGATCTAGTTGCCCGACAGACAGATTAATCGTTAGTCAGTTTGGAACGAACCGCGCAAACACTCTCATTAATGCTTGCGTGTTTTTATGTGTTTAGGCAGTCCAGAAATTTGCACAACAGACAAAACCTCTGTATCCAGAGGAGCTAAGGAGTTGGACAATGGCTGAAGGTAGCGTAAAGTGGTTTAATGAAGCAAAAGGTTTCGGTTTCATCGAGCAGGACAATGGTCCTGATGTATTCGTACATTTCTCAGAGATTCAAGGCTCGGGTTTCAAAACCCTGGCAGAAGGTGAGCGCGTCAACTTTGACGTTACCGACGGACAGAAAGGGCCTCAGGCTTCCAACGTGAACAAAGCATAACCTTTATTGCAAACCAACAGAAAAGGGACAGCCAAGCGGCTGTCCCTTTTTTTTATGGCTTTATATCAATCTGCAACGGTGCAGAGAAGTATTCGTGGTTATTCCATGTCACTTTTATACCAGGTTCTTCGCCTGAACAATCGATAGACCTCGAATTACATTGTCTTATGGATAAGAACATTCACCGATAAATCTTTCAGACCTCTTGGCAGCATTCAGTGACCGACCCATTTCAACCTTCCACCTGATAAAGAAACATGCTAGAAACAACATTATTCATACGCACTTCCAAGGAGTTATCATGTTTACTTCCCTGCCCCGTTTTCGTTCTATCGCCGTTCTGACCTGTTTTTTCGTCCTTATTTCATGCCTTCCTGCCCTGGCGCTGCTTGATGACCTGCTTGGCAAGAAACAGCCCAACGAAGAAGAGCGGAAACAAACCATCGAGAACATCGAAAACATTCAGAACAAGTTAAAGCTGCTGCAGGAAAAGTTGCGGGTGCTGGAACGACGTAAGGCTGCCAAAGCGGCAGCGCAGCGTGCAGCAAGCATTGACGGCACTTTCCCGGCAGTGCCGCTACAGGTTAACTGGATTCCGGTCGATGAAACGACCACCGAACCGGGAGAATTCGGGATCTACACCTATCTGCTGTTTCAGGGTGAGATGACTGACACAACCGCAGCCGGAGCCCTTGAAGACTTTATCTTGACGCTTGAGACCCTGCCGGAGAATGATATTCCGCCAGGACTTGCCAACCGTTTTCTGGTGCCCGTTGAAAAGCCGCAATCAACAGTTAACCTTGGACGACAGCCCTACGATTTTGAACTTAACCAAGCCTACCTTCGTCGCTTCGCATTACAGAAGGATCTACCCAACGGTCCAATCCTGGTCTCTACCCTTGAACCGATCGACCCTTACTCCGAAGGTGAAATCACGGCTTTTTTTGCGGTCAGCTTAGGCCGTCAAACCCCACAGAAGAACCTCGAACTGGCAAAACTCTGGCACGAGCAGGAGAAGAGCGCCATCGCAGCCACCGGACATCCGGTAGCAGACCTCTTCTGGCAACTGATCGACGGCGCAGGGTCGACGATGGTCACCCGTGATCAACAGCGGCTGCTGATCGAACTGCCACAACAATGACAATTTGGGAGGACACCTGCCAACGCTGCGGGCTCTGCTGTTTTGAAAAGTCGGTGGACTTGCGAGGTCGTTTCTACACCACCAAGATCGCCTGCCAACATCTCGATATCATCACCCGTGAATGCCGGGTCTACCATAAACGTTTCGACGTTGATGAAGGCTGCGTTCAGTTGACACCCGAGGTCGTTGCCGCCGCCGATTGGTTACCAGAGGATTGTGCATACAAGAAAGGAACGTGTTGAGGGTCGAGCGGTTTGGGAACTGTCCCCGCTCAGAGTTAACTAACAAACCGGACTATATCCAATAAAAGGTGAGCCACCAAGACACCAAGTCACGGCGAGATCCTTTGTTTTTTCAGTCATTTCAAAACATTAAAGGTGTAATTTGTGTTTACACCAGTCGATTATCTTGGTGTCTCCGTGTCTTAGTGGCCAAAACGTCCTTTGCTTGCATTAAAAGTCCGTTAACAAACGGGGGGACAGAGTATTGCGGCGATTGATTAAAAATAAAGCGCAGCTCGGTTGGTGCATGTACGACTGGGCCAACTCGGCATTCGCCACTGTGATCCTGAGTGCGGTTCTGCCGGTCTACTTTGCGTCACTGGTTCCACAACAAGGCGTCCCGGTGTTCTGGAGCAGTCAACCAATTCCCGCCACCGCTTTCTGGGGTTATACGGTTTCTTTTTCCATGGTTTTGGTCGCCATCTCTGCGCCCGGCCTTGGCAACCTGTCCGACTGTCGTGGTTGGCGACGGCCCCTGCTGATTTCTTTCTGCACCCTCGGTTCTCTGGCCACGGCCAGCCTGTTTTTTACCGGGCCAGGTCAATACCTGCTTGCAGCGGCACTTTTTGTTCTCGGTAATATCGGTTTTGCCGCAGGCAACATTTTCTACAACGCCTATCTGCCGGGGCTGGCCACAGGCCACGAACTGGATCGACTTTCGGCGCGCGGATTCGCGTTCGGTTATATCGGCGGTGGCCTGACCCTGCTGCTGGTCTTTCTCCTTATTCAACAATACGATCTGTTGGGCCTTCCAGACAAAAGCACCGCGACCCGTCTCGGTTTTCTGCTCACCGGCGCCTGGTGGTTCTGCTTTGCCCTGCCGACCTTCGCCTGGGTTCGGGACGAAACCGTCCAGAAGGAATCATCCCAGAGGTTGCGCACCCCTCGTGACTATCTAAAAGCCTTTTCGGACCTGCGACAATACCCCGATCTCTGTCGATTCCTGATCGCCTTTTTACTCTACAACGACGGCATTCAGACAATTATTGCGGTTTCAGCAATCTTCGCCCGCGAAGAACTGGGCCTGAGCACAGGTACCATCCTCGGATGTTTCCTGATGATCCAATTCGTCGCCACCCCCGGCGCATTGCTCTTCTCCCGCATAGCAGGGCGTTTTAGTGCTAAGTTTGCGATCCTACTGAGTCTGTTGATCTTTACCGCAATAGCCGTCTACGCCTCGGTGATGCAAAGCGCCACCGAGTTCTGGTTACTCGGCTTTGCTGTCGCGATTGTCCTCGGCGGCAGTCAGGCCATCAGTCGTTCGCTCTTTTCCAGCATGATTCCGCAAGCCCGCAGCGCCGAATTTTTCGGTTTCTATGCCATCAGTTCAAAATTCGCCTCGATTTTCGGACCTCTGGTCTTTGCCTTACTGATCGACCTGACCGGCTCCAACCGGATCGGCATCATAGCCCTGACTCTCTTCTTTATTTTCGGGATTCTGTTGTTGCGTGGCGTGGATGTAGAGCGTGGAAGAGAACGAGCGCGATAATCAGGTGTAAAATCATCTCGCAATAGGGGCTCCGCGAATAGAAATCACAGCAAGAGAGGCCCCCTGAAACGGGCCGGATTC
Organism: Desulfuromonadales bacterium; assembly: GCA_030145195.1. Lineage (GTDB taxonomy): Bacteria > Desulfobacterota > Desulfuromonadia > Desulfuromonadales > BM103 > JAQYVY01. The sequence goes on along the minus strand of JAQYVY010000017.1, from coordinate 25,285 downwards.
TCTAATGCCACCCTTCACTGCCGGTTTCGCCTGACCAAAGATTCGGGGCGAATTGACCTATGTCATGTATTTGTCTCACGACTGTCTCTATCCTCTGAGAATCAAGCGGTTGGCAATGTTCCGTTTGACAGAATGATCCACTCTTAAACAAGGAGCAATAATCATGAGCGATTGCGGATGCGGCCATGCCGCCGGTGCAGGGCCCTTTGCCGAAGGCAGAGATCTGGTTGAATTTGTTGCCCATGCCCACGGCGGCAACCTCAGGCAACGACCGATTCCCAATGGTGGACTAGAGGTGTTTTGCGGTGGCTGCAGTGCCCCCTTTGTTCTTGGTACTTTTGTCGGGAGTTGCCCGATCTGCAAAGGCGTGCATGCCGTCTCGCCGCCGCGTGCCAATGATCCGGCCAATGTTCAGTTTGCCGGTGAGGGATTTACGTTGGTTTGATTGCTTCAGTCAGTTCCATATTTATGCCTTATTTATACACCTACATTATCTGGATGGTATAAATTTGACAGAAGGGTTCAATCCTTACTGACCTGTAATTCACGAAAGCCCCCGATCCAAGGATTGGGGGCTTTCGTGTTATATAATGGACAATCTATGAGGAACTCGGGCAACCTGTCGAACGATCAATGAACTGGCTGCGAGTCAACGACAACCGGAACAACCACCACACAATTGAGCCCGCCGCTCTTTCAAAATCAGAGCATGGCGCTCCTCCTCCCCGGCAAGCCAGGCGAAAGCCTCTTTGCCATCGGGAGTCTGGGCGATTGCGCTGGCCTGTTGAAAATACGCGGCGAACTTCTCCTCTGCCTCGATTGCCATCTCAAGCGCTTGCACATCAGCCGTGTCGGTTTTTAAAATCTCCTCCAGACGTTCCGCGTTCGGAAAGATTTCGGTATCGGAAAAGCGGTTCAGATAAGGCAGAAAATCTTCCTCATAATCCGAGAAAGCGCCATCACTGTATTTATCCGCCAGCGCATTCAGCCGCCGCAAATGTTCTACCTCATCTTGAGCTAACCACGTAAACAATTCCTGCAACAGGGTGTCGGCCGCGCGTTGGGCCATGATGGAATAAAAACGGTGGCCATTCTTCTCCACCTCCATCGCCGCCGTGACAACTTCAAAACCACTAAAATGCTTGATTCCCGACATAAAAACATCCTCACATGTTGTTTATCTTATGACTTCAGGTTGACCAATCGATCAATTGCCAAAGAGATTCCGGATTGAATCTTTAAGCAGCTTTTCCCCTGGATCTTCGGCGGGAGCAGACGAATCCCCCCCGTCCGGCGTCTGAGTCGGCTGATCTTTTTTGAACAGCTTGTCAATCTGTCGGTTCAATTCCTGACCTAAGGCCTTGGTCGCCTGCTTTTTGACGCCCTTGGGATCCAGCCTGAAACTTGGCGAATCAATACTCCCGGTTAACAACAACGGGACCTGGCTCCAACCGTCCTGATCCGAAAGATATCCGGCCACCTGCCCTTTCCGATCCAACTTGGCGGACAACTCGGGGCTCAGTCTGGTATCGATCGCCATGTTCAGATCACCATTCAGCCCAAGACTCCCTTTCGGGTAAAGTTTCAATGTAGTCCCGACCATTTGGCTGTCCAGCTCCAGCTTGCCATCTTTCACACGAAAATTACCCTGAAAATTTTTAAACTTAATGTCATTCAGATCGGGCAGCTGCAAGAAAGCTCCCAAACCGTTGATCAGAGTCGGGCTGACGAGGCGGCCATCAGCAAGCAGCATCTCGCCCTGCCCTGACAACTTACGGCTGAGACTCTGCCATTGCGTACCACGACCATCTAAGGCAAATGTCATATCCATGGCACCGAATAAAGCACCGGCGGATTTCGGAGCGAGCGCTGTGATCAGGGGATCGGCCTGAATCGTCTTGATTCCAAGTTGAGCGGAATAGCTCAAGCCCTTCTTGCCCAGATCGATCCGGGCGCTATTACTGAAAGAACCTCCTGCCACTTGTCCATCCATGCGACTGAGGGTAAAGATGTTGTTCTTGAGTTCATAAAGAGCGACGAAATCAGTAATCGCCAACCCTTTCCAAACCGTCTCACCGAGACGGATGCTACCGGTGGCCTGCAGGGGGATATCAAAGGGTCCGAGCTCTTCAACTGAGTCAGGTTTAACCGACGCGCTCCCGGCGGCGTTCAATTGATCCTGCTCCGCACCGGCAGCACCTTGCATCAAGGGATCGAGCAGGAAACGCTTTGAACTCACATCAGCAGTGGCAATAACCGTCTTGCCAAACAGGTTCTCAGCCGAAAGCTGAATGTCGGCGCTATTGTCACCGAGTTGAACTCTCAGGTTTTCTGAAACAAGTTTATCGCCGGTCAACAGCAGTCGTCCGGACAAAGCGGGGCGCTGACCACCGGTTGTCGCCTGCACCTTGTCGAGCTCAAGTTTTGCCGACTGCAACAAAGCTGCGGGAGCATCGATGCCACCGCTCAAACGGGCTTCGGCTTTGATCAGACCCGCAGGATCAAGATCAGCAAAATCATTTACCAGAGCTCGCGGGATAGCGTTGAGAGCCGACCTGATGTCTAGTCCTGGAACCAACACTGTCATAGCAACAACGGGTTTATCAAAAAGTTTCGTCACAGTCCCAGAGCTTTCAGCAACAATACCATTGTAATCAAAAGCCAGCTTCTGGACTCCAAGCTGCCCCTCTTTGAGATCAAGCTGTACATCGAAATCGACACCGATACGTGCATCATCAATCGGTGTATCTGGCAGCGCGTCAAGCAACAGATCAAGATTGCTTGCGGTCAAGGTTCCAATTGCGGCTATCTGTTCCAAGCTGACTTCAAGCTTCGTATCAAGGCTCAGCTTCAGGCCACCGAGTTCGCCAGGGACAGCATCCTGAAAATAAGGTTTGAACGCGGTGACATCAAAATCTTTCAAGCCAATTTCAAATTGGCCAAACAACGGCTGGAGACGGACCTTGCCGTCAAGCTTTAGCTGACTGCCATTGAATTGGCATTGCACTGACAACGGGATCTCGTCCGCCAGAGTCACCCCCTTGGCCACCACCTGCAAGCCTGAAAGCTCGTAGCGATAAGGAGCAGTGTTATTAAGCACATGATCGAAAAAAACCAATTTCCCATTCTGCAGACTCAGCTGCGAGACCAGCAAGCTGATGGCTGACCCTGACTTCGCCGCGACAGTCTCGGTCTTCGCTTCAGCAGCTTTGTCTTTATCAGAATCTGGTTGCGCTTCGGCAATCAGGTCGCTGAAGTTAAACAGACCATTTTGCCGCCGTACGATGCGAATCTCCGGAGATTCGAGTCGCACTTCATCAACCACGACCTTCATCGCGAGCAGCGGCAACAACTGATACCGGAGACGAACCAGGTCTGAAGCCACAAAAGTCTCATCACTCTCTGGCTCATAAATCACCAAATCATGAATTTCGATCCCGGAAAAGAGGCTGACCTTGATGTCGCCCAGAGTTACCTTGCGATTCAGGTTCTCCTCGGCCAGCGGGAGAACCGTCTGTTTAACCCGCTCAGGTGTAATTAAAAAGCTGGCCAGTGCCACCAGCGCAACCACCAGCACAACGACAACAGCAACAATGGCTCCCAGGATCTTCATCAGTTTGTTCATTGCTCTTTCTCCAGAGAAAAACGATGTATGTTAGGTTTTCAACTTATCGTCTGGGACCGTCCCTTTAACTGCGGGGACAGCCTCTTACTGCCTGTAAAACAACCCTCGCCTCGCACTCAGAATAATTAGCCAAACAAGGTTGTGTTAGCCACCAAGTCACGAAGGCGCTAAGTGGAACGATTAAACGATAAAAAAAGGCAACCTTGCTTTTCTGCAGTCGGCAACAAAAGGCCAAGGTTTTATCCGTGTCTTAGTGTCTTAGTGGCCAACCTCTTTGGGTTATATTGCTATTTTTCTGGATCCACGATTCCATTAATCGACAAAACTTCCAGCCACTGTGCTTCGGTCACCGGCTGCACCGACAGACGATTGCCTTTTCGTAGCACCCCCATCTCAGAGAGGAAGGGATGTTGTCTTAAATCATCACGGTTCAAAGGATGCGGCAGATGGCAAAGATACTGTATATCCACCACATACCAGATCGGCCTGTCATCTGAAGCTCTGGGGTCGAAGTGCTTTTCCCGCGGGTCCAGAGCCGTATGATCGGGATAGCCTTCACGCACAACCTGCGCCAGACCAACAATCGCCGGTTCAGGGCAGTTGCTGTGATAGAAGAGCACACCATCGCCGACCTTGATCTCGTCGCGCAGCAGGTTACGGGCCTGGTAGTTCCGGACTCCATCCCAATGGTCGGTACCCTGCGGCAGATTCTTCAGGTCATCAAGAGAGAAACAGGACGGTTCAGATTTCATCAACCAATACTTCATAAAAACCCTATCAGCCTGTCGGACTATCAGGGCTGAAGCGAAAACTTGAATGTTTGAGACCAGATTTTAGCTCATTTGAGAGTAATAGCCGTAGCTATTGATCGAAAAGGAGCTGAGATATGGGCCAAACAGGCGAATTTGCAGCCAGTTCATTGATAGTCCGACAGGCTGCTAGAAGTGAGACCTTGAAAGCTGCAGATTGGTCAATAATCTCCTGAGCGCAGTCTCCGTTCGCCAGCCTCTATTTGTATTTCTTGACCCTCGTCAAAGTAAATCAACACTGTTAACGAGTAAAGTAACTTCAACATCACGACAACACAAGTCTAAGTATACCAAATCATTAGCGACAATGAGGATGATAAATGTGAAAAACCTGTTAAAGTTTTTTCTACCTTTTAACCTTCGTCAGTTAACCTCAAACATAGCAACCCAATAAGGAGATTATCAATTATGTCAATGTTCTGTTACCAGTGTGAGCAAGCATCTAAAGGAACTGGCTGTACCGCAATCGGCGTCTGTGGCAAGCAACCTGAGGTCGCAGCGCTTCAGGACCTACTGGTCTACACCATGAAGGGCATTGCCTTCTGGGCCGACAAGGCTCGCGAGAAGGGTGCCAAGGATCAGGAAATCGACCGTTTCATGATTGACGGTCTCTTCACCACCGTCACCAACGTCGACTTCGATGCTGCTGAGGTCTCCAAGTTTGTTGCCGAAGGAGTGCGCCTGCGTGGCAAGGCCAAACAACTCTGCGGCGCTTACGACGCTACCGTTCCAGCCGCCGCTCAGGACTGGGACTTACCCGCATCAATCGATGAGCAGGTCAAGCTGGGCGCGTTGCATGGTGTCAAAGACTTCAATGTCGATGCTGACATCCACTCTGTACGTGAGATCATCACTTACGGGATCAAGGGCTATGCGGCCTACGCTGACCATGCTCGCATCCTCGGTAAGGAATCAGACGAGATCTACGCTTTCACCCATAAGGCCCTGGCGGCACAACTCGATGACAGCCTCGGGCTGATGGATTGTGTCGGTATGGCGATGGAAGCCGGTCGGATCAACTACGTCACCATGGAACTGCTCAACCAGGCCCATGTTGAAGCCTACGGCCACCCGGTCCCCACTCCGGTCCAACTCGGCACCAAAGCGGGCAAGGCCATCCTGGTCTCGGGCCACGACCTGAAGTTCCTCGAAGAACTGCTCAAGCAGACCGAGGGAACCGGCGTCAACATCTACACCCACGGCGAAATGCTCCCCGCCCACGGCTATCCGGGTCTGAAAAAATATGCTCATCTGGTCGGCAACTTTGGCGGCGCCTGGCAGGACCAGCACAGCGAGTTCGCCAAGTTCCCCGGTGCCATCATCTTCAACACCAACTGTATCCAGAAACCTGCTGACAGTTACAAGGATCGGCTCTTTACCTGGGGTCTGGTGCAATGGCCTGACGTCAAGCATGTCGAAGGTTGGGATTTTTCAGCGGTAATCAAAAAAGCTCAAGAATGTGCTAGTTTTGAAGACAATCCAGGCCAGGAGATTCTAACCGGATTCGGCCACAACGCCATCCTCGGCGTGGCAGATAAAGTCATTGAAGGCGTCAAGGCTGGTGCCATCAAACACTTCTTCCTGGTCGGCGGTTGCGACGGCGCCAAATCAGGCCGAAACTATTACACCGAGTTTGCTGAGCAGGCGCCGAAAGATACCGTGATTCTGACCCTGGCGTGCGGCAAGTTCCGTTTCAACAAAATGGATTTGGGCGACATCGGCGGTATCCCTCGTCTCCTCGACGTCGGTCAGTGCAACGACGCCTACAGCGCCATCCAGGTCGCCTTGGCCTTGGCCGATGCCTTTGAGTGCGGCGTCAACGATCTGCCGCTCTCGATGATCCTCTCCTGGTACGAGCAGAAGGCGGTGGCGATTCTGCTGACCCTGCTCCATCTGGGCATCAAGAACATCAAACTCGGACCCACTCTGCCAGCCTTCATCACTCCGAACGTGCTGAACTTCCTGGTTGAGAACTACAACATCGGCCCGATCACAACCGCCGAAGCAGATCTAAAAGCAATCCTCGGCTAAACACTCGGTCAAACAGTAACACGCAAAAGCGGGGCAGCTATTTATCAGCTGCCCCGCTTCTTTATAACTGATGACCTTAAAAGCTAAAAACATTTAACGCAAAGGCGCAGAGACGCAAAGAAAAAATCTGTAAACGCAGGATTTACCCTAGTCCTTGCTCTAGTCCTTGCTCTAGTCTTTGCTCTAGTCTTTGCTCTAGTCTTTGCTCTAGTCTTTGCTCTAGTCTTTGCTCTAGTCTTTGCTCTAGTCTTTGCTCTAGTCTTTGATCTAGTCTTTGATCTAGTCTTTGATCTAGTCTTCTCCCTTCAGCCCTACTCTGCGTCTTTGCGCCTTTGCGTTAAAATAATCTTTTTGCTTTTCCCAAACAAAGACTATATCCCCTCAAACGCAACAATCCGCTGACGAAACACTTTATCGAGCCTCCGCAGTTTCCGCGATTCATAATCGAGACAGATCAACAACGTCTCGCCTTCGGCCGTCACCACGCCTGCACGTTCAATCCGGTATTGCATGGTAAAAGAGGCACGACTGACAGCAGAGATTCTCACTCCGATTTCGAGTTGATCATGAAGGAACATTTCAGCCAGGTATTTAACCCGGGCATCCTGCAGAATAATCCCGCAGCCACTGCCGACATCAAGTTCCGAGTAATCACCAAGATTCATCAGATAGGCAATCCTGGCATCCTGAAAAAAGTTCAGGACCGCCGAGTTTGCGACATGTCCGCCGTAGTTGATATCGACGACCCGAACGCTGTAGGGAATTGAGAAAGTAAAGTTGTCCATAGAACCTCGCTATCGTTGACAATGGGGGCAGAAATAGGTCGCTCGCTGTCCCAAGCGCAGCTGCCGGATCGGCTCGTGACAAGTCACACAAGGCTGATCGCTGCGGCCATAAACCTGTAACGCCTGAAAAAAATAACCCGGGTTGCCATCAGTATCAGCAAAATCGCGGATCGTCGTCCCGCCGGCAGCGATGGACTCTGCCAACACCGAACGCACCGCTGCAACAATCTTTGCATAAGCAGCCTGGCTGACCTGGCAGGCGGGCTTACGCGGATCTACCCCAGCCCTGAACAAAGCCTCACTGGCATAAATATTCCCCACCCCCACCACAACTTTGGCGTCCATGAGAAAAGGTTTGAGTGCAATCGAGGTACGTCGCCTTGACACGGCATAAAGATAGGTGGCGCTAAACTCTTTCGCGAAGGGTTCTGGACCAAGAGAGAGCAACCGCTGATGTTGAAGCGGATCGTTAGCGGTCCACAGTATCGAGCCGAAGCGTCGGGGATCATTGAAAACCAGAACCGATCCCTCGGTAAAGAGCAGCTCAACATGATCATGCTTGCGTCGTTCGGCCTCTTGTTGGATCAGCCGTAAATGACCAGTCATACCCAGATGAATGATCAAAGTGCCGTGGCTGAACGCAACCAACAGGTACTTGGAACGACGGGACACCCCCAGCACAACTTGTCCAGCGAGAATTTCGTTCAGATCTTCGGGAACCGGCCAGCGGAGTGACCCGTTGCGGATCGTCACGCCCAGGATCTGTTTGTCTTTGATCAAGGGTTCGATACCGCGACGAATGGTTTCAACTTCGGGGAGTTCAGGCATGGGAGTCAGCTACAATCGGTGTGAAGCTGCTCAAGCAACAGCGACATATAAGCATCAACATCAGCACTCCCTTCCGGCGGTGCCCAAGGTGCAAAATCTTTATCCGACAGGGCCACATAAGGGCCAGGTTTGGTTTCAAAAAAGATACTGCCGGGCTGCAGCGAGAGTACCGCATGCCAGACTCCGGCCGGAACTTCAATCGCAACAGTATCGCAACCCTCACCAAAGGGCAAAAGCTGCTCAACCTTGCCATCATCAGTGAAGGTGATCAAAATCATCCGCCCACGCACCGCCAAAAAGCACTCCGGCTTGGCCGGTTCGGTGTGGCGATGAGGACGAATATAAGTCCCTGGCTCCATGGCATTGAACAACCGCTGGCAAGGGTCGGCATAGTCATCATGCATATTGAGATTTTTACGGAGTCGGGGAGCTCCCGCCGCCTCGCGACTCAAGGCATCAAGGGTCTGCTGGTCAATAATCTTCAAATCTTTACCATCCTGTTCTTTCATTTGATTCCATTCTTAAAAACAAAACATATAATGATTTAACGCAAAGGCGCAAAGTCGCAAAGATGAACTGATAGAAGCTTAAGGGTTCTGTCTTTTGGGTTTACAGCCCAAACACAGGGGAAGTAATTTATCAACGCAATGACGTATATTTAACTATAAACAATAAAAAAGCATGGTGGGTTTTCTTCGCGCCTTTGCGCCTTTGCGTTAAGCATCTTTTCCACTCTTCCTTTTCAAGAAAACTCAACAAATTGTTTCAAAAGATCGTCGCCGGATCCAGTTTTTCGAAATCAGCAAAGCCTAGCTGTTCCGGGATCTCAGGCAATTCATCCTGGGCGATCTTTTGCCCCCGATGATACCGCCAGCAGCCGTTCTCTTGCTGCAACCAGGCCAGTTCAACAAACTGTTGCGTTACACCGTTAGCAACCATCTCCAGCAGGAAAACTACCCGTGATTCGACCTCACCAATTTCTTCGGCAAGAATATCACAGCGCAGGATTGTAAAATCCCGGCCAAGGCTCGACCGACCAAACTGGATATAGTCATCCCGGTCATCAAACTGGCGGCGGAAGTTTGATCCGGAGTGATATGAGTCAAAGATAAAGCCAAAATCCGCTCGGCCGAAGGCTGTACTGCGCGCAACGATCACTTCGGCTGGGGTCAGATCAGCAGAGTATTTATCATTGTCATAAGTCATAAACTTTATTACCAATAAAGGAAAAACCTGAAGAGAAAAGAATAACGCAATGACACAAAGTGGAGGAGAAGATCTCAAAGGAACCAATTAATAACGATGGCTTTACTCTTTGCGTCTTTGCGTCTTTGCGTCTTTGCGTCTTTGCGTCTTTGCGTTAGAGGCTGATATATTTGGTTTTGATTGTAAAGGATACCATCAATCTTGGATGCGCGGATCCATCGCATCGCGAACACCCTCGCCGAGCAGATTATATCCGAGCACGGTCACCAAAATGGCCATACCGGGGAAGACCGAAAGCCACCAGGCAGTGCCGAGCGTCTGCTTACCGGCAATCAGCATATTGCCCCAGGAAGGGGTCGGCGGTTGAACGCCAATACCGAGGAAGGAAAGCGCGCTTTCGGTGAGAATCGCTCCGGCGACACCCAGGGTCGCAGAGACCAGAATTGGCGAAAGAGCGTTGGGCAAGATATGCCGAAAGATGATTCGCGCATCCTGTGCGCCCATGGCTTTTGCGGCTACCACAAAGTCTCGTTCTCTTAGCGATAAAAACTCGGCGCGCACCAGGCGGGTCACTCCCATCCAACTGGTCAGACCGATAATAATCATGATGTTCCAGATTGAGGGCTCAAGAAAAGCAATCACGGCCAAAATCAGAAAAAAAGCCGGGAAGCAGAGCATGATGTCAACAAACCGCATAATCAGGGCATCGACCCACCGACCGTAATAACCGGCCACAGCCCCGAGCAGAATACCGATAAAAGTCGAGATGCCGACGGCGACAAAACCAACCAGCAAGGAGATACGAGACCCATAGAGGATTCGAACCAGCACATCGCGGCCGAGATCATCGGTGCCGAAAGGATAGCTGAAGCCAGGAGGTTGCAAGCGATTGGCGATATCAATCGCCCCTGGGTCGCGGCCGATAAAAGGCGCAAATAACGCCAGGGCAAACATCGTCAGAACGATTACGACCCCGGACATAGCCATTTTGTTGTGTCTGAGACGTTGCCAGAGAACTTCACGAAAAAATGCAGACATGAGTTAATCAGAGTTGAGTTACATCAACTCATCCAGATCCTTATGATTGAGGACACCACGATCAAGCAGAAGACTTACCAGGTTTTCATAACGCTCTTCCAAACGCTTCAACGCCGATGGCGAGACCGCCAAAGAAGAGCTAACTGGCGGAGCCTTTTTCGTTGCTACCGGAGGTGGCGCAAGGTCTTCCAACGCCAGGTCAAGTTCCTCCTGTTGGTCAGTCTCAACACCATAGCAACTTTCGATGGCCGCACCGATCGCTTCAGCTGAAGCCAGGGCAGGTTTAATCCGACAACCAGTCATGAACTGCATTGAATCGATAACCATTAGATTGGTCGGATCGGTCATCGCAACAACCAAGTGCATAGTACCACTAATTTCCCGTCGTTCAACCGGGATCACATGAAATTCTCGGGCCTTTTCTAACGAAATGTAAGCCAGCACATCTTCGGAGATCTTGCGCCCGAACAGTTCAATCTGCGGCAGGTCAAACTGCTTGGACAAAAAACTCTGTAGTTTCGCTTCAGTCAGATAACCAAGTTTTATCAACGACTCACCAAACCGACCGCCCCAGTGCCGCTGATACGAGAGAGCCGAATTCAACTGAAAATCGTCAATAATCCCGGCCAGTTTAAGAATTTCCCCAAGCTTGAGATTTTTGACCAAAACAAACTCCTGTTACTTATAACTTACAACCATCCGACAACAAACTCAGCCCTCAACCCTCAATAACTCAGGGACGAATACTGATTTCAACTCGGCGATTCTGCATTCTTGCTTCGTCCGTTTCATTTCCAGTCAAAGGTTGTTCCTGACCATAACCAGAAGCCGAAATACGCTCTGCTACAACGCCATACTTTTCAACCAGAACCTGACGAATACTGTTGGCACGACGTTGGGACAACGACTTGTTGTACTCTGCCTCGCCCCGGTTGTCAGTGTGACCTTCAACGACAACCTGGTAGTGCGGGTACTTATTGATAAATTCAACGGCCTTGTTGAGTTCGCTGTAGTGAAAAGGCGTCACCTGATCCTTGTCGAAGCCGAACAGGACATTCAAAGTCAGAGAATCAACCTCAACAGGCTCTGCTGCAACAACCTCCGCAGCAGCGACCTGCTGCACGCAACCAGCGGAATCCACAGAGGTACCCTGGGGTGTATCGACGCAAGCATCCTGATAATCGAGAACGCCGTCATAATCCGTATCAGCAGGACAACCCTTAACATCGACCCGTACGCCGGGAGCCGTACCGGGGCACATGTCCAACGCATTGAAGACGCCGTCATGATCACTGTCCGTTGGAACCACGACAGGTTTTTTATCATGAAGTGCTGCAGCAATCCGTTTCTCCCGAAGCGGCATACTGGTGTAACCGCTCAACTGGAAGGTCAGACCGATCATCGCCTGCAGGTGATGGCGGGTCGATTTATCAGCATTATTGGAAAAGTCTTTGTCATTGCGGGAATCGAGGATATGACGGAGATCAAAACGCAGGGCCGTCTGATCAGTGATGGCATACTTGAAACCGCCACCATAATAGCCCATGTAATCTTCATCACTATTGGACGGTTTGGAAAAATCGTAAACAAGGCCGCCAACGCCAAAGGAAAGATAAGGGTTGAGAACTTCGGCCGGCCTGAAATGATAAAGCCCACCTAAACCAAGGGTCAAAACATCAACATCCACGGAATTGGTGGTGTCTGTCTCTGTGGGTGTGTAACGAAAATCGGCTTCGATCGTCCAGTTTTTGGTGATATTGTAGCCAGCGGCGAGCCCGAAAGACATGCCATCATCAAGATTAAGTCCACCGTCAATCTTGTGATACCCAACCATCGGCGTTAGAGTGAAGGACGCCATTCGATTTTCAGCCAGGGCGCTGCCACCAGCAACCAGACTCAAGGCAACCAACAACAGAACCACTCTCGAGACAAATGTGATCATCAAAGCCTCCCTTGCAACTTCTCTGGACTTTCTTGGGGCTAAAATCCAAAGGACACAAATAACGCAAAGTTGCCAAGGGGTGAATAAAGTCGCAAAAAAAATCATTCCAAGGCACTAAAGACTGACCCTTTGCGTCTTGGTTACTTTCCTTTGCACCTTTGCGTTAACCTTTTACCACGCACGAATACATCGCATTTTAAAACACGCTAATTATACGGGATGAGCTTAATTTTACAAGGAAAAATGAATAGTTAGCATGATCGTAGCCCTTCCCATCAACTTCTGCCAATACCAAAATACTCAAAACCAGACTCTTTCAGACTGTACGGATCGTACTGATTACGTCCATCGAAAATGATCGCTTGCTGCATCATCTCGTGCATGGCACGGAAATCAGGATGCCGGAACGGCTTCCATTCTGTGACCAGAGCCAGGGCATCGGCACCCTCAAGCGCCTCGTACTGATGTCTGACCATCGTTACAGTACCGTCCTCAAGCCAGGAGTCGGGAAGTTCTACCCGAGCAGCGTCTATCGCCTCGGGATCATAAGCACGGATTTTGGCGCCAGCGGCAACCAACGCATTGAGCAGCACCAGCGCCGGGGATTCACGAACGTCATCGGTTCCGGGCTTGAACGCCAGGCCCCAAAGACCGAAAGTCAAACCAGAGAGATCCTCACCAAAACGCTTAACGATTTTGCGGAACAAGACGTGCTTCTGATCTTCATTACGCTCATGAACAGCCTGCAACACCTTGGTATCATAGCCATTTTCTCCGGCAGCGTGAATCAGGGCGCGGACATCTTTCGGAAAGCATGAGCCGCCATACCCGCAACCGGGATAGATAAAGGAATAACCGATTCGGCTGTCAGAGCCGATACCCAGCCGCACGTTTTCAACGTCAACCCCTAACCGGTCACACAAGTTAGCGATTTCGTTCATAAAAGAGATTTTAGTGGCCAGCATGGCATTGCCTGCATACTTGGTCATCTCAGCGTCCCTGATGCCCATAAAGATGATGCGATCATGGTTCCGGCTGAAATCCTTGTACAGCTCGCGCATCACGTCCCGCGACCGGTCGGCATCGACGCCAACCACAATCCGATCCGGCTTCATGAAATCCTCAACAGCAGCACCCTCTTTGAGGAACTCAGGATTACTCACCACATCGAACGCGACATCAGCGCCACGCAGCGCTAATTGGCTGCCAACGGCAACACGAACTTTATCAGCCGTACCGACCGGTACAGTCGATTTGGTTACCACAACGGTATACTCAGACAGGTTGTCACCGATTTCCCGCGCCACAGCCAGAACATGCTGCAGATCAGCAGAACCGTCCTCCCCAGGCGGGGTACCAACCGCAATAAAGACAATCTGCGCATCAGCCATGGCTTCTGCCAGTGAGGTGGTAAAGAGCAAACGCTCTTCCTCAAAATTCCGCAGCACGATCGGCTTCAAGCCCGGCTCATAGATTGGCATCCAACCTTCTTTGAGTTTGGAAACCTTTTCGGCATCAATATCAACACAAGTCACACTGTGACCCATCTCAGCAAAACAGGCCCCGGTGACCAGGCCGACGTATCCGGTACCAACAACTGCTAACTTCATGAAAAACTCCGTAGATTATTCTCTAGTTATGGGTAATTAATTATCGGGACATAATAGCTTTCCCATTGTGTCCCAGGAATTAATTCCTCCCTTTACTCAACTTCAACTCCCAATCCCAAGCCGTGCGCAAGATAAATTCCAGATCATCATGCTGCGGCTGCCAACCAAGCTCCCGTCGAATCTGCGCATTGGCAGCAATCAGCTCCGCCGGATCACCTTCTCGGCGATCAGTTTCTTCGACGATGAAATCAATCCCGGAAACCTGCCTGGCCATCGACACGACCTCGCGGACCGAGAAACCATGACCGTAACCGCAGTTAAAGATCTGACTTGTACCATCGTTCAAAAGATAAGTCAGAGCATCAAGGTGCGCCTGGGCCAAATCAGAGATGTGAATATAATCACGAATGCAGGTTCCGTCAGCCGTTGGGTAATCCGTTCCAAAAACCTGTAGTTTGGGGAAAATTCCCAACGCTGTTTTCAGAGCACGGGTGATCAAATGAGTCGGGTTGGCGTAGTCCTGACCAAGACGGCTCTGCGGATCAGCCCCGGCGACGTTAAAGTAGCGCAGCGCCACGTACTCAAAAGCCTCATCCGCCTGCGCCAAGTCTGCCAGGAACCGCTCCGACATCATCTTCGAGGCCCCGTAGGGATTGATTGGTGCCAGCAAGGTGTCCTCGGTCACCGGCAACTCCAGTGGGTTGCCATAAACCGCCGCTGTTGACGAGAAGATGAGCCGGTTGACTCCGGCCTCACGCACCGCCTCAAGCAAATTCAGGGCATGCACCGAGTTGTTGCGATAATACTTGAGCGGTTTATTCACGCTCTCACCCACCTCTATCGAAGCAGCAAAGTGCATCACCGCATCAGGCTGGAAGTCAGCGATTGTCTGTGCCAGCAACGGTTTGTCCGCCAGATCTCCCACCACCAGCTCACCGTGCAGCACCGCGTCCCGGTTGCCGGTCGAAAGGTTATCGTAGGTCAACACCTGGTATCCCGCTTCACCAAGAGCGAGAACCACGTGAGAACCGATGTAGCCCGCGCCACCGGTCACTAAAACGCGACGGGCGCAGGAGTTCTGAGTGATAAGCGATGAGCGATGAGTTGGCATCGGCCTTTTATCCCTTTTTTGAAAAACGAAATCTTAACGCAAAGGCGCAAAGACGCTAAGGTAAAGATATAGAATAAAAACGGTTTAACTGTGATGTTTTATCTGTGGGTCTATTATTGCTTTTCTTAGCATCTTTGCGTCTTTGCGTTGAATATTATTTACAGATTTCATCAGCACGAATAATAATTTTTGTACCAGCTGACGAAGTTCTGCACCCCTGTCTCAATCGAAGTTTCCGGCTTGAACCCGACATCCTGAATCAGGTCATCGACATCGGCCCAGGTCGCAGGAACATCACCAGGCTGAATCGGCAGCATGTTCTTCTCAGCCTTCTTGCCAAGCGCATCTTCGAGAACGCTGATCAGATGCATCAACTCCACCGGGTTATTGTTGCCGATATTGTAAACCCGATAAGGCGCGGAACTGGTGCCGGGGTCAGGCTGGTCGCTCGACCAATCGGGATTCGGCTGCGCGGGTTGATCGGTGACGCGGATCACACCTTCGACAATATCGTCAACATAGGTAAAATCACGCCGCATCTTGCCATGATTAAAGACATCGATCGGTTCACCGGCCAGAATCGCCTTGGTGAAAAGGAACAGCGCCATGTCGGGACGCCCCCACGGCCCGTAAACCGTGAAAAAGCGCAGCCCGGTACAAGGCAGGTTGTAAAGATGGGCATAGGTGTGCGCCATCAGCTCGTTGGCTTTCTTGCTCGCGGCATAAAGCGAAACCGGGTGGTCAATGTTGTGATGAATTGAAAACGGCATTGCAGTATTGGAGCCATAGACTGAAGATGATGAGGCGTAAGCCAGATGCTTGACCTGCTGATGCCGGCAGCCCTCGAGAATGTTTAAGAAACCAACCAGGTTCGCATCCATATAGGCGTGAGGATTGGTCAGAGAATAGCGAACGCCGGCCTGCGCCGCCAGGTTGACAACCGCATCAAACTGATGCTCAACAAAGAGCTTTTCCATCCCGGCACGATCAGCCAGATCGCCCTTCACAAACACAAAGTTCTCTTTATCTGTCAGCAACTTGAGGCGTGCTTGTTTAAGCGTTACATCATAGTAGTCGTTGAGGTTATCAAGGCCGATCACCGTGTCGCCGCGAGCGAGTAGCCGCTGGGCGAGATGGAAGCCGATGAAACCGGCAGCGCCAGTCACCAGAACTCGTTTTGGTGGTTGGGCGTGAGGGGTGAGGGGTGAAGTGTCAGGAGTCATTTTAACCTCGCAACGCATAACGCGTGGTGTGTCGTGAGTTTAACTGTTCATTAAACATCGGGCCTACAACCTAAGCCAAGGCGATAAACATTTAACGCAAAGACGCAAAGAAAACCATCTATTAAAGATAAAAGGTTCACCCACTGCGTCTTTCGAATCCTGGCCGCAGCGCTCACTCATCAGCGAACTCAGCAAGGAGCTCCAACAGCTCAGCCGTCTTAGCCCGCATCAAAGCCTCGTCACCCTTCGACTCGACATTGAGACGAACCACCGGCTCGGTGTTCGACATCCGCAGGTTAAAACGCCACTCCGGGTAGTCGATTGACAGCCCGTCAGTGCGATCAATGCAGGCATCATCACTAGCATAAGCCTTTTCAATAGCAGCGATCGCCGCTTCGGGATCAGTCAGAGTCCGATTGATTTCGCCGCTGGCGGGGAATTTTCGCATCCTTTCACCGACCAGTTGAGAGAGCAGTTTACGCTGGCGACACATCAACTCGATCACCAGCAGCCAGGGGATCATGCCGCTGTCGCAGTAGAAGAAGTCCCGGAAATAATGATGAGCGCTCATCTCTCCGCCATAAACCGCATCCTCGGTGCGCATCCGCTCTTTGATAAAAGCATGTCCGGTCTTGCTCATGATCGGCGTGCCGCCGGCCTGTTCAACGATGTCGATGGTATTCCAGGTCAGACGTGGATCGTGAATAATCTTCCCGCCTGGATTTTTGGCCAAAAAGGCTTCGGCGAGCAGACCGACCAGATAGTAGCCCTCGATAAACTCACCCTCTTCATTGAAGAAGAAACAACGGTCGAAATCGCCATCCCAGGCGATACCAAGACCGGCACCATGTTGCAGCACCGCATCGCGCGTAATGCCGCGATTCTCGGGCAGGAGGGGATTGGGAATGCCGTTGGGGAAGGTCCCGTCCGGTTCATTGCAGATTTTGATGATCTCCAGCGGCAGCTGCTTTTCAAGCAGATCAAGCAGCGGTCCGGCGCAGCCGTTGCCAGCATTCACCACCACCTTGAAAGGGGTCAGAACGGAGAGGTCAACATAGCTCAACAGGTGTCGGATATAAGGGCCCCGGTGTTCATAGGTTTCAACCTTGCCGCAGACAGCCACCGGCTCAAAATTGCCGATCTCTGCCAGCACCCGGATCTCATCCAGGCCGCTGTCGCCGCTGATCGGCTTGCTCTCTTCTCGCACCAGCTTCATGCCGTTATAATCAGCCGGGTTATGGCTAGCTGTCACCATGATGCCACCATCGGCCCGCGCATGCGAGGTGGCAAAGTAGACTTCCTCCGTCCCGCACAGGCCGATGTCGAGGACACCCGCGCCGCCTTCAGTCAAACCGCGAACCAGTGCCGCTGTCAACGCCGGACTGGTCGGTCGCACATCCTGACCCACCACCACCCGCTCAGGCTTAAGGATCTGCGCAAAAGCGCGACCAATACGGTAAGCCACGTCCTCATTCAACTGATCCGGGATCCGTCCGCGAATATCATACGCCTTGAAACAGGTTATCTTCATATGCAATTCCAGCCTTTGTCAGATCGTGCGTCACAGCAAGAGGCAAACCTTTGACCTTAGAATCATCCTCTCGCCCGTTCATTGCATTCACTCAAGCACGCAGAGACAGCAGAGAAACCAATCAAGGTCTGACAATGCAAAAGAGTTAACGCAAAGGCGCAAAGACGCAAAGAAAAGCACCCAAACAAAGAACTCGCATTCTAGGACCTCTAAAAAGGTTTACAAAAAGATTCAAAGGGGCAAGCAACAAAAGAAATCTTAATTTATCCCATTCTTCCAAAGCTTTCTTTGCGCCTTTGCGTCTTAAGTGAGCAAAGCGAACGGGCGTTAAAATGCCTCTCAAAGTTTAAAGTACTCAGCACTACTCTTTATCGCCCATACTGATCATCAAACCGTTCGATATCGTCTTCACTCAGTGTGCTGCCAGTCTGTACCTCAACAATCTCCAGGATATCTGCTCCCGGATTCTCCAAACGATGCTTTTCACCGATCGGAATATAGAGCGACTGGTTCGCTTCCAGATCCTGAGTCACATTGCCGCAGAGAACCAGCGCAGAGCCCCGAACCACAACCCAGTGTTCGGCGCGATAATTGTGCCGCTGCAACGAGAGGCTGGAACCCGGATTAACCGTGATTCGTTTAACCAAAAAACCTTCGCCGGCGTCCAGCTCTTCATAAGCACCCCAGGGCCGACTAACCCGCCGATGCAGCAGCCGCTCGTCACGGCCCTTCAACTTAAGCAGCTCGACAACTTTCTTGACGTCCTGAACCTGGTCTTTGGCCGCAACCAAAACCGCATCAGCGGTTTCAACCACGACCATGTCAGTCAGGCCGACGCCAGCTACCAGGCGCGATCCGGCGTAAATATAACTATTAGAGCCGTCGACGTTGATCACATCACCGTAACAAACATTGCCAATTGCGTCAGCCTCACCGACCTCCCAGAGCGCCGCCCAGGAACCAACATCACTCCAGCCGGCATCAAGCGGCAGCACCACAGCCAGCCCGGTTTTCTCCATGACCGCATAGTCGATAGAGTCAGAAGGACAAGCAGCGAACGCCTCGGCATCAAGCCGGGTAAAGTCAAGATCCGCCACCCGCCCCTGCCAGGCCTTTCGACAGGCCGACAACATCTCTGGCGAATACTGCTCCAGTTCCTTTAGGTAGGCAGAGGCTTTGAAGAGAAACATCCCGCTGTTCCAGTAGTAGTCCCCCGACTCGAGGTATTTTTCGGCCGTGGCCAGATCCGGTTTTTCAACAAAAGCGTTGACCTGATAAGGAGTGCGTGGCGTGGACTGCTCGGCACGGATATAGCCGTACCCCGTCTCCGGAGCTGTTGGCACTATCCCGAAGGTCAGAAGCGCCCCATCGACAGCGGCAGGAATCCCCGCCGTGATCGTCGCACAGAGAGCTTTAGCGTCACGAATCACATGATCCGCCGGGAGCACCAGCAACAACGAGTCCTCGCCGTTGTCAGTGGCCTGCAGGGCCGCGATCGCAACCGCCGGCGCGGTATTCCGGCCAACCGGTTCAAGGATCACCGCACCGGCCGCCTGATCCGCCTGGCGCAACTGTTCGGCCACCAGAAAACGGTGAGCCTCGTTGCAGACGACCAACGGTGCACTCAGGTCAGATAATCCGTCGAGACGCAGAACTGTCTCCTGCAACATGGTCCGATCACCAACCAACGCCAGAAGCTGCTTTGGATAAAGCTCACGAGACAAAGGCCAGAGCCGGGTTCCGGCACCACCGGAGAGAACGACAGGAGTTATTTTCATTGTCGGATTTTTCCTTCGTTCTCCAGGAACCAGGCATAGGTCTTCTCAATGCCCTCGCGCAATGCAATCTTCGCTTCCCAACCAAGTGCCTTGGCCCGCGACACATCAAGTAATTTGCGCATGGTGCCATCAGGCTTGCTGTCATCGAAAACCAACCCACCCTCAAACCCGACCACCGCTTTGACCGTCTCGGCCAGCTCACGAATGGTCACATCGACGCCGGTGCCCAGGTTGACAAAACAGGGCTCTGGATAATTCAGTAATTTTTGCTGCAAGGTCGCATCATCAAGTTCCAGCACAAACACGCAACCCGCTGCCATATCATCAACGTAGAGGAATTCACGCTTCGGCGTGCCGGTGCCCCAGATGACGACGTTGTTGTCTGGTAAGTGCTGGTGCGCCCTCTTCGCTTCATGAAAACGGCGTACCAGCGCTGGCAGAACATGGGAGTTTTCGGGGTGAAAATTATCCCCCGGGCCATACAGATTAGTCGGCATCACGGCAACAAACTGGGTGCCGTACTGTCGGTTATACGCCTCACACATCTTCAACCCGGCAATCTTGGCGATGGCGTAAGGCGCGTTGGTCGGCTCCAGCAGTCCGGTCAGGAGGCAGTCTTCACTCATCGGTTGTGGTGCTTGTTTGGGGTAGATACAAGAAGAGCCGAGAAAGAGCAGCCGCTTGACCCCGGCCACATACGCCTGGTGGATGACATTATTCTGAATCGCCAGGTTGATATGAATGAAATCCGCCGGGTAGGTATTGTTGGCGTGAATCCCACCGACCATGGCCGCAGCCAGCACTACATATTCCGGCTGCTCGGCTGCAAAAAAAGCCTTCACCGCCGCTTGCGAGGTCAAATCCAGTTCATCGATCTCAGGAGTGATGAGATTGACATACCCCCCTGCCTTCAACCGCCGCACAATCGCCGATCCGACCAGACCCTTTGAGCCAGCAACAAATATTTTTGAGTCACTCTTCATATTGAAATCCAGCACTCCTCACTCAAAAATCCAACACCCCCTACTCGTGATAATCAAACGTCTGATAGCCGTGTTCTTTAACCAATTCATCCCTTTTCGCAGCCGCAAGGTCGGTTCGCACCATCTCACTGACCAGTTCTTCAAAGGATATTTTGGTCTCCCAACCGAGCTTTTCCTTGGCCTTGGTCGGATCACCCAGCAGGGTTTCCACCTCCGCTGGCCGGAAGTAACGGGAATCGATCTGAACCACCACGTCACCGGGCTTCAATGCTGAAGGCTGATCAAGGCACGCTGGGTCAACAGACTCAACGAGACCTTTTTCATCCTGGCCCGTACCTTCCCAACGCAGGGAGATTCCGAGTTCGCGAGCAGCAGCTTCCACCATCTGCCGAACGCTGTACTGTTTGCCAGTCGCAATCACGAAATCCTCCGGCTCATCCTGTTGCAGCATCAGCCACTGGGCTTCCACATAATCGCGGGCATGCCCCCAGTCGCGCTTGGCATCAAGGTTGCCGAGAAAGAGGCACTGCTGCAATCCGAGAGCCATCCGCGCCACCGCCCGGGTGATCTTGCGGGTGACAAAGGTCTCGCCGCGAATCGGCGATTCATGGTTGAACAAAATGCCATTGCAGGCAAAATAACCGTAAGCCTCACGATAATTGACGGTGATCCAGTAGGCATAGAGCTTGGCCACACCGTAAGGTGAACGCGGGTAGAAAGGAGTTGTCTCTTTTTGCGGGGTTTCCTGAACCTTACCGTACAGCTCCGAAGTCGAAGCCTGATAAAACCGGGTCTTCTTCTCCAGGCCAAGGATACGGATCGCCTCGAGAATACGCAGCGTCCCCAGAGCGTCAGAGTTAGCGGTATATTCCGGTGTCTCGAAAGAAACCATGACATGGCTCTGCGCCGCCAGGTTATAGATCTCATCCGGCTGAACTTCCTGAATAATCCGGATCAGGTTGGTCGCATCAGTGAGATCACCATAGTGCAGGATGAAGTTGCGATGTTCGATATGTGGGTCTTGATACAGGTGATCAATACGGTCGGTGTTGAAGAGCGACGCCCGGCGTTTAATGCCATGAACGATATAATCTTTCTTCAACAAAAATTCGGCGAGGTAAGCACCGTCCTGACCGGTCACACCGGTGATCAAAGCAACTTTTGACATAAATATTCCCTTCAAAAACAGCTAAAAGTGGCAAGGTTAAAAATATTCCGCTGAGTCAATACAAGATAACCTCTTTTTTTAACATATGAGGCGATCGATATCACTACAAAAAAAAACCTCGCAGCCCTCACTCCATCCCCGCGAAGGGCCTGGGGGTTGACCCAGTTTCTCACCGAATTGGCCCCGACATAAAAAGTATCAAAATAAGCCTCAGGTTATACCAAAAGACCCAAGCTTTTCAGCTTTTGCCTTTGACCTCTCTGCCGTCTCTGCGTCTCTGCGAGAGGCAAGCCTTTGACCTTTGGTTAAAAGTAAACACCTGACCCTTGACACATTTTAACAAAAAGCAGTTGAGAACAAACGTATTGTCAGATACTATACATGTATAGCAAAGGAGGTCATCATGCTCGCACTACGTTTACCTGAAGATATCGAACGCCGCCTGGAAGCCCTTGCAAAAAGGTCTGGACGCTCAAAATCATTTTATGCCCGCGAGGCCATCATGGAGCATCTCGACGACCTTGAAGCAGCCTACCTTTCCGACGAAATTCTGAAGCGCGTCGAAACCGGGAAGGAACAAACTTTCACCCTGGACGAACTGGAGCAGGAACTTGGTCTGGCGGATTGAAATTACCAATACCGCAAAAAAGCAATTGGCCAAGCTTGATCACCAGGTTCAGTCTGAAATTGTGCGTTACCTGCGGGAGAGGATTTGTACCGAAGAAGATCCGCGACGCTATGGTGCGCCATTAAGAAAAGAGCTGGCTGGACGCTGGAAATATCGAGTTGGCTCATACCGGCTTATCTGTGAGATTCAGGACGAAAAAATCCTGGTGTTGGTTTTGATGGTTGGTCACAGAAGCAAGGTTTACGACAAAGGGTAATTAATTATCGGGACATAATAGCTTTCTCATTGTGTCCCAGGAATTAATTCTTCCATT
Organism: Desulfuromonadales bacterium; assembly: GCA_030145195.1. Classification (GTDB taxonomy): domain Bacteria; phylum Desulfobacterota; class Desulfuromonadia; order Desulfuromonadales; family BM103; genus JAQYVY01. The sequence continues at coordinate 2,676 of JAQYVY010000017.1, read as the reverse complement.
AAATCTTCGAACCAAGGGACAGTCCCTTAACTGTGGGACAGTCCCAATAACCGATGAACCGGTGGGGGTGTCCGCCAGCACTCATAACGACCGCAACCCGACCACCAGCACCACCGCCAGTAGCACCAACGCCGCCCGAACAATATTCCGCTGCACCATATCCCCGCGAATAACCAGGACCCGAACCGCAAAGATCGCAACGATACACCGGATCAGCGGGCCATAAATATTGTAGCCAAGGACAGACTTCTGCGCAGCAACAGCCAGAATGGCACAAACCGCCAGGGTCAGAAAATCGATCGTAGTGAGAAACAATTCACCTGGTTTGGAGAAGAATATTTTGATCGCGGCCAGCGCTCCAGCCATAATCAGCAATACATCTCCAAGGCGCTTAAAGCTCAGGCCGATTATGAGTTCACCGCTGGTCTGCCAGACTTCATTGGCGGCAATCCCGAGAGCGGCATATACGATCAACATTAGAAACTGGCGACTTTGCGTGCGGATCGAAAATTTCAGCATCAGACCAAAACAAAACAAGACCCCGGCAATCTGCCACGGCACTGTATTCTGTTGGGTCATTGAGTAGATTGAGAGGATAAAATAACAGCTGAGCAGCAAGTACATGATCGGCATCAGCTTTTCAGCCAGGGCACTCAACCATTCATAGGTTTTCGAATGCCGCACCTCAGTATCGCTATCTCTTCGCAAAAAGGTATAACGTTCTGGATGTTGCAACAGATGACGCAAAAGCAGATAAAACGTCAACGCCGTCGTCAGGTAAAAGATCAGCAGTAGATATTCTGGCAAGGATCGCATCAGAATGGCAGAACAGCCCCAGAACACCGAAATGCCGTAGATCAGGATCACGGTGAAACGATGCTCAAAACCGAGATCGAGGAACTTGTGATGAAGATGGGTCCGGTCGGCGATAAACGGGCTGACTCCCGACAAAACCCGGCGGGTCATCACCCACAAGGTATCCAGGATCGGTAGCCCCAGCACCAGCACCGGCACCATCGGGTCTAACGAGGAGCCGGGGCTCTGCAACAGGTGGAGAGCCAGAAACCCCAGGAGAAAGCCAAGAGTCAGGCTCCCGGCATCCCCCATAAAGATGCGCGCGGGATAAAAGTTGTATTTCAAAAAACCGAGCACCGCCCCCAACGCGGCGACCGAGAAAAAGGTAGTAATCAGATCGCCTTCCAGATAACCGAGAGCAGCGAAAACAGTAAAAGCGATGACCGACACCCCGCCAGCAAGGCCATCCAAACCGTCGATCAGGTTGATGGCGTTAATCACGCCGACCACCGCAAACACGGTAAAAGGCACCCCAATCCACACCGACAGATGAAACTCGCCAAACCCCAGCAGGTTGCCAAAATCGCGCAAATACACCCGACCGATCACAATGGTCGCCACGCAAGCCAAGATCTGTCCAAAAAACTTATGCTTGGCCGACAAGCCATTCAGGTCGTCGGCAAGGCCGGTCACAAAAACGATCAAAGAACCGACCAGGATCCCGCGCACCGCGTGGGTCATCGGCGCATAGACCAGGGAGGACAAAAGAAAAGAGACGAAGATTGCAATGCCACCGAGGCGCGGCATCGGCGTATCATGCACCTTGCGCTCATCGGGCACATCAACATTGCCCTGATCAAGCGCCCAACGGCGCAAAAACGGCACCATAATCAATGAGGCAAAAAGTGCAGTTACGAGAGCATAAAAACTGGTTAAAAAGCTCAAGGGAGCCTCCAGAAGCTACATAAGTAGGGAGTTGCAAGACACAGTTGATATATAACAGACAACTCACTGAAATAAAACAACTTAAGAATAATGTGATCAGAACTCAGAGCTATTTTAGCGCCCGTTCGCTGTGTTTACTCAAGACGCAAAGGCGCGAAGGAAAGAAAATGAAGGTGCTGGCGGGCACCCCCGCCGGTTCTTGTTGGTTCACTCAAGGTGCAAAGGGAAGATGAATTCCATGGGACACAATGGGGAAGCTATTATGTCCCGATAATTCATACCTGCTTTTGTATAGATATCTCTGCCGTCTCTGCGTCTCTGCGAGAGATAAGCATTTGACCCTAAAACCATCATGGCAAATTTCAAAAAGATTTTTTTTGGAATGACAACGGTGGGTGAGGTATCAGCTTTGGTATGGTCCGACCCGGCAGTGCTTGAATATAATAACAGCCAAACAGGGTTGACAAGTTTCATATTGACTATTACTCTATAAAAAAAGTAGGATTAGTAGATAATGATATCGAAAAAAACTAAATATGGCTTGCAAGCCCTTATAGCCTTGTCTCGAAATTACGGGGCAGGTCCTGTTCTGATCACTGATTTAGCCGAAAAGGAGGGGATCCCAAAGAAATTCCTGGAGTTCATCCTGTTACAGTTAAAAAATGCCGGAATTTTAGGTAGTCGCAAGGGTAAGGGGGGCGGGTATTTTTTGGCTAAAGACCCGGCCGAAATCACTATGGGCAAAGCCATACGCGTGCTCGAAGGCCCCTTGGCACCAATCCCCTGTGCCAGCGAAACCGCCTATCAAAAATGCGAAGAGTGCCTGGACGAAACCACATGCGGAATACGACTGGTGATGAAGGATGTTCGCAACGCCATTGCCGATATCCTTGACCACACCTCGTTCAAAGATGTGCTTGAGCGGTCGAATGAGGC